>NZ_QMEA01000087.1 GCF_012912105.1 Brasilonema sp. UFV-L1
CCCCCAACTCCAGAGGGGACCCCTAGCCCCCTACCTCTCCTACTCCTGCTTGTCTCCTCTGCCTTCTTCAGACTTTCCCAAATCTACGATTTCGTTGTTGATAGGCAGCTAAAGCGCGATGAAATTCATTACGGTTAAAATCAGGCCATAAAGCTTCAGTAATATAAATTTCTGCATAAGCTATTTGCCAGAGAAGGAAATTTGAGACCCGCATTTCTCCACTTGTACGGATTAATAAATCTGGGTCACAAATGCCCTGCGTGTAGAGGTGACGCTCAAATGTTGCCTCATCAATTTCATCTGGTTGAAGTAAACCTTGCTGTGCTTTATGAGCGATTGTACGGCAAGCCTGTAAAATCTCCTGTCTACCTCCGTAATTAGTTGCGACTGTGAATTTAATACCGCGATTATTTCTTGTTTGTTCCATTGAATGAGAAATTTCTGCTTGAAGAGGACGAGGTAAAGCGCTCAAATTTCCCACAAATTTCATTTGAACATTCTCCTCCATCATTTCCCGCAGTTCTTGGCGCAAAACTCGCTGAAATAAAGTCATCAAAAAATCCACTTCTTCGTGGGGTCTTCCCCAGTTTTCAGTCGAAAAAGCATAAGCTGTCAGCGCCTCAATTCCCCAATCATCACAACAACGTAGTAAATTTTTGAGCGCATCTACACCCGCTTTATGACCCATAATTCGGGGTAGACCTTGACGCTTAGCCCATCGACCATTGCCATCCATAATGACCGCAACGTGCTTAGGCAATAGTTCTGGTTTTAAATCCAAAGGCAAATCCTGCAGTTCAGTCTGTTGTGCTGTCATTTTTTATCTCGTCGCGAAGCTGTCGATGGTAATCCGAGTAAACGTGAAATGAGTACTAGTGCCTTACTACGAACTTGACGACCCAAACTTAATAAACCAGGAGCGACAGCTTCCCGATCTACAGTTGGGGAAAAGCGATCCTCAAGAGACTCTTTCAGCTTCGTGATGGTTAGCGGTCTGTTTAAGGTTCCTCGTTCGGCTAAGGAAATAGAACCCGTTTCTTCTGATACAACAACACAAATGCAATTTTCGACCCGCTCTGTAATTCCCATCGCCGCCCGGTGGCGTGTCCCCAACTGGCGTGAAGCTGTGCGTCCCGATAGCGGTAAGATTATACCTGATGCCACAATCCGTGAGCCACGAATTAACGTCGCTCCATCATGTAATAAAGTTTTCGGCTGAAAAATTGTTTGTATAAGTTCCTTTGATACTTCGGCATTCAGCTTTACTCCTGGCACAGAAAAATCCCGCTCATCAATAGGACCAGTGGTTTCCAAAATTAGCAAAGCTCCAATTCGGTTTTTTGAAAGTTCTCTAACAGCATCAACAATTTCATCAATTACACTATCAGATTTGGGAACCGCCAGACCGGACGGTTGAAATAACTGTCGAAATTCGCCACGTCCTAATTGTTCCAAAAATCGGCGAAACTCTGACTGAAGAGCAACTGCCATTGCTACAGCACAGCCAATGACCAACTTTTCCAGGACAAAACTCAGCAGTTGTAGATGCAACCTGCTACTGACTGCTGATGCCAGCATCAGAATAATAAATCCTCGCACCATCCACAGTGTCCGGCGCTCACTAATAATAACAAGTATCATGTACGTCAGCGCCAGTACTAACACGATATCCAGAGTCTCAATTAGCAAAGACTGTGACCTTTCTAAGTTCGTCAGCCATTGCGTCCACCAATCTTCCATGACATCTGGATTTCACCTTTTGCCTTTAATAAAGTAAGTCAACAGTTAACAGCTATCAGTCACTACTCATCAGTGATTCGCCAATGAATGTCACTTGCTACTCTACTCAACAGATGTGCCCACACAGAAGTCTACACGAAGCCCTGTGCCTACGTCACGGCTGAACCGCCATTTGTAGATCCTCCCGAATTAGGGACGGGTATGGCTATGCTTGTGCCTACAATACGCAATAGCGTTTAGCAAAGGCGTTCGCTCTTGACATACCCAAAGGGCTTAGGGCGTAGGAGATATCCAAGGGACACTGCTGCTACCCTCCGCAACGTAGTGGCTCCTAATGACTGATGACTAACTTTTAAGTCTTTGCGGTAGGCAGTCCTGTCGAATTAAGTCCTGATAAGTTTCGCGTCGCAAAATCAAATTTGCTTCGCCATTCGCTACTATAACAGCTGCCGGTCGGGGCAAGCGGTTGTAGTTAGATGCCATACTGTAATTATAAGCACCAGTGGTCATGACGACGAGAACATCTCCAGGTTTAGTTTTTGGCACTTGGGCATCTTTTATTACAATATCGCCAGATTCACAATGTTTGCCAGCGATTGTTACACTTTCTGTCAGCGGAGCAGACATTCGGTTAGCAACTACTGCACGATATACAGACTGGTATGTAATTGGGCGTGGATTATCAGACATTCCCCCATCGACTGCGACATAGGTACGTATTTCTGGAACCATTTTGGATGAGCCAATGGTGTAAGCTGTCACACAGGCTGGAGCAATGAGCGATCGCCCTGGTTCACAAAGTAATTTTGGCAACGGCAAGTTTTCTGTTGCACAAGCTTCTTGAATCACTTCACAAATTGGTTTTACCCATTCTTCAATACTTGGGGGATCATCTGATTCTACATATTTAACTCCTAAACCACCACCGACATTTAAATGGGTAAGATTTAAACCGTAGCTAGTCGCTTGAGTTAACCACTGCACCATCAGCGCCGCCAAATCTCGATGTGGTTGGCGCTCAAAAATTTGGGAACCGATGTGGGCATGTACCCCCACGCAATTCAGGGCTTGTTGTTTACTGACAAAAGTAAACACCTCATCTAAATCTCCTGGATCAAAACCAAACTTACTATCTAAGTGCCCTGTACGAATGTATTCATGAGTATGACAATCAATACCCGGTGTCATACGCAACATCATACGGACCGGGTGTTGTGCTTCTGCTAACTCCACGCTTTGCAGCAAATCATGCCAGTTGTCCGCCATAATGGTGATGCCAGACTCAATGGCATAACGCAGTTCTTCACGAGATTTATTGTTACCGTGAAAGTAAATTTTATCAGGACTCACACCCGCTTCTAGGGCAGTGTAAAGTTCGCCTCCCGATGCGACATCAATTCCTAAACCAACGTTCTGTGCGATCGCGCAAATTGACAGACAACTCCACGCTTTAGAAGCATAGAGTACCTGAAATTCACCTTTGTAATAACGCTTGAAACTGTCTTGATACTGTTGGCAAGCTATTCGCAGGGTTTGTTCATCTAAAATATATAACGGTGAACCAAATTGCTGAACTAAGGTTGTCACATCACAGCCACCTATTTCTAGATGATCATCGCTGTTAACTCTGGCTGTTAGCGGCAGAAGTTCTTGATTTGGTGACAGACTTGTGTTTGAAGTACTTGCTTGTGGTAAATACTGACTACCAGAATGTTGAACCCCAGCAGGGTGTGTCGATACCATAATGAGTAAGAGTTGTCCTTGTCTAAATTACAGGCGTGAGTCATTCCTCCGTTTCCCAGTTTACAAATGGCTCGTACCATTACGAACAAGTATGAGCAAATTAGAATTAGAAATTAAACACTTAACTCCAGCAGATTTGACTGCAGTACAAGAACTAGACAAAATCTGCTTCGGTGGTTTATGGACTCTAGACGCCTACCAACGAGAATTAGATAGCCCTAACAGTGATTTACTCGGTCTGTTCTCCCTTACCTCTGTTGTCAAACTACTCGGGATGAGTTGCTTTTGGTCAATTTTAGATGAAGCTCACATCACAATCCTGGCAGTTCATCCCCAATATCACCGTCAAGGCTTTGGACAAGCTTTGTTGTATTCTGTCCTGAAAACTGCTTGCAAGCGTGGTTTGGAGCGAGCAACTCTCGAAGTGCGAGCCTCTAACGAAGCAGCAATTTCTTTGTATCAAAAATTTGGCTTTCAAATAGCTGGGCGGCGGCGGCGCTACTACAAGGATAACGATGAAGACGCTCTGATACTTTGGCTACCAGACTTGCAACAGCCGCATTTTCAAAAAACTTTAGATGACTGGAGTCAAATCATTAACGAGCGCTTAACAAAGGCGTCTCGGTTATGAATCGCTAAGAAGAAGAAGTCACCAAGTCAGGAGGCGCGGAGGTGCGTCTAGGGGCGCGCAGCCAAGGACCTACGGTAATTATTAGTTTTTATGATTTTTTTTGTCGTAATTTTTCAATTTATCTATAAAAAATTCTCATACTGTTTAAGAACTGATTGACAAGAATACCTGATTCTGGTATTTGGTATTATTTGGGATTGAATATAAAACTTTATCAATCTAGCCACCAATTGTCGTGGTCAAGCCTACAAAGGTAAAAAAAGTTACCCTCCTCAGCACACTGACTGTACAAAAGTAAAGAAAACTAAATAAAAGTTATAAAAAATTAGCAATCGCCCAATCAAGCTGGGTTAAGTTGTGTCGGATGTCAGTTTGTTTATACAAGCATCCGAAATGTTAGCCTGTGCTAAAATCAGCGTACCGGCACGACGCAGGTGATGGGATGAATGCCATATGTTTGAACGCTTCACAGAAAAAGCCATAAAGGTCATTATGTTAGCCCAGGAAGAAGCTCGCCGTCTTGGGCATAATTTCGTGGGTACTGAACAGATCCTCTTGGGTCTGATTGGAGAAGGTACCGGAGTGGCGGCTAAGGTACTAAAATCTATGGGCGTCAATCTCAAAGACGCTCGGATTGAAGTAGAAAAAATCATAGGTCGAGGCTCCGGCTTTGTCGCTGTGGAAATTCCGTTTACGCCACGGGCAAAGCGGGTTCTGGAACTATCCTTGGAAGAAGCGCGCCAATTAGGGCATAACTACATTGGCACCGAGCATCTGCTGTTGGGCTTGATCCGAGAAGGGGAAGGTGTCGCAGCTAGAGTGCTAGAAAACCTAGGCGTGGACCTGTCTAAGGTCAGAACCCAAGTGATCCGAATGCTGGGAGAAACAGCTGAGGTGAGCGCAGGTGGTCAACCACGCGGGAATAAAACCCCAACATTGGATGAGTTTGGCTCGAATCTGACGCAAATGGCGGCAGATGGCAAGCTTGATCCGGTGGTGGGACGCGCTAAAGAAATTGAAAGGGTGATTCAGATTTTGGGTCGCCGGACAAAAAATAATCCCGTGCTGATTGGGGAACCAGGGGTAGGTAAAACCGCGATCGCCGAAGGTTTAGCACAACGCATTGCTAATAAAGATGTCCCCGACATCTTGGAAGACAAGCGTGTGGTGACTCTGGATATCGGTTTACTTGTCGCCGGAACCAAGTACCGGGGTGAATTTGAAGAACGCCTGAAGAAAATAATGGATGAAATCCGTCAGGCGGGCAATGTCGTTCTCGTGATTGATGAGGTACACACCTTAATTGGTGCAGGTGCGGCAGAAGGCGCAATCGATGCAGCAAATATCCTCAAACCAGCTCTGGCGCGGGGTGAATTGCAGTGCATCGGAGCCACAACTCTAGATGAATACCGCAAGCACATCGAGCGGGATGCAGCTTTAGAGCGTCGCTTCCAGCCAGTGATGGTGGGTGAACCGTCAGTAGACGAGACTATTGAGATTCTTTATGGACTGCGCGATCGCTACGAACAGCACCACAAGCTGAAAATCTCCGATGAAGCTTTAGTCGCAGCGGCGAAGTTATCTGATAGATATATCAGTGACCGTTACCTCCCAGATAAAGCAATTGACTTGATTGACGAAGCCGGAAGTCGGGTTCGCTTGATTAACTCGCAATTGCCCCCCGCAGCAAAAGAGTTGGACAAAGAACTGCGTCAGATTTTGAAAGAAAAAGATGATGCAGTCCGCGCTCAAGACTTTGATAGAGCTGGGGAGTTGCGTGATCGCGAGATGGAAATCAAAGCCGAAATTCGCGCCATTGCTCAAAGCAAGACAAATTCTACTCGCACTGAAGGTGACGAACCTGTCGTTACGGAAGAAGACATTGCTCACATTGTCGCTTCCTGGACTGGAGTTCCTGTGAACAAACTCACCGAATCTGAATCCGAGAAGCTGCTACACATGGAAGACACCCTCCATCAGCGCCTCATCGGACAAGAAGATGCTGTGAAGGCAGTTTCACGGGCAATTCGTCGCGCTCGTGTCGGTTTGAAAAATCCTAATCGACCCATCGCTAGCTTCATCTTCTCTGGTCCTACAGGTGTAGGTAAAACCGAATTAGCAAAAGCTTTGGCTTCTTACTTCTTTGGTTCTGAAGAAGCGATGATTCGCCTAGATATGTCAGAATACATGGAGCGTCATACAGTCAGCAAGCTGATTGGTTCGCCTCCTGGTTATGTCGGATATAACGAAGGCGGTCAATTGACCGAAGCCGTGCGCCGTCGTCCTTACACCGTCGTGCTCTTCGACGAAATCGAAAAAGCACACCCCGACGTCTTTAATATGCTACTGCAAATTTTAGAAGACGGTCGCTTAACCGATGCCAAAGGTCGCACCGTAGACTTCAAAAACACCTTGCTGATTTTGACCTCGAACATCGGTTCCAAGGTGATTGAGAAGAGTGGAAGCGGCTTCGGCTTTGATGTCGCTGAAGATCAAACAGAGGCGCAATACAACCGGATTAAATCCTTGGTTAACGAAGAACTCAAGCAGTACTTCCGTCCTGAGTTCCTCAACCGACTCGATGAAATCATCGTCTTCCGTCAACTGAGCAAAGAAGAGGTCTCTCACATCGCCGCTATCATGCTCAAGGAAGTGTTTGGTCGCCTGACAGAAAAAGGCATCACACTGGAAGTGACCGACAGATTCAAAGACCGTCTAATCGAAGAAGGTTACAGTCCCAGCTACGGCGCAAGACCATTACGTCGGGCTATTATGCGCTTGTTGGAAGACAGCCTTGCCGAAGAAATTCTGTCTGGTCGTATTAAGGATGGTGATACAGCCATCGTTGATGTTGATGAGACTGGAAATGTGACGGTGAGAGCCGAACAGCGCCGGGAATTGTTAACCCCTGGAGTTGAATAGAAAGAATATTTAATATTTCTTTATTCTTTTGAGAAAACAAAGGTAGAGTATGCAACTGCTCTACCTTTTTTCTATTTCATTTCAGGAGGAAGCGAGTTCTATAATTAAGACAAGATGAGTTCTTCTCAGAGACTAGCTATGTTTGCTGTAGAATTTCAAGCTAATATCCAAAATGGCTTTATCGAAATACCCGAGCAATACAAATCACAATTCGTCACACAAAAAAGTATTAAAGTTATTCTGCTGAAACCAGAAGAAAATGCTCCCGTAGAAGACTTGATTGATAAACTGTTAAAGAATCCCATACAAGTTGAGGAATTTCAGCCATTAAAACGAAATGAGATTTATGAGTGAACCTTCACCGTCTCTCTGTTTTCTGGATTCAAATATATGGCTGTATGCTTTAATAACTAGCACTCAAACAGACAAAAGACATGAGAAAGCTCGATATTTGATATCAAGCAAAGAGGAAGTGATAGTAACAAGTACTCAAGTCATTAGTGAGGTTTGCGTTAATCTGCTCAAAAAATCAATACTTAATGAGCAGCAAATAGAAAACTTGATTAAATCTTTTTATAGAAAGTATGTAAGAATTCAGGAGCCAGAATGGGCTGCGCCCCGCTACGCTAACAGGATTCAGAATACCTAAAGAATCAAGAAGAAATTTGATGGAATGAATATACTAATCATAATAGACTCCTTATAAATTCTGACGTCACGACTCCTGAGTCCTGAATTCTTACGAAAGTATCGAGTTATAGAGATAAATCAAGAAATTCTCTTAACAGCATCACAATTGCGAACTCAATATCATTTTTCGTTTTGGGATAGTTTGATTGTAGCTAGTGCTTTATATGGAGATACTAGTATTCTTTTTTCTGAAGATATGCAAGATGGTTTAACCGTATTTAATAAGCTAGAAATAATCAATCCTTTAAAATAAGAGAGTAAGACAGCCATACCTTGACGCACTGCAAAAGAATGGAACAACAGTAAAGACTTAAACTGCTCATACCAATTCTATATGAGGCTGCTTACTCTACTATCAGCAAGTCTTGCTACGACTTCACTCAAATTCACACTACTGATGATAGCTTCGGTAAGAACATTTGTTACGCTTTCGCTACTTGACTTTTCCCGTTATCTTTTTAGAGGATGCGATCTGCGCAAAGCGCAGCAGCGTTTGCGCAGCGCCCCCTTAGGGGCTAGCTATCGCTTATCTAATTGCTATCCCAAATACCTATTGTCTCCTCATTTCTTGTGATTAATTTTAAACTATTGAGAATCTTCTTCAGCTTAAAAGCCTTACTATTTTCGACCTTTCCAGAGTTAACGGAAAAAGTCAGGTGGTGGCTGTGCTCTTCACTATAAACGCTAATTGAATATTTTCCTCGTTGACTCCAACTGTGCTCATGTCAGTTGGAGTTTTTGTTGGCATGAGTTAACTCACAAAGCTTGTGAATAAACTCTTCTAACGTACTTCATAACAACAGGTTGTAGTGTGTAAACCACATTACTTTGTTCTTTACTGATTTCAATAAGCGATCGCCTACTCAAAGAGTCTAAAGCTTCAATTATTTCTGATGTTGATACAGTTGATGATATCTTTTCTTTTAATTGCTGTAAGGCAATCGGCTGTTGATAAATAACTAATGCGTGCATAACTTTTTTTTCTAGCTCTGACAGTCGTTGAAACTGTAGATCTAAAATGTCTCTAAATATATCACCAAGTACTATTGTGTTGTATCTTAAAAATTCGACTACGCTACCTCCAAACAAGTCTTTGATAGTTTGAGAAACGATTTTCAACGCCAAGGGATTTCCTCGGTACATTTGAATCAGTTCTAGCCCTTGTTGTGGTTTATACGTCAACTCTGCTTCATTGAGAATTTCATGAGCGGCTTCTCCCAAACCACTTAGTAGAAACGAGCGCACAGGAAGCTTTTTACCTTCTAACAAAACAATTTCTTTCGGTTTCTGTTGACTAGTTAGTATTAAACAACTTGGCAAATCACGTTCTTCTCCAAGTCGTTTAATGATTTCTCTATAACCTTCATATTCTTCACCAGCACTGTCTAAAATTGCATCTAGATCATCCAACACAACTAAACAACGGTGTTGACGTAAATAATCAACTAATTTTGATAATGTTGCCTGATTATCCTGCTCCTGATGGAAGAAAAAAAGCAAACTTGCTAGTAAATCGCTAGCCGATGGAGGATGACGAAGGGTAGACGCCCAATGGCTTGTCGTCAGCGATCGCCAAACAAAATACTCAAACTCACCCTTAATTTGTTCTACACAACGTACCGCCAAAGCAGTTTTGCCAATTCCCCCCATACCTAGTAGTGCTACCACACGGCAGCGGTCTTGCACAATCCATTGCTGTAGCGTCGCTAGTTCTTCCGTACGTCCATAGAAAACTGGTACATCTGGCGCTTCGTCCCAATCTTCATTCGCAAAACTATCAACAATTTCTTGCCAGTCTACTCCAACCGCTGCACAAATATCGAGAAAAAACTGTGCTTGAATATACTTTTTTTGCCAAAACCTTTTCAAAGTTGCGACTGAAGCCTTAGCTGCATTAGCCCAAGCAGCAGATTGCCTATCCCAACCCTTACGGATTCTCGCCTGGTCAACTGTTTTTAGCCCTTGGGGCGAGGCGCGGAGTGAACTTGCCATAGTCGTCCTCGAGGGGTGCATCTCAGTGCGTACGGTAATATACCAAGCTACAAACAACAGTTGCAGCATTTTGGATTGAGATGCTTTTGTTTTTTAACCGCATTTTATCCATACATATATTTTGACACACGGGCAAAGGCAGTGAACCAAAAACTGAGCCAAGGATGCGCTAACGATGCGCCGTCAAGTCTTTGTAGAGAAGGCATTCTAGAGGTGTGGGAAGGAAAAAGAGGGAAACCTAAGCATCTTTCCCAGTTGGAAAACCTGACGACGACATAGAACAATTCACACTTTAGAGTAGCTACCATTCCTCCTGATTATGAACTACCAGAGTGTACAGCACAGTGAAGAAGACTGGGGTGCAGCCAGCCTTGCCACTGTTGCCAAACACGAAAAACGCACCTTTGCCATTCGTTTTGTGAAGAAAAGTTACAAGAACTAATGGTTTGCATAAAACACAGGCATAACTCACGCCCGAAGTAGGTAGCAGATCAAAACAACAAGTTTTGCGTTTGCTTTCCAAAACTACAGTTCCTCAAGGAACGACACAGAACAATCACACTTAACTAGGAGAAAAAAGATGAAAGACAATCAGCATGAACAATTGTTTATGGAATTAACTGCGGCAGAAGCGGCTGTTGTTGAAGGAGGTGGTAGTTTCAGTGAGAATGTTAACTTTGATTCATATGAAAAGACACGAGAGTTCTATGTGCAACCCGGTGGAACAATCAAACTCACTTCCAACACCAAGTCGGCATCAAGTAACTCATCCTTCGGTGCAATTATTAGAAATGTAGATACTAATAATTCAAATGGAAAGATAGCCAGTGTTGGTAAAGATACCACTACATGGACTGACATACGGGGAGGCAGATACGTAATCGACTTTAGAGATGATAAAGACGGTGTATTTGTCACTGGCGACATAAGAGTTGACTACACCTCCTGATGCAGCACATGAAGCTAAATGCGGCAAGTCTTGTAACTATTGCCAAACACTCAGGACGCATCTTTGCCATGAGTTTGGTGAATAAATATTACAAGAACTAATGCTTTGCATAAAACACAGACGTAATTCACGCCCGAAGTAGGTAGCAGATCAAAACAACAAGTTTTGCGCTTGCTTTCCAAAACGACAGTTCCTCAAGGAACGACACACAACCATTCACACTTAATTAGGGGAAAAAAGATGAAAGACAATCAGCATGAACAACTGTTCACTGAATTAACTTCTTCAGAAGGATCTATTATCAGTGGTGGTGTAACTAAAGTTAACCTCAAATATCTTTCAGTCTCAGACACTCAAGAATGGCCTCGAGATGAAGCCTACCTGACAGTAGACGGTAACAAGATATGGTCTAAAACCGTGGGAGTGGGTGATCACCGTATAGATAAGACATTCGATATCTCTGGTTCCTCTGATCTGCTGACATTTTTTGAAGATGATGCATGGCCAAATAACGACGAATGGCTGGGTGACCATACGATTCCTGCTAGCCGAAGAGGAACAGACTTCAAAGCCTCTTTCACACAAAACGGTGCTAACTATACACTGGTTTATGATGTTTTCCAAGCTTGATGTTACAGGGTTGCATTATGCTCCCAAAAGCTTAATGTCTACTGCCTAATCAACTTAACAAAGTAAGTTTTGAGTATGGGCACTTCTTTTCCAAAAAAAAATTCTTTTGGAAAAGGACTGCCCTTTTATTACGAAAGCAAACTTTAGTTGAGTTGACTAACAAAATTTGTGCAATCTCAAGCCTATTACCTTCGTGATCGCACTTTTTCCCCTGCGTAAGTCTTGAAGATGAAATACCAAATAGTTTTACAACACAGTGAAGAAGACTGTGGTGCTGCCTGCATTGCCACTGTTGCCAAACACTACGGACGCACCTTTGCCATCAGTCGCGTGCGGGAAGCAGTCGGCACCGGATCACGAGGAACCTCCTTACTGGGCTTGAGGCGAGGAGCAGAAGCCCTGGGATTCAATGCCCGTCAAGTCAAAGCTTCCCCGCAACTGCTTGACTCTTTACACAAAATTTCCCTGCCAGCAATCATACACTGGAAAGGCTATCACTGGGTCGTTTTATACGGGCAAAAAGGGAAAAAATATGCACTTGCTGACCCAGGCGTGGGCATTCGCTATCTCACGCGCTCGGAGTTAATGGCAGGTTGGGGCAATGGCGTGATGCTGTTGTTAGAACCAGACGACAGTAGCTTTTATCAACAACCCGAAGATAAAGTTGGCGGCTTTGGACGTTATTTGGTGCGCGTTTGGCCCTATCGTTTCATTCTTGCCCAAGCAATTGGCATCAACATCGCCATTGGACTTCTCTCCCTCGCCTCCCCGTTGATGATGCAACTCCTCACCGATGACGTGCTGGTGCGAGGAGATACTCAACTGCTTACCACAGTGGCAATTGGGGTCATTGCCATGAACTTATTTAGAAGTGCCATAGGTTTAGTACAGTCTCACCTCATCGGTCACTTTGGTCAGCGGCTGCAATTAGGGTTAATTCTGGAATACGGGCGAAAACTCTTACACTTGCCCCTTTCATATTTTGAAGGACGGCGCAGTGGGGAAGTTGTTAGCCGGATTGCCGATGTTAATGCTATCAATACTCTAGTTTCCCAAATTGTCCTCGGGTTACCCAGCCAATTTTTCATCGCTGTGGTTTCCTTGGGTTTCATGCTCTTTTACAGTTGGGAACTGACTGTGGCTTCCCTCGCCGCCTTTGTTGTCGTCACGGGAGTTAACCTGCTTTTTCTCCCAGCCTTGCGCCAGAAAACTCGCAACCAGATTGTCTTAGGTACGGAAAACCAAGGCTTTCTCGTGGAAACTTTTCGCGGTGTTCAAATCCTCAAAACGACCTCTGCTACTGGGCAAGCTTGGCAAGAGTATCAAACCAATTTTGGTCGTCTTGCCAACCTGGGCTGGAGTACGATGAAGCTGGGGCTTTACAGCGGCACAATCACCAGTATTCTTTCCAGTTTCACTAGTATTGCCTTACTGTGGTTAGGTAGCTACTTGGTGATTAATCGTACCTTAACTATCGGTCAGCTAATGGCATATAGCGGCTTGAGTGGTAACTTTCTCGGCTTTTTGGGTTCAGTTATCGGGTTAGTTGATGAGTTTATCACCGCCCAGATTGTCATCCAACGCCTGACGGAAGTGATTGACGCTACCCCGGAAGACGAAAACGACTTCAAAAAGCCCATAGCAGAAATTACGGGCAATGCGGATATTATCTGTACAAGCCTAAACTTCCACCACGCAGGTAGAGTTGACCTCCTGCAAGATTTTTCCCTGACTATCTCTGGCGGTCAAGTCATTGCCCTGATTGGTAAATCTGGCTGTGGCAAAAGTACTCTCGCCAAACTGATTGCTGGTTTATATTCCCTGCAATCTGGTAATATTCGCTACGGCATCTATAATCAGCAAGACCTTTCCCTAGAATGCTTACGACAGCAGGTCGTTCTGGTACCTCAAGAACCCCACTTCTGGAGTCGCTCAATTATTGACAATTTCCACTTCAGTTATCCGAATATCAGTTTTGAACAAATTGTCAGGGCTTGTCAGATAGCTGGTGCAGACGAGTTTATTAGTAAACTGCCCGACAAATATCAAACTGTTTTAGGAGAATTTGGCGCGAATCTTTCTGGTGGACAACGGCAGAGATTAGCGATCGCCAGGGCAATAGTAACTGAACCGCCTGTACTGATTTTAGATGAATCTACTGGCGCTCTCGACCCGGTGAGTGAAGCTCAAGTGCTAGATAAATTGCTGTACTACCGACAAGGGAAAACCACAATTATGATTAGCCATCGCCCGAAAGTCATCGGGCGAGCCGATTGGATTGTACTACTTGAGGAAGGGCGCTTGAAAATCCAAGGCACTCCACAGGAACTACGGCTTGTTCCTGGTGAGCATTTAGACTTCTTAGACGACTTTGTTTTATCAACGAATGGTTTGCTGGTGAAATCTTCCCCCAAATCTGAATCTAACGGCAAATCACCCGCAATCAGTAAATGAAACTATCATGGTTAGTCACTCGAACTCTGACTTTCTGCCTCCAATTCAAGAAAACGATTTTCTACCGCCAATCAGTCGTTGGACTACCGTCGGCGGAATGGTGATGCTCAGTGCTGTAGCTCTTGCTTTTGGTCTTGCCTCTGTGACAAAATACAAAGTCACCGTTAAAGCACAAGCGAATCTCCGTCCTGCTGGTGAGTTGCGGATTGTTCAAGCTGCAACGGAAGGTCCTGTTATGCGTGTCTGGGTTAAAGAGAATCAAGTTGTCAAAAAAGGAGATGTCATTGCGACTCTCGACGCCAGTCGCCTTCAAACCAAACAGAGCCAATTGCAAAGTAGCATCCAACAGTCCCGGTTACAACTGGTTGAAATTAACGCTCAGATAAGTGCTCTTAATAACCAAATAACAGCCGAAACCGATCGCATAAACCGCGTTGTCGCCTCAGCCGAAGCTGAATTAAGCGGTCGCAGTCGTGAATATGAAGATAAAAAAATTACCACCAGTGCTGATGTCGAAGAAGCCGAGGCGAACGTCAAGATAGCCCAGGAGGAATTGCAAAAAGCGGCTGCAGAATTAAAGTCAAATCAAGCTCACTTAGGAGCAACAGTTGCTACCTTTACAGCAGCTCAGTCAAAGCGAAACCGATATCAAAAGGTTGCTAGACAAGGAGCGCTTTCTATGGATCAATTCGAGGAAGCACAACTGGCTGTTAGCCAGCAAGAACAAGCTGTGCAAGGGCAAAAAGCAGCAATTGAGGCGCAAAAACAAACAATTGAACGGCTACAACAAGCAGTCTCGGCAGCGGTTGCTAGAAGGCGACGCGCCATAGCTATCCTGAATCCGAGTGGTGCAGAAGTGGCGATCGCACAACAACGCATTGCCCAAGAAAAAGCCACAGGACTTGCCAGCTTAGCGACTTTAGACAAAGAACGTAAAACTCTTATTCAAAAACAAATTGAAATCCAAAAACAGCTAGAGCGCGACGTCAGGGAACTCCAACAAGTAGAAATCGACAAGAGCCAAACCGTCATTATTGCCACAGCAGATGGTATAATTTCCAAACTTAACCTACGAAACTCTGGTCAAACTGTGCGCCCAGGAGAAGAAATTGCTCAAATTGTTCCCAGTGATGCTCCCTTGCTAGTCAAAGCATCTGTCCCATCTCAGGAGAAAAGCAAGTTAAAAGAAGGACAAAATGTCCTCGTGCGGGTTTCTTCCTGTCCTTATCCAGATTACGGCACTCTTAAAGGTAAGGTCAAAACAATTTCTCCAGATGCTTTCGTTCCTCAAGCCAATGGTGCAACTGCAGTTGCTCCCACAACACCGACAAGCCAAAAAGCAGCTGTGGGGGGTGCTTTCTATGAAGTCACAATTGAGCCAGAAAACCTTTCTTTATATCAAGGCAAAAAACAGTGTTCTGTGCAATTGGGGATGGAAGGCACAGCCGATATTATTTCCAAAGAAGAGACTGTGCTGGAATTCTTTCTGAGGAAAGCAAGGTTAATCGCTGATTTTTGACGCTTCCACGGCTAAGACATTCACAGTTACGCTCAACTTCACCCAACAGTACAATTGGGCGTTGCTGATTTGAAGTATGAATCCAAGTGTCTTGACGAACCATGGTACGTCAAGACAAGGGTTTGGAATCACACGACATCTTTTTCATACATGGATTCAGCAACACCGTACAATTGCAACTCTTTGAGCATTTTGTTGAATTCACATCTTGCACCACTATCAAGAACGCGATTTTTGTAGGGTGGGCACTGCCCATCGAAACCGCAAACTCTCATTTTAATGTTGGTAGGCAGTGCCCACCCTACGTTTGTTAAGAATGGTGCAAGATCTCAGTTGAATGAAATCTGCTGTTGCTCAAAACAAGCGAGCAGGCTTTTGGCGAACATTAGAATCAATTGACTTTACCCGACGCACCACAGAAATCATGTAATCGTAATCTGGGACTGGCACATTGGGAACATAGCCTATTTCTCGAACTACACTTAATGGAGCTGCACTCATAATTTTGCGGATTTCCTCTTGGCGATTTGGCTCTATATTGGGTGCAATCAAAACCACATCCGCTGGAACATTGTGAGGGTCAATGTAAAGTACGCGAAACTGTGTATTGCTTAAGCTTGGGCTGTACAGATTATATTCTGCCAGCGAAAGAGCACCAGCAGCAGCTTTCCCTTGGGCAACCAATTCTAGAACTATTTTGGGTGTTGGTGCGAATAGGACTTCAGCTAGTGTTAAGCCATAGAGGTTGTAAACAGGGAAATAATATCCTGCTGCTGAACCTTGTTGACCTAAAGCAACCGTCTTTCCCTCTAGCTGTTTCAACTCTCGTATTTGGCTATCGTTACGAACAACCAAAATTGAGCGGGAATGATTAAAACCTTGCACGAGAAACAAAGGGCGGTATTGGTGGTCGGCGATCGCACTTGCTGCTACACCTGGAGAAGCAAACACCAATGACCAAGCTTGCGAGTGAATGCGCTCAAGAGCCTTATTTTCATTGTAAGCAGGCTCTAGTTCAACACGTGTCCCCGTTGTTTTAGCCAAGTAGCGATTAAACTCAGTATATCGTTCAAGTATTTGTTGCCCTTCAGTGTAGCTAACTACACCTATGACTAACTGACCGTTAAGATTAGCTGGTGCTGGTTTGCATCCACCATTGGTTACAAATAGCAGCACCAGAATAAATAATTTACGTGATAACCTCAAAGGCATTACTGTTTGAATTTTTAAAATAAATATTTTTACTTATTTACATTAATACCCTGTTTCTAAAATCATCTTCTATTCTTCTACAGATATTTTTTATAATTTAGTTTGAAAATAAACACTCATCAATAAAAAAAGAAGAAAACCAATATATAATTTTAAACAAGCATCCTAAGAATTAACTAGGAATTTCTTGGAGGCAATTTCAATGTTGTGGTTAAGTAAAGATTTAAGAAATCTCAAAATTCGTGATCAGTTTAACATATTTATCGTGTTGATTTTCATACTTGGCATTTCCTTGAGTGGGACTGCTCTCTCCAAAGTACTTGAACACAGGGCCGAAGAGGAATTAACCTCTAAAGCAATGGTTCTCTTCGTAACGATGAATTCAGTCAGAAACTATACACAAAAGCAGATAAATCCCCTACTAGCGCCTAAATTAGAAACAGAATCAGCATTTATTCCACAAGCTATACCAACTTACTCAGTCAGAGAAGTTTTCGAGAGTATTCGTAGCAACGAAGAATATAAAAATTTCTTTTATAAAGATGCTGCCCCTAATCCAACTAACTTACGCGACAAAGCTGATGAATTTGAAACTCAGCTTGTGAAAGAATTTCGCACTCATCCTCAAATTAAACAACGTTCTGACTTTCGTAACCTTCCTGAAGGAAAAGTATTTTATATCGCACGACCATTTGCTGTAAGAGAACAGAGATGTCTGGAATGTCATTCAACACCAGAAATCGCTCCTAAAAGTTTGCTCGCAAGTTATGGTTCAGAACATGGTTTTGGTTGGAAACTTAATGAGATTATAGCTGCTCAAGTTCTGTATGTGCCTGCTGAAGAAATTTTTCATAGTGTTCGGCGTTCTTTCTATTTAGTAATGGGAGTTGTCATTTGTGTTTTTGTCATCATCATTTCGACAATAAATTTATTACTGAAAAAAGCTGTTCTTCAGCGAATTAGAAAAATAGCAAAGACAGCACATGAAGTCAGCACCGGAAACATGGATGCTGAGTTTACAGAAAAGTCTCAAGACGAAATAGGTGCTTTAGCAGTAGCATTTAATCGAATGAAGTCCAGTTTAGAAATATCTATGAAGCTTCTTAGTCATAAAAAATAATTTACTTAAGAAACTATGTAACCTAGACGTTTTTGAAAATGACGAGCCTTTTCTCGCTCAGGAATTTTTTCTGCTAAAATCTGCACCAATTGCACTGGAGAAATTTCTGGATGAGACACTAGAGCTTTTTGAACAAGCAAAGTAGCTACTGGACCAACTATATCAGATAGCTCTGATTCACATTGATGTACAAAGCTTTCGCTAATTTTTTTCTTTTCCTTGCTCTTAATAGAATCTGTGTGAAATTTTTCAGCAGTATCTTGCATAAGTAACATGACCTGCTTTTCAAACTCTACTTGTTGGTGCTGAGTCAGGTAAAGCCGCAAATTTTCTACCAGTTTCTTGGGGTTAAGTGTGTCTTTGCCAACTTGTTGTAACAAAGTGGGGGCTATAGGACCGATAAGTTCAATCAACTTCTTTTCTAGAAGAGAATATTTTTCTGGAGAAAGGACTAAGTTGGAGTTAGGTTCTACATTCACTATAACAGTCTCTTTAGAGTTAGAATTAGCTAATCTTTCTTCTAAAGAAAAGAGTTGTATCATCGGGTCAATTTCCTTTAAACGCCGCCAAGCTATTTGCAAGATAATCTTCTCTCTTTCTCGCAAAATTTCTTGAGTGTTTTTAGGTCTTTTTTCCAATGATGGTTCCATCAATTTATCGATAAAATTTGCAAAAATAGGGGAAATGTCTGGTGCTAGGCTAGGCCAAATCAAATGACCTGTTACAGAGCTACAAGCCAAATTACTTGGATGCTGACCTGTGAGTAAATGAACAAATGTACGTCCTAAAGCAAAGAAATCAGATTGCGGAACAACTTTGCGTTGAAATTGCTCTGGAGCCGTATAACCATATGAATAAACAAAAGTAACAGTGTGTCCATTAACAACTGTCTGTGTAATTTCTCTCGCTGTTCCAAAGTCAATTAATACGAGTTTACCATTCGGTTTAAGTATAATATTAGAAGGCTTAATATCCCGATGCAAAAATCCATTTCGATGCACGTAAGCTAAAATTTCAGTAATTTGTTTGAGCCAATAAAGTGCCAAATCTTGAGAAATTGGTTCATGATCATTCTCATCTAACCACTGCTGCAAATTCTGCCCCTTAATTTTTTCCATAATCAGGCAGAGCACTTTTTGACCGTTTTTAAAATACAAGGAGAATTGTTCTTCTGCTTTAGGAATTCCTGGATGCGTTAATTGAATCAAAATCTTTGCTTCTTGTTCAAAAAGCTCGACTATTTTAGAATCATTTTTCATCAAAATTTTGAGAACTTTTAGTTTGTTGTTATCTTTGATATCTTTGACTTCAAAAATTTCAGAATAACGATATAGTGCGTCCAGATTACATAAAGGTCTGATTGGCAGATATCTGTCCTTAATGAGTAAGGATGTATTGCAGGCTTCGCACTTAGTAGCAGTGTCAGGGTTTTGACGCTGTGAACACTTGGGGTTTAAGCAATAAACCATACTTCTACAGAGCAATCCCCGTAGGTGAATTTTTTCGACTTGTGTTAGTGTTGATATTGTACATGCTACGAACGTGAAAACAGGCAGCAGCAACGTCTTTATACAACCGCCGTCATAACGTTTTGTTCAATTTTGCGACATACGAGTTCCCCAAGTCTCCTTAATAAAGAGAGCTTGAGAAGTTAATTTGTGGCAAGGATAAAGGAAATTGGTATAAATCCCAGTTTGTTGCCTCAACGCACTGCCTCACCGCTTCAGCAAACGGCTTTTGAGTAAATACCATTATAGGAATTTTTTATCAAGACCTTAATTTTAATACTAACGGAAATCCGTTATTTCCATTAGCTGCACTTCTAACAATTGGTAGATTAGTTTGTTACTAACTTGACTAGTAAGCAAAGTAACCATAACTACAATTACTCATTCAGTACGTTAAAATGACGTCTGCCAAATTGTTCTAATGAGTAGCCCAATATCTACTCATCAATCTGCCAAAAGTCCTTGGTCACATTTTCATCTAAAATCTTCTTTGGTCGCACAATCACAATAATTTTCCCAAGCAAGGGAATTTCCGGTGCTGTTTCAAACCACTGAAAGTCTAATTCACCAGAATTATCAACTACAAAGTAGCTGATATCATCCCATTCTCGTTGATCGCGGTCTACAACCACTAACACAGGTTGTGAAGAATTTTGTGTTTGATTGGGTAAGCGATCTGCGCTAGCTCTTTCAGAGCCGCTCCGCGAACGCAGCAGCGCTTCGCTATCGCTTTTGCATAAAATCACTACTGGATCTTCTGCACTCAACAAAATCTGCCAACCTGGTAACGCTACCCAAGCTTGCTCTCCAGCAAACTTGACT
This sequence comes from Brasilonema sp. UFV-L1, assembly GCF_012912105.1. Lineage (GTDB taxonomy): Bacteria > Cyanobacteriota > Cyanobacteriia > Cyanobacteriales > Nostocaceae > Brasilonema. The sequence goes on from NZ_QMEA01000087.1 coordinate 19,933, forward strand.
ATACCAAATGGTTCTATCCCTTCTACCAAAGGTACAGCTTTCATTTCTTGTGGTGTTAATGGTAACTCACCCACAACTGGTATAATACGCGGTAATTCTTCCTCTGAGTCCAGGCGGTAAAAGGGTAACAAGGGAGCAGGACGTTTGGGAACAACTGTAAAATCAGTCAACAATTGTTCGATTTGTTTCCTTGCTGTTTGTGAGTGAGCAAAACGCAAACCTTTGGCAATCAGGCGAGAGCGTTCTTGTAAGTCTGAGTTTTGGCGGGCGAGTTTCCAGCATTGATACGCTACTGCATCTCCCGGATGATTTTCAAACCCCTCTGGTAGAGTCTGGAAGCGAGAGAACTCTTTGACTGCTTTGGCGACTTCCCGCGCCTCATCAATGTCAAGTTTATGTTGGAACGTCAGTTGTGCAGCAGCAGCGCGTTCTTCTTGGGTGAGCAGGCGTAGCTCATACAAAACGTCACTTCCCCGCGTGGAGTAGTGCGATCGCACTTCTTCGGCTACATTAGCTTTTTCTATGGAATTATAAACTTGAGCCCCAACAATAACTTGATTTTGTTGTATCGGCTCAAATCCAGTTGCTTCAAAGATGGCTTGTGGATCATAACCAAGTTTTTGCAGTTGGGCGATGGCAATTCCCCATTCCACCCAGGAACCTTGCTTTTGTCTGAGCTTTCGCAGCAAATCTTGTGCGACATGATCATTATTATCAGAATTTTGAGCATTGGGTGGTAAGTCAGTCATAATTCGCTCACGACTTCAAGGAAAAGCAGTCAATACATATCCAGCAAGTCTTATTGTATGGTCAAATGGTTCACTCATCTCGCTTCCACACACGCACAAGCTCTGGGTGCTAACTGAGCGTTTCATCCAAACTTTTCTCTCGACTCCTGATACACTTGTGCCTAACTGGTTATTAGAAGCTTTACTTGCTGGTTTGCACAGTTACAAACTGCTGCAAATACCTGAAGCACTGCCTCAATTTTGGCTTACTCTTCAGCTTTTGAGTTCAGCTCGCAAATCGGTGACATTAATAATAAGAAAAGTTTCAATAGTCAATTTTTTCTTTGAAATTGTCCTGATAGTTATAGTTTACTATTGTACTGTGTTTCAGCCGGATATTGTATGAAATATCACAAAAATCAAAGATAAATATTTAAAGGATGACTTTTTATGGATACTCAAACTTCTGAACTGCATAAGATTGAGCATCAATCAATCACTACAGAAAAACCAAAAAAGCAAAAAATTTTGGTAGTTGATGACGAACAAGATAATCTAGATTTACTTTACCGCACTTTCTACCGCGATTTTGATGTTCTAAAAGCAGATAGTGGTATGAAGGCTCTGCAAATGTTAGCAACTGAAGGAGAAGTCGCCGTCATTATATCTGATCAACGAATGCCGCAGATGAAGGGAACTGAGTTTTTGCGTCAAACAGTGCCTCAGTATCCAGATACCGTGAGAATTATCCTTACGGGTTTTACTGATATTGAAGATTTGGTAGAAGCGATTAATGCAGGACAGGTCTATAAGTATATCACCAAACCTTGGAACCGAGAAGAACTGAAGGCAGTCGTGCAACAAGCAGCCCAAACCTACGATTTGCTCAAGCAACGTACAGAAGAATTGCAACGTGTTCATGCACCTATGTCATTGCTGAGTGTTTTGGTGCAGATAACTCAAGAATATAGTGATTTGGAGACAACTCTCAACTCCATCGCTAGGGCATTTGGTGAAAGTTTTGCAGCTGATTGTTGTATGTTGCAGCTAGTAGAGAGTGATGGTTTAGTTCCAAATCAAGGGACTTACACTACGACAGGTACAGTGGAAAACTGGCTTGAGCAAAATCAACTCACAACCGAGGCGATCGCCACTCACCAAATGCAAGCCTCACCTCACGTACCATTAAACCAAGACTTAGTTGATGTTGCTCACGACTCAACTCACACAGTTCAAGCAGATCTCATTATTCCAATAACTTTTCGCCAAGAAGTCTTGGCGGTGTTATTACTACAGTGGCAACAACCCCACACTTTGCGTGAAGATGAACGAAAACTCATTCATCTGTATGCTCAATTGATCGCGATCGCACTCCGCACAATTTTTTAAACGAGAGTGTCATATCACGCCCAGTCGTCTTGGTCTGAGTGTTTCTCAATTTGAGAAATCGCCAACTTGATTGCTTGCTGAACCGCTGTTTCTGCTTCCTGGACTAAAGCTGCTTGCAGGGGTTCTAAGACTGTGCGAGTCTTGTTTGCACAAGTCAAGTTTACACCCATTTTCATCAAAGCCAGTGCTGCTGCTTTGCGGCTTTCCCAATCAGGATGATGCAGTAACTCTGTGAGGTTACCAATCGCTGGTTGATATGCTAGGTTGCCCAAGGCAGAAGCTGCTTCGCAGCGTACAATTGTGTCTGCATCGCCCAGGGCATTCACCAGCATATTGAATGCTTCCGGTTTGGGATCTTCTTGAATCGTTTTGGCGATCGCCCCAACCACAGCAGCACGAACATCAGGTGAGTCTGAGTCGATTGCTTTATAAATATACTCCTTTGCGGCTGATCCAATAAATGCCAGCGCCCATGCGGCATGACCTTTGGTATTTTCAGACGAATCTGGGGATGCTAAGATTTCCAGCAAGGGTGGTACAGCGACTTCACCTGTTCTTGCTAATGCGCCGACTGACGAACCTTGGACAACTGTGTCTTCGTCATGTAAGAAAGAGTGTACCAGTGTTGGAACTGCTTTTGGATCTGCGATGATTGTCAGAGTTTTGGCGCTGGCGCGACGCACTACCACATTCGGATGATGTGCCAGTGCGTCTAGTAATAATGGAGTTGCCAACTCACCAATTTGACCGAGTGTTTCCGCGACTTGCATTCTGACTAATCCGCGTGAATCTCCCAGAGACTCAACCAGACGCTTGAGGAGTTGTTGGTCATTGGGATTGAAAGTGTCTAAATCTATTTGCTCCTTAACCATCAACAGCAAAGCATCGGTTTGTTCTTGAGGCGGCGGGATTAAGTTTCCTTCGGATTTCATTTCCCCTGTGAGCAGATTACTCATGATCAGTTTACCATCACCAATGACTGTGTTAGATGAACTCGTGCAATTTTATATTAATGGTTTGTTGTTACACTAGAAGCGCGATCGCGCAGTTGTTGGAGTACAGCATCAATTTTGGCAAGTTCCGGTTCTAGTTGGGCGAGTGCAGTTGCCTTCATCACCTTAGCCTTTTGCGCCGTTGCTAATGTTTCGCTCACCAACCTTTCGCGATATTCCTCAAATTCAGCTATAACTTCTGCTAGTTCTTCAGAAGAGGGCTGTTCTGTTGGCGTGTGTTCTGAAGTTTCGGTCATTTTTAATTTTTCCTAAATGTTTTTTTTATAACAAGTCTACGCTCGATTTTCTCAGATCGTGTCACCACTAAGCAAATCTTTTTGATTACAGTGAGGGTAAAGTTGTGCTTAGTGCTGCTATGAATATCTACAAAATCGAAACAGATTTAAATAATCCTGATTTTCAATATCGCCTGAAAGCAATCACTGCCCTCAAAGATTATACCCCAGAAATCGCTGTTCCTTTACTGACAAGCAAACTTCATGATTCTGAATTTCTGGTGCGATCGTTCGTCGCTATGGGGCTGGGTAAGCAGCAAACTGCTGAATCTTTTGCCGCTTTGCTGGAGTTAATGAAATTTGACAACACGCCCAACGTACGAGCAGAGGCAGCAAGTTCCCTTTCTCTGTTTGGCAAAGTCGCTGCGTCTCATCTGGTTTCAACCTTTTTCCAAGACGATCACTGGTTAGTGCGGCGTAGTATTCTGGCAGTTTTGGTTGATTTAGACTGTCCAGGCGAACTGTTTGAAGTTTGCATCGAAGCTTTAGCAGGCGAAGATTCTAGTGTACAGGCAGATGCCATAGATGCGCTTGGTAAATTCGCCTTCACCAATCAGCAAGAGTTGGCCTTGTCTCAACTGTTGAGATTGATTGCTTGTGACTCGAAACAGATTCGCATACACCTTGCTCATGCGCTGAAGCAGTTTGATGATCCACAAGCGAAGGAAGCCCTTAGGCAACTCCGCCAAGATTCGGATCATCAAGTTGTCGCTGCTGCATTAGAAAACTTGCTTGAGCCGTAATCTTTACTTTGACGCGAAAAGGATGACTCCTTGGCTGACAGTATCCAGGGAGTATCTATGCTATCATAGAAAGGCAGAATTTATTTTGATTTGCAAAATAAATTCATGTAATCTCAAAAGTTATCAGTTATCAGATAAAGAAAGCTGCTTATTTTAACGCATTTCGGCGGAATTCCCCATCCGCCACGCGGTGGGCGAGGTTGCGCGGAAAATGGCGAGGTACATTCCTTAGTTGTTTAGCTTATATTTTAAGAGGTATTTATGTCTGACACTTCCCCCGGTCAAATGACTTGGAAACCTCCAGGCACAACAGATTGTGTGTTGCATCTGCGCCACAGTCCTTCAGAACCTTGGCGGCATTATAAGGAATTTCCAGAGTATGTTCTACCCGATCCACCGCATTTCTCCGAGGGATATGCCACATTTGTTGCACTGATGAAAAAGAATTGGCAGACAGTTTGATGTTTGCGACTTACAAAGAGCGAGCGCAGATATTCAACTTGCCAAATCAACTTGCCAAAGCACCCACTGTCTCATTTACTCTTTCATATGGTTTTTCTACGCCTTGTGCTAAATATTCAGCAAGCTGAGATTCTATTTGCTCGCGTACAATTTGGCGATACTCTAAGAAATGTTCATTGTGGGCGCAGGTGGCGAGGTATTGTTCCGCAACTTTGGGATTGTACTTGATGATGCTGAACAAGTGGTGCCAAAACTTCCAGCGAGTTTCTCGTTTTATCCCTTGTCGCCAAATAACAAGCAGTAGGGCTTTCACAATTACCCAGTCTGGCATCTTAAATGGCGCTTTCCAACTCGGCGCACCCATAAGCAGGAAACAGCGGTAGGTGCGATCCAAGTACTGCACTGGATCGTATAAAGTACAAAAAGCTTCAATATATTCTCTAGCAATATCTTCTAGGGGACGAGTGGGAATAAAGTTCATCAAAGTCGTCTGGTTGATGTTGCCATCTTTGTTTTCCCGTAGTCGTCCTTCTTTCTTGAGGCGATGCCAAAGGGCTGTATTTGGCAGTGCTTGTAACATGGCAAAAGTCGTGGAGGGAATTGCTGCTAGTTCGGCAAAGCGGACAATGCGATCGCCTGCACCTGCTTTTTCCCCATCAAAACCGATAATAAACCCAGCCATCGGGCGCAACCCTGTTTTGATGATAGTTTGCACAGCCTCAGTCAGCGAGTTGCGGGTATTTTGAAACTTCTTTGTCAGTTGCAAACTCTCTTCATCCGGTGTTTCAATTCCCAAAAACACTGCTGCAAAACCGCACTCAACCATCAACTCCATTAATTCTGTGTCTTGTGCTAAGTCAATAGAGGCTTCGGTATCAAACCGGAATGGATACTTGTGTTCTACCATCCAAACTTTTAACTCTTTGAGCAACAACTTAACATTGCGCTTGTTGCCAATAAAGTTGTCATCCACCATGAAAATACTACGCCGCCAACCCAACTTATAAAGGCAATCCAACTCTGCTAACAGTTGTGCAGGAGTTTTGGTGCGAGGTTTGCGTCCATAGAGAACAATAATGTCACAAAATTCGCATTGGAAAGGACAACCCCGCGAAAACTGAACCGACATCATGTCGTAAGCGTCTAAGTCCAACAAATCAAAACGCGGTATTGGAGTTGTGGTGACATCAGGTTTTTCTGTAGCGCGGAAAGTTCCAGAGGTTTCACCCCGTTTAATCGCTTCAATAAACATCGGGAGAGTGATTTCCCCTTCATCTAAAATCAGAAAATCAGCTCCAACATCCTGAACTGCATGAGGGACTGAGGTGGGGTAAGGACCACCTACAGCAACTAACTTACCACGTTGCTTGGCTTCACTAATTTGTTCTAGTAAATCTTGTTTTTGAACTATCATCGCTGAGAAAATAACTACATCTGCCCATGCCCATTCCTCTTCTGTGACTGGACGGATGTTGCGATCAACCAGCTGAAATTCCCATTCTTGAGGCAAAATTGCTGCAACTGTCACCAAACCCAAGGGTGGTAACAAAACTTTGCGGTTAACTAATTCCAATATTTTTTCATAAGACCAAAACGTTTTTGGAAAAATGGGATAAACCAATAAAACTCGCATAACTATCAACCCTCACACTCTCAGTGTTATTTCACTGTAACTAAATTAAGAAAGAATTCTTGACTTTTTGCTAAATTCGTTTTTACTCATACTAATTCTCCATGATGTGTACTTAATGTTTATTAGACGAACCGCCAAGCCTGTCCTTAAACGCACAAAACATAAGTGGCTTGCGTTTCATAGAAGATATCTGCTCAATTTTCCCCTAATATCTAGAAGTTCTCTTGTTATAAAAGGTTCCGTGCAATAAGTAGCAAACGAGGTGCCCTATGATAGCTATCATGCTGTCAAATACACTTGTTTTAAATATTCTATACTCCTGAAACATAGTATACCGTGTTTACACTTATGTGATTAAGCGCTACTAATTGCCCAACGTTGCGTTTCGAACTGACTATTTGTATTATTTAGCACTTAGTACACCACTAATTTTCAAAACATCACTCATGGTGGCACAGTAATTGGGTAAGGAAAAACTGTCGGGATTGATGACATTTTCATAAGTAAAATGCCGATAGTTCATGCAGAATCTATCCCAAGCAGCCATTTGAATCCGAAATAAAACTATTAACAAATTGGCTAACGATAAAGAGAGGGGAATACGAAAGTAAATTTTTTTGCCGAGATAATCGCAGACTTCTTCAATTGCTTGGTTTGCAGTTAACTGCGCTTGACCTAAAACAAAAAAGCGCTTCTCCTCTGTTGCGGGGGGATTATCTATCAAATATCGTACTACAGTGGCAATGTCTTGACCGTGGATAAAGTGGAAACTACCGTCTGCTTGAAAAAACCGAATGAAATCAATCCATTTTGTGATTTCTGGAATACCAGATGTTGCGTGAGAATAGGGTTTGTTGGCATCGCCACCAAGAACTAGAGTGGGGAAAAGTGTGGTAATTTTGGGAGCGATCGCTAATTCCGATAATTTTTGTAAGCACACGTACTTAGAAGATATATAGTCTGTACCCAGTTCCCCTGCTTCTTTCAAAGGCTGGTTCTTGCGATCCAAAACGCTAGCGGTGGAAAAATAAATGACTTGTTCGCATCTGTTCGGATCTAACAAATTAAGCAACTCGTGTGTTTTATGTACATTAATATCAAATGTCGCATCACCGCCCCAAGCTGTTGCTGTTAGCACTGCAGTATCTATTGTTTTCAGCAAGTCAGCAAATTTCCCGATTTCTTGCATGTCACCCTGCAAGACAGTCACACCAGAACGTGCTTGAGTCTCGACGCGTAGCTTCTTTGGGTTTCTGACTAGCAGATACAATTCGTGTTCTGTTTCTCGAATTAAGGTTTCACTTATGTAGTGACCGATACAACCACTTGCACCCGTAACTAAAATCCGTTTCTGACTCATGGAAAGTTTCAAATAAGATTTAGGAGTTATGAACTATGAATGATGAATAATAAAAAAGTTTCAAAATTCATCGTTTATGACTCGTATGGGTGTTGTGCTTGTGCCAGACTACTGAGTAACGCCAAAATAAGTGCTTTTTAACTTTTGCTCCCCAAAGTGACTTTGTGTAAATTCGTCGTGCTTGGGATAAGGTGAGGTACTTGTCTTTTGCGAAGATGCTCTCGAATGGCTTCTGCTACTTCGCTTGAGTGCTTAATGTGTCTGTTTCTAAGTATCTGAAATATCCAGTTTAGAGGAACAGCAATGAAATCACTCAGGCTATCTTGTAAGTTCTCGTGTTCTAGCAAGTCCAAAATCAAAAGGCTACCACCAGGTTTCAAAGCAGCTTCCAAATTGGGTAGCAAGTTCTCTACTGGTAGATGATGAACGGTAGCTATGGAGGCGATAGCATCGAATTGCTGTGTTGGAAATTCCCACTTCAAAATATCAGCAACCTGAAAATCTATATTTGTAAACTCTTTAGAGTGCTGTTTAGCGACTTTGATCATGTTGGGAGATAAATCTATCGCAACAACTCTATCAGCACGTTTAGCTAAAAGACGCGAGAATTCTCCAGTTCCACATCCGATTTCCAGAATATTTTTGCAGTGGGATGGTAATTGCTGAAGCAGAAAATGATGATAATGATTGTTGTGATTCCATCCCACTTGCTCATGTAAAGCAATGCGGTCAAAATCATTCCGAATTTTTTGAGTCAGCTCCTCGTTCATCTTACTTCGTTTTCTGGCAGTACTAGTCAGTACGTACAATTCTGGTTCAGGAATTACGCAAAATTATGAAAAAACGAACCGCATTAGCGTTTGCGCAGCGCCCCTAATATCAAGTTCGGATGATTAGTTATCATTGCAGTCCTCGCGTTACCCCTCCCTAA
>NZ_QMEA01000088.1 GCF_012912105.1 Brasilonema sp. UFV-L1
GAGGCGACCCGCGTTCCCGAAGGGCACCGCAGTTTTTCCGGGTTTGATGAAACGGGGGAGTTTTAGCGACGATTGGCACACCTGCGAATCCTCCAAAACCCCGTGGAAAATCTCAAGGGAAGGAAAACAGGTCAGCCACGTCAACGTAGAAACCGATGTCCAATTGTTAAAAAAGATACTTATAGACCTCGCAAGCAAGCGACGAAATCTGCTTAGTTTAAGTATCTTTTTGATTTTTTAGTGCAGACTTCTTTAACTCAGCATCGCTGGGTCGTTTTCCATGTCCTAGTCTAAAGTCCAGTTGGCAACTGCTAACAGATAATTGACACTCTCACGGCTGTGTGAATATCGCGCTACGCGCTTATTCCCACGGCTAGCCGTGGGATTCTTGCTATGTCCTGAGCCCCAGTAATGTAACGTGAATTTAGCAAATTCACGTTACATTACTGCTATTCACTTTTTTGGACTTGAGATATTGCAAAACCTCTTGATATATTTGACTGCTAATACGCTCACCTCGTCTACCATTCTCTAGTTTGATATCATCAACAAAGAAATTGAGCTTAAATTCAGCATAGGTAATGCTATCATCGCTATGATTTGTACCTTTGATTAAAACTTGTGGTTCTTGCCACATTTGCCGTGGTTCTTTGAATCGTTCCCGAACCCATTTATTTAATTCCATCACATAATCATCAATCCGAGTTTCTTCATTCTGGGGATTAGAAAATTTTTGGTATAAACGCTGCGATCTTCGCTTCAGCAGATTAAGCTTGCGCTCCCACTCTTCAGAAACCATATAACTATCGTTATCCAAAAGATTAGGATCGCGAATCCAAATGCGATACCATTTCCGGACTAACTCAATCAACGAATCTTGAACTTTGGTTTCTTGCAGATTAAAAACAGTACGATGGTTTTGAGTTTCGGCAACTGCTTCTAACCCAATCAAAGCTAAAATATTTCGATACTCCTGCTGCACATTATCAATCTCATCTTCGGTTAATCCACCTTTTTCCGCAAACTGGAGTGTGACAACTAGTGTTTCAAGTCCTATTTGAATCTCTTCTAATTTAGAGTTAACTTCTTGTTCTGCAATTAAGCGGAATTTGCCTATTTCTTGTTGTTTTTTTAGTTCATCAATTTGATAGTAATTATCAATTGTTTCTAATTTTTGCTCGATATCTCCTAATGTATCTGGATGAGCTAAAAGAATTTTTACCATCATCATTTTAGCTTCATACAGATCATACTCCACTAATACTTCTACTTGACTGGAGTAATGATAATAAGTTGTAGGACGGCTGAGATTAATAATATTTTGACTTTGTAAATTACTGTTAGGAATGTAAATATCGTAATGCTTGTCAGGCACATAAAGTTGAGTAACCCGCACACCAATTTTCCTGAGCATGGCAATAGAGCCATCCTCAAGGCGCAAAACATCACCAAATTGAAAAGGTGTATCAATTAACAGGACAACACCACTAAAAAAGTTTGCTAAAATACCTTGAGCTGCAAAGCCAATCACGAATGTTGCACCACCTAAAGCTACCCAGATACCAGTAAGATCAACTCCAAACGAACGTAAAACTAAAACAATAGCTATTAAGTAAATTACAATAGGAACTACTGCCTCTAAAAGCGGTAGTAGTACGTTATCCCACATGGCTTCTGTTTGTTGGGTATACTCTTTGAGATAGTAGATAAAAACTTGGATAAAAAGTTGTACTATCCAATAACTAATCGATGCAATTAGTCCGGCTGTGATAATATTTTCAAAGCTGTCAATGACTGTAACTGAAGGCAAACTCTCAAAAGTCAATTTGAGGATGCCCAGGATAAAAGTAGCCAGAGCCGGATAAGCCGAAATATTCAGAGTAACTAGGGCAATGTCTCTTTCAAATTTGCGGAAAATGGAACGCAAAAGGTAAAATAAAATGAAATAAATGAGTACCGCCCCAGCAATGGCAATCAACAGATTACTGGCAACAAATGCCCAAGTATTCACTTGAAATGGCAATAGTTCTTTTAGCATCGTGTGATGGTTGATATGAATGACTCAGTAGTCCCGCAAGCCAATTTACAACTTTCTGAATATCTGCAATCTTTGCCATATAAATTACCAATTATTTCATTGAACTTTTAGTTGTAAACCAGGCAATAATTTCACTAGATTTTGCAAAGATTTACCTTGCCAAGGCTGATCGTTCGAGCCTAATATAACTAATTGAGTTCCTTTCTTTTTACGTAAGCTCATCACGAATTTTGATAGCATACTAATACCAGAACTGTTGAGAAATGCTAGTTCTCTCAAATCTATGGTTATTATTTCTGGGTCAGTTGCGGCAACCTCGTTAAGTAAATTAGTGATTGGTTGGTACTCGCTAGATCCACCAAGACTCAACTCACCTTTAAGGTTAATTTTTGTTGAGTCAGCATCAAATTGTACGATGTAATCCTCTGCCTTAATTTCTTGAGCAATCATTTTTTGTAACTTTCCTTAAGTAAACAATTTGATTATTGAACTTGTGCTGATGAATATTATACTTTGATTTGAGCCATCGTAGTCACAGTCACAACTGGGGAATCACCCTCAATTATGTCTATATTCCAACCCAGTACAGCGCCATAGTCATTAATCATGGTCAATAAACCTAAACCTGAAGCTTCAGTATCTTCTTCAGCACTTTTTTCGATTTGATTAATATACATATCATCGGGATCCGAAGAAAGCAACTCTTCAATGAATGCTTTTAATTTATCTACATCTCCTGGTTTGACGGTATTAGTAGCAAACATTACAGCCATTACATTATCTGAGTTTTCTATAAAGTGAATGCCAAATTTTACTTTGTATTTCAACTTTTCATCGTTAAATTTGATAGCATTCTCAAGTAACTCGTTCGCTACATAGCTAACAGCTCCTTTGCTTTCTTTAATCCGCCTTTCACTATTTGGATCATCTTCATCAACTGGAATGAAGTTGGCCATGTAATCAGCCACGAAATGAGCAGAAAGGCGATTATTTTTCCAGCGTTGTTTAATTGGACGAGAGCTAGGGGTAAAAGTCAGTTGGAGAAAATCCTGCTCTGGAGGAAAGTCGTTGATAAACTCGCCAAACAATTGAGCCATGTTAATAGACCTCTCAAATAAATAAGTAATTAATCATCCAGAAATTTGATTGTTTGTTACTCTCTTACACACCACCCAATGAGACAAAAAATTAAAAAAAGGAGTCATAATTCAGCAATTTATGATTCAGAATTCAGAACCGTAAGTATGGGGATTTAACCCCTTGAGATAGGTAAAATGCGGGCTTCGCCTGACACATTTTACCTATCTCAACCAACCAACCTCAGACACCTTGTAGACAGTGGGGATGCGCGACCCCTAGAGTCATCCGCATAAGGAGTACCGCTCGTTCATTCCTACTCAGCTGATCCTGACTCCTGACTTCTTTTGTTAAAATTATATCAGTTTATAACTTTCAATCGGTAAATTTTTAAATTCATTTTATTGTGTTGATTCTAAATTAAAAATAAAATTAGCAAACAAGGAGGAATTTTTTCATAAAAAGTTTTTTTACCTCATGTTTTTGATTTGAATTCTAAGTGTTGTGGTATCTCTTGATAAATATCACTCTTCCGCTTAAGCACTAGTAATGTGATGTCATCAAATACTTTTTGCTTGCCAATATGTCGCCGTACATCAGTAATGACTGCATCTTTGATATCTTGGGCGGATTTGTACCAATTCTCGCTAATTACTTTACAAAGTCTTTCTACTCCGTATTGGACTTTATTAATATCTTTTGCCTCTGGAATACCATCAGTATAAAGTGCAACTCCATCACCCGGTTGCAAATCCAATGTAATGTGACTGATAAAATCAGCAATTTCACTATCTAAACCAATTGGGAAGCCTAAATCCATCGTATCAATTCGTTCAACTTGACCGTTATTGCGAATGATGAGAATTTCTTCATGCTGTCCACTAATACTAATTTCTCCATCAGCATAGTTGACAATTGCTAGGGTTAAGCTTTTCTCAGAGTTCATCCGTTGCACATTTTTATACATTGTGCGATTCAGTGTATCTAAAAATCTGACTGGATCGACTTCCCGAATTTCTTTGAGAGTGCGAACGGCGGTTTGAACCATCAGCATCAGGATACCACTTTCTAATCCGTGTCCGGTTACATCACCAATGCCTAGTGTCACTACGCCATGTGTATATAGGACATCGTAATAATCTCCACCTACTTCATCAGCAGGTTCCATGAATCCGGCTATATCGAGTTTTTCAATTACCAATTCTTCTGGTTTCGGGAGAATCATCTGCTGGAGCATCCGAGAAACATTGAGTTCTGCTCCCATCCGTAGATTTTGCTCTTGAAGTTGTTCTTTCATTCGGGTTGTTTGCTTTAAATCTTCTAGAGATTCATATAGTTCGCGGTTTTTAACTTCCAATTCTATCATTAATTCATTGCGGCTTTTTTGCTGGATGATGGACTTAATTTTTGCGCTCATATCATTGTTAAAAATCTGGCGATCGCGCAAACTGAGCATACCTTGCACGCGATAAAAGTTGTTTTCTAAAGTGAGGTAATGAACCTGATCAAAAAAGGGAGTTAGTAAGTTGATTACTGGCAAAGATTGATGAGCTGTAAAATTTAACCACAACGCAGAATGACCAACAGTTGTGTTCAGAGCAAATTCGATTTCAAAGATAATAGATAATTTATAGAGAGCGCGACACATTTGTGAGGTTGCAGTGGCTACTCGCGTAGCCATAATGGTTTCTCCAGATAGCAATTTGACGACAGTAAAAACCTTTTTGCGTACCTCATTCAGAGGCATATGATGATTAATAAGAATGCTACCTAATGTAATCATTATTGTTTATACCTGAAAACGACACAAGTTGCATCATCATGGAGTTTGTCAAAACGCCGCACCATATTTCTAGAAATTGTATTAGGACTTTCATAGAGAATTTGAGGATAATCATTTATTTCAAAATGAGCTTTAATTCCGTCGGTATAAAGCAAAACAACATCCGATTTAGTTAACTCAAGTTTCTGTTCTATAGGTGTGCGAAGATGGCTACCAATTATACCTTCTGTTGAACAGAGTCGGATTGAGCGGCTGCCAAAAACCCTAAGAACTGTATTGCCAACTCCTGTATAAAATAACTCGCTTGTTTCCAAATTCAGAACACTTAAACCTGCGGCTGCACCACGAGTTCCTCTAATTTCTGCGTGTAGTTGATGTAGAGTTGCCACGACATCATGACTCCAATTTTCCTTAAGAAAATCTTCAATTTGACGAGCAACAAGATAAGCATCATGTCCATGCCCGAGTACATCAACAATGGCTATAAAAACCAGTTCTTCTCGCTTGTCAATAATGACTGTGTCTCCACTAAAGCGTTCGCCAAAGCAAGGGCGACCAAAGAAAGCACAATCTAAATTATCGGAAACTTTTGTACACATTCATTTGTCGTCGTTTTGAAAATTTAGTTTACAGTTAATCCATTCTGTTTCAATTTCGGTTTTTAGCTTTTGGCAAAAGAAGTACTGAATAAAAAACCCAGTTTTAACGCCATTTTTTAATTATCACTCGTGTTCCTTTCTCCAGCACAGAATTAATTTCAAATTCATCCATCATTCGTTTCACTCCTGGTAATCCTAATCCCAAAGTGCCACTAGAGCTAAAATTGTCAGCCATCGCCTGCTCTAAATCAGGAATCCCAGGTCCTCGATCTTGGGCAGTAATTTCAATGCCAACCCGATAACCTTTTTGTATCGGAGAGATAATAATTTCACCTTTACCCGCATATTTAAGGATATTACGAGACAATTCTGAAACCGCAGTCGCAATCATTTGGCAAGCATTATTATCAAAGCCAATTTCATTAGCTATTCTTTTTGCATCTACAATTGAGCGCACTAAATCTGACTCACTCTTGACTGGAATCCAAATCGAGTTCGGATGGTTCATCTCATTCCTTTAATTGTTCTTGATTAGAGTTTTCCGCTAATAGTCCTATATGCTGATTTAAGGGTCGCAGGCTATTCATTAATTGCAAAGCATCGTCAATATCCAATGCGGCGTAAATGCTATCAATGTCAGCATTTAAATCTACCAAAGCAGATACTACCCCTGGTTGAAAACCAGTTAGGATAGTTTCAACTCCCATTATTGCTGCCATTGACAAAGTGCGTCGCAAAGTTTCAAAATCTTGGAGATCCATAATCTCTACACCTGAGAGATCCAAAATAATACCTCTAGCTTTGTTATTATGCAGCCAATCTAAGATATCTTTGCGAAACTGCTGAAGTACCTCTGCAGTCAATTCTATTTGAATAGAAGCGATTATACAACCTTGTGATAATTGTAAGGGAATGCGCTGAACATCACTACCGTTCATATTTTTAATTCATATTTTTAATTCATCTTTGTAATTCGCAGTCCCAAACGCTGGAAGGCTCCTTCTAGTGCATCCATCATGGTAGCAGTAGTCCTCAGCGTACCCATATCAATACCCAGTTCAACCATAGTTTCAGCAATGGAAGGAGAAATACCACTTAGTGTTGATTCGCAACCCATTAAGCGAGTAGCTTTAGCGATTTTAATTAAGTGATTGGCGACAGCTGTGTCTACCACAGCTACACCACTAATATCTAAAATAAAGACACGAGCGCGGGTACGAGAGATCGCACTTAAAACAGCATTTCTAATATCTAAAGCACGTTTGGAGTCTACAACTCCCACCAAAGGTAACAGCAAAATATTATCCCAAATTTGGGTAACAGGAGTAGACATCTCCATCAATGACTTGCTTTGGACGGCGATCATTTCGTTGGACATCATGGAGTAAACTTCGCAGACTATGCCCGTATCCAAATGTAGAACTTTCGCTACTGCATCTGTTGTTGTCGTCTTATTTTTAGCATTAGCAACTTTTTCTTGAATAATTTCAGAAACAAGGTTGTTAAATATGGTCATGCCGGCAAAAAACATCGTCATGGAGAGTCCGATACGGGCGTGAGTTTCCCCAATGACTCGCCGATGATGGACATATTCATCATCTACCTTGCCAGCTAAAAATTTTTCCCAGTAGATGCGCTGCATTTTCTGAGTATGCTTGAGCAGTTTTGGATCAGAAAAAAACTGTTCGTACTCAGGCTGCTTCATTAGCCAGCTATAGAAACCATCCACCATCTTATCCATCTGCGGTAGCATCAATGGCTCCAGAGATTTGATGTCCTCTAAATCTCTATCAGAAATCTCGTATAACTGCCGTAATGATGAAGAATCTCTGACATCACCAGCAATATGGAGATAGTTTGTTTGAAAATTCATTTGTATTTCCCCTGAATGTTGTTAATCTTTGGATTTAATGGTATCATTTGCGGCTTGTCTATCAGTTAACAGCATACTGGATCACGCAGTAAGTTTGTTATTAACTCAGCGCTGCTGGGTCGTTTTGCGTTGCTTAGTCTAAACTCCAGTTACCAGCCAACCAACGCGATCTTCAAATCGCCCCCAATAATTGCCACATTCTTCCCAAATTTGCTTTTGCACACTCAAGCCAAATTTGCCATTGCTGTATTTCACCCACAGTTGGTCAAGAATATGTAAGTATTCGCAAGGGAAATCTTCCAACCATTCGGTATCAAATAATTCCCAATCTTCTCTCCCCACCATTTGAATAATGATGTGAAGGGTTTCTTGATCTGCATTACGCCACTGCCCATTTATTAAGTAGGTTTCTAACTGGTTCACAGAGGTTTCTAACTGCTGCTCACGCGGAGTTTCACTAGTCTCCCCTCCAATAGATACATTGGTGTCGTCAGTGCTGTCAAATACAAGAGCAACGTTATGGTTTTCTTTAGCCATTACATCGCTCCATAACTCATTTATTAGGTAAGAGTTCGCTAACTGCTGGTGATTCAGAGCTTCACTAGTCTCCCCTTTCACGCATACCTCAAGTCTTGATATAAGAACCTGCCATACTACAGGTGTCCATATCACATGAGCTTCTCCCTCACCATATTTGTTAATAAAGAAGTATGATATACAACGCTGCCACTCAGGAGCAATATATGATGATGCTCGATCAACTGCAAAAAGGTAGTCTACAGGAAGATGCCCCATCGGAGCTTTAATGTCAAAAGTTATATCTTCGTGAGAAATCCATTGATTATTTTCCCTCCAACCAAGACGATCTGCCATTGAATTCATATAACCATCACTTTCCAACAAGACTCTTCTGTGAACACTCAGTCCAAACCAACCACGACTAAAACGTACCCATAATTGATCGACCATTAGAATTTTCTCGCAAGGAATAGATTGACAGTATTTCAATATACGCCCAGTAGGGATAATGAACATTTCGTTTGACGTTACCGAACGTGGCAAATTTGTCCAAACAGCATTAAACAAACTACCTTGCTCCTCCTCCATTAGTAGTTTTGTCGTTTCTTCATCGGCTTTTTTCCATTCTCCTGCTGCAAGATAGCTTGCTAACTTCTCATATTGCGGAGGAACTTGGAACTGCTCTAGCCTCCTACCTTTATCTCTACGAAGATTTATAACCGCTAACCACAGAGTCCCTACAGCAATCGTCGCAGCCAGAATCCATTGGCTACTAATCAAAAGGCTAATTGCGTAAAACCCACCAGCACCTACGGGGAGCCACTTGATTAATATTTGAAGAAATCGCTGCATCTTCCTTAACCTAAGTGCGATCGCATACCTAAGATTCCTATCATTGTGTGGTGTTTCTCGACAATAGTTTGTAATACAAATAAATAACATGATTTATCATTCAGAGACTAAATAGTATAAATGACAACATTTTCGGGAAACAACATGTTAAAAATCTGGGCACTTAGAGAAGCAACATAGTAGTTTTTATCTTGACTCATATGGTATAAATTAGGTCATTACTAAGCTGAAGAAATATGGGGTTTTCTGATAAATAATTTAGGATTGCTATAGCATCAGTCTTAATTTTTATCCAACAATCAAATGCCAGCTAAAGTCATACTCACGATCACCGAAGGCACCCTCAAAGGTCAAAAATTCATCTTCGACTCACGTACCACCTGCATCATCGGTCGCGCTAAAGACTGCAACCCTCAACTACCCGATGACGAAACCCATAAAACTATCTCCCGTTATCACTGCCTCCTAGATATTAACCCCCCTGACATCCGTATACGCGACTTCGGTAGTAAAAACGGCACCTACATCAACGACACAAAAATTGGACAGCGCGAACCAGACCAAACTCCGGAGGAAGGAGCAAAGTTAACATTTTCAGAGTATGATTTACAAACCGGGGATGAAATCAAACTTGGTAATACTGTCTTTGCAGTTAGTGTTGAAGTTAACCCAGAATCTATAAATATTCCTAACTTTTTCCCCCCTACAATTGATGTTAAGCAAAACCCAACACAGCCCCCAAATCTCTTAGAAATTATTAAACGTTGGCTGGGTTTGGCTGAAAGTGGGAATAGCAACCTGAAAGCAATTAAAAGTTACAGCCTTATTAAACTGCTGGGAAAAGGTGGTTTCGGAGAAGTTTATTTAGCACAACACAATCACTCCGGTAGGTTTGTGGCATTAAAGCTGATGTTACCCGAGAACGCAGCAAAAGAAGACGCGATACAGAGATTTTTGCGGGAGATGGACAATACTAAAGCTTTGCAACACCCTAATGTCGTGCAACTTATGGATTATGGCTTTTATGAGGGCATTTTCTTTTTTACAATGGACTATTGCTCCGGTGGAAGTGTTTGGGATTTGATGCAGCAGCAGGGCGGACGATTATCTATTGATATTGCACTGCCAATTATTCTGCAAGTTCTCAATGGTTTGGAATACACCCACAATGCGGAAATTCCTTACGTAAAATTCGGTGATGGTAGCTTTGGTAAAGGTAGGGGTTTAGTTCACCGTGACCTAAAACCAGGTAATATCTTTCTTAGCTACAGTGACGGAAAACTGACGGCAAAAATAGGGGATTACGGTTTAGCCAAGGCATTTGACCAAGCTGGTTTAAGCGGTCAAACAATGAGCGGTACTAAAGCTGGTACACCTGTTTTTATGCCTAGACAGCAGGTGATCAATTTCAAATATGCCAAGCCAGAGGTGGATATTTGGGCTACAGCCGCCTGTTTATACTTTATGCTAACTGGTACTTTTCCTCGTAACTTTGTTGGTAGTGACCCATTTTTAGCGGTGTTGCAAACTAATGCGGTACCTATTCGCGATCGCGATGCCTCAATTCCAGAACAATTAGCTCAATTAATTGACCAAGCTCTAGTTGACAAACCAGAGATTCATTTTAAAAGTGCTGCTGGCTTTAAGCAAGCTTTGTTAAGTGTACTCTAATGAGCACGCTTTCTATTGCGGTAGGGTGATAGTTTATATAGTTTAGTCTTAAAAATGTGAAAAAAAGGAAGGACGTGTAGAAGTCATCCCCAAAGTTGATCCAAGAAAATCACCTGATATTTAACTTATAAATCTAACGCAGCATCTAGAAAAGTTTTTAAAACATAGCTTAGAAGGTAATTATGTCTAATACATCTTCAGGTTGTTTCGGCTGTTTAGAAACCATAATTTCTCTTACTTTTATCGGTTCATAAGAGTGTTATGAAGGAAACATGGATTTCTGAGCGCCGCACTATTCAATTATTTGGGTTAACCATTGATCGACATATCTCAGCACCAAATGAGCTTGACTTCCCCGGATGCAATTATCATCTACTTTGTCTTCTGTTGAGCGATGGCAATCAACAAAAACTGACTCGCATCGGTAAACAAGAATCTGAAAAACCTCAAGCCAAAGGAGATTTCTGGATTTGTCCTGCTGAGGTTTCAGGAGTTTGGGCATGGGAAAGTACTGATGAATCGCTGATGTTTGTGATTGATCCACTGTTTTTGAATCAAATGGCAGAAGAGATTGGTGGGTTGGATGCGAACAAGGTTGAGTTACTCAGTACGGTAAGTGCCCATGATCCACAAATTGAAGCGATCGCTCGTCTGTTTCAAACAGAATTTGACAACGGCGGTATCGGTGGACAACTTTATGTCGAATCGCTGACACAGGTGTTTATCATTCACTTGCTGCGACAATACTGTGCGTTTGCACCGAAAAAGCTGCACGATGAAGGTTTGCCTGACAATCGACTTCAGCAAGTGCTGGACTACATCCACAACTATTTAGATCGACCGCTTCATCTAGCTGAACTCGCAGAAATTTCGGGCATAAGTCAATATCATTTTTGCCGATTATTTAAGCAGTCAATGGGTATAGCACCCTATCAATACGTACTTCAGCAACGAATGGAAAAAGCTAAAGAACTATTGCAACAAAGAAAATATGCGATCGCTGAAATTGCTCTGCTTGTTGGTTGTACAGATCAAAGTCGCTTCACAAGACATTTTAGAAAATATGTCGGAGTCACACCCAAGATGTTCTTAAAGAAAAAGTAGAACTGTGCGATACGAATCCCGATAGCAAGAATGACCTAAATCATGATTTGATCCAGCAAGAAAAGTCTATCGTTTATCCGGTAGTACATTGTATCTTCGGGTTCTACACCTAATAATCCCGTCACCAGTAAACGTAATACTTTACACAGGTTAGGTTCTACCAACGAATTTATGAGAAAAATCAGCCGTATTTTGCTTTCTGTTGTTCTCGTCAGCACTGCCGTAGTTTCCGTAGCGGTGGATTGGAACGTGACTCATCTTTTCAATCCTGAATGGCATCCTCACGCCAAATTCCATGATGCGGTGATGCTGTGGTTGCTTAGTGGAATGAGTATTATGGCGCTGTGGTTGCTTTGGAGACAATCAACAGAACCCAATATCGGTTACACAGTTGCAATGTTGGTGCCTGTTATTTTCTGGTCACCCTTTTTCTTTGTGACGCTAGTGATTCCTGGAACCAGTTTGCAAGCTGACCTTAAAGAAGCTCCACCAATGATAGCAGGGATTGCGATTTACCCCAACGTCGTGGTTGCAACGGTCAGCGTCATTTTGGCATTAATTGGTTATGGTTTATACTGTGCCTCTAGTTCGGAAGCGAGTCGTCTATGAGATTTATCTCGATTGTCAGCTTTGCATTCCTAGTCACTTTTGTGCCTAGTCAGCCTGCTCTTGCTCATATCGGACATGGTAGCTTCCTAACCCAAAACCTGGCTCGCATGACTCTATCCCCAACATTGATGTTAAGTGGGATAGGCATTGCCCTGATTGCTGGAGCTGGACATGCCCTCTCACCCGGACATGGGAAAACGATGGTAGCAGCATATCTCGTCGGTTCGCGGGGCACTCCTCAACAGGCAGTCGTACTGAGTTTGGTGACAACGCTTACTCACACAATCAGCGTTTTCGCGCTAGGCATTGTCGCTTTGTTGCTATCTCAGTATATTTTACCAGATAATTTATATCCATTGTTGAGTTTCTTTAGCGGATTGATGGTTTGTGGTGTTGGTTTTTGGTTACTTGATCGACATCTCAACCCAGCACCTAAACATCATCATCACCATACTCACAATGATTGTCCTGATCATATACACTCTCCCTCTGATTCTCAAGTCACCTTACAGTCTCTTCTAACTCTGGGGATTGCAGGTGGTTTAGTTCCCTGCCCGTCAGCCCTGGTTTTGTTGTTGAGTGCGATCGCTCTTCATCAAACTGCATACGGCTTACTATTAGTGTGTGCGTTCAGTTTTGGATTAGCAGTCGTATTAGTGAGCGTTGGTTTATTGGTTATCTATGCTCACCACTGGTTGAAGCGTTTTTCATGGGTTGAACCGTTACAACAGTATACTCCCAAGATGAGTGCGATCGCGGTGATTGCTGTAGGAAGTATACTGATGGCTTTTGCTGTTATTTAGAAGTTAAAAAATATGAAAATCGGCATCATTGGTGCTGGCAACATGGGTGCTGCACTCGGTAAAATTTGGGCAAAAGCTGGACACCAAGTTATCTTTTCATACTCAAGAGATGAGAAAAAACTCCATCAACTTGCTGCGTCTGCAGGCGAAACTGCAAAAGCTGGAACTCCTCAAGAAGCAGTCACACAAAGCGACGTGATTTTGTTTGCTGTTTGGGTGCCTTCGTTAGAAGATGTGATTCATGCTGTTGGTTCTTTAGATGGCAAGATTGTTATTACTTGTGTAAGTGGGTTACAACCAGACTTTACGGGACAGACGATTGGCTTGCCTACCGACCTAAAAATTTCTGTAGCTGAAACCATTCAACAATTAGCACCTAACGCAAAGGTTGTGGAAGCATTTAATACTACCTTTGCAGAAATAATCGCCTCAGATTCCAGACAGTTTGGTGATCATCGTCCTAGTATCTTTTATTGTGGTGATGACACAGAGGCAAAAAGGATAACTGCTGACTTAGTTAAGGAATGCGGTTACGAAGCAATAGACGCGGGAAACTTGATAGTCGCGCGGACACTGGAAACGCTAGCGACAGCCTGGGTACAGTTTGCTGTTGCCAGTAAGTTGTTCCCGAATCTTGGACTTAAGGCACTACGACGGTGAGCAATCAGCCGCCTAACAAACTCAATGCACCTGACCTCAAAACCTTCAAGTGCCGCGCCGTAGGCGATGATAGCGAACGCGAGTGCGTGCGCCTTAGCCCATAGTTTTGATAGCTGTGGAAAGCGTCAATTGCCTCTAGTTGACAAATCAGAAATTCATTACGGACTAAGGCTAGGGCGATCATCGCTTACTATAGAACTTATAGCTGTAGCCTGAATGCGCCATGCAAATTACAGTTGAAATTCCCGATGAAATTGCTCAGAGACTAAACCAAGCATGGGGAAGCCTTTCTCGTCGCCTCCTAGAAACGGTTGTCGCTGATGCTTATCGTTGTGGTGAGATTAGTACTGCTGAAGTAGGGCAGATACTTCAATTACCATCACGTCTAGAAACTCATGCTTTTTTGAAACGGATGGGTGTTTACCTGAATGACGACGAAACTGAATTAGAACAGGATCTTCAAACCCTTAAGAAGTTCAGAGCACAATGATTGTTGTATCTGATACTTCATCAATTTGTTATATCATGTCCGGATAAACACTTATAAAAAAACGAATAACCTCACCCGCCTTCGGCACCCTCTCCTTATTAAGGAGAGGGTTGATGCGAGATCAAGCAGGAATTATAAGTAATTAAGCGGACATGATATTACTTGCTGTTGATCGACCATATCAAAGTATTGCAAGAACTCTACGGCGTAGTGATAATTCCTCAAACTGTGGCTGATGAATTAAACGCTCCTGAGTCACCATCTGTCGTCCGAAATTGGATAGCCAAACCTCCGAACTGGCTGCAAATTCAACCCATTGAAACCCTCCAAAACGTAGAG
This sequence comes from Brasilonema sp. UFV-L1, assembly GCF_012912105.1. Classification (GTDB taxonomy): domain Bacteria; phylum Cyanobacteriota; class Cyanobacteriia; order Cyanobacteriales; family Nostocaceae; genus Brasilonema. The sequence continues at coordinate 14,418 of NZ_QMEA01000088.1, forward strand.
ATCGAAAAACTCGATCCTGGTGAACGAGAAGCAATTTTATTAGCAGAGAAACTAAAAGCTGACTTGGTAATCTTGGATGACAAAGCCGCAAGACAGGTAGCTTTGGAGCGTGGTTTGACGATTATTGGACTTCTGGGTATTCTCAAAGACGCTGCTAAATCTGGTTTGCTGGATTTGAGGACAGTTTTTGACGATTTGCGAGAAGTTGGCTTTTGGGTTGCACCAAGTTTAATTGGACAGCTTCTCAAAGAGGAGTGATTTTCATTGCTCATTGAATATCCTCAATCAACATTTATAGCAGTCGCCAAGCTGATTAGGACGAAGGTTCTTGGCTTATCCTCAAAGGATAGCTTTTCTCAGATGTCCTAAGATTTCTGTCCACTGCTATAACAATAATTTCATGGCGAAAAGTAAATAAAAAAAGCATAAAGCTAACTTACGTAATGAGAAAGCAAACGAGCATTCTCACAAAGCAATCAGCCATTTTGCTTGCCCAAAATACCAAAATGAATGCGTACACTACTCAAATGAGAAAGCAAACAGGCATTTTGAGAAAGCAATTAGCCATTTTGCTTGCCCAAAATACCAAAATGAATGCGTACACTACTCAAATGAGAAAGCAAACAGGCATTTTGAGAAAGCAATTAGCCATTTTGCTTGCCCAAAACACCAAAATGAATGCATGAACTACTCAAATGAGAAAGCAAACGGGCATTCTCACAAAGCAATCAGCAAAATATAGCAGGAACTCTTAACAGGCTTGAAAGTCTCTTAGTGTTAGGGTTTTATATTCAGTCTATGTCCTAAACTACCTGGCGACAGCTATATTTAAAGGCGAGTATTGAAACTATAATCTGGAACAGTGCGACTATATTGTGTAGCTCCGCAGTGTTTTTTATACACAACTGAGATGCACCGACGTTCTGGAAGCTTTGAAATGCTCAAACATCTCACAAACGGCAAAGTATTAGCTGCCTTGTTTGTACTAGTTTTCTGCCTTACCTTAGTATACGGTTGCTTTTCTGGACAAAAAATTGTAAAATCAGCACCACAGTTACTCACAGATCCATTTCTACAACTCCCCACTCAGTCTTCAGTCCGAGTTGTGTGGTTTACCGAGTTCGCTGGTTCCAAACATAATGTTGCATATGGCGACAATCTTCAGCAAACAGCCGTAGCGAATACAACCAAACTCAGTCGGACACGAGAAGATCACGAATCAAGAGTCGGAAATCAAAAAGAAAACGGACAAGTTTACAAGCAACCTGTCTCGCGTGACATTTGGCGACATGAGGCCCAAGTCGTTGGCTTAACTTCTGGTAAACGAGTTTCTTATCGTGTGACGAGTGTTAGAGAAGATGGCGAGACTGTTAGTAGTAAGACTTTTACCCTAGCACCAACCCCAACAGCAGGAACACCATTAAAAATTTTGCTAACTTCAGATCATCAATTGAAACCAATGGTAGCAGCAAATCTGCAAAAGGTTGTGGAAACAGTTGGTAAAGTCGATTCTGTGTGGTTAGCAGGAGATACAGTGAATATTGCAGATCGTGCTTCTGAATGGTTTGATGATAATGGAGGTGGTGCTTTTTTTCCTAGTTTGCAAGGTCGTGCCAAGTTTGAAAAAGATATTAATGGAATAAAGTCATCTTTTATTGGTGGAGAAATTATTCAACATGCCCCTATGTTTCTCAGCATTGGTAATCATGAAGTGATGGGACGGTTTGGTAAGGGCGGGAGTTTAGGTGATGAATTTAATGATGCCTTTCCGCGTTCAGTTGCTACAAATTTGTATGGGGAAAAATCGCTAAAAGATAATTCTTATAATACTGATACTTACGAAGAAATTTTCACATTACCTCAAAGTCAAGAAGGTGGAGAAAGTTATTATGCAGTTAGTTTTGGTGATGTGCGTCTAGTCGTTCTGTACGCGACGAATATCTGGCGAACTCCCAGAATGGATGCAGAAGCAAAAGGAAAGTTTCAGGAGAGAGACAAAGATTTGCAAAATCCAGAAAATTGGGGTTACGGACAACTTATTTTTGAACCAATTGCTAAAGGAAGTAAGCAGTACAACTGGTTAGCACAAGAACTCAACAGCCCTGAGTTTAAACAAGCAAAGTATAAAGTCGTGATGTTTCATCATCCGCCTCATTCTTTGGGCGATAATATTGTCCCTGCTTATACAGAACCCGTGCAGATTATTGAACGTGATGCAAATGGCAAGATTAAGACAGTACGTTACAAGTATCCTAAAAAAGCAGATTATTTAATTCGCGATGTGATGCCCTTACTTGAAGCAGCTCGTGTACAGATGGTATTCTACGGACATTCCCATGTGTGGAACCGCTTTCAGAGTCAGTCGGGAATGCACTTTTTAGAAACATCTAATGTTGGTAATACTTACGGTGCTTTCTTGAGTGGTGATCAGCGTCCAGTTCCACCAGGTGACAAAAAGGATTATGCTGCACTTGGGGATCCCAATGGGTTAGAGGCAGTTTTACCAACAATAGCTCCATTGCTAGGTAAAGATGGTAAACCCATACCGTATATTGCTAGTAATGAGATTACGGCTTTTAGTATTTTTGACACAGGTACGGGTACAGTGAGCAGTTATCGTTTTGATACTAGTCAGCCAGATGCAAAAGTTGTGAAGTTTGATGAGTTTCAGTTGCTACAATTGAGATAGTAATTTGTCATACTCTGCGTGTGAGCCAACCCAGAACCAAATGACAGTATCTCCATCTAACTGTCCAACTGCTCGATAACTTTTACTGATCCGAGCAGAATAGATTGGTAACTCCGGATGCACCTTTTTGAAGCGCAGACTTGGATGTCCAGGATCTTGCTTGAATTGGCGATATGCCTCACGTGTCTGTTCCTGAACTTGATCAGGCAGCGCAGCAAAGGCTTTGCGAAACTGAGCAGTTGTACGTGACTTCACAACGTTTCAGGATCTAGCTCTTGGGTTTCACCTGCGTGATACTCAGCCATTGCTGCGGCTGCAAGTTTGGCAAGAGCATCCTGGGAATTTGCAAATGATTCATCCCATCGGATGTCGTCTTCAAGTTCTTCCAGAATCATTGCAGCGATCGCATCTTGCTCACTAGCAGGCAAGGTTTTCAATCGGGCGATCGCTTGTTCGAGTAAGTTGGTCATTGCTATCATACCCTAAACAAGAGACACTCTTAATTATCGATGATCTCAAAGTTAAAGTCAGCGACGGGCATAACCTTGAAGGAACTAACGCTCAAGGTAAGCACTGGAAAATAAGCTCGAACACTACACTAGAGACTTTCGTCTGTCTGCTGTAATCAAATATTAACCCGGCGTTGCGGCTACCATTGGTGCGCTTAAGTAACAAACGATATCTGAAAGGTTAGTCGTGAAATCCCAATGTCTATCTCCTAATAATCTTCGATAATTCGCATCTCCTTTAACCACTATCAAACTGGAATTAGATAACTCATTTTTGAGAGACTCAGGTATTTCCCAAAAAGCTAGAGGTGATGTCCAAAAATAATCCTCGCTTAAAATTAACTGTTCTGAGGCAATATATTCTTGTAGTCTTTGAGCAAAGGATATCAATTCTGGATTGCTTGAAGCTAATAAAAACTCTATTGTAAAATGGACATCTTTAATCATGGCATCAGAGACAAATGTTGGGTGAGGCTTCAAATGTAATTTCATCTGACTCGCCACACCGCTACCTAAAAGATAATCCACCAAACACAAATCACAAACAAGTTCAAATCCAGCATTATCTACGACAAAATCAACGCGCCCTTGACGACTCACCAACAATTCAGTGACTTTTGGTGCATCATCTACTAATATGTAAGATTGTTGACTTTGAATATCAAATTGAGAGCGATCTGCGCTTCCTTGCAGCAGCGTTAGCGCAGGCCCCCTAAGGGGCCAGCTATCGCCCTCAAATGCAGACCAAAGACTTAAGTCAACTCGATTTCCCCACAAAGCAAAATATAATAATGCTATCAAATCTGTTTGCTTTGACTGACTTTGCTGCTGTGATACTTTCAACCATTCATTTACTTGAGTGCATAAAGCAGTGATTGAGTCAAGTGAATTTTCTAAACCTTGGCGTTTTTGCAACTCAAATGGATCTACACCTTGCCATTCACCAGGACAAAAGTAATTAGTTTTTTGCAGAATCAATCGATAGAAATAAGTTTCAGCAAAGAACCAGGGAACATCTATCCAACGCTGTCCTTCATATGGTTTTAAATATCTATCCCAACTTGAAAAATCTGAGCCAGTGTCATCTACAAAAGGTGACAAATATCCTACCGGAAGTTCAGTGGCTAGTTTCTCCAAACTGGCATTAACAAGAAAGAATTCAGGAGTCAGGAGCCAGAATTCAGCATGAATTCTTTAGACTGGCGGATGAATAAGTGGGTTTAAGTCCCCTACCAAATTGAAAATTTGGTAGTGCTTCTAGGTGGCGGGTTTGAATCCCCCACTGATTGATTCTGACCGGAGGCGGAGCGGCTGGTGGCTCCGCTCCTGGATTCTGAATTCTGACTTCTTCTTCAATATTGGGTGGAAACTGATTTTCCTCGATAACTCTACGGGCAAGATTAGGCATCCGTTGAGTGACTGTAAACTCGGTAAACGTACCAACTTCTGCACCCACAAGTGGTTGTGGTAAGGGTAATCTAGGAGTACTGGATTTTTGTTCCACTAGCTTTCGTTTGTTATAAAGCACCACTTTTAAATATTGCGGTACTTTGTTAACAAACCTTACAGATTTAAGATTCAGTTTAGAAATCTATAAGTTCAGATTCCTGACAACTCTTACGAAGTCGAGAATCTTGTTGTATACGAATGATTTAGTAAAATCGCTATATCACTGATGCAGTCGTTAACGTTAATGATGTCTACGGCTATGACGAGAGACTTCTGGCAAAAGAGGTTGATCACAATTCAGGCACAAAACTAAAATTGCTTATATTTACAGAATATAAAAAAATACATGAGTTATCTATGAAACTAAGTCTGTGCATGATTGTTAAAAACGAAGAAGCAACACTGTCTAAATGTCTTGGGAGTGTTAAAAATGTGGTCGATGAAATGGTAGTTTTAGATACAGGCTCTACAGATAGTACTCCGCAAATCGCCACAAAATTTGGTGCGAAAGTGCATCACTTCGAATGGTGCAATGACTTCAGTGCTGCCCGGAATGAAGCTTTAAAATATGTCACAGGTGATTGGATTCTGGTTTTAGATGCGGATGAAACTCTCAGCCAGAAGATTGTACCGCAGTTAAAGCAAGTGATACAAAGGGAAGAATACCTTCTGGTGAACCTCCTGCGTCATGAGGTAGGAGCAGAACAATCGCCTTATTCATTAGTTTCTCGTCTTTTCCGCAATCATCCAGACATCCGCTTTTCTCGCCCTTATCATGCATTAGTGGATGATAGTGTATCAGAAATTTTAACTAAGGAACCACATTTGCAAGTGGGATATTTGGAAGGAGTGGCTATTCTACACACAGGATACCAAAAAAGTGCGATCGCTCAACAAGATAAACTCACCAAAGCGCAAGCAGCGATGGAAGAGTTTCTTGCTTCTCATCCCAATGACCCTTATGTTTGTAGTAAGTTGGGGGCGCTTTATGTGGAAACTGGGAAGACAGTAGAAGGTATCAAATTGTTGGCGCTGGGAGTCGCTTCTTGTGAAGAAGAGTATGAGACTTTGTACGAACTCTACTATCATCTTGGCATTGCCTACTCTCGTTTGCAAAATTATAAAAATGCGATCGCCCATTATGATGCAGCAGTGAAATTGCCCATTTATCCAATTCTCAAACTAGGAGCATACAACAATCTGGGCAACTTACTCAAAGCAACTGGAGATTTAAATGGTGCAAAGACTGCTTACGAAGCAACAATTAAGATAGACTCCAATTTTGTCCCAGGATATTACAATTTAGGGATGACGCTAAAGGCAATGAATTCATTCAAAGATGCCATCTTAGCTTATCGAAAAGCCATTGAGTTAAATCCTACATATGCTGAAGCTTACCAAAACTTGGGAGTATTGCTGCTGAAACTTGGCTATGTACAAGATAGTCTCATGACTTTTAAAGCTGCGATCGCCCTTCATGAACAGCAAAAAAATCCTGAAGAGGCGAAACGACTGCGTCAAGGTTTGGAAGAAATGGGGTTAATTTAGGAAATGGTTTTGATTTCTAATGGTAGGATGACAGTAAAAGTCGAGCCAACCCCAAGGAGCGATTCCAGTTCTATTTTGCCTTGCATGAGTTTTACGAGCTGCTTGACAATTGCCAACCCTAAGCCAGTACTATCAGGCAAGCGAGCGTGCAAAGTGGAGCTGGCTCGAAAGAAGGGATCAAAAACACGCAGCTGATCTTCTTGTGAAATTCCGACTCCAGTGTCAGCGATAGCTTCGCTGCTGCGCGGAGCGCAGATCGCAATACACCACTGCTGATCAGATAACATCTGACACGTTAATTGAACAGTTCCCGACTCTGTATAGCGAATCGCATTACTCAAAAGATTCGTGATAATTTGCTGTAATCGTAAGGGATCTGTCATAACTTGGTTGGGGGCTTGCGAGCAATCAACCATCATCACAAGCCCTTTCGCTGCAGCTAAAGGCTCCATGATTTCCATAACAGCATTAATCACAGAACGCACATCTATTGACATTACACGCAGTTGCATCTTCCCTGCTTCACATCGGGAAAGTTCCAGTGTCGAGTTGATCAGGGAGAGTAACTGGCGACTATTGCGTATCACGCGCTCAATGTTTTCGACACTAGGAAGAGTGTCTCTCACCTCTGGGCGGTGTCGTACTTGGCGCAAAAACAAATCTGAGTAGTTAATAATCGAGTTCAGAGGAGTTTTGAGTTCGTGGGCTAGCTGAGAAAAATTGTCTTGAGTTGCACTTACTAAACGATTAAGTTCCTCATTAGTGAGCATCAACTGACTTTGCAACTGCTTTAGTTCTCGCAACCGCTCTTCTGTATAGCTTTTAAAACACTGAGCGATCGCTTCATCCACTACAGCGTCAATCACCCTCATGGCTCGAATGACTTCTGCGACTGTTCCCAACTGTAGATCTGCATTGATTGCTGCAAATATCTCTTGGCGTAGTAGGCGATACTCTAATGCGATTTCAGCAGAATCAAAGCCTTGTTGAGATCTGAAAACCCCATGTGTTAAACTTGCCCGAACTAATAACTCAATATTACTGTCAGTCGATTGGGAAAGCACGGTTGCCATCGCTGCTAGGACATGAGGAATATGATTCCGTATATCTATGCGAGGTAGTGAATCGGCACTCTCAATATCCTTATCAACGCGAACTGCTTTGACCCAGTTCTCTACAATCGTGTTAGTTTTTTCACTAAGTAAGTGACTATAATCCATCAGTTAGCAGACGCAGGCAACAGTAGATGTAGAAGTTTCTAGATGCAATTAGTTTAGCTAAATTAATTAAGTGATGACAGATTTCACTATACCAGCATCGGATGAATTCTTGTATTTCACGAGACATAAATTCATCTCAATAAAACTTACAAAATCTTTAAAGAAGTATAAATAACTTGACAACAACTCTACAATATTTAACTTCTATCAAGAGTAAGGATACTTGCTTAAGCAGGCTTTTTCTGTATAGCCTTTGGTTTCCAGCTTATGGACGGTAAAGTGCAAGAAATGACATTTGCAATTTCGAGCTTGAAACTCGGAATTTCGAGTTCGGAACTTGAATTTTCGAGTTTGGAACTCAAAGCTTCAAACTCAGAACTCAAAACTTTGAGATCGACTAAATCCGCGACTTGACAAATTTTTCCAATCTATCCATTCCCTTTTCAATTGTTGCTAAATCTGTAGCATAGGAAAGGCGAATATTGTCATCAGCACCAAAGGCGATTCCAGGAATGACTGCGACTTGCTCTTTTTCTAGCAAGCTGTTACAAAAATCTAGAGATTTTAGTCCTGTTTTGCTGATGTCGGGAAATAGGTAGAACGCGCCGTCTGGTTTTGGACAACTCAATCCAGGGATAGCGTTGAGTCTTTCATACATGACTTCTCGCCGTTTGGCGAAAGCTTGGCGCATTTGTTCTACACAATCTTGGGAAGATTCCAAAGCGGCGATCGCCCCATATTGAGCAAAGGTACAGACGTTCGACGTACTATGGCTTTGGATGGTAATTGTTGCTTTAATTAAATCAACAGGTCCTGCCAAATATCCAATCCGCCATCCTGTCATCGAATAAGCTTTAGCAAACCCATTGCTGATAATAGTTCGTTCAAAAATCTCTGGTCCTAGTACACCAATGCTGATGTGTTTTGCACCATCGTAGAGAATTTTCTCATATATTTCGTCGGAAACAACAAGAATGTCAGCTTCAACAATAATTTGGGCGATCGCCTGAATTTCCTCTGGTGTGTAAACCATACCAGTGGGGTTAGATGGCGAGTTGAGGATCAAAAGCTTTGTCTTAGGCGTAATCGACTGACGCAACTGTTCTGGTGTGATTTTGTAACCAGTGGAAGCATCTGTCGGAACAATGACAGAGACTCCACCAGCAAGCGTCACCATTTCGGGGTAACTTAACCAGTAAGGCGCGGGGATGATGACTTCATCTTCTGGTGAAATCAGCGCCAGCATTAAGTTAAACAGAGAATGTTTTCCACCGTTGGTAACGATAACATTTTCTGCCTTGTAATCAAGACCATTCTCAGTTTTTAACTTGCGAGCAATGGCTTCTCTTAACCTTGGTTCCCCAGATGCGGCTCCATACTTAGTTTTACCTTCGTCCAAAGCCTTCTGTGCAGCAGCTTTGACGTGCGCTGGGCTGTCAAAATCTGGTTCTCCAGCGCTAAAACTACAAACATCAATTCCTTCTGCCTTCATTGCCTTAGCCTTGGCTGCAATAGCTAAGGTTATAGAAGGTGCTACTTGACTTACTCGTTGTGCCAGCTTCATCGTCACTCGTTTGGCAAACTTCTGACTTTCTTTAGAATATCTCACAAATTCTCTTGATATTTGTCTCTTAAGAATTCCTTTGTTGATTCAAGGCTCACCTCAAGACTTCTGGAAAAAACTGCATATCAGCTCACCAGGATCGTTATGCTCAAATGGCAAAGCAGTTCCATCTCGCTGAACCTTCACTCTAGAGCGACAATTATAAACTTCAATCGGTCTTTTCACACCATCTACGCTCACGGCTGCTCTGTATTCCCAATAATTTTTCGCGCTTCGTTGAATACTCAGAATGCAGATTTGATGAGCATCCCGATTGCGACACACCAATGCAAGAGATGGAAATGCTACTGACAAAAACAGTATTAATAGTAACACGAAAGCAATAGATTTTCTCATGCTCATACTTGATACAAAAGTAGGTTGAAAACCGCTTGCCTTATACTTTTACACAAGCTTTAAGAAGATTAAATAATATTTAATTGATTCTTCCTGGACAGTAACAATTTTTTTGTTTAGGTTATATGTAATATACTTAAGTACAATAATGACACATAATAACGAAGAACTGAAAGATAAAGTAGAAGGTGCAGCATTAGTTGCTGGAGGAGGTGCAGCTGGTGCTGGTGTATCAGCAGTCGTTGGCGGTATGGGATTAGTTGGAGGTTTTGGAGGCGTAGCAATCGGTATGGCTCCTGTGACTGCTGCTGGTGCAGTTATTGGCACAGCTGCTTATGGAGCTAAAAAGGCAATAGAAGAGGGAGACGCCACAGCGATAGGTGCCGTCGCAGGAGGAGCAGCCGTTGGAGTAGGAGTTTCTGCTGTCGTTGGAGGTATGGGTTTAGCTGTTGGAGGAACTGCTGTCGCGATTGGTGCTGCTCCAGTTGTAGCAGCTGGTGCGGTAGTTGGACTCGCAGCTTATGGTTTGAAAAAGCTGTTTGATAAGTGATGACAAGACAGCCTCCCAATCCTGTCCAAAAATTAGTGCGTGGTTTGATTCGGGATTTGATTCATCAAGCTAATAGTGAAAAAGCTGGTAAATCCAAAAAGCCAAAGGTGAAAAAGTCTGCTACTACTAAATTCCGAGTTCAACCAAAGCAAGATAATACTAAACGCTCCCGCCACATTCCCGCATCAGTTCGCGTGTTGGTTTTACACAGAGACGGTTACAAATGTGTTTTTTGTGGTTGTACTAGTCAGCAAGTGCAATTAGAAGTTGATCATATCGTGCCTTTTTCTAAAGGTGGCAATAATGACCTCAACAATTTACAAACGTTGTGTAGAGATTGCAATCGTGGTAAAGGAGCACGTTTCTTGAAAAAGTAAGACTGAGTAGAATTAATATTATGTTATTTGATGTTTTTCAAGCAGGAATTTCCTTATTTCGTGAAGTACATGAAACCCGATGGAATCCTTATGGTTTAGAAGGAGACATTTTGCTATTTTTTCGGGATTTCAAAAAATCAGTTGACTCCAAAGACGTACAAAGACTTCAAAGCTTAATATCTGACAATTATTATAGTAACTCTTATGTACACCAGAATAAACAACAGCTTATTTCCTGGTTTCAGGGAGTCTTTCAAAAAATGCCATCGTTTTTATATCCTTCTCTAGAAATCGAAATATGTAAAGCACCAGAAGTCAGAAGTGAGGATACAGTTTATCTTGTCATCAGACCGACTCTGAATATTCACATTTTAGGAATTAATTTAGCATCTCAATTATTTGGAACTAATAATAGAATAGCTATGCTGATAGAAAAAAATACCAATTCTGGTTTATTTTTTCTTATCAATATGGAAGAAGTTTGATAACAAATTGAAAAATAAGAGTGAAAAAAACACAAAAAATTGGTTAAGTTTGGAAACAAAGTAATACAACAACTTGGACAAGTAAAAATATGGCTTACGTACACGAAATCAAATTCTACATCAGCAGCGAATCTGGCAAATTAAAAGTAGCTCTCTATGACAAACCTCCAATTTTTTGCAACGAATTCTGGATCAAGAATGTTGATGCTTCAGAGATGGGTTTCACTTGCATACCAGATGGTTTGAAGCTTGAACAAAAATACAAAGTAGAAGTACTTGGTATCAAGCCTTTTCATGCTTCTAAGCCGGAATTTGATTTTATTGACAAATGTGCTGAAGCAGCTTTTTACGCAGCTAAGCAAGCAGCTATACAGGCAGTCATACCCAATCCGGGTTTACTACCTCCTTTGTGAGCTATAGAGTGTGAGTAGCTTAGGTAACTGAAACTACAGGGGACGACAAAAAGTGACACAAAACTCCAAAACTGGCGCAGCATTTATTGCCGGAGGAAGCATAGCAGGCGCTGGTGTTTCTGCAACAGTAGGCGGGATGGGATTAGCCGGAGGATTTGGAGCTGTTGGAATTGGGACAGTTCCTGTAGTTGGTGCTGGCGCTGTCGTTGGTGCTGCTGCTTATGGTGCGCTCAAGGGAATAGGAGAGGGAGATGCAGCGGCTTATAGTGCAATGGGAATTGGCGCAATAGGCGGTGCTGGTGTTTCTAGCGTTGTCGGTGGTATGGGATTAGTCGCACCCAAAATAGGTTTAGCTTTTGGTATTGGTACAGTTCCTATGGCAGGAATTGGTGCTGTGGTTGGACTCGCCGCTTACGGTATTGCCAAGTTACTCGACGAAACCGGAACAAGAGAAACACCAGCACAGGTTTTCGACAGAATGGAAGAGAAAATCTTGCAGATGGATGCTTATTCTGCAGCCGTGATGGAGTTAGAGGCATTTTTAACTGGTGAAGATCTCAACCAAAAATTTGCGGCTTTGGAAGTTGAGGATGAGTTACAGATGCTCAAGAAAGAATTACACAAAAAAACTCAAACCTCTCCTCCTAACATCAAAACAGAAGTTGTCTTTCCCAAAGAAGCATCATCTGAAACTTGGAGATGTGTGCAGACTCTGTGGGGACATACAGCTACAGTGAATGCGATCGCCATCACTCCCGATAATCAAACTCTAGCAAGTGCAAGCAATGACAGAACAGTTCGTCTATGGAACTTAAAAACAGGAAAATGGCTTTACACTTTCGCGGGGCAAGAAGAAGCGGTTTTATCTGTTGCTATCAGCTCTGATAGTAAGACACTTGTCAGTGGAGGTGTCGCTCGTAAAATCAGCAGTTGGTATTTAGACACAAAAAAATTTAACCGTACACTCTTCTATTTAAACTCTCCCTACAGTCATACTGGCTTTGTTTACTCAGTTGCTTTGGGCCCTGATGGAAAAATTCTAGCAAGTGGTAGTGCCGATAAGACTATCAGAATTTGGGGACGATACACAGGAGAGCTAAAACGTACCTTAAATGGACACTCAGATGCTGTTTTGTCTGTTGCTTTTAGTCCGATCCCCCCAACCCACGCCAGGTGCTACAACGGGGGGAACCCCCCGCAGTCGCCACAACGGGGGGAACCCCCGCAAGGCGCTGCTCTCCGCAACGCACTGGCTCCCCTTAATAAGGGGGGCGAAGGGGGGATCGTTGCCAGTGGAAGCGCCGATAAAACTATCAGAATTTGGGATTTAAAAAATTGGGGGCAATCTCATATTATCAGAGGACATTCAGGAGCAGTGAACACAGTTACTGTCAGTCCTGATAGTCAAACTCTAATTAGTGGTAGTACAGACACTACCATCAAACTGTGGAATCTCCACACTAGAGAATTGCTCAAAACTCTAAATGGACACTCAGCATCAGTTGTATCTGTTGCGATAAACCCAGATGGACAAACTCTTGCAAGTAGCAGTGTAGACGGTATCATTAATATTTGGAATTTACAAACTGGGCAACTGCTACAAACTCTTTCTGGATGCAGTCCCGTTACCTTCAGTTATGATGGTAAGACACTGGTGAGTGGTGGAAAAAGCGGCACCATTAAGATTTGGCGTCAAACCTCTAGCAGTGATGAATCGATGCTTGAGTTTGTACCATCTGGGGAATGGTGGGAAGTTTTGGGTGTAGAAAAGACTGACAATCCAAAGGATGTAAAAGATGCTTACCTGAGATTAGCAAGGCTATATCATCCTGATGTCAACAGTTCTACCAACGCAAAAGCTGCAATGCAAGCAATTAATCAGGCTTATAAAGAGTACCGCCAAAAATTTATGAGAGGATATTTGAGAAGTTAAAAAAGTGTTCATTATCTTTTATTTATAGGACTCCTATTTGATACCAAAATCAGCAATGTAAATCTTCCGTTTTGGGTTAACGTATAAGAATTGGAAGATAATCCATTTCAGAAAATTGCTTTTTCCAGCGCCAGACACCCCAGCTACTAGGCGATGGGGAATTTCACTCCAGCTAGATATTACAGGATTATTTTCATCATCTAAACCAACTATATATTCGTCTTTTGTCATCAGGTGTTTATAGTTGTTGAAGATTTCCTCAGCAGTACTGTTACGCAAGCGAGTTGTCGCCATACCCGGAACTGGAGTATTCCCAGGAATGACAAGGCGGAAGAATCCACTCATTTCTTCGAGTGTTGCAAGACGGTGTAATGGTTTTAAGTCTTTTATTTGTGCAAGAAGAAGCTTCCGTTGAAGAAGTAATTTTTATTTAGGTTACAGTTCAGTATGCTTGCCCACAATTTTCGTACAACCCCACCCCGATTTTGTCTG
>NZ_QMEA01000089.1 GCF_012912105.1 Brasilonema sp. UFV-L1
GCGCGGGACTTACGACGAAGAAGTTAAAAATTTAATTATCTGTTACACGTCTGTTTAGACTAGAGGTCATATTTTCTAGGTCTTGATACACTAGAAACACGAGACTATACTAAGTCCTAATCTACGAAGATTAAAAGCGAATTTCTTTATACATTATCTTGATTTGTTCATGGTTACAGCAGTTAGCATGTCACAGTTCCTGGTTGAGCCTTTCATTTTAGGCTCTTTTTTGCCATCCCTGCCATTAGATACCCTTTTCTCTACTCAAGGTATAATGGTAATGTTACTAGCAGCCTATGCTGGTGCCATGTGGATGTTTCTCACCAGTGCCCCAAAAGTACACACTGTTATGGTGTCAGATTTAGAGGTAGCACGACAGTTGTATGAAGGACTGCTAGATTTGCCAGCGGCTGAAGTCCCTTTGCACTACTATTACAACTACGAGCAAACTTTAGGTGCAACGGGAGTTGATCCGCTTTACCTGTCTAGCAGTACCACCTATCCCAGCAGCAGAATGAGCAATGCTAGCGAGGGACTTTGGTATCAGTTAAAGAAAAATACTCAGCTACACGTTATAGTGGGAGCAAGTTTAGGCAGTAAAAATCAGCAACGCCACGTTTGTTTTGATCGCGATTGCCTAGAAATGATTTTAATGCGAGTGGAAACGCGGGGCTTGAAATTCAAGATCCGTAACCAGAAACCCATGAATTTTCTGGTTAAGGATTATGAAGGACGCATTATTGAAATGGCTGAAGTTGCAAGTTAGTCAAGTTTGGATGGTGTAGCAATTCGCATTTTATACTGTAGTGAGTGAGCATTGTGCCTCTTTGTTTTCATTGAATGGGTGTCTCACACACTACAAGAAAATTACTGGCTTTGCGAACCTGCTAACTTCAAAGCTTCGTGAGCTGAAATTCCTTCCCCTTGAGTACCGAAATACCACAAAACAGCGCCAGCCTCAACGCGAGTGACTGGTTTTTTGGGTTGAAATAAGGTTGTGTAGCCAAAAACTCGACGGATATTCGATTTTTCAGCATTTTGGAAATCTGCCAGAACTGCCCGTAACGCTTTCGGATCAATTTTCCCAGCATCTTGAAAACCCCAAGTTTGCTTAACAGCTTCTAAATTTGCAGAGGGTAAAGCTTGGCGTGTGTCAAGCGGGACTTTCCAAAGAATCAACTGCTCCCGTGTTAAAGGTGCATCCGGTTGAAATAAAACAGCTGTGGAATCCCCAGATAGAGTACTAGGAATTAATCCGGCTTCGGCTAATCCCTGAATTGCCCGAAAATCAGGATCAGTTTTTGGGACATCCTGAAATGTTGGTTGAGAGTTTTCTGATGCTAAGCGAATCTGCTTTGCTGGGTTATTGACATACATGGCATTATTAGCAGCAACTAGCCAACGGGCAAATTGCCGACGAGTCACAATTTTACCAGGGTCAAACTGATTGGTTGTGCTGCCACTGCTTTTCACTCCATTTGATTCTACAGTTAAAACTCCTAACGCTGCCAAATCTTGGATGTATTGCCGAAATTCTTGAGGTACTTTGTTCAGGTCGCTGAATTCTTGAGAATTGGGTTGAGAACTAGGAGTTGGTGTAGGATTTTTATTATCTAGAGTACCACTTTGTTGTGTGGCTGAGTCTTGTGATTGTACCGGACCAACAAACTGTGGCTCACCAGGTTGTACAGCAGCATCGTCAGTCACTTGAGGAGTTGAAGTTGGAGTTGGATTTGATTGTGTGGAATCACGCGAGTAAGAAATTTGTATTTCAGTGGATGTTTGTGGTTGATTGGGTGCTGCATTGGTTACTGTTTTCGGTTGAATAAAAACTTTTAGCTGTATATCATTGCGCCTCGCTTCCAAAGAGCTTTTTGGCTCATCTGAAGTGGAAGTTCCTTGGATAACCTGCCAATTGTTTGCTTGAAACTGTTGGCGATAATAATTAGCAATAAAATTGCTAGGGTCAGAACTTAACCAGCGAGTTGAGACACTGGAGTTCTCGTTACTCGATGGTGTGACTTCTTGTAGAGTGGCATTAGGATACAGGGGGATATCCTTAGGAAAATCAGCTGGTAATTGAACTGTCGCTTCAGGGGTTTGCGATTGTTGGCGACTGCGTACTTCTTGAGCACCAAAGGTGGCTGGATTATTCTTTAGCTTAGGATCAGCAGCCAAAGACTCCTCAAAGTTTTTAGCAGCAGGACTGTTGGCACAAGCTGTCAATGAGGTGAGTAAAACAGCCAAACTCACTAATATAACTGGATGTTTACAATGCACCACACTTAATTACAATTTGAGTGTCAATTCCTACACTAGCAAAAGACGATTGCCAAGAGCGCAGAACTTAGCATTCATGAAAGCTGCAAGAAACTAGTACCTTAAATGCTAAGCTGAAAGTAAATCCCCTGTTTCTCACTCAAGAACGGAAAAACATAGCAATTGCGCGAAATGCACTGCCCCAAAAGGTGATTGTGCAAGCTGCCCCCTATCCAGAGGGCTTGCCGGCTTTCCTATTAAGCCGATTTTGGCCAATGTCCAGCGCTTAAAAATAAGCTGAATATGGCAACACTTAGAACACTTCCGTGTTGGACTTTGAAAAAAGTTGGCAGAAATTTGCGGTTTTTGAGGGTCGAGGTTGTAGATAAAGTGGTCTCACAATTCTGCTTTCTTCTTCAAGTCTTGAGATTGTTGAGTTTCAACAAGGGAATGCTGTTGTGGCTTTGGCGATGAGTTGTCCTGCGGTATCTTCAAGTGCTGCAATTTAAGGAAGCTGCTGCTGATGATCCACTGTGTTGGGCAAAGCAGTGCTGTGGTGAGGCGCTGTCTGACTGCTATCTTGTCTACGTTTGCGAGGCTCTCAATTCTGCTCTGTGCTCCCGCTACGGATATGGCTGCAGCACACTTTGCGCTTACGGAGGGTTATCCTTCGTATAGCAAACTGTTGTTGTCTTTGCCGAAAGTCGGTACAAGTACTGTCTGACTGGTGTAAGGTGTCCTTGTTGAGTACAGGTGAGGTGGCTTCAAAAACTAAGCCAGAGGAGAGCTTGTGATGCAGTCAACTGCTTTACCAAAAAGAAACTCTTTTGGTGAAGGTGATGAGTGATTTGAAGCTTCAGGACGGTTGTACTGGTGCTTGAAAAACTTTCTACATCATCAAGCAGCGATCATATAAAAACTTTCATTTAAACTTGACGAAAGAGTTTAGAAGCACAAAGATTGCACCAAAAGCCAAGAGCGGTAAATGTCTTTCCTGAAGGAATTTCCATCTCAAAAGGAAGCAAAAGGTTAAAAACAATTTATTTGATTTTAAAAACCTATATAGGTTAGGAGTCTGAAAAATCTAAAATAGATATTAAATTCAAAAAACACAAGGACCATTCCCATCGACAACCGCCACTCAATTTTTACTTTCTGTAAAGCGTCATCAGTTTGTTACCAGTGCTGAAACACGATTACATGCAAGTTTCCCAGGATCAGCCTATTTCTTCTGAGGCTCCACTACAACTGTTACTTTTTGTCGATGGACGACCAAAGTCCAAACAGCAAGTACAGCGGATTCGCTCTTACTTAAAAGAGTTAGAGGCTGACTACCACTTTGAACTACAAATTGTTGATGTCGGTCAACAACCCTATTTGGCGGAACATTTTAAACTGGTGGCGACACCAGCTTTAATCAAAATTCACCCAGAACCAAGGCAAATCCTAGCTGGTAGTAATATAACAGGTCAATTGAAAGCTTGGTGGCCCCGATGGCAAGCTGCAGTGGATACCTACTTACAATTACAGACTAATTTACAGGAAAATGAGGAGAACGGTCATGTCAGAGAACCCAAGTCCTCTATTCGTTCTGTTGCTGTTTCTGCCGAACTGATCAGACTTTCAGATGAAATTTTTCGCCTCAAACAGGAAAAAGAAAAACTCCAGGAGCAAATCCAGTTTAAAGACCGGATAATTGCTATGTTAGCTCATGACCTCCGCAATCCCTTAACTGCAGCTTCTATCGCGATGGATACCTTACAATCTAACTACAATGCAGAAAAAGGTGCATTCGAGCGTCTGACACCAAAAATGACGGCGCATTTGTTTAAGCAAGCCCGTAGTCAAACTAAGACAATAGACCGGATGATTACTGACCTTTTACAGGTAGGGCGCGATCATGATCGGGAATTTCCTTTTCAACCACAAAAAGTAGATATTGGCAAACTTTGCCTTGATGTCTTGGATGAATTGCGCGATCGCTACACCGCCAAATCTCACAAAGTCAAGAAAGATATTCCCAAAGACTTACCCAATGTTTACGCTGATCCAGAACGCATACGCCAGGTGCTGATAAATTTGCTGGATAATGCGATCAAATACACACCTGAAAGTGGATATATCACTGTTTCTGGACTTCACCGTACTACCCAAAAAGTTCAATTTAGTATTGGTGATACTGGTCCTGGTATTCCTGAAGAAAACCGCGATCGCATTTTTGAGAATCACTACCGCTTAGAGCGTGATGAAAGTAAAGAAGGCTACGGAATTGGTCTGTGTTTATGTCAGCGCATCATCCTGGCGCACTACGGTCAAATATGGGTAGACAACGCTCCCAATGGTGGAGCATGGTTTCATTTTACTTTACCAGTGTATCCAAATTAACTAACTCAAAAATTGGTGTCGTATTGTAGCAATAATTTGAGTATTTGCCTCAGGGAAAGTATACTGCTCTAGCTCATCCAAATTCACCCAGCGAATTTCTTCACATTCAATTGGTTGAGGAATACCCGCAACGTAGCGGCAATGATGTACTGTGAGAGTAACGCGCAAGTGCGTATAGGTGTGGTTAATGGTGATGAGATGCTCTTTGACTTCAATGTCTATTGCGAGTTCTTCATAAATTTCCCGTCTAATACACTCTTCAATAGTTTCACGAGGTTCAAGTTTACCTCCAGGGAATTCCCACAAACCACCCATCAAACCTTCCGGACGACGGCGATCAATAAGAATTTGTCCCAAGTCGTTCCAAATAACGGCAACCCCAATAGTTTTATGAGGTAAAGTAGTAGCTTGATTCATAATTAATAACAAAACTCGGCAAGCTATATTATTGTTTGCCGAGTCTGTATTGTATTATGGATTGCAATGTTTTTTCGTTTTTCAGCATCCTTCAATTTAGGCTAGCTGCACCAAATATTTTCAAATAAAAAGTTTTGATTGATTTCCTCCCATACAGAGTAACTTGAGGTATCCTCTAAAAATTATGGGAGGGAAACCAGAAGACTTTCAAGAGAAAGTCGTTTAGAATTCGTTTTTCCGTGATCGTGATGATTTCCCATGAAGACAGCAATCTGAAATCTCCAACAGCAATTTCAAATCGCTAGTCAGCATCAGTATTGTTGTTACTTTGAGAACCTTGCAGTGCTATTTCAAAGTTCATTCTCTGTTCAGCGTTACGCAAGAAATAACCGCTGATCATCGCTGAAGCAAGAAGACGACCTAAGTTTTCTCTGCTGGTAGTAATAGTAATACCAAAGTGTTCAGAGGGTAGATGACCCAAAAGTCCTACAATGTTACGCTCTATCACCTGAAAGACTTCCGGTGAAGTGGGTTTAGATAACTGGGTCACTGTCTCTGGACTTAATGATTTTACATACTGCCATAGTAAGTTACCTGCTTCTGGCTCACTATGAAAAAAATCTGATTCGGAAACTCGATTCGATGAGTTACTCACGTCATACCTCCTTGACTTCCACAACTGCGGTTACTGTGGTCAATATTACTTGAGTTGTAAATGCCTTTAGTGTGTAAGACAACACTTTTGCTTTTTTTATCCTTACAAACTAATGTAACAGCCGAGTTACAATCTGGAAGTGAGTGTAACCGTACCAAAAGCAACGGATTGTCACACCTAGTTGCAATTTGTCGTACTCTATGCAAAGCCGAAAAGTATGTTCTTTGTCATTCGTGAATGACAAAGAACCCTTCGCTCACAAATGACTAACTTGCCAGATATTCATTGATATCAGCTTTCACTTTACGAAGTTTAGTCAAGGCTTCCCGCTCAATTTGCCGTACTCGTTCACGACTAATGTTTAGGATTTCACCGATACTCGCCAGAGTATGTGCTTGCCCATCATTTAAACCAAAGCGCAGAGATATAACTTCCTTTTGTTGTGGGGTCAGTTCCACCATGAGACGCTCTAAGTCATACGATAAGGAAGATTGAGCAACAAAATCTTCTGGAGAAAGGCCAGGATCCTCCAACATTTCCCCTAGTTCTGTGTCGTAATTATCTCCCAACCGCAAATCTAAAGACAAAGGCACACGCGCCTTTTCCATATATTCTCGCACTTGTCTGGGAGTCAATTCTAACTCTTTCGCTAACTCAGAAGCTGTAGGCGCTCGTCCTAGGTTCTGAGAAAGCTGTCGCTGTGCTTTTTTAATTTTATTCAATTTTTCAGTGATGTGGATAGGCAAGCGGATGGTGCGGCCTTTTTCGGCGATCGCCCGAGTGATGGCTTGACGAATCCACCAGTACGCATAAGTCGAAAATCTGTATCCTTTGGTGGGGTCAAACTTTTCTACACCCCGCTGCATCCCTATGCTACCTTCTTGAATCAAGTCCAGCAAATCTACATTGCGCTTGATATACTTTTTAGCAACAGATACAACCAGTCGTAAATTGGCTTCTACCATTTTACGCTTGGCTATTTCGCCATCTGCTATCGCTTCATTCAACTCTTCTGCTTCTACCTCTGTCGCTTTTGCCCACTCTTCTAGAGTCGGTTGACGACCCAAATGGATGGCAAGAGACTCCCTTACTTCCTGTAGTATTGTTGCACGTTGCACCTGTTTGCCATAATGTATTTCCTCCTCATGGGATAAAAGTGGCACACGGCCAATCTCACGCAGGTAAGTCCGCACGAGGTCTGTGGCTGTCTGAGCGGTCTTCATGGCACTACTCTTCGGTATTGACGGGTTTGACAGAACGGTCTTGGACTAAATATAGATAGATGCCTTTTTCTAGATGTTTACCCAGTTAGACTGGGAACCCATGCTGTCTTTCACGGCTTGCGCGATCGATAAGCAAGGGCGGCTAATAGTCTGCAAATTTTGTTCCTAATTGCTAGAGATTACAGCTGTTTCCCCCTTTTCTCAAGTATCTGCGGTTAGATAGAAAGTGATCAGTTCAACATTTTTTTCTTTCACTTTTATTAAAAATTGTAACATTTATGAAATCGTTTGACTAGTTGTTATCTCGTTATTCTGTGGCTGTCCTGTGTCATTCCAGCCTAATATATCTTCCCATTATTGTCTATAAACTTCTTTCATAAATGTATCCGTAAAAAGAAAACTTTCTAAGAATTATTCAAATAAATCAATAGTAACCATAATTATTTTTCCTATGGTTATTGTTTGATTTTTATCTCAACTTGAACATATGAGCATATTTAGGTAATTCATAGTTTCATTTTTATTGTCGTAAAATACACTAAACAGACCAGTTTAGCGTGCTTTAGGTGACTTATCGCTCAATACGGTTCAGTTAAGAACAAGACTTACGCACAGAGCCAGTGTTGGGTTTTGTTCCTTAAACAGAACAGTAGTTTGCACACTCAAGCAAAATCCCCAAAGGCGTTTTTTATCTCAATAGCTGCGCTACATATGCGCCCTTGGCGCACGCTACGCGCTGCAGCATGACAAAAACTATACTTTTCAAATATCCTCTAAATAGAAGCCCTCATTTTGAGTAATGAGGGCATTAATTTTTTGTAGATTACAAAACACTTTTTTCTTCAAATTAACTTAGTAGATGCACTCGCTGTACCCGTAGTTAAACGTATGAAAACCAAACAATCCAAAAAAGTTATAGACGCACCCTAGCACGGTTATCTAAACATATGAAAACTATGAATAGTTTAAAGTTGGATATCTACAGATACGTCTTCCTATCGACATAGATATCGAGTAAAAAAAATAGATCTAAAAGAGGATGACCGAAAAAATATTTTGTTTTCCAAAAGAAACGTCTTGGGTAGCGAAAACATTTCTTTTGGCAAAATATCATTATCAATTTTTCTCTAAGCTTAAGCCACGGCTTTGCCACAATTCGCAGTTTCTCCTTTGAGGAGACACACAGATGCTGACAAAAGTTTGTATTAAATGAAGTTTACGATAGGCTGACCGGGTTTTGCCTTTTTAAATTTAGTTCCAGTTTCACCAGTCGCAAGTTTTTGTTTGACTTTAACATAAGCCTCATCAGGTAGCGAAACATAACCAACCGACTCAACCCATTTCCAAGAATTTTCTAAATAGAATGCAACAAACTCCTTAACGGCTGGTTTGCTATCTAGAGATTTCTTACTAACATAAATGAAGAGAGGACGAGACAAAGGTGTATAAATATTTTTCACAACATTGTCTACTGGTACTGGCTTTTCACACTTTCCTGTTGGACTTTGTACAGCAACCAAATTCAACTTATCTTGGTTTTGTAAGTAGTATGATATTCCAACGTAGCCAAGAGCGGACGCATCACCCGTAACCCCTTGGACAAGGACGTTTTGATTGTGACTTGGAGTATAGTCTGTGCGGCTATTTTTGGCTTTGCCAGTGATAGCTTGTGTGAAATAATCAAATGTTCCAGTATCAGAAGCGGGAGCGTAAAGCTTGAGTGGTTTGTTGGGAAACTTTGGATTCACTTGATTCCAAGTCATGACTTTGTTGGTAGCTTTGGCATTCCACATCTTCTTCAGCTCGTCGATAGTTAAACATTGAACAAAGTTATTTTGACGATTGCTAATGACAGCAATTCCGTCAAGAGCAATAGGTAATTCTACAAAGTTAATGCCCTTCTTTTTACAGGTTTTGATTTCTTCATCCCTAATAGTACGTGAGGCACCAACGATATCAATATCTCCAGCACAAAACTTACTGATTCCACCTCCAGTACCACTTGAAGCAACACTGACTTTAGCACTAGGCTTAATCTTCTCGTATTCTTCAGCAACGGCTAGAGAGATCGGAAAACCAACAGCAGCACCATCAACACTCACCTCAGTTTTCTTGTCTTGGGCGCTGTTGCAAGAAGTTACACCGAAAGTTAAAACTATTAAAGATGTTAGTAAAGTGCGATGATTTAATTGATAGTTAAAGGTCATAAGTTAACAATCCTGTATTTTTAGAAATACCTTAAGAAGAACTCAGTTGTCACCAACCACAAGACAAAGTGAAGTTTGCTCATACCTTACTAGCAGTCCAAATCTTGTCAAAAACTCCTCCATCAACGAAGAATTTCTTCTGAAGAATATCCCAACCTCCCAAATCTTGAGCAGTAAAGAAAGTTTCAATTTGGGGATAGTTCTTAACGACTTCTGCGACGATGGCAGGGTTAACAGGACGATATCCTAACTTTGCAAATTCTCGTTGGGCTTCTTCTGAGTAAAGAAAATCAACAAACGCTTCTGCAACTTCTCTGGTATTATGCTTATCAACATTTTTGTCGATGACGGCGACAGGATTGTCGATAGAAATATTAACTTTGGGCACGACATAAGGTAATTTTTGCCCATTCTGTTCGGCTAAAAAGACTTCGTTTTCGTAATTGATTAATACATCTCCCTTTCCTTGCTGGAAAAAGAGATCGCTCGCATCACGCGCACTTGTTGTCAGCACAGGAACATTTTTATAGACTTTGGTGGCAAAATCCAGTGCTTG
This sequence comes from Brasilonema sp. UFV-L1, assembly GCF_012912105.1. Classification (GTDB taxonomy): domain Bacteria; phylum Cyanobacteriota; class Cyanobacteriia; order Cyanobacteriales; family Nostocaceae; genus Brasilonema. Next base: position 9,703 of record NZ_QMEA01000089.1, read on the forward strand.
AGTTTCCTCACCTCCTGTTTGAGTCACCGAACCCCATAAACCTAAAAATTCCCAAATAGCAATACCAGAAGTTTTGGGGTTAGCAGCAATAAGTTTGACGCCATCTTTTGCTAAGTCTTCCCAAGTATTGATGTTTTTAGGGTTACCAGCGCGGGTGACGATCGCAGCGACAGATCTGCTCACAATGCTTGATTTGGGAGCTCGTATTTCCCAATTAGGTTTCACTAAACCTGCTTGCTGAATTTTAGTGACATCAAGCGGAAGTGCCAAGTGTACTATATCTGCTTCTGTTGAGCCTTTAATCACGGCGTCAGCTTGAGAACCGGATGCACCATAGCTTTGCTCAAAAATTACGTTTTGATTTTGTTCTTTCTTCCACTTTTGTACAAATTTCGGAATAATCTGATCGTGAGCTGCTTTGGTAACCGAGAAAGAAACAAGCGTCAACTTTACATCAGGTTTGGAAGCTGAGCTGCTTCCTGAGCAAGCGGCTATGACTATGCTCAAGCTAACCCCTATTAAAACAAGACACACAAAGTCTCGAAGCGAATGTCTATTTGAGTAATTTCTTCCTAATCTACCGCTCCAGTGTTTAATAACCTGCAAAGCTTTAATAACATGCGTCTGAATTTGCTCAATCCAGTCAGTTCCTGATTTTTTCGTTTGTTGCCACTTGCTCATTAAAATTCCCCTACATAACTACGGCAACTCTTGTCATTTACCGTATTCTGGTGGGAGAATTATAAGGCAGAATGCATGGTGTTTTAACCTGAAGTTCATGTTTCTTCAAGCTCAAGTGCATCTAGCCAGAATCAGGCTAGATGCTTGAACCTTTGCGCAAAAACTCTAACCGCTGCGGGGGAACTTAAAGTATGGCACTTCATACCATGCTGCGCGATCAAAGTTCGCTGCCTGCGGCACGCTGCGCTAACGTTCAAAATAATAATTCTTTTTTTGAATGAGAGAATTTTGAACTTGAGCACAGCAAGGGCGCGACTAACTCACGTTCGTGTATTCTTGAATAACCTTCACATCTAGAGTTGTATTTTGTAAAGAACGGATAGCAGCGACAATGGCTTTTGCCCCAGCAATCGTTGTAATGATGGGGATTTTGTAAGCCAAAGCCGTGCGACGAATGAGTCTACCATCACTTTGCGCTTCTTCTCCAGAGGGGCTATTTATAATTAATTGAATTCTATGGTTCTTAATTGCATCTAAGACGTGAGGACGCCCTTCATGGAGTTTCAGCACTAACTCTACATCTAAGTCATGCTCTTGAAGAGCTTGACGTGTACCCTCAGTCGCCATTACAGCAAAGCCCAAATTGATGAATTCTTTCACCACAGGAACCACAGTTGCTTTATCACGGTTGTTCATGGAGACAAATACTGTACCACTTAAAGGCAAACGCTCTCCAGCACCCAACGCCGCTTTAGCAAAAGCGCGTCCAAAATCGTTGTCAATTCCCATCACCTCACCAGTAGAGCGCATCTCCGGTCCTAAGATGATATCAGTACCAGGAAATTTATTAAATGGTAAGACTGCTTCTTTGACAGCAATATGCTCTGGAATCACTTCTTGGGTAAAGCGTAACTCCTCTAATGTTTTACCCGACATAATTAAGGATGCGAGTTTTGCCAGTGGTACACCAGTTGCCTTGGATACAAATGGAACAGTGCGAGAAGCGCGAGGATTGGCTTCTAAAATGTAAACTTGGGGCGAAGAACTTTGTGTACCAACAACAGCAAACTGAATATTCATCAACCCAACAACATTGAGTGCCTTTGCTAACTCGACAGTCCAAGTACGAATTTTTTCTAAAACGATCGCCGGTAGAGAAATTGAAGGTATGCTACAGGCTGAATCCCCAGAGTGAATTCCCGCTTGTTCAATATGTTCCATAATACCACCAATTACCACGCGTCCGGTATGATCGGCGATCGCATCCACATCAACTTCAATGGCATTTTCTAAAAACTTATCAATCAGAATTGGATGTTCTGGTTCCACCAGCACAGCATAAGTCATGTAACGTTCCAACTCAGCATCAGAGTAGACGATTTCCATCGCCCTTCCCCCCAACACGTAGCTAGGACGTACGACTACCGGATAACCGATACGTTGAGCAACAACCAAAGCATCTTCGTAGGTACGAGCAATACCATTCGGCGGTTGAGTAATTTTCAACTGCTGAAGAATCTTCTCAAACCGCTCTCGATCTTCTGCTATGTCGATAGAATCTGGTGATGTTCCCCAAATTTGAGTACGAGTGCTAAGAGCTTTTTGTAAAGGAACTGAAAGCTTTAACGGAGTTTGTCCACCAAATTGAACGATCACCCCAACAGGGTTTTCTGCTTCAATGATGTTGAGGACATCTTCTTTTGTCAAAGGCTCAAAGTACAGGCGATCGCTCGTATCATAGTCAGTCGAAACTGTCTCCGGGTTCGAGTTTACCATTATTGTCTCATACCCCGCGTCTTTTAAAGCAAAAGCCGCGTGACAACAACAGTAGTCAAATTCGATACCTTGCCCAATCCGGTTGGGACCACCTCCCAAAATCATCACTTTGGGTTTGGTAGTTGAAATAATTTCCGTTTCTTCTTCGTAAGTTGAGTAGTGATAAGGAGTAAATGCCTCAAATTCTGCAGCACAGGTATCTACTGTTTTGTACACTGGAATCACACCTAGCTGTTTGCGATATTGCCGGACTTCATCTTCACTTGTTTTGGTTGCGTAGGCAATCTGGCGATCGCTATATCCCTGCCTCTTCACTTCATACATCTGCTCTTTTGTCAACTGCTGTAATGGTGTCCGCTTCAAAAACTTTTCCACTTCCAGCAGTTCCTGCATCTTATCCAAGAACCAGGGGTCAATACCCGTTAACTCGTAGATTTCCTCAACACTCATCCCTAGCAGCATGGCGTGACGCACAGCAAATATACGGTCGGGGTTTGGTGTCCGCAGTTGGGCGCGAATTTGGTCACCACTGGGTAATTTTTCTTTTTTGTCACAACCCCATCCAGCGCGTCCGGTTTCCAAAGAACGCAATGCTTTTTGGAACGACTCGTTGAAAGTCCGTCCAATCGCCATCGCCTCTCCTACCGACTTCATTTGTGTTGTCAGCACTTCTTCCGCACCGGGGAACTTTTCAAAAGCGAAGCGGGGGATTTTTGTGACAACATAATCAATCGTCGGTTCAAAAGAAGCTGGAGTTTGCTTTGTGATGTCATTTTTAATTTCATTCAGCGTGTAGCCAACCGCAAGCTTCGCCGCCATCTTAGCTATGGGGAAACCTGTCGCTTTGGAAGCCAAAGCTGAAGAACGAGAGACACGAGGGTTCATTTCAATGACAATCACATCTCCATCCACGGGATTGACAGCAAACTGGATATTGGAACCTCCAGTTTCCACGCCAATCTCGCGGATAATTTTAATTGCCATATCCCGCAGTCGTTGGTATTCTTTATCGGTGAGGGTTTGAGCTGGGGCGACGGTGATCGAGTCTCCGGTGTGGATACCCATCGGATCAAGGTTTTCGATAGAACAGATAATCACAACGTTATCTGCTAAATCACGCATCACCTCTAGTTCAAATTCTTTCCAGCCGAGTAGAGATTGGTCGATGAGAATTTGTGAAACAGGACTTGCGTCTATACCTGCTTGCGCCATTTCTGCAAATTCTTCTTCGTTGTAAGCAATACCACCTCCCGTACCACCCATTGTGAAAGCCGGACGAATGATTAAGGGGTAGGTGCCAATTTGTTTGGCGATCGCCTTGGCGTCTTCCAAAGATGAAGCTGTCCCACTCGGACACATCTTCACCCCGATCTTTGCCATTGCTTCGTTAAAAAGTTTTCTGTCTTCAGCTTTCTCAATTGCTGGGAGTTTAGCACCAATCAACTCAACGCTGTATTTTTCCAGCACTCCACTTTTCGCCAAACTCACAGCAATGTTCAGGGCAGTTTGTCCTCCCATCGTCGGTAGTAAGGCGTCGGGACGTTCTTTTACAATAACTTTTTCAACTAGTTCCGGTGTCAGCGGTTCGATGTAGGTACGATTCGCTGTGTCCGGGTCAGTCATAATTGTCGCAGGATTTGAGTTGACCAGCACCACTTCATAACCCTCTTCTCGCAATGCTTTACAAGCTTGGGTTCCAGAATAGTCAAACTCACAGGCTTGTCCAATCACGATTGGACCAGACCCGAGTAGCAAAATCTTCCTGATATCGTCACGACGCGGCATAGTTGTAGCTTCGGAGTAAAAAAGTATAAATCCTGATTATTTTAAGGGTCTTCGCCCATGACTTACTTTGTTTATTATCAACTTTTCTTGGTTCGCTTGTAGACAGGAGGATAGAAGACAGGTTACGAGTCACAGGTTTTTCTCTATACCTTATCCCAGATTTTGTTCTTTTATCCCTTTTTTTAGAAGTTTTAGTTGATTTCTTGATGATGAAACCTTGATATTTTTTTTGCAACTCTTTTCTATTTACTATGGATATTTTTATCAATAAGGAGATCATTGCCTTTGACAAATATCTGAACTTCCCTTTTTAACCTTTTCTTAATATTTCTAAATTTTTAAATAAAAAAGTTTCTTAAGTATCTTTGATGACAACTATAAAGGTTAAAGATTATATTTTTTCGTTGACTTATATAAAAAATGACAGAGAGATAAACAATCTTTCTCTCTGCCATTTTTGATAGTTGTTTAAAAACTAGTGCTTACAGCTTTTTTGCCAATCTATTACAAATCTAGTTAAAGCACTCTCTCTTTACGAGAGTATTAATTGAGTTTGTTAGTTTTGAGCAGGTTGGACAAATCCCAGAGTTAAGCTATCTTTCGCTAAGAAGTGAGCCAAGTGGTAAGCTCTTTCTTCTGTTTTCAACAAGATTTTTTCGTACAAATAGCGGGTAGCGCGGTCGCCCAAACTCTCTGCCTGTGCGGCTTGTCGGCGAATAACGCTAATCAGTGCTTGTTCTGCCTTCAGGTCATTTTCTACCATCTGACGGCAAGAATATACACCATCTGGCTCTTGCTCAAAGCAGCATAATTCTGCTAGCTTACTCAAATTTGCAACAGGTACTCCACCTAGTCCATCCAAGCGTTCTCCAATGTCATGAACATGTTCTTGGACTTCATCATAACTAGAGTTAAAGAACTCATGCAGAGAGTAGAATTCTGCACCTTCAACTACAAAATGATGCTTTTGATACTGTAAGTACAGCGCCTGGAAACTAGCTAATACAACATTAAAGCCTTCACAAACTGGCTCGGTTACACTTTTGTCTAAAAGGACAGGGTTGTCATAGACTTGACCGAAGTTTCGTAGCAAAGTTTGTGTTTCAGACATAGTAGTTCTCCTCGCTTCCGGTAGTTGTAGTTGATAACTGTATAGTCTCTACATCTTAACATTGAAAAAATGATAACCAACCTAATTATTATCAGAAAATTTTGACCTTTTTCTTCCAAATAAGCCGGAACTTTCATTTCTTTTGAGAGTTTTTCACATAAATATTGCAAAATGTTAGAAACAGTATTGACAATTTTTGATAAATATGAATTGACAATTTTGTCATCTCAGATAGTTTAAAAATGTTTATAGGTTTTATTTTTTTTCAAAAATTACTGAGAAAAGTTTGCACTTAAGTTATTCTTATGTAAGAGGGTAAGTTCCCAACAAAGAAAAAATAATTGGGAGCAAAGGGGCGCACCTACTGCAAAGTCATTGCACTATTAGGGGGATTGTCTTGAAACCGTTCATTCAAAAACCGCAAAAAAAGTACATTATTGAGGTAGATAGAGTAGATCGCTGGCAAATATATCGACGCTTGCAGGAACTAGACATTCCTTGTTGGTGTGAGACAAACCAGCCATTAACAGTTGAAATTAGCAATCCTACAGCAGCCATACAACTTTGGAGTGTTGTGCAGCAATTTACGACAAACCGCCAAGACTTGATTAAAAATCTCCAGAAAAGTTGGCGATATTGCATTTGAAGCTTAGTATCGCAATGTCAATCATTGGTCAAAAAAAAATGAGTAAATCTTACATCACGGACGTTTCAGAATTCTGCATTGAAGGCAAGTTTCTCGATTTTGTGATCAAGGATGGTTACAAACTCAAAGGCTTACGACTAGAAACTGCTGAAGGTGAATGCTACGTCAAACTGGCTAAACATTTACGTGCTGGTTTTGACTTACGGTTACCACCAGGTACATGGTTGCAAGTTGTCGGTGAGAAAAAGTATGACTTCAAAACGGGAGAGGTGAAATTAAAGGCGCAGCAAGTGATGGCGGCTGGTACTCTCCATAAAAATGGGGCGATGGGGAGATTGGGAGATGGGGAGAAAAGAGTTACCACTTCGCCTCAGCACTCGATCACGCCATCAACTAATAACGCCAAGTCGAAAAAAACAACTATATTAGTTTGTCAAAAGTCTGATTGCATCAAACGTGGTGGTAGAGAAGTTTGTCAAGCTTTGGAAGCGGCTTTGAGTGCTCGTGGTTTGGAATCTGAAGTTACAATTAAAGGGACTGGCTGCATGAAAGACTGCAAAGCAGGACCAAACTTAGTCATGCCAGATAAAACTCGCTACAGTCGTATGAAAGCTGCACAAGTTCCTGCACTTATGGATAAACATTTTGCCACCGATAGCAACAATGGTAAGCAGGATCAGGGAAGTGAAGTCACAATACCAAACTGAGGTAAGACTAGCACTTGTGTCACTATATATTTAATGGGAAGATCTACTAACAATTTTATTACTGCTGTTGTTCAAATTTTGACTCGTTGTTTTTTGCAAACTTTTTGCAGCATTTTTTATAAACCCGGTTTCTTTAAGAAACCGGGTTTCTCATTTAGCTTTTCATGAACGGTTTGCAGGTGAAGTTCATTTTGTAGAGGGCGTGTCTCTCAGGTGAGTGAATTCATTGTATGATCTGTTTATATAATCAGTATTATTACTAATGCGGTTTTTACTCAACAAAAAGTACGATAAAACACATAATTTTTCTGGTTACTCGTCAAGACAATGCTTGTCTACGTAAGACGTTTAATCACACAACAAAGGACATAAAGCTGATGAAGAAAAAACATCTGATTGCATCTACTTTAAGCCTGTTGACTGTGATCGCAACATTAAATATTGCAGCAGGACAATCGGCGATCGCTCAGACAAGTAGTACTATTACTGTTGATGGCACAAAAATTGCTAGTGGTTCTACAACTCCTGGCGCTACAAATTGGCAACCTTATACAAATCCAGCATATCCAGGGTGGATCTATGTAGATATAGATACGAGTAAAGCAAAATTTACTACTACTCCACAATACACGATATCTATAGGTGATCCAAATAACGACGGTGCTGCCGCGTGGACTATTGGAACGTCAACAGTTTATTTAGCTACACCAACAGGTTTCCGTGTTTATCTTCGTTTTACTGACGAAAGTGGGGAAAAAGATTTAACTCCAGAGAAGGCTAACCAATACAAATGGCAAGTTAACTGGATAGGTATTGGAAAATGAACTACATACACCCGTCCTGATGGACTGGGTGTAGGTTATAACAAAGTAGGCTGATCCTTGAGGAACAAGCACATACAGGACTTACGCACAGACACGAAAGAAACCGGGTTTCACAGACAGAGACTTACGGCTAAAATGACGATTTTTCGTAAAGAAACCCGGTTTCTGCGTAAGTCCTAACATAGTTGTGTCTAGCTACTTACATTGATTCCAAACGCTGACGTAATTTGCTACTCAAGGCATCAATCACCGTCACAACTACCGACAGTATCAATATCATAGTCATTGCCTTAGTATACTCAAAGCCATCTATATAACTTTTGAGTTCAAAGCCAAAACCACCAGCACCCACAGCACCAAGAACTGAAGCAGCACGGATATTGTACTCAAACATCCACAAGGTGTAGCCTAAGACTAAGGGCAAGACTTGAGGCAAGATACCATATTGGGCAATTTGTATTCGCGATGCACCAGCAACTTGCAAAGACTCAATAGAACGAGGGTCAACCGCTTCAATCGCTTGCTGATAAAATTTTCCTAGATAGCCAATTGTGTAAATACTTAAAGCTAATGTACCTGCTAAAGGACCAAGTCCAGTTGCAGCGACAAATAATAATCCAAGAATAATTGAGGGGACAGAACGGACAGCATTTTGCAGGAAATTTGCTAACCATTGCAGCCAAACAGGGGCGACATTGCGCGCGCTTGCGATCGCAATCGGGAGAGAAAACAACGCCCCAAGAGTCGTTCCTACCACAGACATCTGTACAGTTTCTACCAGTGCTTTGACTGTTTTGTTGAAAATATCCCAACTGGTATTCGGGGGAAACAACCGTGACACAAAATCAATGATGTTGAACCAACTCTGCTTTAAGAGTCCAAAATCAACTTTTAGACCTTGGAATGCCCAACCATAAACTAAAATAACAACGCACAGGATGAGTAGGCGACTCACCCAAGAAAAGCGTTTCCAAACATGAGAAAAGTTTTTCATCTACTAAAAAGAATTCGCCTACCAAGTGCGATAAAGTTTAACTATGCTTGGGTAAATTGTGCTTGCAGGTTATCACAACATCCGTCATACACAACACATCCAGCATTCAAAACAATTGCTCGCTGGGCATACTGCGCTGCTAAACCCAAATCGTGTAAAACTGTGACAATTGTCATACCTTGCTGTGAGTGTAGCATTGACAAAGTTTCCATTACCTGCTTAGATGCCTTGATATCTAAACCTGTGATCGGTTCATCTGCAAGCAGAATTTGGGGAGATTGAATTAAAGCGCGGGCGATCGCCACTCGTTGTTGCTGTCCTCCGCTGAGTTGACCAGTTTTTTGATAAGCTTGCTCCCTTAAGCCCAACTGTTCCAGCAGTTCCAACGCATGACGACGGTCATTTTTAGGAAACCCAAACAGCGTTTGCCAAGTTGTCCTAGTACCAAGGCGTCCACACAGCACATTTTCAATAGCTGATAACTGACGAATTAATCCACCACCCTGAAACAACATACCAATATCACGTCGAATCTGAGGTAGCGTACGAGGAGTCAATGACACGCCATTGATTTCAATGACTCCTCGTACGATTGGTACTAGCCCAACCAAAGAACGCAAAAGCGTAGACTTACCCGCGCCATTTAGCCCAAGCAACACAACAAACTCACCTTGATGAATCTGACAATTTATTTGGTTAAGAATTGGACGATTCAAAGCTTCGGAATAAGCAGTTTCTACATCCTGACACTCAATGACTGGCTGAGTCATACGCGGTTAGTCATCTCACTCATGTAGTTGAGAAGATGGAAAGATTCCAAATTTTGAATTTCTCCAGATTGCGAATGCGTGAATTGATTTGTCCCCTCACCTCACTCATTACGGGTCTATTCCTGCATTCTTCAGGGCTTCACGAATTGGTCCTAAGTGCTTATTATGGTCAACTTTCACCAATTCTGTGGAGTTATACAAACCACGCAGCAACTCGTTGTTTTGTGGTTCATTTAATTTCAGCAAAGCATTGATAATTCGTTCACGCATAGCAGCAGGAACGTCATCATCAATCGCTACGCCGTGTGCTGGAACACCAGGAATTTTATACAGAACCCGTAACTGATTTTTTTCAGCATCTGAAATATAGGGACTCCCGAAAGCATATTCTGACACAGCAGCCGCATCTGCTTGACCTTGCACAACTGCTTTTAGGGCTTTACTGTAATCGCCGCCGTAAACAACTTGACTGAAGAAACCGTCCAGGCGATCGCGATTTTCCACAAGTTTCTGTTTCACCATCTCACCCACAGGGAAGATAAACCCCGATCCAGAAGTTGGCGAAGTAAATGCCATTTTTTTACCTCGCAACTGTTCCAAAGTTGCTTTGGATGAATTTAAAGTTTTGAGGGAGCTATCTTTGGGGACAACAATGATTGAATTATAAGTGTATTTTCCAGAGTAATTCGGACGAACCTCAGCTAAGTACAAGCGTGCGCCTGCGAGTTCTTCAGCTTTCAAAGCCGGACGGCTACTCAAGAAAGCCACATCAGCGCTATTTGCTCTCAAAGCTTCTACAGCAGCTGTATCATCACCAACTTTTGCCTGAACTGGCATTTTGAGTTCTTTTGACAAAAACTCTGCAACTTTATCTGCCTTGCTTTGTAAGTCTGGTGCATCTTTCCTTGTAGGAAAGATAACTGTTAAAGTTTTCTGCTGTGCTTGAGCAACCAAGGTTGAATTTTTCTCATTTCGCGTTGAGTTAGCAACTGCTTGCATATCCGCAAAGCTCGCAGCAATTAGACCTGTAAACACCATAAGTGCAGCGCCAGCAGTCAATGCACCCTTTTTCCTCACACTCATTTGTCACTCTCCATTAGCAATATTTCTTAATAATTTTGCAAAATTGTTTTAACAAGCTTGTTATTAGAAAAGACTATTGTTAAGCTTCAGGCTTTTTGGCCAAAAAGTCAATCAGTGTAGAGTGTTTTGATTGTAAAAAAACTTGAAATTACTTAAGCCGTGCTGTACTAGTAACAATATCGTCAAGAAGAATCCTCTCGATGTTGCGTTCTGCTAAAGCTGCAATGGTGAAGGAGGGATTTGTGCATCCTGTAGAGCCTGGAATCAGAGCACTATCTACAACATAAAGCCCCGGATATCCCATAACTCGCCCGTAAAAATCACAAGCTTTTCCCAAAACTGCTCCCCCTAAAGGATGACCGGTAACACTTGCATCCAGGGTAACTGTGATTGGGTTCTTATCCTCATATTTCTTATTAAGTAGTTTGTAAGTGTACTCCGTAGCTTGTAAAACCTTGGTATCTTTTGGCTGATTACTATTAACAGGCCAGGTTAATTTAACTAAACCTGTAGTGGAATCGTAGTTAAATTTGCCCCTCTGTGTTGGGATACCCATACCAAGAGATATTAAGTTTCCTTCAGGAGCATTCCATTGTGTACCATGTTGTATTGAGATTGGACCTATAGGATTATCGAAGTGTTGAACAATTGCAAATCCACCACCCTCTTGACTAGGATTTGTGGGTTCTGAAAAACCTGATCGAACAGCTATACTATCTCCATTATCTCCCCATCCTAAACCTACATATTCATTTAATCTAGGGAGAGTGTTGGTTGCTTTAGCCTTCACCAAAAGAGCAGAAGTTCCTATAGAACCTGCTGCTAAAAATAAATAGCGACTGGTAAAAGTTTTTGTTGCCACGACTTCTCCAGATTCGTTAATTTCATTTACAAAAACACGATAACCGAATCTAGGAACTTCAGTTATTGCGGTTACTAAATGTAGAGGAAGAATATTTATATGTCCAGTTTGCTCGGCTTGGGCTAGATAGTTACGGTCTAGACTGTTTTTTGCTCCACTGTTGAAACCATACCAGTTTTCACCAATAATAGCGTCAGGAATTTTAGTTCCTTGAATTTGTTGACGAATTATGTCCCAATCCAAAGCTGCATCTACCAAACGATAAGGTAATCCCGCAATAGTTGCTTGTTTCAGAAAAAACCGCGTTGAATCATAGTAACTGGTATTTAAAATATCTTGTGGAATCGGAGATGCTTTTAGCATTGAACGGACACGCGGATAATAAAATAATTGACGAGGAGGTTGATAAGTAGTGCCGTTATAAACTAGGGACCCACCGCCAACGCCAGCCCCAGATAAAACAGTAATTCCATTTTCATCTTTACTTTCTAATACCCCTGTATATACATCAATAGGTACACCATCAAAAGTCGTTGGACTGAGCCATGCAGCTCGCCCATCAGGTTTACGGTAGGTAGCAAAAGTATTTTGCTCAGGCGTAATCGGCCAACGACGACCTCGTTCTAGTACTAAAGTATTAATACCAGCTTGTCCTAAACGCAAAGCTGCAACAGCACCACCAAAACCACTACCGATCACAATGGCTTCTACACTCTCATCACTGGCGCGAATCGGGCGATCGCTCAACAGTGAAGCCATTAAACCAGTAGAAAATATCGCTGCATTTTGAAGAAACTGACGGCGTCCGTGAGATTGATGAAACATAATCCACACACCAGGTAATTAGTAGGTTGTAATTCACATTGTCAGGGTAATACCATTTCACGATCAGGCTTGATACAAATGATTGGTCTCTAATTCTTTCTCCCCTGCTCTTGGTGCTCCTGAAGCTGCCCACCATAATCTAACCTTAAAGTGAAACGGTATAAGAGGCTGACTACCAACTGCCATAACAGTGTCATTCACAAGTTTTTGCAGTTGGATCAATGACAGCAAAATCTTTAACTTTATCTAGAAGGACACAATGATGAAACCAGGAAATTTGTGCAGTGGGCTGCTGCACAATGAGAACTTCCCGTGAAAAGTCAGCCAGAGGTATGAGGTTAATGCGTTTTTTAATTGTATCCATCAACACAAAACTAATTGTTCTAAATTCTAACTTTTGTATAACTCTTAAAAACAGGTAATTAAATCTAAAGAAGGGGGTTAAATAGTTCTTCTTAAAGAGAATATTGATTCATCAACTCAAATCACTGTGTTCTTTGTATCAACTCAAGAGTTTCAACAGTTATGTTGTTTCAACAAAAGGGAGCATCCCAATGCATGCAAAAACACCTGGCGAATAGAATTCGCGCGCCAGGTGCTTCAAGTCGGGCATTGCCCGCCCAACGCACTGGCTTGGCTATACAGACAAAGCCTGCCTCCGCAGGCTAGATGTATTAGTCCTTGCCTTGCGGACTTGGTTTGTATAGCCCCAGACTTCCAGTCTGAGGGGAATTTACATATTTGGGATGCTCCCCAACAAAAGCTTGAACAGATGAGGGTGTACCTAACTCAAACTCTAAGTGAATATGAGGTAACTTCAGCAAATTTTGGTTGATATTTTCACTCCAGAGATACTAAAAAGTAGTACCTATGAAACTGAAGCCAATAAATCAGCAGGTTGTTTCGGTCGTTGGAGCTGCCAGCGGTATCGGACGTGAGACAGCCCTCCAATTTGCCAGACGAGGAGCAAAGGTCGTTGTCTCAGCTCGCAGTCAGTCGGGGTTAGAGTCCTTAGTGAAGGAGATTCGGGGCTTTGGCGGTGAGGTAAGCGCTATCGTCGCCGATGTAGCAGACTTTGAGCAAGTTAAGGCGATCGCATCCCATACCGTAGAACAGTATGGGCGACTTGATACCTGGGTGCATGTCCCCGCTATCGGCATTTTTGCCACATTCGAGAACACCACTCCACAAGAGTTTAAGCATGTTATTGATATCAGCTTGATGGGGCAGGTATACGGTGCGATGGCAGCACTACCCCATCTCAAGCGTGAAGGGCGGGGGGCGCTGATTCACATCTCGTCAATGGAAGGTAGGCGATCGCTTCCATACCAAAGTGCGTACTCCTCAGCCAAGCACGGAGTTGAGGGCTTTATTGAAGCTATGCGCCTCGAACTGCAACATGAGAAAATCCCCATTAGTGTGACGAGTATAAAGCCAGCGGTGATTAATACTCCCTTCTGGAACAATGGTCTAACAAAGTTAGGCGTCAAGCCAGCAGGTATACCACCCTACTACGATCCCAGGTTGGTGGCTGAGGCGATTCTCTACGTTGCTGAACATCCCACCCGCGATTTCTTAGTTGGAGATGTGGCAAAATTGTTAGATTTTTTACAACGCTTATCGCCATCCTTAGTAGATTCACTGTTACTGCTCATCGGCTTCCAGTTGCAGCATAGTTCCGAACCGAAGTCTGAAGATGCCCCCAACAATTTTTCCCAGCCTGTTCCAGCACACGACAGAGTTGACGGAGACTATGGTCACCTGGTGATACCAAGTGTTTCTGACTGGCTGGATAAAAATCCAGTGCTGCAGTGGGGTGCGATCGCGAGTACGGCTATATTAGCGTTGCTAGCGATACAAGCATTCACAAATCAAAAGTAAATCTAAGTGTAGATAGAAGAAGCATTAAAAGTAACATTCAATTCTCAGTCAATGCAAACCGTAGATGTTGTCATTATTGGAGCAGGTCACAACGCCTTAGTTTGTGCCGCTTACCTCCTGAAGGCAGGTTACACTGTTTTGCTCCTAGAAAAAAACTCAATTCCCGGAGGCGGGGCAACCACAGAAGAAAGGATGCCTCAAGAAGCTGCTGGCTTTAAATTCAATCCCTGCGCTATTGACCACATTTTTATCCACTTGGGACCAATAGTTCAAGAACTAGAGCTCAACAAGTATGGTCTGGAATATCTTTTCTGTGACCCGACAATTTTTTGTCCTCATCCTGATGGAAGATATTATCTTGCTCATCGTTCCGTTGAGAAAACCTGCGCGGAGATTCAACGCTACAGCCCCAGCGATGCCAAACAATACGCCGAATTCATAGATTTCTGGCAGCGAGTCACCAACGTCTTGATTCCCGTGTTCAACGCACCACCCAAGTCTCTGCTTGATGTGAGTGGGAATTTCGACCTTGGCAAGCTCAAAGATCTCTTTTCGCTAATCGGTCCGCCGGATAAAGTATTAGACTTTATACGGACGTTGTTCAGCAGTGCAAAAGACCTGGTAGAGGGATATTTTGAGGAAGAATTTGTCAAAGCTCCCTTAGCAAGACTGGCAGCAGAAATGAGCATGCCTCCTTCGCAGAAAACGAGTGGAATTGGTGGGATTATGGCGGCAATGCGTCACAATCCCGGTGTTGCTAGACCTAAGGGCGGTACAGGGGCATTAACGCAGGCATTGCTAAATTTGGTGAAGAGTTTGGGTGGAGTCGTTCTGACTGACCAGCAAGTTGATAAAGTTTTGGTGGATAATAATCGAGCAGTAGGAGTGCGAGTTAAGGATAAAACAGAATACCGAGCCAACCGAGGTGTGATTTCCAGTATTGATGCCAAGCGTCTGTTTTTGCACTTGATGGACGCAAGCGACGTAGATGCTGCTGATCCAAACTTGTGCGATCGCTTGGAAAAACGGATTGTTGACAACAACGAGTCCATTCTCAAAATCGATTGTGCCTTATCTGAAGCTCCCCGCTTTGAGCATCACAATCACAAAGACGAGTATCTGCTTGGTTCGGTACTTATTGCTGATTCAGTCGATCATGTTGAAGTAGCTCATACAGACTGCCAGCTTGGAAAAATTCCCGATGAAAATCCTTCGATGTTCCTGGCAGTTCCCACAATGCTCGATCCATCAATGGCACCAGACGGCAAGCACACGCTGTGGATTGAATTTTTTGCACCCTATCAAATTAAAGGTGCAGAGGGTACAGGTCTCAAGGGCACAGGATGGACTGACGAACTAAAACATAAAGTTGCTGAGCGCGTCCTCAATAAATTAGCAGACTATGCACCTAATCTCAAGAACTCTATCATCGCTCGTAACGTCGAAAGCCCCGCCGAACTAGCAGAACGGGTGGGATTCCTCAAAGGCAATTACTACCATCTAGACATGACATTTGACCAAATGGTATTCTTCCGCCCCTTGCCGGAATTAGCCAACTACACAACTCCAATTGAAGGTCTGTTTCTCACAGGCGCGGGAACTCATCCAGGGGGAGCAATTTCGGGGATGCCTGGACGCAACTGCGCTCATGTCTTTCTACACAAGCAGCACCCAGTGCAAGAGACATTAGCTGATGCTGGGAAGTTTTTTAAATCCACGGCACAGTCTATCTTGAATATCCAGTAACAGGCAACTCATTCGCCACAACTCAACCTGAAATCACCGCAATACACTCAATCTCCACCAACACATCCTTAGGTAAACGCGATACCTGCACACACGCACGCGCTGGCGCTGTCGCCTCATCAAAAAACTTTGCATACACCGCATTCATCGCCGCAAAATCATTCATATCTGCCAAGAACACAGTCGTTTTGACGACATCCTCAAAAGTCGCCCCACTAGATGTGAGAATCGCCTCTAAATTTGCCATCACCTGTTGAGTCTGCCCAGTCACATCCCCTTCACCAACAATCTTTCCTGTACTAGGATCAAGAGGAATTTGCCCAGCCACAAAAACCAATTCACCAGAAGCAACAATCGCTTGATTATATGGTCCCACTGGAGCAGGTGCTTTATCAGTACGAATAACCCTTCTACTCATTTCTCTTCTTCGCGCCCTTTGCGTCTTCGTGGTTTAATTTTTAAAATACTTAACCCAACCTGGGACGTATCCCATAATGCCGATAACGCCAGTAATCCTGCAAAATCTTATCATGGTCAAAACACAGATTACCAGGAACACGCCAAGACTCAAAAATTCCTATACCCTTAGCATCATCGCCCGCCTGAGGTGTACCCGTCGCCGTTGCCAGAAACACAACGCTTAATGTGTGCTTCCGGGGGTCACGATTAGGATCAGAATACACGTGAAATTGTGAAATCAACTCCACTTGTAAGCCCGTCTCTTCCAAAGCCTCACGCCGCGCCGCTATCTCCACAGATTCCCCGTAATCTACAAAACCACCAGGAATAGCCCAACCTAAAGGGGAATTAAGTCGCTCAATTAACACTATAGGTCGATGAGGACGGTCAATCAATTCGATGATGATATCAACTGTCGGAGCAGGATTTCGGTAAGTCATTAGTTATTTAACCATTGGACTTTGGACAAATGACAAAGGACGACCAACACGAGTTTACTTCATTTACGTACGCGTAGTTACTGTTCCGTGATAAATTCAATGCGATGCCCCTGCGGGGCGACGAGAAAGCTGGAGCATCGCCTATGGCGAGCGCTCTGCGCCATCGCAAGAGCATGTAGTAACGCTCATTTGTTTGCTCATTAACAATAGACTTCAGTATGCCTTTTCCCAGATCCAGCGGTATTTTGCTACATCCTACTTCCTTTCCCAGCCGATTTGGCATAGGGGATTTAGGAATCGAAGCGTATCAATTCATTGATTTTCTCAGACAGAGCTGCCAACAATTTTGGCAAGTACTACCTCTAGGACCAACTGGATATGGTAACTCTCCTTATGCTTGTTATTCAGCAATGGCTGGAAATCCCATGCTCATTAGTCCAGAAAAACTGGTAGAACAGGGAATGCTCACTCAGGAGGACTTTGCTAATTTACCAGCATTTGAGGAGTCTAAGGTAGATTACGAGAAAGTCATACCCATTAAGATAGGACTTTTAAAAAAAGCCTGCGAGAATTTTAAAGATAAAGCAACACCCTTACAGCAGAAGGAATTCGCTGGTTTTTGCGACAGCAAAGCTTATTGGCTAGAGGATTATGCCTTATTTATGGCGCTCAAAGATACTCATGATGGAACAAGCTGGCATACTTGGGAGCCAGAACTTGCCAAGCGTACACCAGAAGCCATAGAGCAAGCACGGCGGCAGTTGACTACTGAGATTTTTTATCACAAATTTACTCAGTACGAATTTTTCCGCCAGTGGTCACAACTCAAAAGCTATGCCAATATGAGCGGTATTCAGATTGTTGGCGATATTCCTATTTATGTAGCTCATGATAGTGCTGACGTGTGGTCTCATCCCGATATTTTTTGTTTAGATGAAGAGACGGGAGAAGCCGCATTGATGGCAGGAGTTCCACCAGATTACTTCAGCGTCACTGGTCAATTATGGGGTAACCCCATTTATAACTGGGAGGAATTGAAAAAACAAAACTTTCAGTGGTGGGTAGGACGCTTTGAGGCGATGCTGGATTATATAGATGTTATCCGGGTTGACCACTTTCGAGGGTTTGAAGCTTACTGGGCTGTGAAAAAAGGGGAAAAAACAGCCGTTAATGGAGAATGGATAAAAGCTCCCGGAGAAGAGTTGTTTGAGGCAATTAAACAGCAATTGGGTAAATTACCTGTAATGGCGGAGGATTTGGGAGTTATTACGCCAGAGGTAGAAGCGCTGCGAGATAAGTATGAATTTCCTGGAATGAAAATTTTGCAGTTTGCCTTTAGTTCTGATCCAGGGAACCCGTTTTTACCTTTCAATTATTCACGCAATTGTATCGTTTACACCGGAACTCACGACAACGACACAACCATCAGCTGGTTCAATTTGGCGTCAGATTACGAAAAGCAAAACTTATTGCTTTACTTGGGTTGTCAAAGTCCTGAAGGTATCCATTGGGATTTGATTCGACTTGCGATGACTTCTGTGGCGAATCAAGCAATTATTCCCTTACAGGATGTTTTGGGTTTAGGAGGTGAAGCGCGGATGAATTTCCCCAGTAAAGCTGAAGGAAACTGGGAGTGGTGTTATCAAGCGAATGCTTTGACTCAGGAATTGAGCGATCGCCTACAAACTCTCACCAAGTTAAGTGGACGTGCGCCTCAACCTAAGTGAGGACAAGGAGGAGTACGGGAAGTAGGGGAAGTAGGGGGAGTGGAGGGA
>NZ_QMEA01000008.1 GCF_012912105.1 Brasilonema sp. UFV-L1
CACTCAAATTCTACAACCAATCACTGCCCCTATTCCGCGCTGTCGGCGATCGCACGGGCGTTGCAGCTACCCTGAATAACATCGGTGGAGTGTACGACGCTTTAGGACAAAAGCAACAAGCACTCAAATTCTACAACCAATCACTGCCCCGATTCCGCTCCGTCGGCGATCGCACAGGCGTTGCTGTAACTTTAAGTAATATTGGTATATTGTACCGTGATACAAATCGACCTACTGATGCCATTTCATATTTAGAGAAATCTCTGACTATTATCTTGGAAATGCGCCAAGGTTTACAACGGCAATATCGTCAAAAGTTTCTTGAGGATAACGATTGGAGTGCTGATCTAGTTGATGTCCTCATACAGCAGAAACAATATGCCAAAGCTTTTGAATGGGTTAACTTATTCACCACCGCTGAGTTAGCTGATTACACTCGCTTGATTAACGCCAAAGTTACCAATCCACAAGTACAGCCAAGGCTTGACAAGTGGAATAGGCAAAATCAACAACTCGAAGCTTTGCGACAAAAACTAAAAGATAACTTTTCTGAGGAATTATCTAAACAAGTTCAGCAATTACAAGCACAAGTTTACAAAGATGCTGAACGTATTTCCGAGGATTTTCCTGAAGTTGCAGAACTGTTTGAAACCACGCCCCCAGATATTGAAAAGCTGAAATCTTCTATCCCAGCAGGAACAGTTGTTGTTCAACCAGTCTTACTGGGGAATTCCATCGCCATCTTTGTTTTAACCAAAGACCATTTGAATGTTGTTAAAACACCGATTAAGTACACTAAATTTAATAAACTTCTCGCCGACTACCTCAAACAGGTGCAAAATGAGGGTGATGATAGCTACATTGAAACTGGTAGCGGTCCCCTCTACGATATCCTGATTCGCCCTGTGGAGAAAGAAATTCAGGCTTTGTCTCCCAAAGAGCTAAGTATTATCACGAGTGGCAAACTACGCAACCTTCCTTTTGAAACTCTTTACGACAAACAAAAACAAGAATTTTTAATCCAGAAATATCCTGTCAACTATCTGACTCGCATTTCTACTCGTTCCTTAGAATCATCGTTAGAATCATCGACAGCGCAAAAGCTTGTAAATCCACAACAAGCTGTTTTAGCATTTGGGAATCCTGTACCTCGCGTTCCACACAATTTACCAGGCGCAGAGGAAGAAGTTAAAAATATAACGCAACTCTTTCCCACAAGTCAAGCTTACCTCGGCAACAACGCTACCCTCAACAACTTCAAAACTTACGCTTCCCGCTTTCCTCTATTGCATTTAGCAACTCACGGCTGCTTCCAAAACCAAGATTGTAAAAAGTTGAACTTAAAAAAGAACACATTACTATTTGCTGACACTCAATTTAATATTGCTGATGCTGCGCGTTTAGGATTACAAGGTACGCAACTGCTGACTCTCAGCGCTTGTCAAACTGCTCAAGAAACCAATTCTGACAACGAAGGAATTATCGGTGTTGCTTACATATTTGAGCGTGCTGGTGCTAAAGCAGTGATGGCTTCTTTGTGGGCGGTTGAGGATAAAGCAACGCAGGAGTTGATGATTGAGTTTTATAAAAATATTAAGCTGGGTATGAGTAAAGGGGAAGCACTGCAAAAAGCTAAGCTGAAGCTAATTGAGCGTCATCCTTATTATTGGTCACCTTTTGTCCTCATTGGCAATGCGCGGTGAAACAGTACACAGTACACAGTACACAGTTATTTCTCGTTCCTTGCTTCTAGCAAGGAATGCATAACTTGAGGCTCTGCCTCAATATAATCATAGCGAGGCAGAGCCTCGTTGTAGGCATTCCCATGCTGAGCATGGGAACGAGAAATAGGGAATTGATGCAGATGGTAACAAGCCCGATATTTTTTAAAGTGCTTCCCATTCGTCTCTACTGATTTGAGCATTGGCGTATAATCCTTGTAGTCCAGGTACTTCTGCATAAAAAGTGCCATCATCTAAAATTTCATAAGTAGCTCGTTGCAAAGCTGCTTGAATATAGTTTGTCAACATTTGTTGGCTGATTTTTGCTTTTCTAGCTTTATTTTAGGAAAATTACTTAGTATTTTGCCCGATTTTTCTGATTCAGATTTCCGACTTCTTGAAGAAGCGTGTGTAGAGACGTTGCAGTACAACATCTCTATCAATCTTGGGGCTGGGCAAGTCATCCTATCTGAACCATGTTAATTCATAAGTTTTGTTTAATCTGTGGTTACGAATCCATAAGCGTTTGCCACAACAGCAATTGCGGAACTAACAACAGCAACTGCGGAACTAACAACAGCAATTGCGGAACTAACAACAGCAATTGCGGGATTAACAACAACAACTGCGGGATTAACAACAGCAATTGCGGGATTAACAACAGCAATTGCGGGATTAACAACAGCAATTGCGGAACTAACAACAACAACTGCGGAACTAACAACAACAACTGCGGAACTAACAACAGCAACTGCGGGAGTAACAACAAGCAGGCAGATAACTGATAACTGATAACTGTTAACTGTTAAATCCCGTGACTTTTGCCAATCACCCAATGACGTTTGAAAAAACGCGCCAAAGCCGACTCTTCCAAAGATAAATAAATTGGGCGTCCATGCGGACAAGTACGCGGGTTGCGCGTGCGTTGCCATTCATCTAAAAGTGTTTGCATTTGTTGTAAACTTAAGGTTGTACCATTGCGAATAGCACTGCGACAGGCAACTGCGACTTGTGCTGCTTGTAAGTCACCTCCCCAACTCAGTTCTAAAATCGCATCTGCACAGTCGTCTCGTTGTTGTAAAAGTGCGGGTACGCTGCGAACTGCCCAAAGTTGCTCACCAAAGGTTTCTATATCTAAACCAATTCGTTGCAGTTGCGAGACTTGAGCGGGAGATAATTGATAAAGAATGACTGGGGGTTCGATAGGAATAATTTTCCAATTATCGCACAATTGCTCGTACAAAACTCGTTCATGGGCAATGTGCTGTTCCACTAACCACACTCCACCAGGATGTTCTGCGACGATATAAGTGTTATTAACTTGAGCAACAGCTTTGAGTTGTAGAGATGTTGTATGCGATGTCTGTTCATCCGTTTTGTGTTCTTCACTGGGAAGAGAACGATTGAGGTTGTATCCGCCTTTTTCTTCTGCAGCTTTGAGTAATTTACCAACTCGCGTTGTGTGAACAGCGTCTTTAACAGATGTAGAATTGATACGGAGTGCTTGTGCGATCGCCGTACTAATTTGTTCTTGCCAATAACTCAGTTGGTTAAGATAAATTTCTGATTTTGCCGGATTACGATTCCAGTTGATATACTCCGGGGAAATGAACAGATGTAGCAAACAGACAGGAAAGCGATCGCGTGGTAATGTCCGATAAAATCCTGACAAGATAGTCTGCTCTAATTCTGATGACTTCACCATTCTTCCATTCACAGCAACTCGTACCCAGTCTGGACGATGACGATGACATCTATCTGGTAATCCTATCACTAAATGGAGTGCTGAGTTTTGAATTCTAAGTTCTGAATTCTCAGGATGAGGTATTTCCAGCTTTAACTCTTGTAAATCAGCTTCTTTAACTTGATGTAGAATCTGGGGTAGCAGTTGTCCTATTGACGTGGCGGAACATAGACTAAACCACTCTCGGTCATTTTGCCAGACTTGCCAGGTAACATGAGGATGACACAAGGCGATTTGGTAAATTGTTGCTTGCACTGCTTTCATTTGCTGTGCTAGTGTTGGCAATGCCTCACGACGACCAGAACAATTTCCAAAGAGATTTGAGACTGTGACAACTGTACCGGGGGCGATCGCACAAGCTTCCACATACAATCTTTCTCCCGCGTAGCCATAGACAACTCGCACTCCCACATCTCCACCGAGTGGACGACTCAATATTTCTAAATCTGCCAGAGTTGTCAGACTATGCAAGGCTTCTCCACGAAACCCTAAACTCGTAATTTTCCACAAATCTGCACAACTGCTGATTTTACTGGTACTGTGTGCCGTTGCTGCTTTTTGTAAGTCTTCTAAAGTCATTCCATAGCCATTATCTGCCACACGTACACGCCATTGCTGCGGCCATAATGAAACAACAATTCGTGTCGCACCTGCATCAAGGGAATTTTCTACCAATTCTCGTACTACGGAGGCTAAAGAGTCGATAACCTCTCCGGCTGTAATTAGATGTACGACTTCTGCTGGTAAAGCATAAATAGTTGACGTCATAAATTACAGTGTAGGGGAATTCAAAATGGACTGCGTCCTTGCACTCTACGAAAATTCAAAATTCAAAATGAAAATTTTGTACCATCATTGAATTTTGTCAGTGCAAAGTGTGCGTGTGATAGATCGTCAAGGTTGACTTAAGGGGTAAATTTTTAAGAATTTCTTCAACTTTGTATAACTTTGTATTGCTTTAAGATACTTAATTTAATTTATTGAAGCTTAAACATAAATCTCGAAATATGTATTAATTTTGAAAAAAACAAGAAAAAAATCGCTTTTTTGATAGATTTCAGGAGATGTCAAAAATGGGAAATGCGTATGACCAACTTACTATTAGGAAACTTCACACCCCAAACCGATGCACATGACTTAAAGTCTCGTTTGCAGTGGGGGCAACCAGCTTTCACCATTGTAGATGTGCGTACACGTCAAAGCTACAATCAAGGACACATTTCAGGAGCAATTCCACTTCCCGTAGACGAACTTGTAAAAAGAGCAACAACAACTCTCGCGAAAGAACGCGATATCTATATTTACGGTGACAGTGACGAGCAATCAGCTAGTGCAGCAAAAACATTGCGTGATGCAGGATTTTCTCGTGTATCAGAACTGACTGGTGGTTTTTCTGCTTGGAAAGCAGCTGGTGGTTCCACAGAAGAAGTATAACAGTTAACAGTTATCAGTTAACAGTACACAAAAAACTGATAACTGTTAACTGATTTAACTGATTTAACTGTTACCTGATTTTGGTCAAACCTTTGTGATAGTTCATGATTCTATCATAGCTAGGGTTTTAGTGGGTTGCGGGTTGAGCAACCCATTTAGCAGAGAGACTGGGCGTTGTCTGTAAGGCCAAGCAAAAGCATGACGGAATGCTGCATCTTGACAAGCTCGTAGCTGTTCAAAGTTAATAATGTCGTAAGTTAAGAGATTCTCATACTCGAACGGTAGACGGACATTGTGCAAGCCAGCATTATCAGTACAAATGGCAATGTCTACTCCTGCTTCAAAGCAACGGTCAAATACTGTCTTGAGTTGACGTATATCTTGTAAAGTACCAGTTTTTAGGTACGTTGTGGGGCAAACTTCCAAACACTGACCTCGCAGAGCGACATCTTTGAGCAATTCGGGATACAGTAAAGGAATTTGGATACCGTGACCAATCCGCATGAGATACGGTAAAAGTTGGGGATCGCATCCGGCTGTCGTTTCATAAAGGTGTCCTGTGGTGTTGAGTCCAAGCGATCGCGCATAATCATACAAACTTATCCATTCGTCTATGCGCTCTTTAGAATAACTATCTCCCCCAGCGACATCGATCGCACAAACATATTGTCTGTTTTGCGCTGCCAAATCAACAATCGCCTTATTCACCTCAAACGGTAGGCGCGAGTGCATACAGAGAATTTGGCTTGTGACAATCGGATATTCTGGGAGAATGCTTGCTTTACCCACAACTTCCACAATTTCTGCCATCATGTCAATTCTCTGGGATTGACTCAGATGTTCTGGTGTTCGTAGATAAGGGGTATAGCGCAACTCTAGATAAGCCAAATTTTCAAAGATGTAGGCACCCCTGAGTAGGCGGTAGATGAAGTAAGGCAAAGTCTCTAGAGTTTGCACGCTTTCTACCAAGGTATGCAACTCCAGATACTCGTCTAGAGTGTTGCGTGGACGCGTGTAAAAGTCTTCAAATGCTGCATAGTCAGCAAAGCGGGAAATCAACTCAGGCGACTGACGTTCAAAGTACCGCCATAAAATACGAGGTACAACCGAACCGCCCAGATGCCGATGTAATTCTGCGTATAGAGTCATAGCGGCCTTCTAACACAACTAAAAATTTTAATTATTATTAACACTAACAAATAAAAAAACAAGCTATTGGTGTAGGACATTTGATGAGACTTTCTTATCTCACATCTATTGAAGACTTGACAAAAGTCCTTAATTTTGCTAAAAATGGTTTTTTGTGCAAACTTTAGTTTTTTAATAAACACTTGGCTAACGTAATTGTTATAGGTGCCCAGTGGGGCGATGAAGGAAAAGGTAAAATAACAGACTTACTCAGCCGCTCCGCAGATGTTGTTGTACGTTACCAGGGGGGCGTCAATGCCGGACACACAATTGTAGTCAAGGGTCAAACCTTCAAACTGCACTTGATTCCCTCTGGTATTTTGTATCCAAAGACCGAGTGCATGATCGGCTGTGGGACAGTTATAGATCCACAGGTTTTGATTGCAGAACTTGACCAATTAGAAGCACTTGGTATTTCCACTGACAATCTGCTCATTTCTGAGACGGCTCATGTGACGATGCCTTACCATCGATTGATTGACCAGGCGTCGGAGGAGCGCAGGGGAACTCATAAAATTGGCACAACAGGTCGTGGAATTGGTCCAACCTACGCTGATAAATCAGAACGGACTGGTATCAGGGTTTTAGATTTGATGGATCCTGAGGGACTACGTGAACAGTTGGAGTGGACAATTCATTACAAAAACGTCCTTTTAGACAAGCTTTACAACGTACCACTGTTAGACCCCAAACAAGTGATTGATGAGTACCTTGGGTATGCGGAACGTCTACGACCACACGTTGTTGATACATCTTTAAAAATATACGATGCGGTTCAAAGACGGCGCAATATCTTGTTTGAAGGAGCGCAAGGTACACTTCTCGACTTGGATCATGGGACATATCCATATGTCACCTCCTCGAACCCAGTTGCAGGGGGGGCTTGTGTTGGTACAGGGCTAGGACCGACAATGATAGACCGGGTGATTGGTGTCGCGAAAGCTTACACCACTCGGGTAGGTGAGGGACCTTTCCCCACAGAAATAGATGGGGAAATGGGAGAAGTGTTGGGTACGCGTGGTGCCGAATTTGGGACAACGACTGGACGCAAACGACGTTGCGGCTGGTTTGATGCTGTTATCGGTCGCTATGCTGTCCGCATCAATGGTATGGACTGTTTAGCAATTACGAAACTTGATGTCCTCGACGAACTGGAGGAAATTAAAGTTTGTGTTGCTTATGAAATTGATGGGGAACGCTGCGAACACTTTCCTAGCAACGCTCGTAAATTTGCGCGGTGTCGTCCGATCTACAAAACTATGCCAGGATGGCAAACTTCAACCAGTGATTGCCGCTCTTTAGAAGAATTGCCAAGGCAAGCACTAGACTATTTAAAATTCTTGGCAGAATTGACAGAAGTCCCGATCGCGATCGTCTCCTTAGGAGCGAGTCGAGATCAAACTATCATTGTAGAAGACCCCATCCACGGTCCAAAACGTGCTTTATTGCATCCTGACGGCACACCCGCTTCATTGCTGAGTGCATAAGAGTTGTGGCTGAGTACAATGCCTTGTGCCGAGGAACTAGAAGGTTAGATAGCGGAATTAATTAGGATATAGTGGAGCAAAACAGACACTCCACTATTATGTACTTAACACCAATGGAAGCTCAAAAAAGATATGGATACCACCCAAAAACATTAATAAGAGGAGGAAAGAACAATGGTTAAACGTAAGCCAAAAAATTTAGTTCAAAAGTTGTCAACTCAAGTGGTTCCCGCTTGTGGCGTTGATAGTGCGTCAAAAGCAGAGTTGCTAAAAATAATGGAACGCTTAGCCATTGTTCGTGCAGAATCTTACAACAAGCTTGGAAGTATTAGGCACTGGGGAATGGATTGGCACAAAGCTTATCCTGAAGTGCGTTCTTTTCGTTCTCCAGAGTCATTAAACTTGCCGTCTAAACTTATGGAATGGATTGTTAGCGATGTTGCGAAAGCCATTCTTGCGGGGCAAGCTGCGACTATCGCTAATCTTAAAAAACATATTTGGAATAGATACAAGGGCGAGAAGAACGAGAAGGTCAGAAAGCAATGTTTAGAAAAGCTTAAAAGTACTGCGTTTTTAGACGATTCTTTTCTGCATCGTATTGTTAGGAAGGAGTTTCAACGGGGACATACTTTTGTTGGGAATCAAATTGTTTATCAACCTGATGGTTATTCCTGTAAGCGCGTTAACCGGCATGTTTACCTGTTAGAGTTGGCGGGATTAACCAGAGGTAAGCGAATTAAGATAAAGGTTTGCAGTAATAGAAAAATCTCTGGACAAATCCGAGTTGTTTTTGACAAAAACTTAGAGCAGTTCGAGATTCATTTTTTAGTCAATTTCGGAGAATACACTAAAGACTCAGGAGCGATTAACACCGAAGTTGGTATCGACAAGGGGTACACTGAAGCTTTTATTGATTCTCAAGGGACTGAACATGGTCCAGGTTTAGGTAAACTGCTAACTCAAAAGTCAAATCGTATAACTAACAAGAACAGAAATCGCGGCAAGTTATTTGCTCTTTCTCGCAACTTAAAACAACATGACCCTGCCAAGTCTGCAAGAATTTTAAAAAACAACTTAACCAGGAAGACAGAAAATAAGCGTTACAACAAAGACCAATCCGCAATTGCAAGTCTTATAGGCTTCGCTTCTAAGTCTTTGTTTGAAGAAAAATTTTTAAAAATTTATGCCGAGGATTTGACACAACCCATCAAAAATAAACGTCAATCCAAAGCAATGTCTGGCAAGTTAAATAGCTGGGTAAAAGGCTACTTGCGGGACAGTTTAGAAAAATGGGCTAGTTGGAGTAATTCGACTATCACAGAGGTTGCTGCTAGTTACACGTCGCAAGTTGACTCTGTTACAGGAACTCTGTTGGGTAAGCGTGACTCAGACACCTTTACCAGGTTTACTGGGGTCGTGTTACAGGCTGATCTAAATGCTGCTTTGAATATCCTTGCTCGTGGTACAGATAAGGAAATTAACCGTTATATGAAAGCGGATGAAATTCAAGCAGTGTTATTGCGTCGTACTGCGCGTTTCTTGAAAGGACTAGGTAAGAGTTTAACTGATGCTGTTGAGCTAGGATGGCTTGACCCCAAGCATACCAAAAATTCTACTTTTAAGGAACTGGTCAATGGGAGTTGACCAGCGTCTAGACAGATAAGTGGAAGGTTAACACCAAATACCGCTTGCACCACTTCTCACTCAGACAACAATAAATTACACCGTTTTATTGAGCATTGCTCCGTTTAATGAGTCTCCCGTACGAAGTGATAGTATCAAAATCTCAAATCCAAAATCTAAAATCGGAAAATGGAGCTAACAGTCGATTGTCAGAAGCGGCCAGAAGGTAGTAAGCCCAATGCTTTGCGCCTTTCTGGAAAAATCCCCGCGAATTTGTACGGTCATAAAGGTACCGAATCAATTGCTCTTGTCATTGATGCTAAGGTTGTTGAGCGTCTGCTCGTCAAGGGTTCGGTTAACAACACGTTGATTGACCTCAATGTTACTGATATTCCTTGGCGGGGCAAAACCTTGTTGCGGGAAGTTCAGTCTCATCCAGCAAAACGTACCCCTTATCATCTCAGCTTTTTTGCTGTTGCAGGTCACGGCGATGCTGATGTGGAAGTCCCTGTACGTTTTGTCGGAGAACCTGTAGGTGTGAAGTTAGAAGGTGGTGTCTTAGACACGCAAATCACACTCTTGTCGCTGCGTTGTGCGCCGGAAAATATTCCTGAAGCGATTGAGGTTGATGTCACTAACATGCAGATAGGAGATAGTTTGAGCGTTGAGCAACTTATCCTACCTGCAGGTACTAAATATATGGGTGAACCTGGTCAATTTGTTGTGACTGTTTTGCCTCCTCAAGTGAGTTCAGATACACAGACAGAATCAGTAACCGAAGCAAGCTAAAGTTTGATATAGTTACCGAAGAAACCAGGGGCACACCTCTGGTTTTTTTGTTACGTAAATTGTTGAGGCGCAGAAAAAAAGATGACAGAAGTTTCTCTTCCCCCTTTAATTCAGCAGATGTTGCAGCCTGAGTTTTATCCGCATCCGGTGAAAGAACCTATTGAATTGGTTCAGACGCATATTTCTTATGTGCTGTTGACTGGAGATTATGCGTATAAAGTGAAAAAGCCGATGAATTTTGGCTTTTTAGATTTTTCAACTTTAGAAAAGCGAGGACATTTTTGTCACGAGGAGTTGCGTTTAAATCAGCGCGGCGCTGCAGAACTTTATTTAGAAGTCTTCCCTATTACTCTAGAGGGAGAACAGTACAAATTGGGAGGAACAGGAGAACCTGTAGAATATGTGCTGAAAATGCTCCAGTTCCCCAATGAGACGCTGTTGAGCAAAATGTTTGAGCAGGGTCAATTAAATGAGGGACTTGTAGAAGAGTTGGGACGGGTAGTCGCTCAATATCATGACACCAAAACTGTAACGAATGATTACATTCGCTCTTTTGGTGAGGTGGACCAAGTTCGAGCTGCGTTTGATGAAAATTACGAGCAAACGGAAAAGTATATTGGTGGTCCCCAGACACAGAAGCAGTTTGAGGAAACAAAGCAAAACACAGATAAATTTTTTGCTCAACGTGGCGAACTCTTCAAGAAGAGAATTCAAAATAACTATATTCGAGAATGTCACGGGGATTTGCACTTAGGAAATATTTGTTTGTGGAAAGATAAAATTTGGCTGTTTGACTGTATTGAGTTTAATGAGCCGTTTCGCTTTGTCGATGTGATGTTCGATATTGCTTATGCTGTCATGGATTTGGAAGCTCAGCAACGTCCAGATTTGAGTAATGCGTATTTAAATACTTATCTTGAGGTGACTGGCGATTGGGAAGGTTTACAAGTCTTGCCTATCTATTTAAGCCGTCAATCTTATGTCCGGGCAAAGGTGATTTCATTTTTATTAGATGACCCAAGTGTACCTGCTTCCGTGAAGGAAGAGGCGACAAAAAAAGCAGCGAATTATTACAAGCAGGCTTGGGAGTATACACAACCCCGCCAAGGACGACTGATTTTGATGTCGGGTTTATCAGGTTCTGGTAAAAGTACAACGGCGCGGTATTTAGCTCGTCAAGTGGGAGCAATTCACGTGCGTTCGGATGCTGTGCGCAAACATCTGGCGGGAATTGGGTTAATGGAACGTGGTGGTGATGAGTTATACAGCAACGAGATGACTCAGAAAACTTATGCACGGCTGTTGGAATTGGGAATTTTGTTGGCAAAAGAAGGTTATGTGGTGATTTTAGATGCCAAATATGATAAACAGCACTTACGTGAAGAGGCGATCGCCGCTGCTGTTGAACATCAACTTCCGGTGCAAATTATCTCTTGCACCGCACCAGCATCCGTTTTGGAACAACGGCTAAATGAGCGTACTGGTGATATTGCTGATGCAACTGCTGATTTATTGGCGTCTCAATTACAGCAAGCTGAACCTTTGACAGAAAAAGAAAAATCACTTGCAAAAATTCTGGATACGACTCAACCAATAGAGGCACAATTAAAGAATGTCATTTAAGAATAGGTAGGCTACATCTTATGGCAGCACCAAAGCTAAATTTTTCACCAAACTTCGTCACTCAAATTCTGTTAGGGTTATTTTTTACACTAGTATTTTTGAGTACAGGATATGACCCAGGTCTGAGTGTATTTCTGGGTGTATTGGGTGGTTTCGCGTTAGGGTGGGTGACAGCATCAACCAAAAGTGGACCACAAGCAACTACAGTAGCGACCTCTGAAGGTGTTGATGCCGGCTTGAAGTATTGGTTATTTTTCTTACTAGGGTTTGTGTTTGCAGGGTATCAACCACCTATGGGTATTTTCCTGGGTGCGATCGCCGGTATAGGCGGAGGCTGGATGATTTCTTGGTGGCAAAGCAAGGAAGAATCAAAAACTCAACTATCACAAGAAGAACCGAGAGAAACTGAAGCTGAAATTGCTGGCGAAAGACCAACCAGACGGCAAATCAGGAAAACCACTCGACGTTTTCGTAGCCGTCCTGGAAATTTTAATTTCAAGTTTTGGGAAAAGTAGTCAGCAAGTCCCGACTAAAAGTCGGGATTGCTCACAAACCTAGTATTTTCTTCACTTGTGTGATGAATTGGTTGAGAATTTCAGGTAAATTGTTGATTTCTTGGAGCAAGTCTTGAGGACTGAAACCAAAAAACATCAAGATAACGACAATTAGAAAAATGGCGATCGCCGTACTGAGGGCTGTTTGTAATAGACTCAGCAAAGCTCGGAAGACTAAAAACGCGACAATGAG
Organism: Brasilonema sp. UFV-L1; assembly: GCF_012912105.1. Taxonomy (GTDB): domain Bacteria; phylum Cyanobacteriota; class Cyanobacteriia; order Cyanobacteriales; family Nostocaceae; genus Brasilonema. Next base: position 12,357 of record NZ_QMEA01000008.1, read on the forward strand.
TGCAGCAATGAGAATAACGAGGTTCATTGGTTTTGCCTGAATAAATCACAATTTTTAAGTGTGGAAGGACTTGTTAACCTTGCAGTAAGGTTCACATCATACAGCAGAATAGACGAAAAGCTAGACTCTGATGTGGCGTGATTCCCCGCTGCTGATACTCACGGGGAGGGTTCAAGCATGTCAAAACAATTTTGCTCTTGGCGACAAATCTAAGAAAAACTTCTCAGCTACGACTAGATGAAGAGGTACGGGAAATTTGAGTGTTTAAGGAATCGTTGCATTTTCTGATGAAGTTAGGAATACGACTTGATAAGGTATAAGCTTATGCTCTATTGCATCAACGATGAACGCTTAAACGTATCATTGGAAGTTCCTAAGATGTCGCAACATTTCAAAGCCGCAATTTTTGACATGGATGGTCTACTTTTTGACACAGAAAGTATTGCTCGATGGGCTTGGAAGAAAGCTTTAGAAAATCATGGTTATGGGATGAGCGACAATTTTTTCAACGATTTATACAAAGAGTTTATCGGTCGAGACTTATCATGGCGGGAAAAATTTTTAAAAAGAAGATATGGCGCAAGCTTTCCTTTTGAGTCAGTGAAAGCGGAACGCATTAAAATCGGCGATGATCGAGAAATGCAAGAAGGTCTTCCTATAAAACCAGGTGCATTAGAATTGTTAAATCAGCTAAGTGCCTTTGGAGTGATTCTTGGGTTAGCAACTGGAACATCTTTAATCAGAACAACTCGACGTTTGATGAATGCTGGTATTTATCAAAATTTTGCAACAATTGTCACGAGCGAAAATGTTGCTCAAGGTAAACCCGCCCCTGATATTTTTCTAGAAGTCAGTCGCAGAATTGATGTTGCTCCTCAAGAATGTGTCGTTTTCGAGGACTCCTTTGTTGGTGTCGAAGCAGCCTCATCAGCTCGGATGTGTACGATTATGGTTCCTGATTTAGAACAGCCATCTGCTCAAATAAGAAGTTTGGCTTACAAAGTGTTGGATTCTCTAGAGCAAGCAAGCGAATTATTAGAGGAATTGTTTGGAGTTAAAATCAAGTAACGAAGCAGAAAATATATTGATTTCCTTCATGTCCAAACGCACATACGCCATACTAGGAACTGGTGCATTAGGTGGATTTTACGGTGCCAAACTGCAAAAAGCTGGCTTGAATGTCCACTTTTTGCTGCGTAGCGACTACGAACACGTCAGCAAAAATGGTTTAATTATTGAGTCTGTTGACGGCGACTTCAGCCTACCGCAAGTTAATGCTTACTGCGATGTGAAAAAGATACCTCAATGTGATGTTGTCGTCATTGCACTGAAGACAACACAAAACCATTTGCTACCAACTTTGTTACCTGCTATTGTCAAGGGTGATGGAGTTGTGCTGGTGCTGCAGAATGGATTAGGAATTGAGAAGGAAGTTGCTCAAATTGTCGGTAGTGATAGGGTGATTGGTGGGTTATGCTTTCTGTGTTCAAATAAAGTAGGACCAGGACATATCTGCCACTTGGACTATGGACAAATTACCTTAGGTGAATATGCAGCTGAGTATTGTCCAGCTGGTATCACAGAACGAATGCGGCAAATTGGTGAGGATTTTGAAAGTGCTGGTATCCTTATTGAATTAACTGAAGACTTGCTGCTAGCACGTTGGAAAAAACTGGTATGGAACATTCCATATAATGGGCTTTCTGTTATTCTCAACGCGACGACGGCAGAATTAATGACAAATGTTCACACCCGCAAATTAGTAGAACAGCTGATGTATGAGGTGGTGGCTGGGGCGAAGAGTTGCAATTGCATTATTCCCAAAAGCTTCATTCAAACAATGCTAGATTACACTGTGAAGATGAAGCCCTACCGTACCAGCATGAAAATTGACTATGACGAATGTCGTCCCTTGGAAGTAGAAGCAATTTTCGGTAATCCGTTACGAATGGCACAAGCTGTGGGAGTGAATTTGCCGCAAATTTCTTGTCTTTATCAGCAACTCAAATTTTTGGATGCCAAGCATACAGATAGATAGGAAGATTACAGAAAGCAAAGAAGATTTTTAAATTAATTTGTAGAAAACAAATAAAGATTTGTGTCGAGATGTAAGGTACGAGACACAAGGCATCCTTATTGAAATCCCCGCTTATTGATCGGGATGCATTCTGGGTTCTGTGTTCCTACTATGTGGTCTTCTTACTCCCTTCGGTGGTCTAAGATTACCTATCTTCTTTTTCTTCTTCCTATGCGCCAAGGGCGCACGCTGCGCGCTCCGTGTCCTAGCCTTCGGCACGCCGCTAGCCCCTAAGGGGGCGCTGCGCAAACGCGTCTAACGCGTCTTTGCGGTACCCTGCGGGAAGCCGCTGCGCGTCTACGTTAAATTAGGTATTCTTCTGGCGGGAAGGGAGTAAGCATTGTCCGCATGAAAAATAAGTCAGCCCACCATGAGAACGCTTACACTGATAACAAATAACTGATCACAAATATCTAATGGCTAATTTGATTCTGGTTGTAGACGACGACGCTTTGACGCGGTTACAACTACGGACTTTGCTACAACAAGAAGGGTATCAGGTAGCAGAGGCAATCAATGGCGAGCAAGCCTTAGAAATGTATATTAAATTACACCCAAATATAGTGCTGCTGGATGCCTTGATGCCTATAATGGATGGCTTTACCTGCTGCACTCAATTGCAAACACTTGGCGCTACGGAAATACCTGTTTTAATGATCACTGGTTTGGATGACTCAGTATCAGTGGAAAAAGCTTTTGCTGTTGGTGCTGTTGATTACATTACCAAGCCAATTAACTGGCAAGTTTTGCGTCAAAGAGTGCATCGTCTTTTGGAAGCTTATCACGCCATGCAGAAATTACGACAGCAAACGCAGCAGGCGCAGAATCGGGAGGCGCAACTTAGAATGGCATTAGAAGCAGCCAGCATGAGTACATGGGACTGGGATATCTTGAATAACCAATTGACTTGGTCGGATAACCTCAAAGTACTCTTTGGCCTGGAAAGTGCTACGTATGAAGCTTTTATAGAATATATTTATCCCCAAGATCGGGATTTTGTCAACCGTTCGGTGATGCAGACTCTCCAGGAAGGAGCAAAGTACGACATCGAATTTCGTGTTGTTTGGCATGACAATCATATTGGTTGGTTGGCAAGCAAAGGGGTTGTCTTTCGTGATTCGTTTGGGGTAGCAGTGCGGATGACTGGTATAGCGATGGATATTACTAAACGTAAGCAAGCGGAGGAGGCGTTAGAAGTTTATGCTAACCGACAGGCACTCATAGCAGAACTTAGCCAATTGGCACTAGCTGGTATAGACTTAACAACGCTCATGCACGAAACTGTCGCCTTGGTTGCTCAAAGTCTTAAAGTTGAGTATTGCGAGGTTTTGGAACTCACGAGCGAGAGTAACACTTTACTGCTACGGGCGGGAATCGGTTGGCAGCCAGGGCTTGTAGGATATGCAACTATCAGTGCTGGAATGGACTCTCAAGCTGGTTATACCTTGTCTTCCCAAGAGCCAGTAATTGTCAATAATCTACGTACAGAAACACGGTTCAAGGGACCTCATCTGCTGCATAAGCATCAAGTCGTCAGCGGTTTGTCGGTTGTCATTCATGGTAAAGAAGGTCCATTTGGTGTTTTAGGAGCACACACAACTACAGAGCGTGCCTTCAGCAAAGATGACATTTATTTTCTACAAGCTATTGCTAATGTTCTGGCTACAGCCATTGAGCGTCAGAGAGTCGAAGATGCCCTCAGAGAAAGTGAGCAACGCTGGCAATTAGCTTTGCGGGGTAATAATGATGGTATTTGGGACTGGAATGTTAAAACGAATCAAGTCTTCTTCTCGATTCGCTGGAAGGAAATGCTTGGTTACTCTGAGCATGAGATTACCAATCATTTAGATGAATGGATAAGTCGCGTGCATCCAGATGATATTACCTGGGTAACACGAGTGATTCAAGACCACTTTGCTAGGAAAACTCCTTTTTACATCAGTGAATATCGAGTCCGGTGTAAAGACGGTAGCTACAAGTGGATTTTGGATCGAGGTCAAGCACTGTGGGATGATGAAGGTACAGTCGTACGGATGGCAGGCTCCCGTACAGATATTACTGAGCGCAAACTGGCAGATGAAAAACTGCAAGAAAGCGAAAAGCGTTTTCAAATACTCGCTCGTGCGACTAATGATGCCGTCTGGGATTGGGATTTACTGACAGATCAGGTACGCTGGAATGACAACGTGCAAACTCTGTTTGGTTATTCAACAGAGCAAGTCAAAAGTGAAGTCAGTTGGTGGCATGAGCATATACACCCAGACGATAGAGGGAGAATTGTTTCTGATATTTATGCTGTGATTAACAGCAATGAACAATTTTGGTCAAATGAATATCGCTTTCGCCGTGTAGACGGTTCTTATGCTTACATCTTTGAGCGCGGTTATGTTGTTCATGACAACACAGGTCAGTCAGTACGGATGATTGGGGCGATGATAGACATTTCTGAACGCAAGCGAGTTCAAGAAGAACTACAGCGCCAGAACTTGCGATCGCAATTGTTTGCCGATGTCAGTTTAAAAATTCGTCAGTCCTTACAAATTCATGATATCCTGCAAACCAGCGTCACAGAGCTACAAAAGTTGCTAAAAGCTGACCGTGTTCTTATTTTTCAGCTGCTTCCAGATGGTTCTGGAATAGTGGTGCAAGAAGCTGTGGTTCCCGGTGTGCTTGCTGTTCTCGGACAAAACCTTCATGATCCTTGTTTCGTCGAAGATTACATCCATAAATACCGCAATGGACGGATTAATGTCGTTAGTGATATCGAGCATGCTGGCATTGAGCCTTGTTACGTGGAATTTCTACAAAAACTGAATGTTATATCTAACCTGATTGTCCCAATTCTCTTGAAAAATCAACTTTGGGGGCTGCTTCTTGCCCATCAGTGTACTAGTCCTCGTCAATGGACGAGCTGGGAAACTGAACTTTTGCGACAGTTGGGAGATCAAATAGGCATCGCCCTTGCACAAGCTCAACTTCTAGAACAAGAAACTCGTCAACGCCAAGAACTGACTCGTTCCAATGAAGAACTGCAACAATTTGCCTTTATCGCCTCTCACGATTTGCAAGAGCCATTGCGTAAGATTAAAACATTTGGCGAGCGTTTGAAAGCCTCTTGTAGTCATGCTTTAACAGAACAGGGGCTTGATTACTTAGAACGCATGCAAAATGCAACTCGTAGAATGCAAGCCCTGATTGAAGATTTGTTAACACTTTCGCGAGTGACGACAAGAGGGCAGCCTTTTGTGCCTGTGGATTTGACACAAATTACGCAGGAAGTCTTGTCTGATTTGGAAGTACGTATCCAACAAACTGAGGCATATGTGAAAATCAGCGAATTACCTATTATTAACGCTGATCCGCTCCAAATGCGTCAATTGCTACAAAACCTCATCGGCAATGCTCTGAAATTCTGCCGTAAAGATAAAGCACCTATTGTTAAAATTTACAGTCAGATATTAAATCATCAAGATACTGTGGAATCTTGTCAAATTATTGTCGAAGATAATGGTATTGGCTTTGATGAAAAGTATCTTGACCGCATCTTCAACGTTTTTCAACGCCTACATGGTCGTAGCGAATATGAAGGAACTGGTATGGGTTTGGCTATTTGCCGGAAAATTGTTGAACGTCACAACGGGAGCATCTCGGCACAAAGTACACCAGGGCAAGGATCAAGATTTATAATCATACTTCCAATGCATCCTCCTGCACAATATGCTCTTCCTTGAAAGGGTTTATCATACCCCCAGGGGTTGTCAAATCCGAAATAATCTAACTTTCATTATTTGTTGCAATTTAATAATCAATTCATCCTAAAACCAACGCAAAGGAGAAAATGCAGAGTGAAGGGTCGGCAAACAACCATCACTATTTTGATGGCTGATGATGATGAGGATGACTGTATGTTAGCTCGCGAAGCGTTGGCAGAAAGTCGATTGGCAAATAAGTTGCATATTGTTAACGATGGTGAAGAGTTAATGGATTATCTTTATCATCGTGGTATGTATGCTAGTAAAAGTACTGCACCGCGACCAAATTTAATTTTATTAGATTTAAATATGCCCAAAAAAGATGGTCGTGAGGCACTTAGAGAGATAAAAGCTGATCCACGTTTAAGGCAAATTCCTGTTGTTATTCTAACGACCTCCAAGGCAGAAGAAGATGTTTATAGTAGCTATGATTTGGGTGCAAACTCATTCATTATCAAACCTGTGACCTTCGCATCCTTGGTGGAAGTTATGAAAACAATAGGAAAATACTGGTTTGACATCGTGGAACTTCCGCTATAAGCAGAGGGAGGCAAAAAATGAAAGAAAGTCCATTTAAAGTTCTTCTGATTGATGATGATGAAGATGACTACGTTTTAACTCGTGATTGGTTCCGTGAATTTCAAGTCGCTTGTGGCGAATTGGAATGGATCAATAGTTATCAAAACGCAATAGATGCAATTGTTAAGAACCAATACGATGTCTGTCTTGTAGATTATCGGTTGGGGATGCGTAATGGACTGGAACTGTTACGTGAAGCAATTGCCAAAGGCTGCTCTTCTCCAATTATTTTACTGACAGGAAAGGGAGATAGGGAAATAGATATTGAGGCGATGAAAGCAGGTGCAGCAGATTATTTAGAAAAAAGTCAGCTGACTGCTTCAATGCTTGAACGTTCTATTCGTTACGCAGTTGAACGCAAACGAGCAGAACAAAAAATTCGCGAACACGCCGCACTACTTGATGTTGCAACCGATGCCATTTTTGTACGCGATTTAAAAAATCAAATTTTATTTTGGAATAAAGCTGCTGAAAAACTATACGCTTGGAAGGCAACTGAAGCGATTGGCAAAAATACATCAGAACTTTGGTATGAGAAAGATATAGCACAATTTCCAGAAGCGATTGAGACTTTATTGAAAAATGGTTCCTGGGAGGGCGAATTACATCAGATAACAAGATTTGATAAAGAAATTATCGTTGAAAGTCGCTGGACATTGGTACGCGAGTTTGATAAACAAGGACAATCAATTCTTGTTGTTAATACTGATATCACACAAAAGAAAGAATTAGAAGCACAATTTTTCCGTGCTCAGCGTTTGGAAAGTATTGGAACTTTAGCGAGTGGTATTGCCCACGACCTCAATAACGTTCTTGCACCGATTTTAATGACCGCTCAACTTTTAGAATCGCAACTGCATGATGCGCGGAGTAAAAGACTGTTACCAATATTGATATCTAATGCGAAACGAGGAGCAAGTTTGGTTAAACAAGTGCTATCTTTTACTCGCGGAATTGAGGGCGATCGCACTCTTTTGCAATTAAAACATTTAATCAGAGAAATTCAGCAAGTTGTTAAAGAAACTTTTCCTAAATCTATTGAAATTTCCACTCAGATAGCACCAAACCTTTGGACAGTTTTAGGTGATGCAACCCAACTGCATCAAGTCCTCATAAATTTATGCGTTAATGCTCGCGATGCCATGCCCAATGGCGGGAAATTAATAATTTCGGCTGAGAATTTTGTTGTTGATCAAAATTACGCCAAAATGTATCTTGATGCTCGAGTTGGTTCTTATGTTGTCATGACTGTTACTGATACTGGAGTTGGTATTCCACAGGAAATCAAAGACCGTATGTTTGAACCATTTTTCACGACGAAAGATTTAGGAAAAGGAACAGGACTTGGGCTTTCTACTGTACTTGGCATTATCAAAAGCCACGGTGGTTTTGTGAATGTGTATAGTGAAGTCGGTAAAGGCAGTCAATTTAAGGTGTTTTTACCAGCACAAGAAGCAATCGAAACTCCAAAAGAACAAGATCCAGAATTACCAAACGGTAATGGAGAATTGATTTTGGTTGTAGACGACGAAGATTCAATTCGAGACGTGACGAAAACATCTCTCGAAAGCTATAATTACAAAGCGATAACTGCTAGTGATGGTATTGAGGCGATCGCTCTTTATGCAGAACATCAAAATGAAATCTCTGTGGTTTTGACAGATATGGTCATGCCCTCTATGGATGGAATCACGACAATCAGAACCTTACAAAAAATTAATCCTGGAGTCAAAATTATTGCCGTTAGTGGACTGGCTTCTAGTGAAAAGGTGAATACAGTCAATAACATGGGTGTTAAAGCTTTTTTAGCTAAACCATATACTGCAAAGCAGTTATTGCAGACGATTAGTGCTGTCAAAAGTGGCAATTAAAATAAGAGAAGACATTAATTGTTAGTCGTGAGTTGGCAAAAATGACAACTCACGACGACTAACAGTTAATAAACAACATCTGCCATTTCCAATCTCTACAAGAAATAATGACCAACCAGTGTTCTGAAATTTTAGCCGTCAACGCAGCTTTTTATCGAGCTTTTGAGAAAAAAGATATCGAGGCAATGAGTACTGTCTGGTCTCAAGGAACTGCCAGTCTTTGTATTCATCCCGGATGGAATGTGTTACGCAGTTGGAAGGAGATTCGCACCTCCTGGGTTAACATTTTTAAAAATACTGCTTACATTGAGATAAATACGGAGATAGTGACTACGGAAGTTCGTGAGCACATTGCCTACATTGTACTTATAGAAAATGTCCTTCAAATCACTAACGGCAGGAGGCTAGAAGCACGATCAATTGCTACAAATATATTTGAACTTCTCGGTGGTAAATGGTATCTCGTGCATCATCACGCCAGCCCAATTATGCGGTAAATAAAGATGAGGAAGATAAGGAAGATGAGGGAGAAATGTAAGAATTCAGGAGCCAGAATGGGCTGCGCCCCGCTACGCTAACAGGATTCAGAATACCTGAAGAATCAAGAAGAAATTTGATGGAATGAATACTAATCATCATAGACTCCTTATAAATTCTGACGTCACGACTCCTGAGTCCTGAATTCTTACGGAGAAATTACCCTTCTCATCTTCTTCATCTCCCTTATCTGTTTGTATTCGACTCTGCACTAATCTCCTATCAACTCCACAGCATCACGTCCATCCCAATTGTGTAAGTAAACTTTGACAATCTCTTCTTTAGCAGTGGGTAGGTGCTTACCTACAAAATCTGGATGAATTGGTAACTCACGATGACCTCTATCTATTAACACGGCTAAACGAATGACCTCTGGCCTGCCATACTCGTTTACTGCATTCAAAGCAGCACGAATGGTCCGTCCTTTGTAAATGACATCATCGACCAGAACAACAGTTTTCCCCGTAAGATCAAAAGAGATGTCAGTTTTTGCAGGAGTTCGCAATCCAATTTGATCGAGGTCATCACGGTAAAATGTGATATCCAAGGCCCCCATCGCTATGGGTACACCTTCAAGCGCTTCAATTTGACGCGTCAGTAACTCGGCTAAAGCAACACCTCTAGTATAAACACCTAGTAGTACAAGTTGAGACAAATCACGCGTTTTTTCTACAATTTGAGAGGCAAGACGATTCACGGTACGACGGAGTTCTTCAGGTGAGAGAATCTCAACCACTTTGGCTTCCATAGACACAGTCATAAACCGATACCCCTGAACAACGAGTTATTACTAATAGGTTATTGTGAATGGCAATTGTTAGTGATTGGTAGAAAATTTGACTAACCATTGACTATGTAACAACTAACCATTCTGAATTTCCTATTTCCATCATGACTCTCGTTGCGCTGAAATTCACGCATTTGCTCATTCAAAGTTTAAAAAATAATTTTGATGGTACTACAAGGGTATGAGATCTTTAATTTTGAAATCCCCCTAGGGAGGGTAACTTGCTGATCGCAAGTCGTAGAGATATTGCAACTCCCAACCACACCCAAAAGCAATATCGAGTCAGTTGCAAAGCTTGATAAATGCAATCTGGGGTGATGGGATGGATGGCGTCTCCCAGCAAAGGTTTGTGTTTTGCCACTCCACGATACCAATTTGTCCCTCCTACCTGCACACCTAAAACAGCAGCATAGGCACACTCACTCCACCCGGAGTTAGGACTTGGGTCAAAAATAGCATCCCGACGGCAAATCCGCCAAACATATAAGGGTTTCCCAGACAAAAGCGCTAAAGTTATTACGGTTAAGCGACAAGGAATCCAAGTCAAACAATCTTCTAACCGCGCACTGAACCATCCTATATAGGTATAGGGCTTTTCTCGATAGCCCACCATTGAATCAAGAGTACTGCTAGCTTTATATGCCAAAGCTAAGGGAGTTGGACCAATCACCGGGATAAACGCACCAATAATCGCATAAAAAAGAGGAGCCATAACTCCATCAGTTGCATTTTCTGTTACTGTTTCTAAAACAGCTCGTAAAATTTCTGGTTCTGTTAAATTTTCTGTATCTCGTCCAACGTAGTGACTTAAACTAGAACGGGCATCTACAATATGTCTTTGTGTTAATGGTTGTAAAACTGTTTGAGCTGCGACTCTTAAACTTTTAAGAGCAAAACAGCTCGCTAAAAGAATGCTTTCTAACGCGATTCCCAAAAATGGATGCAGCAACCTAGCACCTTGAATAAGTAGGTAGCCGATAAAGCCACTACCTATTATTAGAATCATGCCCAGCACAATTCCAGCAATCCGCTGCGTGAGGGAATTTTGACAATATGTAAGAGCAAGTTTAGTGAAACGAGAAATGAGCCACCCCATCACTCGTACTGGATGAGGCCAACCCCACGGATCGCCAATGAAGTAATCTAAAGTAGCAGCAATAATCAAAGCAACTGTTGATGTCATGAGTCAAGTGTCAAAAGTCTAATAACTAATGACTAAACAATAAAATTTGCCTCTTCCCCAACAGAGGCTTGCCAACTACGAGCGTCGTAATAAAGATCTGCCAAGGTAATACTGTACAAAGCTTCTTTAAGTTTTTGGTGCAGCCTTTGCCAAAGACTAAATGTTACCCAATCTTCTGCTTGTGTTGGGGAAGCTTGGTGATGGGGTAAAGGTTCAATAGTTTCTCCAACTGCTTCTAAAACTTCTCCCAGAGAGATTTGTGCAGGTTGTCGAGCCAGCTGATATCCGCCAATGCTACCACGAATTGATTTTACTAATCCTGCACGACGCATTTCTATGAGTAGTTTTTCTAAGTAAGGAGCTGGAATATTTTGACGAGAGGCTATTGCTTTGGTGGAAACAGGACCATACTCAGGCTGTAAACTCAAATCGAGCAATGCTTTCACACTGTAGTGCCCTCTGGTTGTTAATTTCATTTTGGTAAGTTTCGTCCTTTGTCCTTTGTAATGACTAATGACTAAGGATCAGTTTTACTTATCATTCTGTGTTTTTATGATCAAATTTAGTAAGTAGACAACTTTTTTAGGTATGCTTCATGAAACTTAAACAAATACAGTATGGTCATCACTTGAAAACACAAGTGTAAACTATAGCAGTCCTATTTGAGTTGCAAAATCAAGGCTTTGAATCAGGGGAAAGAGGAGGGAAGGATATTTTCCCATGTTTTGACCTCTCACGCGCTCCCAGCCTGGGGTTGGGCTTTTACCTAGAAAAATCCGGCAGCCTATGCCAAGGGCACGCTTCGCTATCGGAAAAACCGCCCATCAAATTAACTCGTTTTGCACCCAAAATCTTGGGTTTTGGGCGGTTTTTGAGCCAACATCGTTGGCTCAAAACCAGCTAATTAGTAATAAGGCTGCCGGATTTTTCCGGGTTTGGTGAAACGGTTGACCAGGGCGTCCACTAGCCCCTAGGGGCGCGGAGCTAACGTTAACACTCCTTTATCTTGCTCATCCTCCTGACATGAGTGTTCACGAATCATTTAAGATTGCTATATGAATGATCCAGTACGATCAATTTGGGGTTGAAATAAGGGTACTGTACTGGGATATTTTCTCTACGGTTCAATCGAGAAGCTGTTTTCTCTTACTTTATCCTTTTTTTGGTCATTCACAAACATACAAACTATAGTTATCACCTTTGCCTATCTTCTTTAAAAGAAATTGTATTGGCAATATTGGCTATTCAGTCAAAATTTTGCTCTCTAGGTGTAATATACTTGGCAATAGCACCAGATAAAAAATAAATGATGGCGCTCGCACTTGCAGAACTCAGCTAAAATAAAATCGATTCATTGTATTTGACCATTCGTTTTTGAATTAAGTTGATGGCTAAACAGAAAAAAATTGAACCCCTAGTCGGTGAAGATCTGCTCAAGAAAGTCAAAGAGCTAGAAAACCTAAGCAAAGAAGAAAAAGCTAAACACTGTGGCTACTACACCGTAACCAAAAATGGTATAGAGCGCGTCAACATGATGAAATTCTTAAATGCTCTCATCGATGCTGAAGGCATTCAGTTAGACAGCGCTCCTAGTGCAAACGGTCGGGGTGGACGCAGTGCAAGCTATAGAATTAGCGTGCAGTCAAACGGTAACTTATTGATAGGTTCAGCATATACCAAACAAATGAATCTCAAACCAGGAGATGAGTTTATCATCACTTTAGGCAAAAAGCACATTCGTCTGAGACAAGTAGACTCAGACGAGAGAGAAGAGCTTGAGCTAGTAGAAGCGGCTGTGTAGATAGTCTTAGTCAAAAGTCATTAGATTGCAAATCTGTTGACCAAAAACTCACCAACTCAGGAGCCAGAATTCAGTACTGCTGAGCGCTTCCCCTGCCTACGTTCCGCAGTTGGAGTCAGTACTTAGTAATCACCAGAAGAAAGAATTAACGGACGCGCGAAGCGAAGCGGCTCCTGTGGAGCATCGCTCTTTTTATTCAGCAATTCTGTATTCTTCTAGATGAATTCTGTGCAACTGGGTAGGGAGTCATAGTTACAAGCCCAGAGCAACTTCCGTCGAAAAGAGAAGAATTTTTACAATACTGTATGAGCGTGGATTCATTTTCGTGGTGATTCTGACTTCACAATTGCTGAATTCTTCTCAAGAATGACTAATGAAGTGCTGACTATTAACTTATGCTGACACCAGTTTTGTGAGTCATTGGTAAATAGTGGCGAAGAACTCTACGCGTGACAGCGACGTTGCAGGTTAAAGCAATTTGCTCTTTTTCTAGTAACCCTAAAATACGCTCTTGGTTGTCTCGGGCAACCACTGGTAATTGATGCAAACCTCTAAGAGCCATGCGATCTATAGCTTCGGCTAGAGGTTCATCTTGCAATGCGTAAAGAATCTCAGTAGTACAAATGTCTATGAGTGTTTGATTGGCTGTATTAGCCTGAATTTCACTTGATGAATTTGGGTATTTTTCCCAAAGGAAAAGAGCGCGATTGATATCTTCTAAAGAAACAATACCGACTAATTGCCCTGCTTCATTGATAACTAAAGCGCTTCGACAAAGATCATTACTCATTTCCATCGCTGCTTCTATCACGTTCATGGTTGCTGGCAGCTTTTTCGGACAAGAATACATAGCATCTCCTACTAAAATTTGCTGTAAAATTTCTGCTTGCTCATCTTTCAATTCAGAAAGACCAATTTGTTGTAGGTTTGAATTAGAGTTAAAAGTTGGTTTAATTCGCTCTATCAGCCAAACACTCAACCCCACAGCTGCCATTAACGGTAAAACAATGCGATAATCTCGTGTTAATTCAAATAGCAACAAAATTGCTGTTAATGGAGCTCTGACACTTGCAGCCAGAACTGCTGCCATCCCTACCATTGCGTAAGCTGGGGGAGCTGCCATATACTCTGTAATTGCAGGTGCTATGCTCGCTAAAATTTTTGCATAAGCTGATCCAAAAGAGGCACCTAAAAACATCGCTGGTGCAAATAAACCGCCAACAAAACCACTACCAGCACTCACTGCCGTCATCAACAGCTTCACAACCAGCAGAATCAGCAACAAGTTTAGAGAAAACTTGACATCTTGAAGCATTGCTTCCACAGTGCCGTAACCGATACCCAAAATTTGAGGAAAGTATAAAGCAACAATGCCAACAATGGTTCCACCAATAATCGGATGAATAGGTTCGCTGATATTACCTAGCCATCGAAAATAGGGTATTTGTCCTTTAAAGCAGGCTTTTGCCAAACGAATCAGTTGAGTATAAGTAAAGGAAATTAAACTCGCTCCTAAACCTAATCCCAAATAAAGCGGTAATTCAAGAGGACTGCGGACTTGGTAAACAGGTAAGTTAAAAGCAGGCTGTGCCCCCAAACCTATTTGAGCAATCAATGCTGCGACGACTGCTGCAAGTAGCACTACGCTTACCGCAGAAGTTGCAAAAGATGTAGCGCCCAACACCACCTCTAAAGCAAAGAAAACTCCGGCAATCGGGGCATTAAATCCCGCAGCGATACCAGCCGCCGCACCAGCAGCCAAAAGCAAGCGCTGTCGTTCTTGAGAAACCTGTAAAACAACAGACAGAAGCATGCCAAAATTTGCGCCAACTTCTACACTTGGTCCCTCTGGTCCTAAAGAAGCACCACTTCCTAAAGACACTGATGCTGCTAGCATCTTTGTCACTGGTCGCAATGGTCGCTTAATTTCTCCTCCTTGAGATGCAGCAATCAAAGTTGAAAGTTCAGGACCAAAATCTTGGGTGCGCCAGCGCATCAATCCGACGATGAGTCCACCGAGAATGGGAACACAAGCTAAAGTCCAAGCACCCCAAGCACCAATCACACCCATCAGATTTTCCAGCATCAGGCGGTGAATCAGCTCGATTAAATAGTGAAAGGTCACGACACCCATTCCACTACCACCACCTATAAGAATGGCTAAAAGCAGCACAACGCTTTCTGGAGATGGTTGAAAACGGTTAAACAGATGAGTCAAACGGGCAGAAAGAGTGGTAAAAACAGGTTGTTCGACCACTTTCCTCATTTCAGTTGAAGGCAGAAAAGTCATTGAGTGAGAAGTAAATCTAATAAAAAATTTAAATTTTTATGTCTTACATTTCATTGTGAGTGATCATTTAGCAACTGGACAAGTGGATTGTACATGTTAGCTTTACAAAGCTTTAGTAAATTAATTCACGTTGCTCACAATTTGTGTAGGGACAATGCTTAAATGGGAAAGAATTAATGATTAGTGGTCATTAATAGCACTCATCTGGAGTTGCCAGGAACTGATTTTAGGTTAAAGAGTGTAAACACCCTATACAGCTTGTCAGAGACTAAGATGAATCATGAACTGAAACTAAAAGTGCATATACGCCTTGAGGGTGACCTCCCACAGGATGGCATGAACTATAAAGTGAAGTATGGAGTCATTAATCTTTTATCCTTGATTTTGGTCATTTTTACAAAAACCTAGCTATACTCGTGTTGCAGCTATTGAGCCATGCTCGTAGCACAGGCAAACGCTTGTCTAAATTATGGATATTGTATGCGTGATTTATGGCTAATGTTAGACCATACTGGGTAAATCTACACGCATACTGAGCAGAAATTCTCGCTCAGGTATTGAGATAGAGCAAGTAAGTGGACTAGACGGACAAGGTAGATGAATACACACACCTTTGATAATCATTATGTAACTTGCCCAATTTGCCAAAAAAATGCTAAACCAAAGTTAGTAAAAACGTGCATTGGATTGTATGCTTGTCCGTATTGTCAGGAAAGGCTAGTCGTCTGTCAAAGCGGTCATTATGTCCGCGATCCGTTTGCCTACAAACAGATAATGATATCGTCGGCACTCCGTCGTCAAAGCCGACCTTTAGCCAGAATTCTAAGAGATTTCGTCATCCTTAAGCGTCCTGTCATAGCTCTGGTTGTGGGAGGTGCTATTCTCTTGAGTGTTATAGGTTTGACTCAGCAAACTTCAGAGCAGGATTCTCCAAAGCTGCCAACAACAGAGAAGCAACTTTAGAAATTGGGAATTGTTTATTGGTTAGTGATGAGCCAGTGCGGACTTCGGGCTTAGCGCTAACCACTAACTATTGTCTTTTCCTAAATGAGTAAGTCTTTTTTGTCACTTACCAAAAAAGAACAAGCTACGCCTCGCTAAGCGTTCCAGAACACAGTTGTCACTAACTCAGAATAAAAAACTTACATGCTTAGTCAGTAGAAATTCTGTACAACGCCCTTGGAGAGTATTGGTATTTCCTTACTGGAGTTTAGACTATGAGCAGGCAATCTGCGCTCCCTTGCAGCAACGTTAGCTCCGGCCCCCTAAGGGGCTAGCTATCGCCCCGCAGTCATACTGAATATAGTAAGTGTAAAATATAGCTAGTGTAAAAAAATCAAAGGAGGGTTGGGCAAACCCTTGACAAGGATGGACAACCCTTGTATTTTGGCGGCTTCCAGTCAACTAGTTTTACCCAAATTCTTGGGTAGAGCCGCAAAAATACACCCAGATTTTCGGTTTTACGAGTAGACATTGTTAGTGGTTGTCCATCCAAGGCTCATGGAAAATGAAGCGGCTGCCTTTCATCATATCTACGGAAACGGCGAACCGTACCAGAAGACTTGTTTTTTGCAGATCGCCTATTTCTTAGGATATAACGAGTTTGAAAACACGCCCTAGCCGTGGCGTCAGCCATAGCCATTACAAACGGATTTGATATGAGTGCTTGTGAGGGAGCAGCACCGGGATGCCAACCGCACTTCTGTTGTCTCACCGTCAGATCTAGCTCCCTCAATACCAAGGCGTTACCGCTTCATTAAAACCGTTAAACACGCTGGTATTTAATTTCTAGGCAAATGCCTTAGTATCCTGCTAGCAATGCATCACGAAGAAAGGCGTATTGTAGTTCAAAGTCAATTGGCTCAAGCATAGACAATAACTCTTTTGCTTGAGCAGAAAGTTGATAGTCAGATGGTACTTGAACAATCGTGGAATTTTCCATGCCCTGAGCCAACCGATACCAAAAAGCTAGCTTAGTATTGTTGCTCAACGAGTCATATTCCCGCCTGATATCTGTGCTAGAAGGTGTCAACAAATCTCGCATGATTTGAAGTTGCTCTTCATGGGACTTTCCTTTAACTTTATTAAAAAGTCCCTCAGAAGTATCGGGTGCTGTACCTTCAGGATCTCCAGGTCTGGTCGAACCACCCATTTTGATATAGAGATACCACAGGAGGGCAAGTTGGTTATCTATGGACAGGTTTCTAAAAAGCTCAGCATATTGTGCTGGTGGTGATTGAGTATATTGCGTCATGATTACTATTCCAAATTCAACACAAATGAGTCATTAAGGTGTCACATTTGGTTCCGAAAAAACGAGAACCGTCGAAATTGCTCGACAAATCAACTGTCTGTACTCGCCGATATCTTTTTTTCCAAGGTAAAAGCTCCTTAAAGACTCGTTACTTAAATTAACGATTGGTTAATGTGTATACGTCTTACTGAAGGTGTAGATATAGAATTTTCTGAATTATATGAGTAGAGTGAAGACAAAGATTAGTGACCCCGTGGAAAGTCTCCAGGGTGGTCTACCGGACAACCTCGCCGTCGTCAAATCCGTTGCCCGATTGTCAAAAAAGGTACTACTCGACCCAAAAAGCAACAGTCAAAGTCGGCTTGACTCTCTAACTGTTGTATTTTGATGAGTGTAGTTCATTAACTCAGTACCTCTGAGTCGTTTTGTCATGCCTTAGTCTAAACTCCAGTCCTTATGGAGAAAAAAGAATTCTTTGCCAAATCCCAGGGTGCGAGGCTTTTGCTCCCGGCGCGACTTTGTTTTATTTGTGGGGAATTCTCTCGTTGTGCGTTCTGTCTTCTGTGTTCTTGTTACTTCTTTGTTACTAATGACCAACCTGAAGCACTACCTAACTTCATTGACTCTAGTTTTAGATCTTTGAGTGCAGTTTCATTCAGCAACAGATAAGGTTGTTCATGAGATTGCCAATAAGACTTCAATTTATCAGAAGAAGCGGAAATAATAGTGCGATCGCTATAAAAATCCAATGATGGACGATGATAAGGAAAAGATGTGTAAATCTTTGTGACTTTTGGGTTTGCCTGCTGGATCATCTGTGCTACTGGTTTGACTGGATAAGCTTCACCTAGTTCCCAAACCCAGTAGTCAGATTTCATCAACAGCAGTAGCGAAACATAACTACCCCAAAACAGAACCTTGAGGAATTGCCCGTCACCTCGCTTTGCCAAAACAGCGGCTATTGCCATTGTGATCGCAACAGCTGCAAAAATCAGTTGTAAGTCTGTTTTTGCTGTGCTACCCAAACTATAGTAAATACTGCCACTAGTTGCCACTACAGATAGGAATGCGAAAGATACAACCAAATAACGAGGATAAGATGACGCTAAAGGCATATTTTCGATTTCCGCAAGCTTAGCACCACAAGCTAAGGCTATGGCTGGGTAGATTGGAAATACGTACCACGGAAGTTTAGTTCCCATCAGGGAAATAGCAACGAAATAAACACTACACCACACCAATACAAGCTTTGCCCAGCTCAAGTTGCGATTTTCCCAAGCGAATCGCAAACTAGACGGCAAAAAAATCAGCCAGGGCCATGTGTACTTGAGAATCTCTAATAAATAATACCACACAGGTCCAGAATGGTTCTCAACAGATTGCCAAACACGGCTTAGGGATTGATCCATCACGCCGATTTTGGTAAAAGTATTGCCATAATATACCCACTGAGCACCATACCAAAAAGTCACAGGTACAATCCCGAGTAAGATTCCTGTCCACATATATCGACTCGTGAGCAATCGAGGTGTGTCCCAAAAGAGAAAAACAAAAGCGATCGCTCCTAATAATAAACCCAACAGACCTTTAAGTAGGCAAATCAACCCAAAACCGATTCCAACACCAAGGCAGTAGCGTAAGTCGCGGCGCGATCGCAGCAAACATAGTATCATAACCATGAAAAAACAGACTGCTGCTCCATCCAACATTGCTAACCGCCCATGACGCACTACTGGTAGCATTGTCAGGTAAGTTAAAGCGCTATAAATAGCTGCCCAACGTTGGCGAAATATTTCTCGCCCAATGTAATACAGTAAAGGCACTGACAAAGCGCTCAGCAATGCTCCAGGTAAGCGTGATGTCCACTCATTCACTCCCCCCAACGAGTAAGCCCAAGCAATCAACCAGTGCATCAGCGGTGGCTTATTGTAATATGGTTCACCTCCAAGCGTCGGGTAAAGCCAATTCATTGAACCAGCGCTGGCGCGCCGTATTTCACGAGCAACCTGTGCGACAGTACCTTCATCCCAATCTCGCAGCGGCAATTCTCCCAGATTTATGGTAAAAAGTAAAACTGCTGCAAATAGCAGTACTAAGACCCATATCCAATCAATCCATTTGTCTACCGTGCGATGCTGCTTTTCCAGACGACTCCAAATAAAGCTTCCTTCTTGCATATTCGATGGATATTTATTGTGCTTGCTGGTTCGATTAACTTCAGACGCTTTGGAGTCTCGAATGTTGCCACTTGTGATTACCAGTGGTCTTAAACAACTCCTTGTTCATTTCAATTAGCTTACATTTCCTCTGATTTTTTTTCATTTTCCCACTTTTTTTATTGTATTTCATAATTCTTGTTTTGAGAAAAATGCTAAAACTATTATTAATGAAACAATGACTTTTTCTGAAAGGAGAAGACTTCAATGAATTTACCTGTTATTTTAGATATTGCTCTTGGCTTAATTTTCATTTACTTGATTTTGAGTTTGCTTGCTTCGGAAATTCAGGAACTGATTACCACACTTTTACAATGGAGAGCTAAACATTTAAAAGATTCAATTCAATTGCTTTTAGCTGGTGGTAGCGAAACTGAAGAGTCAGAGGTTAATGAAGCCATAGCTTTAGTGCAAAAACTTTATCAAGACCCTTTAATTAATACCCTGAATCAACAAGCAAAGGATAGAATAAAACATGATTTTCAGCACAGAAATGAGCCAAAACTTTTAAAAGATAAACAAAGTGCTCCTTCCTACATTCCTTCTGAAACATTTGCTGCTACCTTATTAGAAACGTTAAAAATACCAGAGTTAATTAGTTATGTGAGAAATCCCTCTGAGGAGACGACAACAAACTTGCACATGATCTTGTCATCTTACAAAGAACTGAAAACAGCCATTAACGATAAAAATAGTGATAGCTATAAAACCATCCAAAACATTTACGGAGATATTAGTGAAAATGATGAATTTAAAAAGCTTGTTCAGGGTTTACCTAAGCACGTGCCTAATAATCTAATCACAAGTCTTAGTGTTCTTGCTCAGCGGAGTAGGATAAAAATTAATAACCTTAAAGAGGAGATGAATCAGTTTCAAAAAGAAGTTGAAACATGGTTTGACCGTTCTATGGATCGGACAAGCGGTGTTTATAGGCGAAATGCCAAAGGAGTTTCTATTTTAATTGGTATATCAGTTGCCATATTAACCAATACTGATACATTTTTCGTCCTGAAAAGACTGTCGCAGGATTCGGCTATCCGCTCTGCCATTACTCAAAGCGCGATTCAGCAAAATATTATAGATAACGAAAATGCCAGAAATCAATTTAAGGAACTTTTAGGGAATGCTTCTGTACCGATTGGATGGCAAAATATCAGTCAACAATTTGAGCCATTAAGGACTAGTCGAGGAAATAGTCTTAACAACTGGTTACTGAGAATTTGGCTCGTTTTCAAAATCTTTTTTGGTTGGATTGTGAGTGGTTTAGCTATCGCTATGGGTGCGCCTTTTTGGTTCGATATTCTCAATAAAGTTATCAATGTACGTAATTCAGGACCAAAACCAACCAAATATACTAAGGATCAGCCGTCTGAGAAATAGGATTTCTTTCTATTAAATTAAAAAATGAAAATAACTTGCAATTTCCACTCTTTATCCTGATGAAAAATCTCGATTTGCCGAATAAACTCTCGAAAGTAAAATCGTCGCTCTACTTCAGACAAGTCTAACCAAAATTGCGGAATTGAAACAGCTTGGGCGACAGAACGTAAATTAACAGGCGGTAAAGTTGCTAGTTTTGCCTGAAGTGCAGATATTTCTGTGCGAAGTTTGTACGCCCTTAACTGAGCAGTTTCTACATCCAAAACTCCAGTTTCTAACAAAGAGGGTAGCTGATTGAGTATTTCTTGCTGACGGGAAATACTTTGATTTAAACTATTTTTAACTGCATCCAATTGAGGAAAATTCATCCCCGCCACAGCAACGGGTAAGTCACGACAAATAGCTTGAATTGTCTGTTCTAAAATTTCTTGGTAGGGAAGGGCGCGACACTTAGGATGTTTGAAACAGTTAATAGGACGTAAATAAAGATATTCTTTTTCTTGCTTGTGCATAGTTACACGAGTGACACTCATGTGAGACTGACACTCATGACAGACAACTAACCCAGCCAGAGAACGGGGTGCGCTAGCAGTTCGAGGAGGTAAACGACTGTTACGCCGCAACAGTCGATCAACCTGGGCAGCTTCTTCCTTTGTAATAATAGAAGCATGGGTATTGGAAATAATTTCTCCGTTTTGATAAGCTGTATCACCTCGATAAACTGGATTTGTTAACCAACGGCGTCCAGTTGTGACAGAGATTTTCTTACCGTATTTTTTCGCGAGATAACGTACTGCTCCCCGCAGAGAACCATAGAGTAAGAAATGTTCAAAAAAATCTTTAACAACTGGCGAAGTGGTACGGTCAATGATGTACTTTCCTTTACCTCTGCGGTAACCGTAGGGTACTCTACCGGGTGGAGGTGCAGCATCTAGACGGTTGCGGGCGTGTCCTTGGCGAATGCGGCGACTACGTTGCTGACGCTGAATCTCGTAGAGTAATTTCAGCAATTGGGCGCGGGGGTTGGGATTGTGTTGGGAAGAATTATAGTCTTGTTCAACAGCAATGAGTGTTATTCCCATTGCTTCAAGTTCTGCAAGACGCGAACTGACTTCCTCTAGAGTATCTCCCAATTCTTCTAAGCGGCGGATAACCAGACAATCAGGCGATTCTGTTTTGCAGTCGTTGAATAATTGTTGTAATTGAGAGCGTTTCCCTAAGTCTTGGTAAATAAAATCTAACTCCCATCCCCAAGTTGTAGCGTCAGGAGTCGGTTCTAGTAGAGGATCGGTGTAGACGTAGGCAAAGATTTTCATGAGGCGATGTGCTACCTTCCGCTCTCTAAAACTTACTGAACTCTGACTTTGACGAAGCGCTGAGTGCATAAGTATTCAACACTCACACATATTAACAAACTAGAGGTTCAAAACTTCAAGCAAAATTTCTGATCATGACTAATCAGTCTGTTCCAAGAGACTTATACATAGCGTGTGAAGGGGAAGACACTTAAAGCGAAGCTTAAGTACTTTGCTAATAGATAGCCATTGACAAAAATTAGACTTATCACTTAATCACTTTGTTAAAAGTTTATTAAATTTTAGGATAAACAATGACTAATATTTTACTGATAGATGAGAATCCTGAAACCAAAAACCTCTTAATAAAATACTTGCAGACCGGAGGATTTGAGGTTACTAGTGTAGACAATGGTCTTGTTCATGTTCAGCTAGCACAGAAGAAATTCTCTACAACCGAGGAAAGTACAAAATCAAATGCTCCTCAGTCTATATTCCCATCCATTCCTCGACTACGTGACGTCTTCGAGTTTATTGAATTGAATTATCATCAACGTATTAGTCTAAAAGAAGTCGCTCAAGCAGTTGGTTATTCTGCAGCTTACTTAACCAACTTGGTACGAAATCTTACTGGGAAAACGGTAAATGATTGGATTATTGAGCGTCGGATAGCCCAAGCATGCACTTTACTTTTGTCAACTAACGACTCCATTAATCAGATTGCTTTACAAGTTGGGTATCAAAATCTCAATCATTTCTACTCTCAATTTCGCGATTACCATAAAAATACTCCTCATGCTTGGAGAGAAGCGCAGCGTTGTAAAGTAAGTCAATCCAAATAAAAAGTCAAAAGTTAAAAGTCAAAAGAATAGTCTTTCCCCACCGATGAATCAGGGGGCTTGTAGCAAGGACGCCAGAACAAGTCAAAAGAACCAAGTCAAAAGTCAAAAGAAAGATGAATTCAATATTATTTTCTTTAACTTTCTACTTTTAACTTTTTACTTGTTTGAGGGACTCTGACCATCCTCACTTCAAGTTTTCTCTCACAAGCTTCTAATTTTAATTAGGGAGAAAAATTTTTCTTTATTAAATCCCACGGATGAAATCCGGGGAGATATTCTGCGTTCTGTTTTCTTCTTAAAATCATGCATTTTTCATACCTAGAGACACTACAGTTTCTAAAGACAAAAAATCTAAAAAGCTAAACATATAAATATTTTTAGCAAAAGAATAAAAATAATTAATTTACAACTAAATGAGCGTCATAATATTCTTGTAATTAAGAAAATCCTCAACAGTTCACAAACAATAGATTCTTGAAAAATTCATATCTAAACATGAAAGTAACTCTAATTATTCCTGGTGTAATTCCAGACCATATATATGATTAAAAAAACTAGTTCAACAATCGTGATCATAGCAGTTTTAGCATCCTTCATAAGTGGCTGTCGCTCCAGTGCAGAATATCAAAGATTAGCAAAAGCTGGAAATACATACACTACAGCTATGGACAAGTTATTAACAACTGCTAGTCAAATTAAAATTAATACAACTTCCGAGCAACTACTAAAAGATGACAGGCTCAGTAATCAAACTTTTGAAGGCTACAACGAGTTATCTAAACTTGATGTAGAAAGACTTGAAATACTACAAAATCTCCGTAAACATAATCGGCTTCTTACGCGATATTTCACTCTCATAGATGAGCTTGCGACTTCTAATGCGCCTGAAAAAGCTCAGCAGGAAATTGGGGGCGTTGTAGATAACCTGAATAAAATTGGTACTCAACTTCGTGGTAGCGCTCTTGTTTCTAATACAAGTGTTATTAAATCTGTAGGAGGTTTAGTTATTAGTTCACAAATCCGAGGTGCGCTTAGGGAAGAACTTGAAAAGCGTAAGGATGTTATCGACCTCGAATTTCAAACTCAACAAGTGCTATTAAAGGCACTGAGTGATTCGATTAAGCAAGATGTCAATCTGACAAGAGAATCACGCGAGTTACGGCAAGTCATTAGACCTCTCATTGCAGAAAAACCTATATCCGATGCAGATAATTGGATTGATAGAAGAAGAAAAATTCTGACTATGAATACCACTGTTTCTGAACTGGAAGAGGCAAGTGATTCTGCGAAAACGTTTAGGGACTTATTTAAGGATTTTGTAGAAGGTAAGCTCAACCGCGAGCGCTTAAATACTCTTTTAACTGATATCGAATCATTTCTCACAATCGTTGAACAACTTAAGAATGAATAGGAGGACAGATATGTTACTTAATATTGAACATCTTGAGCAAATTAGAGATGAACGTCTAGAACAACTTGAAAAGCAGGAATTAGAACTCAATTCAAGTAGAGTTCAGCTTTTCTGGGAAAATGTTAAGAAGCGGGATTCAGCTAGAGCAGAAAAATTTTTCAGGGAGCGACGGGCAATTGTCGTCCAACGAGTAAAGTTAGAGAATGAAATTCTCACAAGGATTGCCCGATCACTAAATGAACTTGAAGACGATCTTAAAGAGGGCTGCAAGAATCTACAAACACAAATTGATAATCTAGATAATGAAGTTGCCTTTCTCAATGTTCTCTCTCGTGTGACTGGCATTCTAGCTAGAATTCTTTTATTGTTCTAATTGGATAAGAAACGTAGCATAGGTGTATAAGCCATGTAAACACTGTTGAGCTTACGTTTTGTTACATCGCTACTCGCGAGCGAAATTACCTCAATTATCAAGCACTAAATTTGTAGCTAAATTTGTAGATTTACCAAGTTGTGAATCGAAAGCAGCAGTAAGCGATCGCTTTGGCAGTCACTTACTGCTGCTTTTCTATAAAAGTTTTTGCTCTCAGGCATTTATTCTGATTCAAAAATGACATCTGGAGACAAAAAATATTATGTATGATTAGCGAAAAATAATTCATTAGTACTTGTCTTAAACTCTAAAAATAATTCATTAGCAAACGTTTTTAAAAAAGATATTATTTGTATTAGGAAACAATCAAAGGATGAGCAAAAAATCCATCATTTAAGGAGTCACGTGCAATTTATGTCTACATACAACCCTGAAAACTACCCTAACCCCTGCGAATTTACTGTTCCTATCAAATTGAACGTTCCAATCTTCATCGAACCGACACTAGCAATCAAACCTGTTGAGCCTGTGAGGGAGAAAGTACAAGTTCATCTTGAACCAGATGTCTACCTTAGACCAGAAGTCGCAGCAGCTCCACCTGTTTGTCTTCCTCAAAATGGATATAACAAATAGCATCTGCCTGTTGTATAGACTTTACAACAGTCATAACCCCAATCATCAACTCACACAATTCGTTTTCAACTCATAAGGATTGCAATTTATGTCTACATACAACCCCGAACGCTACCCTAACGCCTGCGAATTCACTGTTCCTATCAAATTGAACGTTCCAATCTTCATCGAACCGACACTAGTAATCAAACCTGTTGAGCCTGTGAGGGAGAAAGTCAACGTTCATCTCGAACCAGATATTTACCTGGAATCAGAAGTCACAGCAACTCCACCTGTTTGTCTTCCTCAAAATGGATATAACAAATAGCATCTGCCTGTTGTATAGACTTTACAACAGTCATAACCCCAATCATCAACTCACACAATTCGTTTTCAACTCATAAGGATTGCAATTTATGTCTACATACAACCCCGAAAACTACCCTAACGCCTGCGAATTTACTGTTCCTATCAAATTGAACGTTCCAATCTTCATTGAACCGACAGTAGCAATCAAACCTGTTGAGCCTGTGAGAGAGAAAGTAAACGTTCATCTCGAACCAGATATCTACCTTAGACCAGAAGTAACAGCAGCTCCACCTGTTTGTGTTCCTCAAAATGGATATGGCAAACAGCAGTTGCCTGCTTCAAAAATCCAATCAGAATCATAAGTTTGATAGTCAATTACTTGACGTTGAATCGTTAATTCTTGGTTTTGCATTGTTTGTTCTAGGTAGTGTTTTAACTGCCTAGAAAGAGGTGATTAGGAAACTGATCACCTCCTTTGTTGTCCCAAATTTTTAAGTATTCAGGCTCTAAAATTTTTTAAAACTTATGTCTACACTCTCCGATTCCATGCAAAAACGCAAACTTAATGTCTCTATGATGTTAAAAGTGCCTATTGACCTCGAAATAGAAGTCTTGGGAATACCACCTACAAACTACCACCAAGTCGAGGATAAAAAAGAGGATAAAAAATTTTTTAACCTCACAGGAAATTCTCAGCCAGAAATTATTATTAACGAAGCGAGTCTAGCCGACCTTGATAAAGATAGTCAGGTTCTACTCAGTCAACTTGTAACTCAGCTAGAGCAAACAGGCAAGATTTCTTCTATGTTGTCCCAAACCCAACATGAGCAAGAGAACTCAGGAAATGATGAACAGGAGATAGCACATAAACGCGATTTTGTCAATACTTTGTTATCAAACGAAGAGCTTGCAGTTATCCAACCACAAACTCCACCGTATAAGAAAAAAATTATAGGACGTGCCTTGGACTCATTCAACGATGGTTTTACCCTTGTCGCGAATATTATGGGAACAATTTTGTTTTTAGGCAAAGTTGCTAACTATAGCTGGGAGTGAAGTACCTACACTTACCCGAAGGGAAGTGTAGGGGACAATGCGTCGGATGGTTTCGTCATCGCCCAACAATTCATCTCACACCTCCCTCCGGGTAGGATGTGAGATGAATTGTTGAAATAGGTAAAGTCAAAGATTAAGCTGTTAAGGTATGGAACCGCTACAAGTGTTGACTCAATTCGATAATATTCCCATCAGGGTCTTTAGTGAACAGGGCTGGACGTCCAGAAGCGCTAGCTTGAATAAAGCAGTTATTATCTAAGAGTTCTTGTTTCGCTGCGTCTAAGTCAGCAACAGAAAAAGCAACGTGGGGATTGCGTCCCCATTTTTCATTTTGGTTTTCAGTGGGAACTCCCTGGGCGGCTATGAGGTGAATTTGATCATTCCCAACTTGGTACCAAGCGCCAGGGTATTTCAGAGAGCGTTCTACTTTTGGCAATCCTAGCACCTTTCCATAGAAATGTTCGGCTCGTTCCAAGTCCGTGACAAGAATGGCTGTGTGAAGATACTGAGTAATCTGCATGGTAGAGTACTATATCTTTGAGATAGCGGTTCTCAATAGAATACATTACATTTTTAATCTTCTTATAATTATGAACCAGATCAAACGGGTTGCGATTGTTGGTGGAACTCACGGAAATGAGTTTACAGGCATATACCTCATTAAAAAGTTTGACCAGTTTCCTGATTTAATTCAACGACCTAGCTTGGATACTTTGACGTTATTTGGTAATCCCAAAGCTTTTGAGGAAAATAGACGCTACATTGACAACGACTTGAATCGTTGCTTCTTAAGTCAAGACTTGCTTAATCCAACACTCAGTAGCTATGAACACATTCGGGCAAAAGCCATTGACCAAATACTAGGACCAAAAGGCACATCCCAAGTCGATATGATTTTGGATTTGCACTCCACAACTGCAAACATGGGGCTGAGTCTTTTGCTGCGTAGCCAGCATCCCTTCAATCTTCAATTAGTAGCCTACCTTAGCTCGATTAATCCCTTGATAAAGGTTTATTTGATACCACCGAGGAAAGAAAGCGCCCCTCTTTCCTCCCTGTGCGAATTAGGTTTTGTGATTGAGGTGGGTCCTGTGGCTCAGGGTGTCTTGAATGCAGATTTATTTCAGAAAACAGAGAAACTTATTTATACAATACTAGACTATGTAGAAGCACACAATCAACAAGCAACTCCACAGACTAACTCCACACTCACCCTCTATCAATATGTTGAGAGTCTCGATTACCCCAGAAACGATAAAGGAGAGATTCAAGCGATGATTCACCCAGACCTTCAGTTTAGGGATTATGAGCCTCTCAATCCAGGTGATGCAATTTTTCTGACCTTTGATGGTAGAAATATTACTTATGAAGGAGAATCAACAGTCTATCCAGTCTTTATTAATGAAGCAGCTTACTACGAGAAAGGTATTGCCATGCATTTAACCAAAAAACAACAGGTACTGTTGAGAGATTGGTGATATGGTACGAGCTATCCTCCCTACGGGCAAATTTGCAGGCAATCACGTCGGTCGATTAACTGTAAGAGAAAGTGGAGTTTTTGAAATGAGAACCCCAAAAGGCAAAGTTAGTCCAGTACGTCACAAGTACTGTAAGTCAATTCATCGTAATGACGGGTATGTGTACTCGTTTTCCACAAATGTCCAATGAATCGATGATTAGAGGAGTAGCGATCGCCCATTATTAATCAAAATTTCTAAAATTACGCTTTTGAACGCAAATTGCCATCAGTCCGAAATCAGTGCAACATCAAATGATAATAATAGAAAAACAAAATTTATCTTATTATTTAAATAACTAATAGAAAGCTTTAAAAGTTGACATTTTACAACTGGAGTGTTTCCCAGCAGAATAAGAGTTAAGAATACTCACGCCAAAAGATTGTTGGAGGTACAAGCGTATGGTTGCACTCACTGCTCGTTCTGAAAAGACTCAATCGCACGGTCGCTTGACCATGCAAACAGTTGATATTGGCGTTGACACGATGGCTATTCGCTCTCTGGATTGGGATCGCGATCGCTTCGACATTGAGTTTGGATTGAACAATGGTACAACCTATAATTCGTTTCTGATTCACAGTGAAAAGACTGCTCTAATTGACACCTCTCACCGGAAGTTTCAGCAGTTGTACTTAGATGTGTTAAACGGATTACTTGACCTCTCAACGCTAGACTATTTAATTATTAGTCATACCGAACCGGATCACAGTGGACTTGTTAAAGAGGTGTTGCAATTAGCTCCTCAAGTGACGGTAGTAGGAGCAAAAGTTGCCATCCAGTTCCTCGAAAATATGGTACATCAGCCATTTCAATCATTGATAGTTAAAAATGGCGATCGCCTGGATTTAGGCAACGGACATGAGTTGGAATTCGTGAGTGCTCCCAATCTCCACTGGCCTGATACTATTTTTACTTACGATCCTAAAACCCGCATCCTCTTCACCTGTGATGCCTTTGGGATGCACTACTGCGACGATCACACCTTTGATGAAGATCCAGAATTACTTGAAGCCGATTTTAAATATTACTACGACTGCCTGATGGGTCCAAATGCCCGTTCCGTGCTGTCTGCCATCAAACGTATGGAAAAATTAGAGATCAGCACAATCGCCACAGGGCATGGACCTTTATTACAACATCATTTGTCAGACTGGGTGAATAGTTACCAGAAATGGAGTCAGGAACAAGCTAAAGCAGATACTCTGGTTGCCCTATTCTACTGTGAAGATTACGGCTTTTGCGACGAATTAGCAAGAGCGATCGCTCATGGTGTCCAGAGAAATGGGGTAGCGGTAGAACTGGTAGATTTAAATACTGCTGAACCCCATGAAGTACGAGAATTAGTCAACCAAGCGACGGGTTTAGTTATTGGTATGCCATCCCAATCGAATCAAAATGCCCATGCAGCTTTAAGTACCATTCTCGCAGCTGCACACCGTAAGCAAGCAGTCGGACTGTTTGAAAGTGGCGGTAGGGAAGATGAACCAATTTATCCGTTGCGTAACAAGTTTCAAGAAATCGGTCTGACGGAAGCCTTCCCGCCGATTTTAATCAAAGAACCACCAACGCATATCACCGAACAAATGTGTGATGAAGCGGGTACAGATATCGGACAATGGTTAACTCGCGATCGCACAATCAAACAAATCAAAGCCATAGATAATGATTTAGAACGGGCATTGGGAAGGTTAAGCAGTGGACTCTATATTATTACCGCCCAGAAAACAGATGTCACCAGTGCCATGTTTGCCTCTTGGGTGATGCAAGCAAGCATGAATCCTTTGGGAGTCGCGATCGCAGTTGCCAAAGACAGGGCAATTGAATCATTACTCCACGTAGGCGATCGCTTTGTTCTCAACGTCTTAGAAGAAGACAACTACCAAAGCTTAATGAAACACTTCCTCAAGCGTTTCCCTCCTGGTTCAGATCGATTTGCAAACATCAAAACCTACCCCGCTAGCAATGGCTGTCCCATTCTGGCAGATGCTTTAGCCTATATGGAATGTGAAGTCACGACGCGAATCGAGTGCAGTGATCACTGGATTATTTACAGCAGCGTCCAAACTGGCAGAGTGGCTAAACTAGATGCCCTCACCGCCGTTCACCATCGTAAGGTTGGTAACCATTATTAACTGCAAACTACTTCTCTGCCTCACTCCCTCATATCGTTTCCGGTTGAATTTGAATCATTAAAAAACCGCACGAGGCAAGAGAGAACGCAGAGGAAGAGGAAGAGGAAGGAGAAATAATTTCGGTACAAACGGATTTGATATCACTCTCTCACCGTCATAGGAGTTTTTAGACAATGCAACTACTCAAAAGCATACCAGTCAAACCCATCAAGCGGGAAAGCTGGTTAAATCTCGGTCGAATTGTGCAAGCACTGGAATTGGTTCAGGACTTAATCGTGATTTCGCTGTGCATCGGGCTATTTAGCTTTATGGTGCTGCAAATCCGCAATATGTTCCTCTCTCTCATCCCCCCAATTCACTTCCACGTCGTCACAGCAGATATCCTGTCGTTGCTAATTTTAGTAGAGTTATTTCGTCTGTTAATTATTTACCTGCAAGAACAACGAGTTTCTATTGGGGTTGCTGTAGAAGTGTCAATTGTTTCTGTGTTGCGAGAAATGATTGTGCGAGGCGTATTAGAAACATCGTTTATGCAAGTTTTCGCCGCTTGTGCGTTCTTAGTGGTATTAGGGGTGTTACTGGTTGTGAGAGTTTGGCTACCTCCAACCTTTGAAGGTATCGATCCAGAACAAGAAGTTTCAAAGCGATACAAAAAGCACCTCGCCCAAGAAATGGCACAATCTCAGACTCATGTTGAGTTTTGAAAATCTCTTCTAGTCCAACCATCAACAACCAACTGATGTCTATGTCTGTACAAACTCTAGCCCCCACAACCAGCCACCCTCGTGACGTCCAAGTTGCTGAAATCGCGAATCATACTTTAGTTTTGCGATCGCGCACTTGGGAACGCCTCAAGTTTGAAGTTGAATACGCCCGCCAAAAAGGAACAACAGCGAATTCCTATCTCATCCAAGCAGATCGGACTGCTTTAATTGATCCTCCAGGTGAGTCTTTTACCCAGATTTTCTTACAAGAACTCAACAAACATGCTGATTTGACGCAATTAGATTATATAATCCTCAACCACGTCAATCCTAACCGGATGGCAACCCTGAAAGTTCTCCTCGAACAAGCACCACAAGCTA
The DNA here is from genome assembly GCF_012912105.1 of Brasilonema sp. UFV-L1. GTDB lineage: Bacteria > Cyanobacteriota > Cyanobacteriia > Cyanobacteriales > Nostocaceae > Brasilonema. The sequence goes on from NZ_QMEA01000008.1 coordinate 43,716, forward strand.
AGATTGTCTGTTCTAAACCAGCTGCTAATGTTCTGAAAACGACTTTCCCTGACTGGGAGTCGAAAATTCAGCTAGTTCGTGTTGAAGACACTCTAGATTTGGGAGGAGAACATCAACTGCAATTCGTCACTGTACCGACTCCCCGTTGGGCGGATGGAATGTGTACTTACGACTGTGCTACCCGCATTCTCTACAGTGACAAATTTTTTGGGGTTCATGTTTGTAGCGATGTTCTTTTTGATGAGGATTGGAAGCAACTGGATGCGGATCGCCGCTACTATTTTGACTGTCTCCATGCTACCCAGGCAAAACAAGTCGAAGCAGCTTTAGATAAATTAGCACCCTTAAAAGCCAAATTTTATGCTCCTGGTCATGGTCCGGTTGTCCGCTACAGCCTCAGTCGTTTTACCTACGATTATCGCCAATGGTGTCAGGAACAGAAAACCCAGGAATTGCGAGTTGCCTTGCTTTATGCGTCTGCTTATGGTAATACAGCGACTTTAGCACAGGCGATCGCCCAAGGGTTGATTCAAAATGGGATTGCAGTCGAATCTATCAATTGCGAATTAGCAGAACCCGCCGAAATTACACGTGCAGTGGAAGCTTGTAATGGCTTCATTATCGGTTCTCCTACTTTAGGTGGTCACGCACCCACCCAAATTCAAACTGCCTTGGGAATTATTTTATCAGCTGCAACGAAAACTAAGCTAGCAGGAGTCTTTGGTTCTTACGGCTGGAGTGGTGAAGCCACCGATCTGATTGAAAACAAATTGTTGGATGCTAATTTCCGTTTAGGGTTTGAAACTATCCGCGTTCGCTTTAGTCCCACTGAGTTCACTTTGCAGCAGTGTCAGGATGCTGGGGCAGAATTTGCCCAAGTCTTGAAAAAGAAACAAAAGCTTCGTGCGCCTCGCCAAGCTTTGACAGAAGCGCAAATTGACCGAACACAACAAGCCGTTGGACGCATCATCGGTTCTCTTTGCGTCCTCAGTTCTCGGCGCGGTGATAGCCATAGTGGTATCCTTACTTCTTCGGTTTCTCAAGCTACTTTTAATCCTCCTGGTTTGATGATAGCCATTGCTCAAGATCAAAATCCAGATGCAATTATTCATCCCGGTGATCAATTTGTCCTCAACATCCTGAAGGAAGGACGCAACCTGCGGCGACACTTTTCTTATCGTAGTACGCCAGGAGACAATCCCTTTGCTCAGTTAGCGACTCAAAGTGCTAACAACGGTTGCTTAATTCTTAGTGATGCCCTCGCTTATTTGGAATGTACTGTCCAACAACGGATGGAATGTGGCGATCGCTGGTTAATTTACGCAACAACAGACGAGGGGAAAGTTCTAGAACCGATAGGCGTGACTGCGATCGAGCACCGCAAATCAGGTAGCCATTAGTGAAAACACAAGTTCCCTGACTTCTCGTTTGAAGTCGGGGATTGCAATAGGAGTTCATTTTCACAAATGAAATATCTTATTTTTTATCTATAATTTATAGACTTAATAACCTCATATTTTCTTATCAATGACCATAACTCAACTTTGGGCAGCTTTCACGGAAGCTGTCATTGCCTTTGTTGCTACCAATATTGATGATATCCTTATATTGCTATTATTTTTCTCACAAGTAGATGCCAATTTCCGGCGACAACATATTATATTTGGTCAGTATCTTGGTTTTGCAGCGATCATCATTGCTAGCCTACCAGGATTTCTTGGTGGCTTGTTCATTCCACGAGAGTGGATTGGATTTCTGGGATTACTACCCATAGCAATTGGTTTCAAGCAATTGGTGAATCAAGAATCAGAAACTACAGAAGTTCAGACAGTCACCACTGATTTTAACCAGTCCTCACATAGTAACCCCTTAGTGTCTTTTCTGTTGAGTATTTTACATCCCCAAACTTATCAAGTCGCAGCGGTAACACTTGCGAATGGCGGTGATAATATCAGTATTTATATACCCTTATTTGCTGGTAAGAGTTTTGCGAGTTTGGGAGTGACTTTGGGTGTATTTTTTCTCTTGGTAGGCGTTTGGTGTGCTGTTGCTTATTTATTAATTCGTCAAAGAGCGATCGCTCATATTTTAAGCCGCTACGGTAGAGCTGTTATTCCTTTTGTATTGATTTGCTTAGGTCTTTTGATCATGTACGAAAGAGGAACATTCAGCTTGATATTACATTCACGCTGGGGAAACTAACTTGTAACTCGCCATAAGTAAGATTGTGTAAATGATAAACCGCAGTGGACGTTGAGGCGCAAGTTTGCAAAGTTTCGCACCAAGGAGTACCCCAGGTACAGAGCCTAACCATATTGGTAATACCAAACTCCAGTCAACTGTCCCTAGGCTGAGATGTCCCAAGGAAGTGAAAAATAATAAAATTGCGGCTTGTAAGATATCTGTACCCACTAATTGACGAGCATCTAGCTGAAAAAAGGCAATCAGCACCAATGCAAACATCGAACCAGAAGAGACACTTGTTAAACCAACCAAACAGCCTAGAACTGCTCCGACGCTCATTGCTTTAGCACAATCAAGTTTTTTGGTCAAGTCAAGCTTTGGTAGTTCTGGTAATTTCAAATCAGGGAAAAACCACAATAGTAGCAGTTGTATAAGTGCTGACAAGGTGACAAACAAAATCATCATTCCAACCAAGTGCAGCAGGATGTCGTCTAGGTTATGCTCTGGTGTTTGTTTGACCAAGTGTAATATTCCTACCCCAAACAGCGAGCCAGGAACGCTACCAAATGCCAGCCATTTTACCACTTGCACGTCGAGAGTTTTCTGCTCCCAGTGCTTGAAGCCACCAACAACCTTCATCAATGTTGCAGCGACAACATCAGAACTCACGGCGATTGAAGGAGGAACCTGAAAGAAAAAAATGAGCATTGGCGTAATTAGAGATGCTCCGCCAATGCCTGTTAGACCCACAATAATACCAACAAAGAGGCTGAGTAGGGTTAGTAATAAGTAGTGCATATTGCTGCTCTATGAAAGGGTTGAAGGTGTTTGGTTGAAAGCTTGGTAGATTCAAACCCCTCTTCACTGAAGAAATACTAAAAATCTATATATATACCGTAGTTTAACTGGAAAAGTCAGTGAACGTCCAGCGTAGTCGCACAGATGAACACGATATTATTCTTTACACAGATAATAAATGAGATTTTGACCCCTTTTTGTGCTGTGTTAATGGGATGTATTGACACTCACTCACTACTCACGGCTGCGTAATTTTCGCAAAGCAAAGTCACACAAAAAGTCAGAGGATTCTTGGTTTAGCGTCGGAACTTGCTCTCAGTTGCTGAATGAAGTCCCCGTCCGCGCATGACGGGGTCTAAATCTGGGAAAAGAAAAATAAAAGTTAATTTTTAAACTTGATAAAGATGGGTAGGAATTAGGTTACAGTTGCTTATCCTCAACTTCTGCTGAACACAAATTGTACTTTGCCAGGACTTACGCAAAAGTTACCAGGTTTCTACCAAAAATCGTCTGTTTCGCAATCAAATACGAACGAAGAAACCGGTTTGGTGGCAGATAGGACTTACGCACTATTTGCCATAAATTCTGCCAGTGTCAGGGAGCGGACAACGGGATATAATTTCAATACTTGTGTCAAGTTGTTCAAAAATGTCACATGAAAGCAATTAAGACAAAAATATCAGAGGGTGGCAGAGTTGTCATCCCATCTGAGTATCGCAAACAACTAGGATTAGAAGTAGGCGACGAAGTAATGATTCAACTAGTGGATGGGGAAATGAGAATTTTTACCCTGGAACAAGCTCTCAAACGAGCGCAAGAAATAGTACGTCGATATGTTCCTCAAGGGCGATTGCTCAGTAATGAACTGCTAGAAGAACGGCGTCAGGAGAATTTGAGACCCTACAAGCTAAAAAGATGTAGTTGTGCGCTTAAGTAAAGTATATGTGGTGGTAAGGTCGATTTTTTCGCCAATTTGTAGCCTTTTGAGTGGACTAAGAAATTCAAGCTCCACGAAAGCATCTGGATCTGGATTAGTATAAATTTCAGCATTGCTTTCCTGATCGGGATAATTAACCCCAAGTTTTCTAGGTGAGTCAATGCGGAGTACAATTTTTTCTCCAACCCATAACAACGTACTCGCATCAGAGCCTATCTTGTGGGATTTTTTTGGATCACGTGTCAATGACAGCATCCCGTTTTTCACCTTTAAGTTAGCTGGTAACTCCTCGGATTGTCTGTTATACCCTTGAGGAAAAATTGAAGCTTGGGGTAGGACGGCGTATACTCCCACTGGATCACGCAACTGTGTAATCACCCATACCGCAACATCTTTTGGCTTACCTTTGACCTTTTCATAAGTTGTGGAAATACTCATCACAGGTTTTTGTGGATCGAGTCGAATCCTGCGGTAAGTCCGAATGCCGTAAAGTGGATCTATGGGAGAAATGAGCGTCACTTCGCTACCGTCAACCTTTGCTTGAACTGGTATAGAATCAAAACCTGTCGGTGGAGGCCAAACTCGCCCCATGATTTTTGTCCAGTCAGACTGAGGAGCAGGCCAAGTTTTATCACCCCCGAAATTAACCCATTTTTCTGGCTTGGGATTGGGGGCTTTGCCAAACATTTTCGGATTTTCCCAGAATGTACTTTCTCCATCTAGTAATCGAAACTGCATGACTCGCCCTATTGCTGGCACTATAACTGCTTCTACTTGACCATTACTCAAAACCCAGGAGTCTCGCCAGCCTTGGTAATTAGTCTTTACGACCGTAATTTTTGCATACTGTGATGGAGCTTTTTGGTTCGGGATTTTTGCAGTGACTTGTCCCCAACCCACAATAAAAACCGCTAGTAATGAAGCCAAGCAAAATAGATTCCACGTTTTAGCTTTCATCTAGAAACCTCTGGGAGTGTGGAAACCCCTGCTACCAAAAGACGAATACGATAAATACCCTGACCTGCAGTGATGTAAAGTGTTTTGTAGTCTTTATTACCCCAAGCCAAATTTGTGACTACCTCTGGCACAAGAATCTTACCCAGAAATTGACCTGTTGGCGAGAAAATCCATACCCCTTCAGAACCGCTACAGTAGATATTGCCTTGGATATCTACCTTCATGCCATCGGGTACACCTTTGTCTTTCGGTCCAGTTAACTCTGCAAAAACCTTGGTGTTAGTCAATGTGCCATTTGAATTAACCTCGAAAACACGGATGTGTCCTTTTTCAGAATCACTAACGTAGAGTTTTTTCTCATCAGGAGAGAATGCGAGTCCATTTGGACGCACCATATCTTTGTTGAGCAAAGTCAAGCTTCCATCTGGTTTCAAGCGATAAATACCATAAAAGCCAAGTTCTTCTTTCTCTTGACTAATACCATAGGGCGGGTCAGTAAAGTAAATGCTACCATCTGACTTGACTACAACGTCGTTTGGGCTATTGAGACGCTTACCCTGGTAGCGTTCAGCCAAAACGGTTATTTGACCGTTTTTTTCTGTGCGCACAAGCCGACGGTTATGTTCAGCAGTAATTAACCGTCTTTCCCTATCGAATGTATTGCCGTTGGGATTTCCAGCAGGACGACGATAGGTAGATATTTTACCGTCAGTTGTCCACTTATAGATAGTATTAGCAGGAATATCACTGAAAAGTAAAAAGCCAAGCGGATGCCAGACCGGTCCTTCTGTAAACTTTAAACCATCAGACAATTTTTCTAACTTGGCGTTGCTACTCATGATGGTTTGTAAATTAGCAACACTATTTCCCTGACTCTGTTGTACGCTCACAATGCTTAGTAATAAACAGCAGACAGCTATTCGTAAAGTAAATTTTTTCACAATTACCTACTCACCTTAAACCAACAAACAGATAAAAATTTGTTATTTGCTTCTTTGATAGCGGTATTGATAATGACGTGATTCTAATGATGGAACAAGTTTTCTGACTTTACCATCACTCTTAGACGTCACATAGATTTCTCCTGCTTCGTCTACGCCAAACCTGACATCAGAACGTTTACTGTCAACGATTTTGAGAAAAGAAGTTTCTCGTTCCTTGTCAAAGAGTCTGAGTTCTTTTATCTTTGCCTGTTTACCATTAACGAGTTGATTCACAGGTACATGAAAAAAGCGCCCATCATTGCTAAAGTCCCCAAAAATATATTGACCGACTAATTCTGGAATCGCTTTGCCTCTGTAAACATAACCGCCAGCAATTGCAACCAGATAGTTGCCTGACCAATCAGGTGGTTTGTCATGATCATATTGAGCAACGGGGTATGTGTAACCATAATCAGCATCATTTTGAGGTAATGGGAACAGGATATTCTCATTCTTTTCATCTATAAGCCAAGTTCCTTCACGGTTTCCCCATCCGTAATTAGCACCTTTGATGCCAAGATTCACTTCTTCGATAAAAGCTTGACCAATATCGACAATCAACATTTTGCCTTTGCCACCTATATCCCAGCTAAAACGATGGGGATTACGCAATCCATAAGCCCAAATTTCCCCTAATTTTTTTGGACTAATATTTAGACTAATATCTTTAACAAAAGGATTGTCTTTAGGAATACCATATTTGCCATTAGTACTATTATTGCCGAAAGGGTCAATACGGAGTATCTTACCAAGGGGAGTGCTGAGGTCTTGTCCATTATTTAGAGGATCTGTATCGCTGACAGGAAAGCCATCGCTTCCACCATCTGCCATTGCAATATACAGCATTCCATAATCTGGATTTCCAGGTTTAGCATTAGGATTAAAGCTCAATTGCCCCATATTATGATCTGGGTAGGGTTGTTCAATACGAAGGATTTCCCGAAAGCTTCCAGAAAAAGTATTAGCAGCTGGATTGGTCGCTTTCCATTCGCGAATCACTTCGTGATGAGAACTTTCTATAATCTTGCCTTTGCTATCAAAAATTGTTTTCCTGACTGGGAAATCAGGAATGCGATTATTTTTTTCTTCGCTATGTGCAGTATAAAAAATTCCATTTTTAGCAAACTCTGGGTGAAAAGTAAAATATGAAAAACCCTGTTGTGAAGTTTCATCGCTAAAACCGGGGCAAACTAATTTTTTTAAATCCATATATACAGAAGCTTTGTCGTTAATAATGACATAAAGCTTCCCACGCATATCATTAACAAATAACCTTCCACTACCATCACCTGCATGGGTTAAAAGATTCAATCGTGCAACTCTGTCGCGTCCTGCTCCACTTATAGGAATTTGCACAACTTCTTTGAGTCCTACACGGAGATTTGATTTTTCAATTTTGACGGGAATCGGGTTTGTAATTTGGGCAGAGGAAATACTTGAAAAAGCCAAAATTGAAAACAAGGCAGAGCAGATACAAAATAAAATGTAGAACCTTTTCATTTAGGTTATGAACTTAGAGGGTGCTTGGAAGAGCAAAAAAGCTCATGTAACAGGACTCTGTCAGTATAAACAAATGCGACAGCGTTACACAAGCCATATGTAAATATAACTACTGAGCTTCCACTGCACCACGAAATATATTCATACCACAGGTAAATTGATATAGTCCTGGTTTTTGAGGTGTAAATTGAATCGAGGTGACATGATTGAGAGCCAAATCTTGAGCTTTGTGCTTAACGGGATTTAAACAAAAACAGAAATAAAAACAGAGTATGATGCTTTCCTAATGTAATTAAAATATTACATCAACAAAAGCCTATAATTGGTCGTTGCTGCTTTTAGCTTGTAACATAACCGTAGAAAAAATGTAATACTTTCGCGAACAAAGCCATACCCCACGCCAGATGATACAGGGGTTACAGTTGTGTGTCTATTAGCGGTCACTAAAAGCGGGTTAGGAGGCGCGTTAGTCCTCTTCTGATATCTTTGTTAAGTTCTTGTCTTTTAGCTGGTTTCTGAGTGCGTTGAACACTTTTAGGGTAATTTTAAAGTGATTTTTAACGTTTTATTGCAGATTGGCTTAATAACTGCATAAGTCAAAGTGACTTGCACCTATTTATTAATTTTGTGATTTAAAAATATCATTTTTGTACTCTATCTAAAGGTAGATTTTTGTTAAATGACGGTCTTAAGTAAAAGTATTTTTTAACTAGTTATGTAAAAATAATTTTTATTCAGAAAAAATATGAGCATGGTAGCTAAAAATATGTCAAATAAAAATCAATTTAGATTGCTTAAACTTTTGTAAAAATATAAGATTAGGATGAAAAATAAAATAACCATAAAGAAATTGGGCTTTTTTTCTGCTCCTATTCTATGTATGTTTGTCACTGCTTGTGGAGACGATTCCCTACTCAAAGCGGTGAGAGACTTTACAAAGACAAGAGCGGCAGCAAGTGAAGCAGTGGGAAAGATTTCGGAAGATTTTTATCAGTCTTGTGTTCGTCAATATAGCTTTTTGCCAATTGAACCTATTCCGACGATCTTACACTTACAAAAGAAAACTCCTTATCAACAAAGAATTGAACGATTAAAGAAATGTAATGTTCAGTGGGAAATTGGAGAAGATTTTAAGAAAAGTAATGATACTTTATTAAAATATATGGCTGCTTTAGAAGCTATATCCAGTGATAATGTGGTTGTTTTTCCCAATACAACCAGAGATAAATTAGTAAATGCTATTAATGGATTACCTTTAGGTAATTCAAACAATCCAAATGTTTCTGCGGAGAGGCAAGAGGCGGTTAAAGCAGGTGCTGGAATTTTACAACTTATTTCAAAAATTTTTTTGAATAAGTTTCGAAAAAATCAATTATCTGAAGCTATTGTAAATACAAATGATGACGTTCAAGTATATGTAGCAATTTTAAAGAAAAGTGTACAGAGGGGTTATATAGAGGGATATCTACAGCAAGAGCAAGATAATATTGATCTTCAGTACAATTTGATTGTCACCGATCTTCTCCGTAAAGAATTTCCCAATATTGCTCCCAATAATCGACCAGAAAAATTGGCTTTTGACAGCTCATCTCCTTTTTACTCAATTGATAATCAATGGAGAGAAAAACGAGCAGAAGTAGGCAAAAATATTCAAATTGGAAGACTATATATCCAGTTTTTGGATGAAGTAGCTCAAGGACACAATGAATTGTATACCTTAATTAAAGGCAAACGACCTGAAAGCTTGACAGAAAATCAAGCTACTCAAAATCAACAAAAACTAATTGAAAAATTAGCTCGTAACCGACTAAAACGAATTCAATACATTGCCCAACAATTAGAAAAAGAATTAGTGAGATAAGCGGAACTGTAATTTTAGAAATGAAGGAGGATTGACAATGGATACAATTTTAACAAAAAATGATCTATTTGAAATTCGAGATGAAATGGCAAAGCTTGCGAGAGAAATAGATAATTTTAGAATCTCTAACTCAAGTAATATTTCAGCCTTTCTTTATTCCGAGTTAGCAAATTGGTCACGCTTAATAAAAGACAGAGTTTTTGAGTTAACAGGGAAAGCCTTGAATCAGTTAAATACGGATCTAAAAGAACCTGCAGCTAATCTCAAAAAAGCAATTAATCAATTAGAAGATGCTCTGAAAACGATTGAAACATTTAACGAATCAGTAGATTATATTGCTGACATTATTAATACTTTTGGTGTCATTGTCAGAGCAGTTTCTCAAGGATTGGGTTCAGCCAATATTGCTTCTGCTTTTGAGAGTTTAAAGAATTTACTCGGTGTTGCTTAATCACTGTAGGGTATACACCAGGTATCTAACTTTTCACGGGGTGTGGAAAAGAAGAACGGCTCGTGAATAATGTGACTTTATTGGCGAATTCAAAAAAGCTGTGCTTTTGAGTTAGCAAGGTGAGGGTTAGTAGCTTTGCTAACTCTTGCCAACTCCGTAATGAAATTCAGTAGAGCTTTTCTAGTTGGTTTGTAATTCAAAGTTGCTAATACCAATTCGATATGAGAGCACATACAACTGTAGAATAAAATACGGGAAAGATTGAAGACCACAGGCAAATAATAGCACGCTCCTTTAACCTAGAAATAACCGAATCTTGCTATTTTAACCGAAACATGCGATAAACTTCTTTTTAGGATGATATACATTCCGGGAGCTTTGCGTATGTCTGCCATCAACGTAAAGGAAGACCCCCAACTATCGAAAGTTGGTAAAGTTGAAAAAGCTCTACGCAATTGCAAATTCAGTAAATGCTCTTTTGCTAGGGTGATGAAAACCTAAAATAATATCTGTTTTGGGGATACCTGCTGCCAACAGATCATCAACAATCACCAAGTTGGTGCTGTCTTCTTCTACCCAGATTTTACCGTTTTGAATCTGGAGGTATAAGATAATGTGTTGCATTCGTCTTTTGCCATCCCAACCACAACGCAGCCACAGGTATTGATCACGTTGTTCATCTAGGATGAGGCGATAGCTAGCCCCTAAGGGGGCGCTGCGCAAACGCTGCTGCCTTCGGCAGATCGCTAATTGTAGTTTCTGTGGTGTTAGCGGGTTGAGAATTACTATCGTTATAGTATTTTTTAATAGTTTCTTGGACAGTATTGCGATAATGGGTTAATGTATCTATTGCACGATTTGCTCCTGTTGGGTGTCTACGATAATTAATTGCAGGTTGTTTTGGCGGGTTATGATTTGAATTGATGGACGTTGAAAAAAGTTGAAATATCTCCACCCGATGGGCGCATCAATTACCATAACTACGTAACCATAAAATTCATATAATTAAGGGGGAGCATCCCAATTTTGCAAAAATGTGTTTGTCATTGCGTTAGCGCAGCGTGCCCGGAGGGCATACGTAACAGAGTGAAGCGTAGACGCGAAGAGGCTTCCCGAAGGGTAGCAATCGCAAATTTCTGGGATTGCTTCACTGCGCTTCGCTCCGTTCGCAATGACAATTCATAACCTGGGTTTGATGTAACTTATACATTTGGGATGCTCCCTAATTAAGGTGCGTTTGCCCTAGAGGCATGAGTGTTCACAAATCCTGCGCGGATTGCTATGGATTAAATAGTTTTGGGACGGAAATTACGCAAGCGCAAAGCATTAGTCACGACAGATACAGAACTAAAAGCCATTGCTCCTCCTGCAATCATTGGGTTGAGCAACCAGCCAAAGATGGGAAACAAAATGCCAGCAGCAATAGGAATCCCAGCAACGTTGTAAATAAAGGCAAAGAAGAGATTTTGGCGTATGTTGTGAATCGTAGCGCGGCTGAGTTGAATTGCGGTGACAATACCTTGCAAGTCTCCAGAAATTAAGGTGATATCGCTGGCTGCGATCGCAACATCTGTCCCTGTACCAATGGCTATTCCCACATCTGCTTGAGCCAACGCGGGTGCATCATTGATACCATCACCCACCATAGCCACGATCTGACGCGGTAAGCTTTTCGTTGTTTGCGTTTTTGTGTCTCCTTGTCTAGACATCTTTTCTGCTTGAAGAGACTGAATAACTGCTGCTTTCTGGTCAGGCCGAACTTCAGCAAAGACGCGGGTAATACCAACTTCACGGGCGATCGCCTCAGCAGTATTGCGGTTATCTCCCGTCAACATAACTACCTCTAAACCTAACTTGCGTAGTGCTCTCACAGCAGCTTGACTAGAAGGTTTTAAGGCATCCGCAATACCCATCAATCCTTGCATTTTGCCATCAACAGCAATCCAAACAGCTGTTTTCCCAGTAGCTTCCAACGCAGCTTTGTGTGTACCAAGAGCATCAGTATCAATTTTCAATTCCTCCATCCAGCGTTGTGTGCCAATTTGGACAAGGTGGTTAGAAACAATTGCTTGCACGCCACTCCCTGCAATTGCTTCAAATTTCTGAACCTCACCCAAATCAACCTGCTGTGATTTCGCATACCTGACAACAGCTTCAGCCAAAGGATGCTCAGAATTTCTCTCCACCGATGCTGCTAAGCGCAAAAGTTTTAACTCATGACTATCCCTAGTACCGTTGACGGTAACATAGTCGGTGACAGTGGGTTTACCCTGAGTCAAAGTTCCAGTTTTGTCTAGCACAATCGTCTGAATTTTGTGTGCTAGTTCTAAGCTTTCGGCTCCTTTGATTAAAATACCGTTTTCTGCGCCTTTACCTGTACCCACCATCACAGAAGTGGGTGTGGCTAATCCTAAAGCACAGGGACAAGCGATAATCAACACACCAACTGTTGTCATCAGGGCAAAAGTCAAATTGCCAATGATGTTAAACCAGATGATAAAAGTGGCGATCGCAATACCAATCACCACAGGTACAAACCATCCCGTCACAGAGTCTGCTAATCTTTGAATAGGTGCCTTTGAGCCTTGAGCCTGTTGTACGAGTTGGACAATTTGAGCCAAAACAGTATCTTTTCCTACTCTGGTCGCCCGGAACTTAAAGCTGCCTGTTTTGTTAATTGTGGCTCCTATAACTTCGTCTGGTGGCTGCTTTTTCACTGCGACACTTTCGCCCGTAACCATTGATTCATCAACACTAGAAGCACCTTCTATCACTTCTCCATCAACCGGAATTTTCTCACCTGGACGCACCAAAATCACATCCCCAATCTGAACATCCTGAATAGGAACATCAATTTCCTGCCCACTGCGGATAACACGGGCGACTCTTGCTTGTAAACCAATGAGTTGGCGAATAGCTTGCGAGGTTTGCCTCTTAGCGCGATTTTCAAAAAGTCGTCCTAGCAGAATCAGTGTAATGACAACTGCAGCTGTTTCATAGTATACCTCTGGCATCAAGCCTTGGTTCATCAAGAAATGAGGGAAAAGAGTCGCAAACAATGAGTAGAAAAACGCGGCACTCGTACCCAATACAATCAGCGTATCCATTGTTGCTGCATGACGTTTAAAAGCTTTCCAGGCGTTTACATAAAACCTAGAACCACACCAAAACTGTACAGGTGCAGTCAGTGCTAATTGAAACCACCCTTGAGATAGCCAAGCCGGGATAAAAGGCAAGTGAAGTCCTGTCATCATAGGCAGCGAACCCAACACAAGTATGACACTGACAATGCCTCCTACCCAAACTTTACGGGTGAGATTGCGTTCTTCAGCACTCCGGGAAGCTTTCTGGGCATCCGATTCTCCTGTCACCATTTCTTGTTCTTGGAGTGAATCAGCTGAGTATCCCGCATCTTTTACAGCTTGCTGAATCTTCTCCAAGCTGGTTTTTCTCGGATCATACTTGACACTAGCTTGTTCTGCGCCAAAGTTGACATTACAGTCAATTACTCCAAGAACAGAACGAATTGCTTGTTCAACATTTCTGGCACATGAGGCACAACTCATGCCTCGCAATTTGAGTGTGAGAGTATCCATCTTGCGAACTTTTTTGCACCCTTTTGTGTGAGAGCGGTAAATATTAGTAGATATTAGTAGATATTCAAAATTAGGCAAGTGTATATCCAGCTTGCGTAATCGCTTCCTGAATTGCTCTTTCAGAAGCGTTAGTTTTCACGGACACGATTTTGGTTTTCGTATCGGCTTGAACTATTGCATTAGCATCAATTGCCTGAACTGCTTGAGTAATAGTTTCTGCACAAGCAGAACAAGCCATATCGGGAATTTGAAGTTGTAGTGTCATAAAGCCAAATAAGTGTACTGACGAACAACACAGTCTTTTTGTACTGTGTTTTATCTTGGCTTTATTTTAAAATCTCTAGTTAACTAGAGAGTCAAGTAGAAATAAATTTCCTATCGGCGGTTACTCACCAACCATGCTAAAGTCCCCGTTCCCAACAATAACGGCGTCAACCAATCACCCCAACGCACGTATAAAGTTTGAGTTTGTCGTCGATAAATCGTTTCTGCATGTACTTCATACGTATTGTGTCCAGACATCCAGACTGTATCGCCGTGGGGATTGACAAAAGCTGAATATCCTGTATTGGTTGCCCGCACTGCCCATCTATCAGTTTCAATTGCTCGCATGATATCCTGTGCGTGATGCTGGGCTGGCATCGCTGCACTGTAATGGGCATCATTTGAAGGACTCAGGATAAATTGCCCACCCTCCGCCGCCTGACGGCGAAATTGCCCAGAAAAAGCAGATTCATAACAAATACCAACAATAGCGCGACCAAAAGGCGTGTCAAACACCTGATTTGGCGAACCAGGAACTTGATGTTCGTCCAAAGGCGATAAACGGCTAACGATACCACCTAAAATTGATTCAAACGGAACATATTCCCCAATAGGAACCATCTTTGCTTTGCCGTAGCGACTTTTTATTTCACCATCAAAAGCAACTGTAAATAAACTATTTGTATAGCTGCTTCCCTGTTTGTAAAAACCACCAATCCACGCAATTACACCTTTTTCCCGCACTGCTGCGACTAGAGAACTACGCATAATCTCATCCTGAAAGAAAGGCAAAGCGCCTTCTGGAGTCAGCACTGCATCTACACCTTTGTCTGCTAGTCTTAAATATCCAGCAGTGTAACCTTGAATAGCGCGACGAAAGCCTTCTGGATAAAGCTTGATTTCGTTAGGAACATTTCCTTGAACAATTCCTACTTTTAGTGCTGCTTCTGGTTGTTGAGCAAGAGGACGAGTGTATAAACTAAATCCAATAAGGTGAAGAGTGATGAATACTGCTACGGCGGTTGATAAATAAACGAAGCGCCCAGACGCAGAGGAAATCTTGGCGTTCTTGGCACGGCAGGTGCTACAACGGGGGGAACCCCCCGATAGCGCAGCGTGCCCGTAGGGCATAGCTTTGATCGGAGGAAACCTCCGCTCAAACTTCTCTTGGCAACGCACTGCCTCGTCTATGTCCTGCGGACACGCTGCGCTAAGGCGGTTTATTAAAGCTTCAGCAATCAAGCCATTTACCGCAACAATAGCCGCTGTCACCGCGCCAGGTCCAGAAAGTTGACCGAGGTGTAAAATTACAATATTATGCGGGCTTTGTGTGTAAGAAAGAGAACTCCACCACAGAGGGCCAGCGCTCCAAAGAGCTTCTAATCCGCACCACACAGCTGTGCCAATTAAGACACGAACAAACCCATTCTGGATAGAACGGGAAATCACGCGCATCCCTGTTGCCCAACTCGCAACTAATACAGCTCCCCAAAGGGTAATGAATATCCAGCAAAAAAGGGCGATCGCCAGACTTGCCAACCAAGGAACCCCCATCCAAGTCATGGGGTGAATACCGGTGATCCAGGATAGGGCAATACCGTGATATCCGATACCCCAGGCAAGGGCGGAGGAGGTAGAGAGGTGGGGAGGTAGGTTTTTACGTTGTGGAGAATCAGTAACGAATATCCAGAGGGGAGCAAGGGAGAACCATGCTAAGAACCATGCGCCAAAAGGTGCGACAGTTATCCCCATCAAAACTCCACTGAACAAGGAAATGATGATTGGGTTTCGCAAGACACGGAGAATTGTCTTAAGATATTCCCCTTGTCTTTTTGTCTGGTTGTCCCCTTGTCCTCTATTCTGCTTCTGCTGCATCTACACTATCGGAGGGAACTATTGCCACTCCGGTGATGACGTCATCTTCGTCTAGGCGTTGCACTCGCACTCCTGTTGCCGATCGCGATTGTACAGAAATTGCATTTGTCGCCTGACGTATAATGATACCGCGACTGGTGACCATCATAATTTCGTCGTCGCTGTTGACAATATGCAAGGTTGCTAGTTGGTCTTTGATTTTGCGATTTTTGAACTTAGTTGCTGTTAAACCTTGACCGGCACGATTTTGCAGACGAAACTGGGCAACTGGTACGCGCTTGCCGTATCCTCCCATTGTAATGACTAACACCCAAGGTCCTGTACTGCCGTTGCCTGGAACTTCGGTAGACTCTTCATTTTCAATCTCTTCTGTTTCGATTTCCTCGATTACGTCGGCTTCCTCTGTATTCAAAGTGGCAAGAATGGCGGCGGGGAGAATATCCATTCCTACCAGTTCATCTCCTTGTTTGAGTTTCATGGATTTGACTCCACGAGTTGCCCGACTCAGAGGACGCAGTTGTTCGTGATCGCATCTAAAGTGAATGGCTACACCCTGACGGGAACCAATGAGCACGCTGTCTTCGACTCTAGCGCGTCGCACCCAACGGAGTTGATCGCCTTCTTCTAAAGAAATGGCAATCAAGCCGTTAGCACGAATGCTGCTAAACGCTGCTAACTCGGTTTTTTTGATATTGCCACCTTTGGTGAGCATAACCAAATATTCATCACTGCTAAATTCCGCAACCGGAACAATTGAGGTGATTTTTTCCTCTTTGGGAATGGGCAACATTTGCACTATTGGTGTGCCGCGACTGGTACGGGAACTAATGGGGATTTGATACGCTTTTAGGCAGTAAACAACTCCTCGTTGGCTAAAAAATAGAACGCTGTCATGATCGCAGCAAGTCAAAAAATGCTCAACGCCATCATCCTCTTTCATCTTGGCTGCTGCTTTGCCTCTGGTTGCACGGCTTTGTGCTTCAAAGGTATTCACTGCCATCCGTTTGATGTAACCTTGCTCAGTCAGCAGAATCAGAACTTTTTCATTGGCAATTAGATCACGCTCATCAATTTCTCCTTCGAGAGGTGAAATGACTGTGCGCCTGGGTGTGGCGTGTTTCTCTTTGAGTTGCGTGACTTCGTTTTGAATGATTTCTAAAATCCGCTCTCGCCGTGCCAAAATATCCTGCAAGTTAGTAATTATTGCTTGTAATTCTTCGTGCTCATGGCGGATTTTATCTGCTTCTAGTGCTGTTAAACGCCGCAGTTGCATTTGCAATATTGCATCTGCTTGTGCTTCCGAAAGTCCGTAGGTTGTGATTAACTCGCCTTTGGCTGTCGGTGCATCAGGTGCATGGCGAATTAAGTTAATAATCTCATCCAGGTGCGCCAGGGCAATCAACAAGCCTTGGAGTATGTGATCTCGTTCTTCGGCTTTGCGCAGTTCGTAACGGGTGCGTCTGGTAATCGCTTCAACGCGAAAATCTAAGAAGACTTGCAAAAACTGCTTCAGGGTGAGTATCTGGGGTTCACCATTCACCAGCGCCAGCATATTTGCCCCGAAGTTCGCTTGCAAGGGCGTTTGCTTATACAGGTTGTTCAGTACAACCTTGGGATAAGCATCACGCTTGAGTTCTATAACAATTCGCATCCCATCGCGATCGCTCTCATCTCGAATATCGGCAATTCCCTCTATCCTTTTTTCGTTCACCATCTCGGCGATTTTTTCTATCAACGCCGCCTTGTTGGTTTGATAAGGCAATTCGGTGATGATAATGGCTTCTCTGTCGGGGCGTCCACGCTGTTCAATTGTTTCTATTGTCGCCACACCGCGCATTGTAATCGAACCGCGCCCAGTGGTATAAGCTTCTTTAATTGCTGCAGTCCCCAAAATCTGACTTCCTGTCGGAAAGTCAGGTCCGTGGATATACTGCATTAACTGCGTATCAGTTATTTCTGGATTTTGAATCAGTGCAACCAACCCATCAATCAATTCGCCCAAGTTATGAGGTGGTATGTTGGTTGCCATACCCACAGCGATACCAGAGGAACCATTAAGTAGTAACTGTGGGATACGTGCTGGCAAAACTGTTGGTTCTTGCTGCGAAGCGTCAAAGTTATCGATGAAATCGACTGTTTCCGATTCGATATCTTGTAGAAGAGAATCGCTAGTTAAAGCTTCCAAGCGGCATTCTGTGTATCGCATTGCCGCTGGTGGATCGTTATCTACTGAACCGAAGTTTCCATGTCCTGCGATTAGGGGAGCTCTCATGGAAAAATCCTGCGCCATCCGCACTAAAGCATCATAGACTGCTGTGTCGCCGTGGGGATGATATTTACCCAACACTTCACCCACCACACGAGCGCATTTACGAAAAGGGCGATCGGCACTCAACCCAAGTTCATGCATTGCGTAGAGAATGCGACGATGCACAGGTTTCAGACCATCCCTGGCGTCTGGTAGTGCCCTACCTACTATGACGCTCATTGCATATTCCAAATATGACCGGGACATTTCATTCCGCAGATCAGTAGGGATAATCCTCTCCTGAGAGGTTGTCATAACCCAAAAAACTCCAAAAATTGCAAAATTTAGCCTTTATACTGAGAAAAACGCAAAATTATTCCCAATTATTGCTGAATAACTGCTAGGATATGATACAATTCTAGCATATATTACTCTTTTCTGGGTTGTGTGGTGAGCAATGAGCGGTCATAGTAAATAGTTATTAAGCTCATAACTGCTAGCTGATAACTAGCTACTGATGACTGACGACTGTTTCTTGTCCAGACTTGAGTTGAGAAGCAATGAAGGGGACTTTAGGGGCAAGAAAAAATCCAATCAGACTGGCAAATAAGATTGGAGTCAAGGGACTAAAGTTTGTCAATTTTGACAGTAGCAAAGTCGTACTGATAGGTGTGCGTGTCACAGATGCATTGATAGCCGCCATCGTACAAATCATCGCAAGCGTGGGATTAAGTCCAGGAATGAAGGTTGCGACAGCTTTACCAACACAAGCACCAGTGAAAAATAACGGAATGATAAATCCACCGCGCCATCCACCAGCGACTGTTATGCTGATGGCAGCCATTTTAGATAAGGCAAGTATAAACAAGAAAACAATCGGAAAGCTTTGATTAACAACCTCATTCAACTCCTCATGTCCAAAATAACGAGTCAGAGGTAACACAGTTGCTAAAATCCCCAATCCCAACCCCGCGATGGTTGTGCGCAAATAAATTGGTCCAGGAATCAAGGCAAAAATTCGGTCAAATCCGCGAAAAATGCCCATAAAAATCCATCCTGCCACAACTCCCACAATCCCAAACATGATAGCTACAGCAAAATCATCCATGCTATCTAAGCGGTACTGAGGAAAATGCCAGGTTGGTGCAATTCCCAAGTGTGTAATAGCCGCAAAGACTAGATAACTCGCGCAACTCGAAACAATGGCTGGCATGAGGGCTTCGTAGTACTCGACAATATGCTGATGATGTAAAATTTCTAGAGCGAACATTGCACCACCAAGAGGTGCGCCAAACAAAGCAGTAAAGCCTGCAGCCATCGCTGCTAAACTCATAGATCTAAGATCTTCACCTCGGAGTCTTAAACGATCAGCAACCCAAGTGCCAAATGAACCTGTAACTTGAACAAGTGGTGCTTCTGGTCCAGCGCTGCCGCCAGCTGATATGCTAACTAGGGAAGCAAGAATCATTGAAGGATTTTTGTGAGCATTCAGACGTCCGCCCTGAAAATGGATGTTATCGACAATGACGCCAATTTCACCAGGATTACCAAGGAAATGAATCACTAGACCAATAGCCAAACCAGCTAATGGCATCATCAACACCAGACTCAAACCCTGAAATTTTTGCAATCCGTGAATCATCAGTTCCAAAATATTCCAGTACAGCCCAGCAAATAAACCACAAAAAGTTCCTACAACAGCCCAGCGTAAAACCCAGCGTGAAATCATGAAAGGATGACGTCTTGCTCGTCCAAAAAGTTGAGAAAATGTCCAACGTTGAGTTTGCTCTGTAGAAGGGCGCTTGTTTGGTAGCACTACTAATTTCCCTATATAAGTGAAACACAAGATACAAAATATTTTCTTTTTTTATGCTAATCTTCACTTATAGCTAATTTTTGACCATTTTTGAATTCAAAATTCGCTCATTCGCGAGCGTGAGAAAATCAAGAAGTTTTTTTTGAATTGATCAATAAGGGTACAAGCCCCTTCATTTATGAATGGAGACAGAAAAAGCGCAGCATCGTTGTTTCAAGCCCCCGGATTTATGAGCCAGTGCTGGGCTAGGGTTCCCCGACTTGAAGCACCTGGCGTCCGTGGGGTTCTTAATTTTGAATTTTGAATTTTGAATTTTGAATTTGAGCGAAGCGAGTGACAGGATTATTCTCCCAACTCCTTAAACAATTTTGCCAGCACGACATTAGAAAACAAAAACCCATCGGGATCGCTCAACCGCAGTCTTCCTTCCACGACTTCCACCCAACCTTTCTCAAAGTGTGGTTGTAAATACTCGTGAATCTTCTCCACTTTCTCCTCTCCAAACTGTTGGGCTAAAACCACCAAACTCACACCATCTGCTAAACGTAAACCTAGCATTAAGGTTTCCAACAAAACTTCATTCGCTGATGTGACTTCGCAATCAATCACACCACCATCTTGTACCCACTGATAATACTCTTTCGTTTTGCGCGGACGGGTGAAGCGTTTTCCTTCTACGTAACTCGCTGCACCCATACCAAAGCCATAATACGGACGATTTTCCCAATAAACTCGATTATGGCGACACTGATGTCCCGGCTGTGCATAGTTGGAAATTTCATAATGTTCGTAACCTGCACCAGTCAAAATTTTCTGTGCCATGCGGTACATTTTGACTGTGGTTTCATCTGTCGGCAAAGGTTGATCCCCGACTTTGTAGTAACGACCAAAAGCAGTTCCAGGCTCAATGGTGAGGTCATAAATTGATATATGCGTGGGTGCTATAGCAATTGCTTTTTCTAAAGACTCCTGCCATTTATCTAAAGTCTGATGCGGTAGCCCTGATATTAAGTCTATACTGAATTCGGGAATCCCCACCTGCCGAACTAAATCCACAGCAGCAAAAATATCAGAGACTGAATGCGATCGCCCACAAACTTGCAACAGATCTTCTTGAAACGATTGTATACCTAGACTTATCCGATTCACGCCTGCGCTGCGGTAACCTTGTAAGTGTACCAAATCAAATGTACCTGGGTCTATTTCCATTGAAATTTCTACCCCAGGAGATACACCAAACTGTTTGTCCAGCGCTTCTAATATCCGTTGGAGTTGTTCTGTAGAGAGAAGAGAAGGAGTCCCACCACCAAAGAAAATTGTTATTAATGGTTGACCAAAGGCTGGTGTGATCGCAATTTCTTGACATAGCATATTAACATATTGGGAGATAGTACCAGATGTTTCACCTCGCAAACGCTCCCCCACAACTGATACAGGGAAATCACAGTAAAAACATCGTCTTCTGCAAAAGGGAATATGAATATAAGCAGAACTTGGAATATCAGAAACAGAAACTTTTTGAATCATTTCTATAAAAAATTTAAATATCCTTGATACAATAACGAATTCATGAAAATGACTGTCTTATTTAGATTTTCTTATCGTTTTATAACAAAAAGATGAAAAAGATAAAGCATAAAACTCTTTGGTTATAATGATTGCAGATGTTGTCAAACTAAGCCATTAGTATGACTGTAAATGTTTTTCAATCTATCTAACCGAGGAAATAAAAAATACTTTGCTTTCTCGAATTACACAGTTGCAGGAAAATCATACAACGATGCTTGATGCCATTATTATTTTCTCATTCATTCTGGCGGGAGCGGGAATAGGTTACTACAGCACGAATCTATTGCCGACTGGGGCACTATCTAGAGTGTCTAACATGGAAGCTTTACGCCTGGTTGTCGCTGTTTTTGCCGCCATGTTTGGAGGTGCGGTTGGATTGAGTTTCCAAACCACATATCGGCGATTGGAGTCTCAAGTTAGAGAACTACCACTAGAAGTTATTTTAACTCGTGCCATTGGATTAGTGATTGGATTATTGGTAGCAAACTTAATGCTTGCTCCTCTATTTTTGCTACCAATCCCAGCAGATTTTAGTTTTATAAAACCGCTGGTCGCTGTTGTCGGTAGCATCATACTATCCTACACTGGTATGAATTTAGCAGATGCCCACGGGCGCGGATTATTAAGACTTATTAATCCCAACACCGTGGAGACATTGGTTGTGGAAGGAACTCTCAAACCTGCCAGCACCAAAGTTGTAGATACCAGTTGTATTATCGATGGTCGTATTGAAACACTGCTAGAAACTGGATTTCTAGAAGGGCAGATTATTATACCGCAGTTTGTCTTGCAAGAGTTGCAACAAGTAGCCGATGCGAGCAAAGACCAAAAGCGAGTTCGGGGAAGACGAGGACTAGAAATTCTTAACAGAATTCGGGCAGCATATCCTGAGCGTATCCTGATCAACCCAGTTGATTATGAGGATATTACCACAGTTGACGCTAAATTAGTGCGTTTTGTTCAAGAAATCAGCGGTACACTGCTGACTAATGACTACAACTTATCCAAAGTTGCTAGCGTTCAGAAAGTACCTGTCTTGAATGTTAACGATTTAGTGAACGCAGTGCGTCCTACCTATCTACCTGGTGACAATATTGACCTGAAGATTCTTAAAGAAGGAAAAGAACCTAGTCAAGGCATTGGCTATTTAGACGACGGTACAATGGTCGTCGTTGAAGAAGGTAGAAGTTATGTAGGAGGCGAACTTCGAGTTGTCGTCACAAGTGCTTTACAAACTTCCGCAGGAAGAATGATTTTCGCCAAACCTCAAGCTTCAGCTTTAGCATGAAGGCAATGGCACGTTCCAATCGAGTTAAACTTTGTGATCGGTGTAGCTTAACTGCACCGATTCTTTATCGGGTAAAGTACGAAGAAGAAGGTGATTGGGTTTTTGTTTGTCCTCAATGTTGGCAGCATGTGAGTCAGGAAAATCCTTTTTATACTTATGGCGGCACGTGGAAGGCAAAGAAAAAGTAGAGACGTTGTTGTGTATTTGATTCAAACGAAAATGGCTATAAAAAAAAGTAAATGGGGATATTCTGTGTTTTGCGTTCAGCCCAAGCTGAGTTCTTCTTAATCATTTCATCAATCTTAAATTTAGCGCTAATACCAATTCTGTACGACAGCTTGCCCGTAAAGTGCCATAGATGCGCTCAACTGTATGAGGAACGTAGACGCGGAGCGGCTTCCCGCAGGGTACCGCAAAGGGCGCATTAGCGTAGCGTGCCCGCAGGGCATAGGACACGAAGAAAGAAACAAAGAAGTCAAGAAAATTTGGCGCAGCCTCACAAAGAAATGGTATAAGCTGACAGCAGCAGTTTTCATCTTCAAAAAAATGACCGCAAGCACTCCTACAATTCTCGCGCTAGACTTTGATGGTGTCATTTGCGACGGATTAATCGAATATTTTGAAGTCGCCTGGCGGGCATACTGCCAAGTTTGGCTACCTGAGGACGAAACACCACAGAATAATTTAGCCTCAAAATTCTATCAGCTCAGACCTGTGATAGAAACAGGTTGGGAAATGCCTGTTTTAGTCAAAGCATTAGTAGAGGGAATTCCTGAAGAAAATATTCTTCTAGAATGGACAAAAATTGCCCAAGAACTTTTGTTAAAAGATAATCTGAAGGCTACAGAAATCGGCAAAACTCTAGATAAAATTCGGGATGAATGGATTGCCACAGATTTGGAGAGTTGGCTGAGTTTACATAAATTTTATCCTGGTGTGGTGGAGAAGATGAAAGCCACACTTGACAGCATAACTAAGCTGTACGTCATCACAACAAAAGAAGGACGTTTTGCACAGCAACTCTTGAAACAAGGAGGAGTCGATTTACCCCAAGAAGTCATTTTTGGTAAAGAAGTCAAGCGTCCCAAATACGAAATTCTGCGAGAATTAATTCAGAAAACGAATACAATACCAGATAGCGTCTGGTTTGTAGAAGACCGACTGAAAACATTACAGCTTGTTCAACAGCAACCAGATCTCAATGAGGTAAAATTATTTCTTGCAGATTGGGGTTACAATACTCCAATTGAAAAAGTAACCGCCCAAAATGATTCGCAAATTCAAGTCTTATCACTCCCTCAGTTTGCTAAAGATTTCTCTGAGTGGCTTTCTAAGTGAGTGGCAAAATGGGGCGATGGGGTGATAGGGAGAATAATAATTATTCACTCGTGACTCGTGACTCGTGACTCCTACAGCCTTCCTAAATAGGATGTAAACACCTTCTTCCTCTTCTCTTTCTTTTCTTTGCGCTCTTTGCGTCTTAGCGGTACCCTGCGGGAAGCCGCTCCGCGTCTACGTTTTTTTTATTTTTTGTTCACGATCTATCTAGGATTGCTATAACTCCTAACTCCTAACTCCTGACTCCTAACTCCTGACTATGCTTGACCTTACTAAATTAGCAAAACAAATGCAAGGTTTGAGTCAACATCTAACGCAAGAGGCTGCTGCTAGTCGCCAGCGTTTAGAATTAGCTCAACAACATTTTCAAAATGCTTTAAAGTGTCAGAACGAGTTAGTACAGCGACAGGAAAAATGGCGCGATCGCATCCTGTTTGCTAATGCGACTCCTCTAGAACCACTCAACACCTGTATTGATATTCCAATTCCTCCTAAAATACATACCGTCATCGCCACCGATGGTTCTCAAATATCCCCCAGTCATCACGAAATTGCTTACTGTTATCTTCTCAATATCGGTAGAGTTGTCTTACATTATGGACAAAACCGTTATCCAGTTCTAGATAGTTTGCCGGAGATATTTTATCGCCCTGAGGATTTATATTTTTCTCGCAAATGGGGTATCCGTACTGAAGAATGGATGAGTTTTTGCCGCACAGCAAGTGAAGCAACAGTGCTGGCAGAATTGGCATGCGGTGTAAAAGAGGACAAGGGAACAGAAGAGGTTCCGATGTTGGCGATGGTGGATGGTTCTTTGATTTACTGGTTTTTGGAACAATTACCCTCACAAGCACGCGATCGCATTCTACCTCCCATCTTGGAAGCTTGGCAAAAGTTGTGTGATGCTCAAATTCCCCTGATAGGTTATCTTAGTGCTTCTCGTAACGTTGAAGGAATCAACTTTTTACGTCTTTTAGCTTGTCCTCACAAGGTACCAGATTGTGCAAGCTTTTGTCCAAATCAACTAGAAAAAGTTCCTTGCAAAGTTTTTGAACCGTTACGAGATACAACTGTTTTGTCCACCCTACTCAAACCAGGACAACGCAGTTGTTTATGGCGCAGCAATGTTCGTATCCTTGATTTGTACCAAAATCAGCAAATTTACTTTTGTTATGTGCATGTCGGTACCGAAATTGCCCGGATAGAAGTTCCATCTTGGGTGGCTCAAAATATAACAATGTTTGACCAAGCACTGGGACTGATGTTAGCACAAGTGCAGAAAGGATATGGGTATCCAGTGGCGATCGCCGAAGCGCACAATCAAGCAGTAGTACGTGGTGGAGACAAAACGCGATTCTTTGCCATCCTTGAAAGAGAAATGATTAAAGCCGGTATAAAAAATGTCGGAACTTCTTACAAAGAAGCAAAAAAGCGTGGCAGCATAGCTTAATCTATACCATACCATTTTGAAGCTTTGCGCAATCACTCTTGAGGGCGATCGCCAAAAATCAGTCAGTTAATTTAAGCTACCTTATAATAAGGTTATTAACCAAACTCCTTTTTGATTGTGCTCATACTGCGTCCCTTCGTTGATAAACAAGCAATACTGGATTTTGCCAAGTGCTATCCAGAGTTAGACATTGCTGCAGTCGAAACTTGTTTAGCTTTTCTACACACCACGGCTGACGTTTATCAAGCCCTAGACGCTCATTTTGCCCGATATGGTCTTTCAAAGGGGAAATTTACTCTGTTAATGCAATTATTTCTAGCTAACGAGAAAGGATTAACGCCTTCTGAATGTGCTGAACGAGCGAGTGTTACAAAAGCAACAATCACAGGACTCCTTGACGGACTGGAACGAGATGGATTAGTCAAACGCTTTCCTGACTCACAAGACAGGCGAATGCTGCGTTTGCAATTAACACAACAAGGACGAGACTTGCTTTCTCAAATGCTTCCAGACCATTTTTGCCGCACCACCAACTTAATGGCAAATCTTACTAATAGTGAAAAAAAGACACTCATCAAACTTTTAAATAAAGTCAGCGCTGGAACTTCAGCAATGCTTGACCCTTAAAAAAAGACTTGTCGAGAAATATCAGCTAGTGTAAGATTTTGATTAGGAAGCTAACTATATGCCGCCTAATCAAACTTTGCAAAAACTCATATGAACAAGCTAAGCGTCAAGCAAAAGAACTGGTTGCTAACGTTTCATGTCGCCTTTGGAGGAATTTGGTTTGGTACTGCTTTATGCATGATTGCTATTGCTTTGAGTAACCAAAATACTCTCAACGGTGATGAACTGTACGCTGTCAATGGGGTTATGAAATTACTGGATGACTTTGTGATTATTCCTTCTGCCATTCTATCGTTGATGACTGGTGGATTACTTTGCTGGCTGACGATTTGGGGATTTTTCAAACACTACTGGGTGATCGTCAAGTGGATAGCAACCGTAACACTCATTGTTACTGGTACAATTTGGCTTGGTCCTTGGACAAATGCAATAACTGCTATCTCTGACGCACAAAGGTTACAAGCACTGCAAAATCCACTGTATGTGTTTGACCAAAAAGCCGTAGTTGTGGGTGCGATTATTCAGACTTTATGTGTTTTGGTCATTATTGGTATTTCTGTTCTCAAGCCTTGGGGAAGGCGAAAACTTAAGGTACAGAGTGAAACGCCTGTTACTAATAGTTAAATTTTCTTGTCATTTAGTCCGGCGTAAAAAAATCAGACACCATGCTTTTTATTCGCCTCTTGTGCAAGTAATTTCTGTTTGCGTTCAAGTCCCCAGTGATAGCCGCCAAGATGACCATCCGTTCGCAGGACACGGTGACATGGTACAATAAGAGCTATTGGATTAGCACCACAAGCACTACCTACAGCGCGGACTGCCTGAGGCTTACCAATTTCACAGGCGATATCAGCATAAGTGCGCGTTTCTCCATAAGGAATATTCTGTAATTTCATTATATCTCGTTTAAGATACATCTCTCATGATTAAAGGCTTTTACTGATACTAGGTTAGGCGTATACACAAGCTACGTTCTACCCGATTATTGCGATTAATATTTAAGCTTCTATAGCAATCGTATTTGATTTGTGAGAATTGAAAGCCACAGATTCCCGACTGTGTTACGGTAATGATGTACCGCAAATAGCGCAGAATATGGTACGCAGCTTAAAAGAACTCATAGAAGAATCAGAACTGGTACATCTAGATGATCCAGAGGAAAGATTTACCATTAGCGGCGTAAGTTGGGAAATTTATGAGGCACTGCTAGCCAAACTGGAGGATAATTCCCATTATCGTATTACCTACTTGGATGGGGTATTAGAAATTGTGTCGCCGTCAATTAGACATGAAAAAGTGAAAAAAAATCTAGCTATGTTGCTAGAGCATTATATGTACATAAAGCGCATTAATTGTATTCCTATGGGAAGCACGACTTTTAGAAATAAAGCTAAAAAAGCTGGTGCTGAACCAGATGAGTGTTACTGCATAAAAGAAGAAAAAAGCATTCCAGATATTGCTATCGAAGTAAATATCACAAGCGGTAATATAGATAAGCTAGAGACTTATCGGCGACTTGGTGTAAAGGAAGTTTGGATGTGGCAAACTAATGGACTCAATTTATATTATTTGCGAGAAGAAACACCCAAGCAATTTATAGATACCTATGGGTACGAGCGCATTGATACAAGTGAACTGTTGCCAGAGTTAGACATATCATTGCTCTCTCGATGCGCTTTAATGACAAGTTCACTTGAGTGTATCGACGAATTTGAGCAAGGCTTAAAAAACAATAAGTGAAACGTTATCATCTATTATCATAGTTTTTTCAGGCAACATGGACAAGACACCTCGTCGCTACCGCTTTCATTCAACACTCTACCAGCAGCCAAACCGCTTCTATCTAGTAACCTCACTCATACAGTTCAACTCATGAAATTCAATGATTTTTAGTCATAAGATTCGTGATTTCTGCAGCTAACTCATCAGGTTCAGTCGGTTTTATCAAGTAGGATTGAAATCCAGACTTGAGAGCAAGGTAGCAACCTTCTTCTGAATCTATAGCTGTTAGTGCAATAGCTGGAATCTCATTTTGTGGAGGTTCGAGTGTTCTGATTCTACGAATTAACGAATATCCGTCTACTTCCGGCATAGCAATGTCAATAATTAAAATATCTGGTATAAATTGTTTTATAAGTTCAAGAGCTTCTAAGGCAGATGTTGCCGTTATTGTTTGAACACCGTAAGTATTAAGAATAAAAGTAGTTAATACAAGGCTATCAGTATCATCATCTACTACAAGTATCTGTAAACCATCTAAGGTTTGAAATTTTTCTGTATCATTCTTAAGATGACGATTTTCAGGAAGATTTGACATGCTAACATTAGCCTCCTTAGTTGCTTGCTCAATTAAAGAGGAAGTCCTGCTGGGAGCTAGCTGCTAACTAGCTGCCTAGTGGGCATATTTGAGTTTTGCTTGTTAATTAAATTAAATCAAGTTTCTCTAACTTTAATTTTATTTACTTTAACAGTTACCAGTTATCAGTTATCAGTTACCAGTTATTACTGTTCATTGTTTACTGTTTACTGTTTACTGTGTACTGTGTACTGTTTTAAAAACCTGACAAAGCAGAGTATTTCTTAAAAAGAGAAATAGAACATCTATCTGCGGAAGGAAAATCTGCTTAGTCAGGCTGAACTAAAGATATTTTGCGTTACTTACAGATGAAATTTATTTGCAGTTCATCCTAATACGTTGGGACAGACGGATCGATTTCCTTACTCCAAGCAAGAATTCCACCCTTGACATTTGTACCATCAACTCCTGCTTCCTTGAGAATGCCGAGGGCTTTTGCAGAACGCATCCCCGATTTACAATGAGCAATCAGGCGATGACCATTGAGTAATTCCTTTACCTTAGTAACGCCTTGACCATTTTCAATTTCCGACAAAGGTATCAAAACAGAACCAGGAATTTTGGCAATTTCATACTCATGTGGGTTGCGGACATCCAGCAGCACAAAATCATTCGTACCACTATCCAGCAATTGCTTCAACTCATTCACTGTTATTTCTGACGTTTCCATCTGCTGTTTCTCCTCTTGTGCTTTAGCTTGTGGGATACCGCAGAATTGTTCGTAGTCTATCAACTTTTCTATGACTGGACGAACTGGGTTCGGACGCAGCTTTAATTCTCGGAACTTCATGTTCAACGCATCGTAAAGCAGCAAGCGTCCACTTAAAGTTGTACCTTTACCAATTATAATTTTGACAGTTTCCGTTGCTTGGATAACACCAATAATTCCTGGCAAAATTCCCAAGACACCACCTTCTGCACAAGAAGGAACCATTCCTGGTGGTGGTGGTTCGGGATAAAGATCACGATAATTCGGTCCACCTTCGTAGTTAAAGACTGTCGCTTGTCCTTCAAAACGGAATATGGAACCGTAGACGTTGGGCTTGTTCAGCAACACACAAGCATCGTTGACTAGATAACGAGTGGGGAAGTTATCGGTACCATCAACTACGACATCGTAAGGTCTTAGAATATCAAGGGCGTTTTCTGAAGTCAGGCGAGTTTCGTATAAGTCAATCTGACAATACGGATTAATCTCTAGAATTCGATTCTTTGCAGATTCAATTTTCGGTTTACCAACCCAAGATGTACCGTGAATGACTTGGCGTTGCAAGTTGGAAGTATCAACAACATCAAAATCAACAATACCGATGCGTCCAATACCCGCAGCAGCCAAATACAAAAGCAGAGGTGAACCAAGTCCACCTGTACCGATACACAGCACACTGGCAGCTTTCAGGCGTTTTTGTCCCTCCAACCCGACTTCCGGTAAAATCAAGTGGCGGGAGTAACGTTCGTAATCATCTTTTGTGAGCTGGATTTCATCCAGATTCGGATTGAGCATAGCACTTTGATGAGGAAGAGCGGACTTGACAACTCAAAATGTGACAAGCATTTTAGCTGCTTAATATATTGCATTTCTATATGCAAGACAGCTTATTAATAGTATCCAAAAACGAGGTGTCTCTAGAAATTGTTAAATTTTGTTTTCAATGACTTCCTGTTGAAACTGGTGGTTGTCATCTAAACACCAACTTTTCATGTCACTCGCTTTACCATTTTGTACGGAAACAATGATGTAAGAGTATTCTTGCCAAGCGCACTGACGATCAAATTCTGAGGGAATTGCTGGATGGTCAGTATGGGAGTGATAAATACCTACGATATTCAGGTTACGCTCACGTGCTTCTCTTTGTGCTTGTAACATGACTTGAGGGGCGATTACGTACCTTTGCCTCTTACTATAATCTAATGTGTCATCTTTAGGAAAATCTGCCGCTGTTTCTGCATTCCAGGCATTTTCTGTTGGCATGACTTCTACCACAGTTTTGCCTTCGTTTGTCAGATGGCCTAGAATTATACCGCAACATTCTTCGGGGTACGTGGTTTCGGCGTGGGTGTAAATGGTTTGTAAGTGTTGTGGGAGAAGTTTAAGAATCACAGATTTTTTCACTCTTCTATTGCTATTTAACCACCACACCCGCCACATCCACCACATCCACCACACCCGCCAGAGTCACCTCCATCACCACCTCCATAACTACCTCCACCGCCGCCTACATCTGAATTACCACAACCTGTATAACCTACTTCTACACATCCACCAGACCCGCCAGAGTCACCTCCATAACTACCTCCGCCGCCTACATTTGAATCACCACAACTTGTATAACCTACTTCTACACATCCACCAGACCCGCCAGAGTCACCTCCATAACTACCTCCGCCGCCTAAATCTGAATCACCACAACCTGTATAACCTCCTCGTCTTGTTCCATCTGTATAACCTCCTCGTCTTGTTCCATCTGTATAACCTCCTCGTCTTGTTCCATCTGTATAACCTCCTCGTCTTGTTCCATCTGTATAACCTCCTCGTCTTGTTCCACCTGTATAGGTTCCTCGTCTTGAAAATATAACTACAAAAAATATCAGCGCTAAGACGAACCAAATGAAAATCTGGAATTTCAGGAAGAGCAAAACTATACCTAAGAGTAGAACAATCACATTGGTGAATATTTTGAGAAAACGGTCAAAATATTCATTCTCACGACTTACAAGCCATAGAAGATATACAGCCATACACAGGCATAAGACAAGAAGATAACCAATCGGTTTGTGTCGAGAAAACCCGATGATCATCCTGACGATTCCTAAAGAGTATAAGCACAAAATCGAGAGCTTTGTTAACTTGCTTGCAATCCCTTCCCACTGCAAAAATACTTGATTGTCTCTCTTTTCAGAACTGGATATTAAAGGTTTGGTTTCTTTCCAATGAGAAATGGCAAAATCAGAGATAACAGTGGTGATCGCAGATAAAATGTAGAACCCAACAAAGTCTTTTCCTGTTAAACTCAACATTCCTGTCACTAGATTAGTAGTCCCTAAACTAAATAACACAAACGCCAAGATAGCAAATAACACCCAAGCAATCCGAGAATCGTTTTTGAATCGTTCTAACAAGAAGCCGAGAATACTTGTAAACAAAAGCCCAAGACATCCAACTAACAGGTAAAAGTTGAAAAACTCAGATAATGAACGATTAATTGGATTTGGAAAGCTGGCGAGTGCGGGAACATCCCAAATGATTATACTCACGAGTGCAAGCAGTGACAGCATCCAGACAGCACCCCGACTGAAACGAAACTTGGTTAAAAAACTGAAATCCGGTTTTTGAATAATCCAATTCTGCTGTGTGTTGACGCGAACAAAATGAATATCTCTGCCAAAACGGATATGGGGAGGTGACCAAATATCGGATGGTGGTCGCTGTTGGAAAAACTGTTCATAACTCGCTAATGTTTTACTGTACCAGTCATTAAACTTATACCCTTCCTGTTGCCCACCTTTGGTAGGATTATGATGTAAAGACGTTCGTAGAACATGAGCACAGAAATCTTCCCAATATGATTGGGTATAAACAAGGTGTAAATGCCAGACTTGATCCACTTGATCCGAAGGGGTGACTGGATGACCAGCAACAATAGCTAAAAAGGCAAATTTCTTGTATTCATCAATCACCCGTTGAGCATATTCAATTGTCCAATTATTATCTCTCGCAAGGCGTTTACTGAAAGATAATTTTGCATCAATCTCATCCAAGGAGAACTGCTGAATACGCTGATAGAGATCTAATTGGTGAGTGTTCATACATAAATCTCTCATAGTTTGTTACAAAGCCTCTCAAACATTTTTATTCGTTTGCTCTTAGCGATTCTTGCAATGCTTTGCGAAATGCTTTCCAGGGTAAGTATATGTATGATTGCGTGTGCTTTGCGCTGACGCTATTTCAAGCTTCATACTTGTAGTATTGGGTTTTTAA
The DNA here is from genome assembly GCF_012912105.1 of Brasilonema sp. UFV-L1. Classification (GTDB taxonomy): domain Bacteria; phylum Cyanobacteriota; class Cyanobacteriia; order Cyanobacteriales; family Nostocaceae; genus Brasilonema. The sequence goes on from NZ_QMEA01000008.1 coordinate 75,793, forward strand.
TGTTGAATGAACGAACGAGTGAACCAGATATGACCTTTTTTGAATTCAAAATTCAAAATGCTGTTAGGCAAAATTAAGTACCTCGCTCATTTGTTTGTCAGTTACAACTGCCAGTACTTATCTGATTGTTTACAAAACTTTACTTTTCCCTGACTCGGCTGATCCTAACTATGGATTCAACGGGATAAAATCATAACCTGTAGGTGATTTCTTGCTTGGCTGAATTTGGACTAATTTCGGTTTGCCATTGCGATCTGCGCGCAGCGCAGCAGCTAAGCTATCGCCTGATGGTAAAAATTCAATCTTTCCTGTTGCACCGTTGGCAAAGAAGCTTTGACTACGCAAAACTTGTTGCAATCCATCGCGTGTGCTACTTTTCTCCAATCCTGTAGCAATGGCAATAACTGCATCATAAGCCATCACTGTTCGCCAATTCACCGCTCCACCCCAAAGTTTATGAGCATTTTGCCCAAAAGAATTATCTGAAATTGCTGTCGGATGCCAAGGTACAGCTAGTACCATCCCATTGACATCTGCTCGCCCTGAATTGAAAGTCTCAGATGTATAAAGCGTGGGGCTAGCGAAGAGTACGAGTCGCCTTTGATTTGCCCGTGCTAAATCTAAAGCTTTGTTAATTCTATCTACATGGGGAGCTAGTACCAAGCCATCTGCTTTCTGACGGATAGCATCAGCCATGATTTGACTGGGGTTGAAATCGGGTGCAGACAAATCACAGTTTATCTTGACAAAATTACCACCATTGTTGTATAATGCAGATTGCAATTCATCTCTAAACGATTGATTGTCTATAGCTTTTTCATCCACACAGATTGCGAGATTTCTTTTGTGAGCAGTTCTCACAGCGTAGCCAGACAAAGAATCGGCAATAAAACGAATGCTGGGAGCTACACGAAAGATATATTTACCTGCGTTGGATAGCTTAGTGGAAAAGCTGGTAGCCGAAATCATCACTAAACCTTCGTCATTATACACCGGCGCGGCAGCGACAGAGGCTTCACTGGCATTATGAGCTACCACTGCCAGAATATGAGTATTTTTTACAAAGAAAGCAGCAAGTCGTTCAGCAATCTCAGGATTGTTATCATCTGAGGCAATGACAACCTGTAAAAGATGTCCTTGAATACCACCACGGCTGTTAATCTTATGTTGAGCTTGAGCAACTCCCCGGAGAATTTCTTGAGCAACATTGAGGTTGGTGACAATAGGAACGCTCACAGCAATTGTAAAGGTTTTTCTTCCCAGAGCAGCTTGAGCATTGTTCATGTAGATACGCGCTTCTGGATCGTTGGGCGTCACTTGTAGGGATGCTTGGAAGAATTGGAAGGCGCTATTGTAGTCTTGTTGAGCAAAAGCTTTTACGCCTTCTTGCTTTACACGGTTGGGTTGAGTGGTGACAAGAAATTTTTCCCCCAGACTGATACGGCTCGAAATTTCGTCTAACGAGACAAAGTTGTAGCCAGTTGAAGCTTTTGGATCACGTTTGACTTGAATTAAGACAGGAGTGCCAAGGCGATCGCCTGATAACGAAAACTGTATCTTTCCGGTTGCTCCATCCATCGAAAAAGAATTTGATAGAGCTTTTTGTATTCCGCCTCTTGTATTCTCCTTCCTTAATCCCTTTATGATCACTTGAGTTGCATCGTAACTAGTTGCAGCTCGCCAGCCAATTTTGTTTCTATCACCCCATAGCTTGCTGGCATTTTGCCCAAACTCTTGGTTAACAGAGGCTGCAGGGTGCCAGGGAACTGGGATGATCATGCCGTTCACTGCAGCACCATTGCCATTTAAGAGTGTTTGCTGGGTTTGCATGCTAGGGTTTCCAAACAGAGTTAATTGTTTCTCCTTGTTCGACTTGGCGGCTTTGGCAACGGCGATCGCTTTATCAACTCTATCTACAAACGGATCGAGCAACAGACTATCTGCGCCGACATTGATTGCTTTTTGTATGACTTCCTCAGGCTTAAGTTGAGGATCCGCAAGATCACAATTAATTTCAATCAGCTTGTCTCCAAGCGCAGCATCAAAATCGTTTTTAAAGGATTGATCAATAGCTTTGGAATCTCTACAGTACACAATTTTGGTTTTGCTAACCATTTTTACTTTTGGAGCTAAAGCATTGGCGACTATGGTAGAATTAACAACTGTTCTAAAGATGTAGTTAGTCTGGCGATTATTCTGTTCAGTTAAGTTTCTTGAACTACTGGTTGGCGAAATCATAACTAACTTGTTCGCCTGATAAACCTCAGCAGCCTTAACGCTTGCATTGCTGCTGTTATGTCCAACGACTACGAGAATATCTTGATTGTCTACAAATTTATGGGCAATTCGTCGGGCGATCGCTTCGTCATTATCATCATTCGCAATTTCGACTTTTAACGGCTTGCCATCAATTCCATTTTGACGATTCACCTCATCTTGAGCTTGCGCCACTCCCCGCAGAATTTCTTGCGCTACATCCGGGTTAGTGCCTATGGGAACACCAACTGCAATTGTCAGAGCATTTTTTTCGCCTATCTTGGCATTATTTAAATAGATTAAAGTTTCTGGATCACTGGGATTTTGCTGCCGAGACTTTTCAAACTTGCTAACTGCTGTCTTGTAATCTTTGAACCAAAACGCTCGTACACCTGCTTCTTTCTCAGGAGTTTTGACTGACTCAAGTAATATCTTTTCCCCCAAACTGATGCGGTTGGAGAAACTCATTTCATCAATCACACGCCATACAATGCCAGAAATTCCGATGACTGCGAGCACCCCTGCTGCAAACAGTCCTATCTTTTTCCAAGGAAGCTGTTGAGGCCATTTTAACTCTGCTGCTGCGGGGTTCTGGAAAATAATCGGCAGCCAGGAAGCACAAGGATATTGCTCTTCCAATTCTTCTTCCAACCGCTCACGGGCTTGTCGAACCGATGTATATAAGGATTCGCCACTTGTAAAAGCTGTCAGGAAATACCGCAAAAACTTTTGTGCCACTATGTCTGGCACAGGTTCACGCATAACTATGACATAGGGAATCCTCAAATCAGCGAGATTTATTGCCAATCCTAGCCCATCACAAGAATTGAAAATCGCCAGCTTCAACCCCTTTTGCACAGCAAATCTGAGGGTGCGACGTAATCGATCTAGTGATAAACTCTCGTTGGGATTAATCTGAAGAACCCCCTGAGAATCTCCATCCTGACTACAGCTATGTCCTGCAAAACACAAAATATCCCAAGGCTGACTCCACAACTTGTCAATAAGTTGCTCTCGTGATGCTTCTATCAGCGGTTCGACTTTTGCCCCTGGTAACTCTTTGAGTGCATCCATATCTGGCTTAACATTAATTCCCTCACTGTTACCCAGGATGGCTAGAATTTTAACAGGATTTTTCAAGCTCTTTGAGGATGGCTCATGCTCAGCACTCAAAGCAATCTCGGCTTGAGGATAACAATTCTCGAACAAATCCCACAAATGCCAGGGAAGCCGCCGGATGAGAGGATCTTGAGTTTTGAGAATAAATCGCACCGTTTCAGATTTGCCGACATTCTGTAATAACTGGCGTTCTAGATGCTGCAAAGGTGGTTGATTCAGCCAATGATTCAGACTAGAACGCAGTGCAACAGCAGCATTTTGGCATTCTACTGTAGTAGAAAAGTTGGTTATCTGTTGTTGAGGTACGATGATACGATAAATCTTTTCTAACTGAAGGTAGCTTGATTGCCAGTCTTGGTAACGCTGAGGAATTTCGGGTGCAGGCGGCAAACAGCCGGAAATTTCAGCAAAATGGGGCTGATCATCTTCCCCAATCCGCAATGTCACATGAAATCCCTGCTCAAAACTGCCATTTCCAATCTCGAAGATAACCAGCATCCCCACCTGCAGCACCTTTTCTGGATCTATAATTTTAAATTAAGAAATTTTCTGTAATCATTGCATTTTCTAAAGTAACTCTAACACTGAATTGTTCGCCAAATTCCGCACTAAATTTTAATTGGATGTAGTCATCTAGCTCTCTGGCTTGAACTTCCAGAAACGGGTTACCATTTTCATACAGTCCAGCCAATTGTAAACCAGGCGGTAAGTAGCGCTGATTTCCGATTGGATAAACCCGCAGCAGCACCGCAACAGTATTATCTGGTTTTTGTAAAATTGCTACCATGAGCGCCACCGCATAACCTGCGAGTTGCATTCCCAAATCCAGTATACGTCTGGCTTTAGTGACGGGGTGGTGGGGAGCAATTGTCCAGAGAATTTCTGCCAGAGTCCAACGAATTTCTTCATCTTGAGTAGTTTGTAAAAGATTAACGAGAACATCTGTAAATTGTGATGGAGAAGAAACCTCAAATGGCTGAAGTTGTGAACGATCGCCTTTATGCTGACGTGCATACAACTGTGAAATCACTTGGCGAATCTTTTCTGGGGTATCAAGTTCGACTCCTTTGACTCGTTTCGAGCGAAATGCCAATGCTGGACTACTTCTGTGAGATAATTCTTCAATCGTTTCCCATCTTGCTTCATAAATACCTTCCAACCATTGCCGCAACCGCACCACTTGAGATTTCTCATGCAAGTGTTCAACCAATGCTTGCAAAGATTGCAGTTGAGTGATATGTATAACTGATGATGTTATTGTAGGCACAAATCCGAGAATTTTTCCTTCTTTGCAGCCTTGATCCAGTTGGACAATCACATATCCAATGCGATCATCCCAGACTTCTGCTGGAATAGAGCAAGTCTGTTCGCTTGTCTTGATTGTTCGGCATTCCAAACGCCCAATTCCTATGACTTGTAAATCTGCCACATCTGCACACAACCGACCGATTTTGTTCCAGCTATAACTCGCTTCTAAATCTGTAGGAATATCAAGCATTTGCAAGTAGGTATTAACGACTTGTACAGCTAAGGTATTAAGGTATACCTGGCTTGCTTTCTGGGAAGTCGGTTGCTCTTGGGCAAACTCAAGAGCAGTCTGTTGAGCTTTCAGGGGAATTGGGATGGAAATAGTTAGATTTTCAGTCGAGTTACTCATGATTTGATGATTAGAGATAGCCTTGAGATTTGCCAAAATTTAGGAGGCGCGGAAAGCATTCGCGTTGATAGAAGCTGCTTAGGGTGGCGATCGCCACTCCAAACTCTTTTGATAAAACTTCCCAAGAAGTTTCAGGAGGTAAACGGCGCTCAATTAAGATTTGGCAGTGAATATCCGGGCGATCGCGCACATGAATAGAACGTAACAGAGTGCCCTCTTGTTCAAGCCATTGACGAATTTCTTCTAGAATTGGAGGCGGTTCTGGTCGTGCTGGAATGAAATCTACAGGGTCTACTAGTTGCCCATTAATATCAACTATAGGTTTAGCCGTCCAATATTCTTTTTCAATAGCTTTTATGCGGCAATCTTTAAGTCGGTATCTAAGGTAGACATTAACCCAAGTAATGATACTATTTTTTTCTGGATCAAAGGGATGTTTAGCTGTAGTCGTCTCACACAAATTACGGCAAAAGTACAGCCAGGTTTGCTGGAGCGCATCTTCAGCATCAGGTATACCCGCGCTTCTCAAAAGTCTACCTGATTGCTGAAGCAGCCAAATAATCTCATTCAGTTTTTTGTTGCGTTCCTTACTGCCCCGTGGATGGCAACAAGCTTCTTTAACAAGCTGCAGAATTTGCTCTTCTAATTCATCCATATTACTGGTTTGACAGTTCATCAACACGGAGTCACATTGATACTCCTTTCGGTGCGCTTAAGAATACCTATTTTTTAACCGCAGGAGGCAACAGAGGACACAGACAGAGGAGTCAATCATGCTTAGGTAATCTTATACCACCGAAGGGAGTAGCTAGTACAACAAGGCAAAAGCATGCCCTCCGCTAAGACGCTCCCTTGTCTACAAAATCCACGAAAAGCTTATGATATAAACTTTTTGAATTTTGAATTTTGATAGCGCAGCGTGGCACGTTCGCGCAGCGTGTCCTCTGGACATAGTGCCATATTTTGAATTCCAAGAGAGTGATACTAGCTAAGATTTAGTGTTTTGTTGATGTTGATGCATATTCTGGTTGCTCATTGGTTCACCGGGTGCTAAATGACCTACAACTTTAGCAATGTCTATACCTATTGTCTGACGTAACTGCTCTGAGAAAGAAGTCATTTTCGTCACGTTGGTACCATTGCTAGCATCAATGACAGTTAAGTTTTGCACCTTAACTTTTGGAACTCCCGCAGCCATCATCCTCAAAAGTGGTTCCAGCTTCTGGAATAAAAAGATTTCTCGTGCTGAAGCACCAGCTGCCTTCCAAGATTGGGCCAAGTGCTGTGTTCCTGCAGCTTGCGCCTTACCATCTTCTACAATCCGGGCAGCATCTCCTTTCGCAAGAGCGATCGCTCGTTTGCATTCTGCTTCTGCTGGTGCGACGACATCAGCTTGCAACTGCTGTTCCACCTGCTTGATGCGTTCAGTTTGTACAGCAACCTCAGCTTGCACTCGCGCCACTTCTGCTCCCACCGCTGCTTCTACCTCAGCCACCATTGCTGTTCGTTTGGTGAGTGCATCTCTGACTCTGCGTTGGGCTTCAGCTTTAGCAATTTCCAAATCTCGCCCAATCCGTCTGAGTTCTGTAATTCGTTTATTTTCTGATGCTTTAATCGCAGCAAGAGCCTTTGCATCTGCTTCCGCTATCCGTGCATCCCGTAACAGTTCTGCCTGTTGCTTGCGCCCAATAGAATTTAGGTAGGAAACTTCATCAGAGATATTCTTAATTTGCAGGGTGTCTAGTACCAATCCCAGCTTTTCTAAGTCATCTTCAGCTTCCTCCAGTAAATTTTTAGCGAAGGCAATTTTATCTTCATTCACCTGTTCTGGTGTCAAACTGGCTAATACCCCCCGCAGATTTCCCTCCAAAGTTTCTTTTGCCAATTGTTCAATGTCCTTACGACTTTTACCCAAAAGGCGCTCTATCGCATTGTAAATTGTTGGTTCTTCCCCTGCAATCTTAATGTTAGCCACCCCCTCCACTGTCAGGGGAATGCCACCTTTAGAGTAAGCATTCGATACCCGTAGTTCGATAATCATGTTAGTGAGATCCATGCGGAAGGTACGCTCCAAAAGGGGAATTTGAATGCTACTACCACCTTTAACTAAGCGGTATCCAACCGAATGCCCATCTGCAACTGGGGTGCTATTCCCGGCAAAAATCAGCACCTCACTTGGCTGACAAATATAGTATAAGTTACGAATAACCCAAAATGCAGCCCCAGTACCTGCTCCAAAAATTCCTAGTAGTAAAGCAATAATTTCCATGATTTTTTTCCTTTTATAACCAAATCAGTTACAGCAATCTTAGATAGGTCGTGAACAAAAAATTATGAAAACGTAGACGCGGAGCGGTGAGACAGCGCTGCAGGAGGGTTTCCCGACAGAGGCGACTGCGAACCCGAAGGGCTTCCCGCAGGGTACCGCAAAGTACGCCCTAGACGCGCAGCGGCGTGCCGTAGGCTAGTACACAAAGGAAGAAAAGAGAGAAGATGTTCACAAACAATTTAGGTTTGCTGTATCAGTTATTCACTGTGTACTGTTTAATGACTGCGGTTGAGAGTACCTGCTACATCTATACCAAGGGTGCGATTGACATTTTCAAGGAACTGAAGAACAATTTCTGGATAAACATTCACCAGACTTGCTAAAGATTTACCATCGCCGTTGTCAATCACATTCACTTTGTCAAGTTGAATTCGCCCTGGAATTTGTACTGCTTGTTGGAGTACTGTTTCGATTTGCTGAATTAGGAACACCTCGGAAGCATCAGTTCCTGTTTCTTGCCAAACTTGGGAAAGGATGTCGTTTACTAAGGCGGCGGCTTTGGCTTTTTCTTCCAGTTGTGCGGCTTCTCCTCTGGCGCGTAGTTCTTGTGCTTGTTGTTGGGCTTGTGCTGGTAGCACTTCATCTGCTTCTAGGCGCAGACGTTCTAATTCTGAGCGCAGTGTTTGTAGCAGTTGTTCGGCTTTGGCTTTCTTTTCTTTGACAGCAGCTTTGGTAATCTCTTCTTCTGAGCGAGCTTTTTGTTCTAGCTTTGCCTGAGTTGTGCGCAGTTCGTTCTGTTTTTCCAAAATAATGATCCGATCCTGGGTTTTGGCGACAGAAGCATGTTCTTCACATTGAGCTTCTATCTGTTCGGCTTCGGTAAGTGCATTTGATTCGGCAATTTCAGCATCTCGGATAATTAGCGCAATTTGCTTGCGTCCCAAGGATCTGAGATAATCTACATCATCGGAAACACTTTGGATTTTTAAGGTGTCTAGTTGTAGTCCCAGTTTGGTGAGATCGCGGCTGACATCCGAGGCGATGCGTTCGGCAAAACTCAGACGATCTTCATTTAGTTCTTCCGGTGTGAGAGTGGCGACAACACCGCGCAAATACCCCTCTAGGGTTTCGCGGGCGACACGAGCAACTTCCGAGCGATCGCGATCCAGAAAGCGCTCAATCGCATTGCCAACAACGTAAGGATCTGTGGAGATTTTGACATTGGCGATCGCCTGGATATTCAACGGCGTTCCTCCCTTGGCGTAAGCGTTACGCACTTCCACCCGTACAGGCATTGTTGTCACGTCCATACGTTTGACAGTTTCAACAATCGGAATACGAATCGCTCGTCCACCTGCTAACACTCGATAACCGACTTCTTGCCCATCTTTGGTTTGTCGTTTGCGCCCTGAAAGTATCAAGACTTCGTTGGGTGAACAAATACACAGGAAAGATTTGAGAAACCAGACTAATAAAATGACTCCAAATATGGAAAGGGCAATAGGAACACTAGTAAAAAGTAGCCCCTCAATATTGTTTCTCTCATAAGTGTTTGGGGGGTTTGACTGAGTTTGAGCCAGCGGTACTACTGTGACATCATGCTCAAAGAAAGATTGAAATTGGGATTTAACTTTCATAGTTAGTTGTTAGTTACTGTTACAAAAGCCAAAAGTACTTAAAGAGCAGTCATTTCAAAATTGAAAATAGGATATTAAGCTGATGTGCAAATGAGATTGCATATCTTTAGTAAGCATGAAAAAATCAGTCCATCACTTCTCTATTTTCCAAGTCAGCTGCAAACGAGTTCATAGAATATTTAGCAGCTTACTGAATGAGAGAGCTTTCGGACACAACCCATACTTTATTTCCTTTCATATCCATAATTAAGACGCGATCGCCTTTGCTAAACTCTTTAACTTCGTCCGTAAAAGCGACGAAATCGACCAAAGAGTCTTTAACGTTAACACGTACCTTTCCCTGACTGCGGTGATCAAACGGGATTTCAACCGTGCCAAAACGACCAACCACATGGTTTGTCCGCACCAAACTATCCACGACTTGGCGTCGCCGTTGCAAATAAATCAACCACACCACTAAAACACCGCAAAAAAGACCAACGATCATTGAAATACAAGCAACTTTTACAATTGGATTATTCACCGCCTTCCCCTATACTGGTCGTTCTCTCCTATTAACTTCTCAGGACAAGTAGAATTCAATTATTTGGAAATTTACAATTCGTTACATTTGACTCTAGACTATGCTCACGAGTCCAAAGTCTTACATCTTGCATCTGCTAAAAATGTAAAATTAATTACATTTAGTCCGTTTTAACGGACGCGTGATTATTAGCCTTGAACTTGAGTTCAAGGCCTACTATGGGTAAGGTGCAAGCTCTGAGATATCAAAAATCCTACGAAAAGCTACCGTGTTCTACGCATGGGGGATGCGTGACTATCAAGCAACAATAGACACTTTGCCAGTATCAATATCGTAACAAGCGCCAACAATTTTGAGTTGACCTTTGCGGATGAGCTTAGCCAGAATTGTTGAGCTTTCCTGTAATTTTTTCGCCTGATACTGAATGTTGGCGACAATTGCATTCTCTTGGATGTTACCTGTTTTTAACTTGATTTCTTCTACAGCTGGTTTGATACCCTCAACAATCAAGCTAATTCTGCCAGGAGCGGGCTGTTCCTCAAGCGCCTCCATGACTGCACCACATTTTCTATGACCCAAAACCACAATCAATTGACAACCCAATATTGCTGTAGAATATTCTAAGCTGCCAATAGCCATGTCACTAACGACATTGCCAGCAACTCGTACGACGAATAAATCCCCAAGTCCTTGATCAAAGACAATTTCTGCAGGAACTCTAGAGTCAGCACAGCCAAATATAGACGCAAAAGGATATTGACCCTTAGCAACTAATCGCAGGTGTTCTAAAGATTGGTCTGGATATTTTCGCTTTTGGTCTACAAATCGTTTATTTCCATCCAATAATCGTTTTAAGGCTTTGTCTGAATTAACTGGATTGGGATTTGCAGGACTTGCATCAGCAAAAGTTTGCTGTGTGATCCATTGCATACCACTTCCAACAGCCAAGCCTCCCACACCTGCAATAGATTGCTTCAAAAAATTACGACGTCCAACAAATCCGTTTATTCGACTCATTAGTCTATCTCAGTTTCACAAATCCAGCTGACAATCATTTGGTTTATGGCTGGAACATATCAAACTCTGCAAAGATACAAGAGTTAGCAAATAACGGTTTAAGAGTCATTTAATTTTCTTGACACTCCCCACAACTGTGTAACTTATGCGCTAAGCCGGGAGATTTTAGTTTCAATGTATTTCAAATTACCAAATTTTGGCGAACTGCAGCAAAGCACCCTCCGATTCCGGTGACAGTTGTCGGTTAACGAATAATTCGTTAACCGACATTAGAACAAGAGCACTCAGGTCAATTAACAATTCAAAATTCACGCATCACCGCTCGCGCAGCGGGCAAGGGAGGGCATAGATTGGATCGGAGGTTTCCTCCGCTCCAACTTCTCTCAAAATTCAAAATTAAAGACAGTTTGAGTTGGGGATTTAAACCCCAACTCAAACTGAGGAGCCAGTGCCGTGGGCGGGTTTCCCGACTTGAGGCATCTGGCGTACTACGGGTAGACGTAGGGGTCTTAAACCCTTTAATGTAGGATAAACATGATAGTGTTCTACCAAATATCTAATACCAATTTTAAAAAAGAATGCGACAGATACACATTCCCAAACCCAAGTTTCGTCTCGGCTTTCTTCATTTTGAATTTTGAATTTTGAATTTTGAATTGGTATAACGAGGAGTCCCCGCGACAAGACTCATTTTTACTCCACCTTGAGGACCTATTAAAAAACCTCGACGTGCTGGCTTAACAGGACTTTTCTCCTCTAATTTCAATTGATAATTTAAAACAATAGTTGCTAAAATTAATTTCATTTCAAACAAAGCAAATACTTGACCTAGACATTGACGAGAACCACCTCCAAAAGGCCAAAATTCATAAGGTGAGTATTTACGATTAATAAACCTTTCTGGTTGAAATTTATCTGCTTGGGGATATAAATCTTCTCGACGATGAGTTAAGTAAATAGAAGGTACTACATACGTTCCAGAGGCAACTTGATACCCGCTTAAATTGACAGAGCGTAAAGTAATTCTAGGAAAAGTGGAAAGAACCACAGGGTAAATCCGTAAAGTTTCTTGACAAACTGCTGTCAGGTAAGGAAGTTGAGTAATTTTGAGCGCGTCCGGAGTATTTAAACTTCGTAACTCATGCAAGAGTTTCTCATAGACTTCCGGTTGTTGATGAATCCAGTACAAAGCCCAAGCGATAGCGGTAGCTGTGGTTTCATGACCAGCAACTAGTAAAGTCAAAAGGTTATCTCTTAATTCGGCATCACTCATGCCTTCTCCATTTTCATATTTTGCTTCTATTAGCAAACTCAGAATATCAAAATGATTTGATTGCACTTGGCGACGCTCCCATATTTGCGCCATCAGTAAATCATCAATTTGTTGCCGCAAGCGCAGATATCTTCCCCAAGGACTCCAAGAACCCAAATCTTTTCTTAGAGGTGGAAACAATAAAACACTGGCGCTGAGTGGTGAATTAGTTAAATCCAACCAAGTTGTCATTAAGTTTTCCAGTTTTTTAAACCGTAATCCCTCATCAATACCGAAGACTATTTTTAAGATAATCTTCATGGTAATAGCTTCACTTATATGGCGAGCAATAAAAGTTTGACCTGGCTTGAGACGTTGTACCACTTGTTGGGTAATTTCACAAATCTGCTGCCCATAATTGACCATCCGTTCCCCATGAAAGGGAGGCATCATTAGCTTTCGCTGTTTTTGATGACGTTCTCCATCTTGTACAATTAACGAGTTTTCTCCAACTTGAGGTTTGAAGATTTCATTAGCAGCAGCCGGAGCAGCAAGAATTTTATTTGTGGGATTAAATAATTCTTGAAGATCTTGAGGATGACTAACAACTAAAATTTCTAGCTCGCCAATGGAATTAATGAAAAAGAGATCTCCGCAATTTTTGGCACAACGCTCCAAGAACTCCAATGGTTTTAGAGTTGATTCGATTTGTTGGAGAAATTTAGGAGTTTTAAGTTTCTCAATTTGTTTAATTGTCATACGTTTTGGATACCCGGTAATTATTTTATTTAAGGTTAATTATTGTGATTTGCGTCCTTCCACACCTGCAATACATTGCTTCAAAAATTTACGACGCCCAACAAATCCGTTTATTCGACTCATTAGTCTATCTCAGTTTCACAAATGCAGCTGACCGAATCAGTTATCAGTTATCAGTTTGAAGAAGAATTCAGAATCGGTGAATTCAGTATTCACCAAGGAAGAAATAAAGAATTCTGACTTGGTGACTCCTGACTCCTTCCCTGTGTACTGTTTACTGTGTACTGTGTACTGTTAAAACCATTTGGTTGATGGCTGGAACATCTCCAACTCTGCAAAGATGCAAGAGTTAGCAAATAACGGTTTAAGAGTCATTTCATTTTCTTGACACTCCCCACCCCTCGTGTAACTTATACGCTAACCCGGAAGATTTTAGTTTCAATGTTGTATTTCAAGTTACCAAATTTTGGCATCGCGAAGCGATCGCCACTATCTACAGCCCGTAGAAATCCTCATCTAGAATCTGCTCAACCGAAAAAGGACAAATCATGGGATACTCACTTTCCTGGGGCACACGAACCCCAAATTTAGCGAACTTCCCCTCCTTAATTGCCACCTTGCGGGCATCAGGATAAGCTTTTTCCAACGCTTCATTCAAAAAACTTTTAAGCGAAGGCGTATCTGTCAAATTGTCAAGAACGCGTAGACGATGTTCTACTACAGAACTGTACAAACTTGCTTTCATAGTATCGGGCACATCATGCTGAACATGCAACTTGAGTAAATGCGCTAACAAGATTTTGAGATTGCTTTTGAGCGTATTCTTTTCCGACTTACCCAAGTCTACCAACTCCGAAATCAGATGCTCAATATCTAGCGACTCAAATTCACGGTTTTTCAATTGCCCAATCGTTTGCTCAATCCAGAGTTGTAAATCGCTCTCATATAGGTTGTTAGACATTTTTCAGATGAACTCCCAGTTATCCAATTTTTCAGAAGCGCCATCTCCTCAATGTCCCTTCCCTGCTCCCAGATACAATTCGCCTACCTTAGGATCATTCAACAATTGTAAACCAGGACCAGAGATAGCATCGCGTCCAGATTCCAGTACATAACCTCGATCAGCCATTTCCAAAGCTTTACGGGCATTTTGCTCAACAAGTACAATCGCCGTACCACCTTGGTTAACTTGTTTAATTTGCTCAAACACCTGCGTCACCAGGATAGGAGACAAAGCTGCTGAAGGTTCATCTAAAAGAAGTAAACTGGGTTCTAACATCAAAGCTTTGCCCATTGCTAGCATTTGACGTTCGCCACCAGAAAGAGTACCAGCGCGTTGTTGACGGCGATCGCTAAGCTTTGGAAACATATTAAATATTTTATCTTTGAGCGGCTTGAGAGGAACATTGCGGACAAAAGCGCCCATTTCTAGATTTTCTTCTACACTCAAAGAAGGGAAAACATTGGCAATTTGCGGTACGTAGCACATTCCCTTACGAACGATGTTATTCGACTTAAGTCCAGCGATATTCTCTCCATTGAAGGTAATTGAGCCTGTGTGGGGAGTCAAAAGCCCAAAAATAGTTTTTGCTAAGGTAGATTTTCCCGCACCGTTGGGACCAATGACTGTTACTAATTCTCCACGTTCCACTCGGAAATTGACACCTTGTAAGATGTCTACATCTTTGATGTATCCAGCGTGGACATTTTTGACTTCTAGTAGAGGAGACGAATGAGTTAGCGAATCAGACATAATGCTCTATCTTAAAAATACAAAATATAGCTACTTTAAAATACAGTTATTTTTCTAATTTTTTCTAAAAATTCGACGATACAACTATATACTATGACTGTAAAAACAGGCAAAATTTTATTTTTCAATGCCTGTTTTTTCAAAGATGTTAACCGTTTATACTACGGTGTTTTTTGTAAATCAGGTCGTTCTTCTGGGACGATCGCCCCTTCTACTGGACACACTTGGATACATATACCACAATCAATGCAGGTAGCAAAGTCAATCCAGTACCAATCAGTTCCCTTGACGTTTTTGCCAGGACCATCATGAATGCAAGCGACTGGACAAGCGTCTACGCAATCAGCGACGCCTTCACAGACATCAGTAACAATCGTGTGCGGCATAGTTCCCCTCTATTTGGATTAAAATTGCTATGTTTTGTCAGCTGTATATAGCCTAGCAATAATACTGAATCACTCGTCCTCTATTGTTGGGTTGCGCTAAGCTTAAACGCCAGACGCCTCTAGTGTCAAAAGTAGTATTTCTTATTCAATGGGATAATAGTTTTTTGCAATTCTATTTTGTAATTAATTTTAGATGACTACCCCTCTACAAGTTCTCGTCACTGGTGCAACTGGACGTACTGGTTCACTCGTGTGCCAAAAATTGCAACAACGTCCCCAGCAGTTTACTCTGAGGGGATTTGCCCGTAAGAGTGAGAAAGTTCAGCAATTGTTTGGTGCAATGGATAACTTTTTCTTTGGCGATATCCGCGATCCAAAGACTCTCATAAAAGCGTTAGAAGGTTGTTCTACCTTAGTTATTCTCACCAGTGCGATTCCCCAAATGAAAGGAATACCACAACCAGGGATGCGTCCTGAGTTTACTTTTCCTAATGATGAAATACCGCAAGTCATTGACTACCAGGGTCAGGTTAACCAAATTGATGCTGCAAAAGCATCTGGAGTCAATCATATTGTGCTGGTTGGTTCAATGGGTGGCACGAATGAAAACCATCCCCTTAACAGTATTGGTCATGGCAACATCTTGATTTGGAAACGTAAGGCAGAACAGTATTTAATTGATTCTGGTATTGATTATACGATTATTCGCGCTGGGGGTCTATTAGACCAACCGGGAGGAAAACGAGAACTCCTAGTTGGTAAAAATGACACCATGTTGATTAATCCACCAAATGGAATTCCCACTTCGATTCCGCGTGCAGATGTCGCAGAAGTGGTTGTCCAAGCTTTGTTGGAACCAAACGCCAGAAACAAGGCTTTTGACTTGATTTCTCAACCAGAAGACGCGCCTGGTACTGTAGTGACGACAGATTTTGTAGCTTTGTTTGCACAAACGACACCCGGATTATAGTAGGCACAGAACTAAGGGTGTAGAGACTCCAAGACGTCAAAAGTATTAAACCAAAAGTCAAAATTAATACTTTTGACTTTTGTTAGCGTTTGCGTTAGCGCCCCTCTTAGGAGCTAGCGGTGCGCAGCACATTTTGACTTTTGACTTGTTTTGCCCTTACCCTCCTACACCCCTAATTGTTGACTCAATTGTTTTGGAACCATCAGCTTTAATCCAAGCAATTTGGCTGATAGTGCGATCGCGTGCATATTGTCGAATCTCATCCGCATCTCGTCCCCCTAAATCCATTTCTACTCGTACCAAGTGAGTCGAGTCTCGAAGTTTTGTAGCGTAGGCAAAGGCGGCTGTGTAAGCATCCGGTGTTTCTGGTACAATCAACCAATTGCTAGCTGATGTCGTTTGTGGTAACCGCCCAGCAGACAAGAGAATTTGTTGTAAGTCTTCCAAGAAGAGTACAAAACCTATTCCCGGTATACTTTCTGCTTTCGGATGATAAAGCTCTAAAAGCTGGTCATAGCGACCACCCCGCCCTATTACCCGTGTCTGTCCATCAGTATGACTGACGACCTCAAATACAACACCTGTGTAGTAGTCAAAGGTTTGTAATAAACTCAGGTCGAGGATGGTTTCTATCCCTCTTGCTTGGATGAACCTTGTACTCGAAATCACTGAAATATCCAGTAATTCTACTAGTAGTCTGAGATGATCTACGACCGCTTGTAGACTCTCGTCTAAACCTAGATTGCTCAGTTTTTGAAGAACATCAGCGGGATTTCCGCGCAAATCAAGCATGATTCTGGCGCGTTCTCGTAGTTCATCGCTCAATGGTAAAGTGTCTATCGTTACACGGTCAAGGTGAGCGATCGCACTCCGGACTTTTTCTTGTAGATGAGGAGGAAAAGCTTTGAGGAGCGATCGCGTGATTTGGGCTTCACCTAAAATTAAAGACCAATGGTTCAAACCCAAAGCTTGTAAACAATCTGCAACCAACAGCAGAATTTCTGCATCAGCTAAGCGTCCACCACTGCCCAATAATTCCACCCCAGCCTGATAAAATTCTTGCTGACGGTTATGCTTTAACTCAGCTGTCCGTTGGAAAACATTAGCATTGTAATATAGACGTTGTGGATAAGTCACACCCCCCATGCGTGTTACAGCCGTGCGAGCAATAGAAGCTGTCAGTTCTGGACGTAGCCCCAAATCTTCATCATGACTATTTTGCAGTTGAATCACCATAGAGCGATCAATTGCTCCTCCCGCCATCAGCGTATCCATACGCTCTAGTGTTGAGGTGATAATTCTGTGATATCCCCAACGATGAAACACTTGCTCTAACCGATCTTCTATCCAGCGTTTTTGAGCCACATCTAAGGGTAATAAATCCCTAGCTCCCACTGGAGATTGATACACCATTATTTTTTCTTCCCACCAAACAAACCACCAAACAAACCGCCACCCCCAGATTTACCTGGTTGCTGACTCCTCGTATGAGACGAAGCTGTACGCTTCGCACCACTAAGTTTTTGCCCCATCATCTGTTCAATTTTAAGTCTTCCCGCCAACGCTATTTCGTCTTTGGGGTCTAATTGTAGGGCGCGGTTAAAGTACACTTTTGCACTTGTGGTTAGATTTTGCTTCAAATAGACCACCCCAATCAAGCTATGACAACGACTATTATTTGGCTCTAGTTTCAGAGCATCTTGTAATTCTACCCTTGCTTGTGCCAATTGATTTTGTGCTATCAAATTTTGAGCGCGACGGATGTATGAAACAACAACTGAGTCTTTCTTTTGTGGTGGAGAGATTACGGGGGCTTGATTAACTGCTGGTGCATACGTTGGAATTTCTGGCTGAGCAATTAGCAGTGATGCTGCTGTAAATATTTTGCCAGCACTGCGCATAGTGTATACCAAATTCAACTCGCTGAGTGAGGCTATGGTGTGTTGTACTTGCTGTAAAGAGTCATATTGAGTTTCAGCAATTTTGGTAATCGCACTCTTATAGATATGCTCAAAATGAGGCGCACAAGCTAGCTGCTGAGTTACATCGCTGTTGAATTCCACTGAAACCGATTCTTGCACAAGACGCTTACCTATGAGCGACAAAACAAAAATATGTTCGGTTCTAGTTTTCTCATGAGAAAGTGTTTCATAAGCCGGATTCACCAGCTTAGACAACAATTCATTCGCGAGTTGTTTCTCAGCATCAGTTTCATCCTTACAGCTATCAGGATGCAAGCGACGGGCAATTTGAACATAGCGCTTACGAATTTCCTTGACATCTGCATCAATTGGTACACACAGAACCGCGTGATGGTCTATAAAATCATACTTAAACAATCCGCGATTGAACTGGAAAGACATATAGTTGCACCACAATCCCTTGGATTTATTCAGTTGACTGCACTTTTATATATGTAATAAATTTAACTTTTTTCTCTTCCTACGCAGACAGTGATGTTACTAAAAACAGTACAAGATAACTCAATTTATGTAAAATCAAGGCTTTATAACTAAATTGCCTATGGAACCGACAGTAGAACAGCTAAGGGCGTTCTATCGCACATGCGTAAGAATAAGCTACTACAACCAATCGAAATGGTGCGATATGACAGTCGCACCCAGAGAATAGTCATTTTGGTTGGAGAGACAATACAGATAGAAGTACTTCCGAATGGGGAGGTGTTTATCGGATGACTAATTATAAAGCGATGACAGAACAGCAGCTGCGCGAATACGTGCGACGGAATCCTCAAGACGAGGATGCATTCCAGTACTACTTGAGCATAATTCGTTCTCGACCAAGTGTACTTTGCACCACGGATGAGGAATTTGAAGTTGAATTGCGAAAGCGGATAAATCAGCAACAGCAGCTGTAAATTAAACTCCCTCACTGCTAGTTTTTCAGCCTGCTAGTGGGGGCTAACCCATGAAGACAGCGGCGGAACTTGTTGTAATTCCTGACTCAGACTATTGTGAATATAACCATTAGTACCAAGAATTCTACCAGACCAGATATCTAACGGACTGCCATCGTATGCAGTCACCTTTCCGCCAGCTTCTCGTAGTAAAATGACACCAGCAGTAACATCCCAAGGAGAAAGACCTCTTTCCCAGTAACCATCAAGACGACCACAGGCGACATGAGCTAAATCTAGAGATGCTGAACCACTGCGCCGAACTCCTTGAGTCAGATGAGTCAAGTGACAAAACTCCGCATAGTTGTTGTCAGAAGTTTCACGACGGTCATAAGCAAATCCCGTAACCAACAAACTTTTCCCAAGTTCAGAAGTGTCTGAAACCTTTATAGCGCGACGGTTACGCGTAGCTCCCAAACCTTGAGCCGCCCGGAACAACTCATCATGAAACGGGTCATAAATAACACCGACTTGTGGGACACCCTGAATCAATAGCCCAATCGAAACAGCAAAAAAAGGATATTGATGAGCAAAGTTCGTTGTTCCATCCAAAGGATCAATCGCCCAGAGATACTCACTCTCTTGATTTCCTAGTTTTCCAGATTCCTCAGCCAGGATAGAATGGTCAGGAAGGTGACGACGCAAAACATCTAAAATTACAGCTTCCGAAGCTTTATCAGCAGCAGTTACCAAATCACCGGGGCGTCCTTTTTCAGTAATCGCGTCTTCTACCTTACCCAAATAACCTTGCAACACCGCGCCAGCAGCAAGGGCTGCTTCTGTAGCAATATCCAAAAAGATTTGCAGATTAGTCATGACTTATTCATAATTCTTAATATCAGCGTATTACGAATTGTGAATTAAGGGTAGACGCGGAGTGTATCCTTATCCGCCTGCGGCACCTTTGCCCTTATAAAGCTATGGTGTACACACCAGATCGCTCGAAACCTCACCCTCGCTTTTAGCTTCGCTAAAATCTTTCCCTCTCCTTAGCAAGGAGAGGGATGTCCGTGAGGACAGGGTGAGGTTTTTTCTGGTTCCTAGCCTGAGGCTGGGAACAAGCGAGGACAGACGCGGAGTTTACCCCTATCCGCCTGCGGCACCTTTGCCCTTATAAAGCTATGGTGTACACACCAGATCGCTCGAAACCTCACCCTCGCTTTTAGCTTCGCTAAAATCTTTCCCTCTCCTTAGCAAGGAGAGGGATGTCCGTGAGGACAGGGTGAGGTTTTTTCTGGTTCCTAGCCTGAGGCTGGGAACAAGCGAGGACAGACGCGGAGTTTACCCCTATCCGCCTGCGGCACCTTTCCCCTTATAAAGGGGAAAGGAAGCTGAGTTTCCGGAATCGTCTACTATTTGATTGGTATCTACATTACAGTAGAATTCTCGCAAGTGTAAATATTTCTTATAAACATTACTAGTATTATGCCAGACACCTCAAACCTGAAACTAACCATTACATTTACCGATCCCAACTTGGATGAGGATGAGAAGAATGAGGAAGTCCAGAAGCTTCTAGCACAGATGCAAGATTTGGATGAAGTGGAAACAGTTGATCGAGTTGTGAAACCCAACACGCTGCTGGGAACCAAATCAGTCACAGGCTGGGTAGCAGCTCAGGTGATTGCTTTTGTGAATCCGGAAAATGTAAAACAAATGTGGGGGTTTCTAAGCGATCGCCTAGCCAACAAACTCATTGAATTGGAAGCAGAAGCAAATGGCAAAAAAGTTAAGATAAAAGCAAGCAGTCAGCAAGAGTTAGAAGCAGCAGTCAAGGCAATACAGGAATTACTGAACCCAGAGTAGGCTGGTAAACATGGCGAAAGTTGCACTGCTTATAGGAGTGAGTGAGTATGAACCAGGCTTAAACCCGTTGGCTGGGGCTGTTATGGATGTCGATGCTATGCAGCGAGTTTTGCAGCACCCAGACATGGGTAATTTTGCCGCATCAGATATCACAGTGCTGAAAAATCCCCAACGACAAGCGATGGAAGAAGCAATTGAAACGCTATTCTTCAATCGACAAAAGGATGACTTGGTGCTGCTGTATTTTTCTGGTCATGGTATTAAAGATGACATCGGCAGACTTTACCTGGCAACATCTAACACTCGTAAAAACACTAAAGGAGAATTGGTCAGAACTACTGCTGTTGCTGCTAGCATGATACACAACCTCATGGAAAATAGGGGTTCGCGGCGACAGGTAATTATTCTTGACTGTTGCTTTAGCGGTGCATTTGCTGAAGGTATGAGGGCAAAAGATGATGGCAGTTTGGATATCAAGAATCAACTGGCAGAAACCAAGAAACCACAGGAAGTCGAAGGACGGGCAGTTCTGACTTCTTCTACTGCCATGCAGTATTCTTTTGAACAACAGGGTTCAGATTTATCAGTTTATACCCGCTACCTTGTAGAAGGAATTGAGAAAGGCGCGGCTGACACGGATAATGACGGCGTGATTTCGGTGGATGAACTGCATTCGTATGCGCGCGAGAAAGTACAGGAAGCAGCACCGGCGATGAAACCAGAGATTTATGTCATCAAAGAGGGTTACAAAATTCAGCTGGCAAAAGCTCCGATAGACGATCCGAAACTGGAGTATCGTAAAGAAGTACAGAAATGGATCAAAGAGGGTAAAATTTCGCGTTCAGTTCGTCGAGTTCTCAACCGTCGCCAGAGTGAACTGAGTTTGTCGGCGGATGAAGCAAAAGAAATTGAAAACGAAGTCCTTGTTCCTTTCCGCAAGCGCCAACAAAATCTACAAGAATATGAAGAAGCACTGACTGAGGCATTAGAGGAAGAAGGTACTCTCAGTCATCACACACGAGAGGTATTAAAACGTTTGCAGCAACTTTTGCAACTCAGAGATGAAGACATCGCGCCAATTGAGACGCGGTTAATCCCAGCACGCCAGCAGGAAGGAGAGGCGGATGAGACGACGAGTTCACACGAACAGATAGCGAAAGATATTGCCCCTGAACCTCCACCCCCTACAACTGATGAAGATGACCTCAGTTCAGAAAAAGGTGTAGACTACACGAAACTGCGAGACTTACTCGCAGCAGGAAAGTGGAAAGAAGCTGACAATGAAACTTACCTCGTGATGCTTCAAGCTGTCGGGCGCGAAGAAAATGACTACATTAGAAAAGAAGAACTCTTAAACTTTCCCTGTACTGACCTGCGCACAATTGACCAACTTTGGGTAAAATACAGCAATGGACGCTTTGGCTTCAGCGTTCAGAAAGAAATTTACCTCAGTGTCGGCGGCAAGCCGGACGGTAAATATTACGAAGAAGCCTGGGAAAAGTTTGGCGATCGCGTAGGTAGGAAAGTGAGAGAAAACTGGATTAGCTACTCATCTTTCACTTTTGATACAAGTGCCCCAAGAGGTCACCTCCCGTGTGTGGGGTGGGGGTGGGGGGT
>NZ_QMEA01000090.1 GCF_012912105.1 Brasilonema sp. UFV-L1
TTGCGCCAAAACCTCCCCTCCCCTTAGTAAGGGGAGGGGTAGGGGTGGGGTCAAACCAACGTGGGTTACAAAGTTTGAACGTGATTGTTGACACGTATGAGCGTTTCCGTATGAGCAATGCTGTGCCTCTACGATGTAGTTTGTAGTCTATGCAATTGAGAAGCGCTTTAACTCCCCATTCTGGTTTCAGAACGGTCTGTACTGCAGTTGAAAATACACACCATTTTCTTGCCATGTCCTATCTCTCGAATCAATATCTATCAAAGGAATACCCCAGTCCAAGCGAGCGGTGAAGTTATCCCCCATCTGCCAAAGTAAACCGAATCCCACACCTAGCAAGGTATTGGGATCTGGACCGTTTCCATTTGTGTTCCAGCCAGTGCCAATATCGATAAATGGTGTAATCTGTAAACTTCCTTCCACTTCTGGTATTCTAAAGATGGGCAGCCGTGCTTCTACGGAAGCAAAAATACCATTGTCCGTCAGCAAAGCATCCTGACGATAACCTCTTACAGTTGTTTGACCTCCTAAACTAAACTGCGATCGCGAAAGCAGAGAATCGCTTGCGAGTTGAACGCTGGAACGGACTAACAAGCTAGGACTTACAGCAGGCTTGCCTGTTGCTTCTCCTAGGCGGCGCAAATACAGCATTTGTCCTCGCCAAACGAAAAATTGACTATCCGGTTCGTTATTATTAACAGTCGCATCAAAAGCACCGATGCCAACACCAAATTCAGAACGAGCAGCTAAAACATCTTCACGACTTCGTTGCAACCACTCTTGAGCAAAGTTCAGTTCGGAAATACGGGTTTTTCCTTTGTCATCTGCCCCTGGGAATAAAGGAATGTCAACTCCATCAATCGAGGAATTATTTTCTCGCCTTGCGGCTGTAATACTGAGAGCCAATTCTTGGCTGAGTTCTGGAGTAGCTGTTTGAAGAATTGGTTGGCGAAAGGTGAGTTCAAACTCGCGAGAGTCTACCTCAATGTCCGCATCGTCGAAAGGGGGTTCAACGATGTTGTTGCTAGTGCTTCGCACATCAAAGCGTAGGGTGCCATTACGGGGATTGATGGGCAGAGTGTAGCTTCCCTCAAACCGATTGCTACCATCGGTATTGCTGTAGATAAAACTCAACTTATCTCCCAGTCCTAGGAGGTTGGCTTCTGATATCTCCACACCACGTTCAAAACTCCCGACACCGGGGTTGCGGTAATTATCAATTCTAAATTCAGTACTAAAGGTTTTCGCTTGCTTAACTCTCACCTCTAACGAATTCGTACCAGGCTTACTGCCAGCAGTCAATTCAGCATTTAAGCTTTCAATTAAGGGGTTAAGTTGCAGCAATTGCAGTGCTTCTTGTAAGCGGTTAATGTTGAGGGGTTTTGAGGCAGCTAAAGCAATGCGACTGCGAACATAGTTTGGGTTCAACCGCCCTTTGATATTGACCTTAATTTCTTCCAAGCGACCTTCAAGTATCTGAATTTTGACACTACCTGATTGAATTTCTTGACTGGGTATGTAAGCACCAGAAGTGATGTAGCCCTTTTTGAGATAAAACTCAGTCACTTTATTAGCAGCTTGCAGCAGTTGGTCAAAAGTGATAGGTTGCCCAATAAAGTCAGCCGTCACCTGATTTAACTCTTGTTGGCTAAATACAGTGCTACCGACAAACTCAAACTTCTCAACAACAATCATCCTAGGCACATTCTGGATATCTTCAGGAGGTGGAGGAGTTATCGGTGGTACCTGGAGTGGGTTTTTTTGTGGAGCAAGTGGAGTCGGTAGCGGTTGTTCTGGAGGAATTGGGGTAATGGGATTGATAGGCTGGGGTTGTTCTGAGGGAATTGAGATACCAGGATTGATAGACTGCGCCCAAGCAGAGGGTATGTGAGAGAGTAGGGAAAGTAGGGGGAGTAAGGGGAAGAAGAGGAAGGTGATATAGGGGAATGAGGAAGAGATTTCTAATTTTGAGATTGCTTCGCTTCGCTCGCAACGCTTCGCGATTTTGAATTTTGAATTGTCTTGTCCCCATAACTTCAATTTAACGAGCATGGCACAATGATGAAATCAATGCAGAAGCATAAGGACTCACTACCGGGGCATTCGCAGTCAGAACAACGGTACCTTTTGGGTTAACATACCAACCGAGAGCTGGGGGTGGTAGCTCTGAGGTCTGTGCTTGTTCAACAGTCGTCCTTGATTGAGAGAGATTTTCTGGTTGGAAAGGTTCAAAACTTACTAAAGCTTTACTGCTCAGTAATTCACCAGGTCGGGGTGGTAATCCTCCACGCCCGGTGATCGTAAATTCGCTCCGATTCTGTTCTTTCTTCGGTGTACACGCCTGCGCCACCACTTCTTCTGGTTGAACTATTTCTTGTGGCACGTCGATAGCTTCCTGGTTAGGCGCAAAATCTGGTATGGTGAATTGGACCACGCCATCTAATCCCACTTCAGAACTGGCAGTAATCTCGCATCCTGGGCAAGTAAATAATCCTTGAGTATTGATTTGAATATTTCCTCCTCTCCCCTCGAAAGCATTGGCAGTAATTTTGCTATTTTCTAGCAACACAACAAAATCAGCGGGACTAGAGCCCGTAATAGAGATGTTACCACCGTTACCAGTTCCACCTGCTTGTGCCGATATTTGACTGCCGTGGCGCATTTGTAAGGAACCTGTTTCGAGGATGATGTTACCACCTTCACCAGATTGCGTGGCTGCTGTAATACTACCCCCGTTATCCAGTAAGATAGAGCGAGCATTTATCCTGGCGGTTCCTGCATCACCTGACCCCTGATTCCTCACAGTCACTTGACCACCATCCGTGACTTTCAACTGACCTGTATTAATTGTCACGTTTTGTGCTGCCCCACTTGGCACCGCAGGCAAGTTAAAAACCTGTCGTAAGCTTTGATCTGGTATGTTGGCAGAGGCGCTAATCAAACTCGGATTTACAGATCCCGGTACTTCACCTTGCACTTCCACGAATTCAGAAGCGTTGATGATAACGTTGCCAGCTGAACCACTTCCAAAGGTAGAAGCATCGACCCTTCCCCCATCCCGAATTGTCAATCTTGGTGTACTGACTGTCAGGTCACCAGCATCTCCAGATACAGTTGTGCTAGCAGACAAAGCGCTAGGTATAAAAAACTGAGGTTCGACGCCAATAATTTCTATAGAATCAGTGGCATTTACGTTAACATTTCCTCCTTGACCTGTTCCATAAGTGGTAGAGAGAATGGTTCCTCCTCCAGTCGCGGTCAAACGCCCAGTTGACACTGTATTATTACCTGCGTCTCCAGAACTAAAAGTGACTGTTCCAATAATACTGGAAACGCTAGGATTAATCGCACTTACTCCATTGACTTGCAGCGACTCAGAGGCATTGACATTGATATTTCCGCTTGTTCCCGCTCCAAAGGTTTTCGTAAAGACGGATGCTCCTCCCTCTACGACTAGGCGCTTGGTTGAAACATTAATATCTCCTCCTCTACCTGCTCCCACCGTTTCATTCGTTAAGCTGCTCCGAATTGTTGCATCTGCATTGGTTCCGCTGACTTTTACAGACTCTGTGGTGTTTACTTGAATCGCACCTGCGGGTTGAGATCCTTGATTTTGAATCAAAATGAGCGAGCCATCACTGATCGAGAAGTTTTGCGCCTGCACCTGAATTGAGCCGCCACTACCGCTAGCATCTGCCAAAGCTAGCGATCGCATCTCAATATCTTTGAAACCAAGTACACCTTCATAGCCCAAAGTCAAACCATCTGCAGTCGGATTGAGACTCACCTCTCCTTGTGCGAAACTACCTAACGCTATTCGTCCTCCTTCTGCGGTTAGAATACCTCCATCTATGCTGATATCGCCCCCAACCAAAGCTAAGGTTTGATTGGGCTGTACCCGTAGCCCTGTTGAAGTATTTCTCGTTACAGGTGAGAAGCTTGGATCGGCAACAGTGAAAGTATGACCCGCACCTTGTACGCGAATTGTTCCCGGATTCTGCCCAAATTGCAAACCGACAGGAACACTGATAGTTAACAGAGGGTTTGCTTGAGGATTTGTAGCGCTATATTCTACACCATCGGCAAACTTAATGCTACTCGCCGTAGTACCTAAGAAAGAACCGCCAATATTCAGTTGAGCATTCGGACCAAAATTAATACCACTCGGATTAATCAAGATGAAATTAGCACCATAATTTTCTCTGATTAATCCATCAATATTGGAAATTGAGCCACCTGTGACTCGGTTAATAATGTAATTAATATTGTTAGCATTTGTTGCATTTTTAAAAAAAGCTTCGCCGCCTGTTGGTACAGAAAATTCCTTAAAGCTGTGAAATAGATTCCTACCAGCTTGTGTTCCTCCAGTAATTTCAAAAACATTGCCAGACTGACTAACGTTAGTTGGAACTGTTCCATCTGAAGAAATTTGCGCTTGAGTTGGGCTACCGATTAGAAAACAGCACAGGTAAACAGTGCCAACACTTAAAGTTCGCACAATCACGTTTGAAAATAATGGAGAAAGTAGAGGGAGTAGAGGAATTAGAGGGAGAAATATTTTCATGCCTGGAAATGGCGAATCCGCCCTGAGGTCTATTTTGGATAAACAGAATCTCATACTAAATCGCACATCAAACTGCAAAACCCTGTTTTAGGTATCTTGCTGACATACAAGCAAGACACTTGCACGACTTCACTTGATTGCGACTTAGTACCAGAATCCAAATCAAACAACCACCCGAAAGTGGTGTGTAACAACTAAGTCTTTGAAGGTTATGAACACAAGAGCTACCTGATTCGATAGCCCCCTATTTTCATTTAATTGAAGTTAATTTCAGCACCCTGTTTAATACCAAAGGATGGTAAGCTTCACTTAAGCTTGCACGAGTTTTGTTTTAATATAAAACCTAAGTAAATCTGACTAAAGACAACACAATAGAGTCTATATTCAAGTGTCAACCCACGTCAAGACAGGAAATCAATTGATGAACAAAACACAACTTTGGACAATAGCTTGGACAACTCCAATGTTGACTTTAGGCTTTGTAGCATCACTTACTCAAGCCAGCGCAGCTAATACCGTGAACATTACCTGCAACACTAACGCCAGTATACCAACAGTGATTGCTAGCCCTCCTGAACAAGGAACAGGGAAAAATGTGACAATCCTCAGCTTCATCCCTGAATATTTCTCACCCAAAGATGCTGTGCAGAACTGCCAAAATACAGCGAAAATTTTACAGAGTCTTTACAAAACAGACAGTGCGAGCTACTTGACAAATGACAAAGTTAATTCAAAACCTGTCGTATGCGTAGTAGAACGTAGAGGTCTGAGTTGCGATCGCGAGAAGACTCAAATTTTATTCAGCCTCGGTTCAACAGTGAACTCCTCTCAAGCTTTATACCAAATGTTAGGTAGCGATTTTAAACAAGCACAACCTCCTGATGCGAGGACTGTCAGTCGAATTTACTCTGACATCAAACCCAAATCGACTGGTCGTCGTTGGTGGCCCTTCTAACGAGGTGATGCAGTGCAATTCATTTTTGCTTTGTGAGCTGCTTGATAATCTGACTTGAGTTTGAGAGCTTCTTCAAAAGCAATAAATGCTTTTTCTTGATCAGATAATTGGCACAGTGTCAAACCCAGATAATACCAAGTTTCAGCTTTTTGAGCTTGTGGCATCTTGGATTCATTTAGCATTTGATTGAATTGAGCTGTTGCTTGCTCGTATTGTCCCAAGCCCTGAAGCGCTATACCTCGACCGCGTTGAGCAGCATAATAGTCAGGATTGTATGTTAACGCTTGGTCATAGGCTTTCAGGGCTTCTGCATATTCTTGCTTTTGCGATAAAACCTTACCTTTATGGCTAAAAGCAACTGATAAATCTCTGTTACGAGTTTTGTTTTCATTCATCTGCGCAAAAAGTTTAATTGCTTCGTCAATGGCTGCAAGTGCTTTGTCGGTTTGCTTGACTGCTAGCAGCGATTCAGTTTTGTTAATCCAGAAAAAAGGATCTTTCGAGTCGAGTGCAATGGCTTCATCAAAAGAGGCGATCGCCTGATCATATTGCTTAAGGTTATGTGATGCTTCTCCTTTGCAATTCCAGGCATATACAGCTTTTGGTTCAATGATAGTTGCTGCAGAGCAGGATTCGAGCATCTTGTTGTATTTTTGTAAGCCACCTAATGCATAGCCTCGGTTAGTCCAAGCTTGGTAGTAGTTACTATCTCTGTTTAGAATCTCGTTATATTTCGTGATTGCTTCTTGAGATTTTCCTTGGTGATACAGCTCGTTTGCTTCTCGAAAAAGAGTTTCCACTTCTGGTTCTGCACGCCCAAAGAGATTAAACCGCATCACATTAACGCCAACGAAAACCAAGCCGACTATTCCCAAAAAAACCCAAATGCTTATAAAAATAACTTTTCTTGGATAAGAAATAGTGTTTGTTTCCTTTAAGGAAGTACTTTCTGGAACTGTTTTGTTTTGAATAGTTTTGGTTGTTTTTGATGGTGAAAACTCAAGGATAGTCTTCTCTAATTCTTGAGTCACCCAATTTAAATCAAAAACAGATTGGTAAATACGATTAGATATTTTTAACTTATCTTCCTGTTGCACAACCAATCCCAAATTCACGAGTTCTGCCTGTAAGGAACTGTTATCAGTTGAAACTTCTCTCTGATAAAGAATTTGCTGATACAGCTGCAATAGTAATCGGGAATCGCACTGCTTATTGTTGACAATTCCCTGTTGAATCGACTTCAAATGCTCAGATGCGGCTTGAGTTTCCCAATGATTAATCAAGCGAGTTTGAACTAATTGCTCTACTGTTGTGGCTTCCTCTCCTGCACCAATTACACCTTCAAACTCAGCAAGTAATTGACAAAGCTTTTGAGTCAGGAACGGTTGAGCGTTTGTCCATGACAAAACTTCTTCTAGCAAAATGTCAGGGCGACTTGCTTTTTCATCTAGTTTGAATGATTTAATTGTGTTGTGGCTAAAAGGTCGTAAACGTACTAACTCTCGGTCAATCCAACTTTGATTAAAAACAGATTGATAAATACGATTAGCAACTTTTAACTTATCTTCCTGTTGCACAACCAATCCCAAATTAATTAGTTCTGCTTGTACCGGACTTCCATCAGTTGGAACTTCTCCTAGGCAAAGAATTTGCTGGTACGCTCGCAACAGCGATAGAGGATCACACTGCTTATTTTTGATAAGATTCTGTTGAATCGACTTCAAATGCTCAGATGCAACTTGAGCTTCCCAATGATTAATTAAGCGAGTTTGTACCAGTTGCTGAACTTTTGCTGCTTCCTCACCACTAGCAATCAAAGTTTCAGAATTAGCAAGTAATTGACAAAGCTTTTGAGTCAGAAATGGTTGACCACTTGTCCAAAACAGAACTTCTTCTTGCAAAATATCAGGGCGACTTGCTTTTTCATTTAATTTAAATAAAGGTTGTAAACGTTTTAACTCTTTGTCGATCCAACTTTGATTAAAAACAGATTGGTAAATACGATTAGCAACTTTTAACTTATCTTCCTGTTGCACAACCAATCCTAAATTGAGCAGTTCTGCTTGTAATAAACCCCCATCAGCTCGAACTTCTCCCAAATACAAGATTTGCTGGTATAGTCGCAGCAGCGATAAGGAATCACGCTGCTTGTTTTTAACAAGACTCTCTTGAATTGCCTTCAAATGCTCAGAAGCAGCTTGAGTTTCCCAATGATTAATCAAGCGAGTTTGCACCAATTGCTGCACTCTTGTTGCTTCGTCACCAGCAGGGATCAAAGCTTCAGAATCAGCAAGTAATTGACAAACTTTTTGAGTTAGAAACGGCTGAGCGCCTGTCCATGACAGAATCTTTTCCAGCAAAATATCTGGATGAGTGGCTTTTTGATCTAATTTGAATAATTTAATCGTGCTGCGGTTAAAAGGTCGTAGATGTGTTAATTCTGAAGTAACTTCGCTTTGATGAAAAGCTGATTGATCAATGTGATTAGAAGTTTCTGACTTGTCTTGTTGTTGCACAACCAATTCCAAATTCAGCAGTTTTGTTTGTGTGAGATTTTGAAGAAAACTCCAGAATTTTGTTCATGGAGTTTTAACGGGTGGCGGTGTGAGTATCGTATGTTTTTAGCTTGAGTCGCCACAAGTGCAGCATTGTATACCCCGGATTTGTCACCAAATTGGTAAAAAAGGAGGGCAAAAACAGGAAAACTCTAGGTAAAACAAGAGTTACAGGAGTTTCCTCACACGACCCGTTCTTCAGAAGATTGTATCGTATAGTCGGGTTCTAGAACTGGTATGCGGAGGAGAATAACGCTACTATTAAGCAGTTTTTCTCTTCAGAAAATTAATAAAGTTTTGTAAAGAAAAGGCAGGGTTTTGCATAAAACTAGTGTGCCTGGATCTGAGAAGTCAGTAGATATTACTTTGACGAACGGAAAATGTGGTTTACTCAAAAAAGAGTGCAACTGCCTTCGCAGTGCTGGGGGGTGTCGCTTGTTAAGGATGAATGCTCTTGTGTGCAGGTTCTTCTTGAGGTTAGGGATTGCTCCTTGGTGTGCGATTAGCGCAGCTGTGTTGCTCCCACTCGCATTCTCTGTAGATTCTACTCTTGCTCAAGAACTCAAACCCGTGGCTGATAGGACTTTAGGAGCAGAAAGTTCTGTGGTCACGCCAACAAGCCCACAAGCTGACAGAATTGATGGTGGAGCAATTCGTGGTGCTAACCTGTTTCACAGTTTTTCACAATTTAATATCGGTGAAGGACGAGAGGCGTATTTTGCAAACCCAAGTGGAATTGAGAATATTCTGAGTCGGGTGACGGGGAGTGATGCATCTAGGATTTTTGGGAAACTTGGTGTTTTGGGTAATGCTAATCTGTTTTTGATTAATCCGAATGGGATTATTTTTGGGAAAAATGCCAGTTTGGATGTTAGGGGTTCGTTTGTAGGGACGACAGCCAATGCTCTAGCTTTTGGCGATCAGGGTTTTTTTAGTGCAACGAATCCGAATACTCCTGCACTATTGACGGTTAATCCTTCGGCTTTACTATTTAACCAAATTCGTGCAGCATCTATCGAAAATAACTCAGTTGCAGACTCTGGTTTAAATCCATCTTCTGAGTTTACAGCAACAGGTTTGCGCGTACCAGATGGCAAGAGTTTGCTGTTGGTAGGCGGTGATATCAATATGGATGGTGGAGGATTATTTGCTTTTGGTGGGCGAGTCGAGTTAGGCGGGTTAGCAGGCGCAGGAACAGTTGGGTTGAATGGGAATGGTAATAATCTGAGTTTGAGTTTTCCCGATAGTGTAGAAAGAAGCAATGTTTCCCTTAGCAATGGCGCTGGAGTAGATGTGACTACTAGCGATGGTGGAAGTATCGCAGTTAATGCCGGGAATTTAGAGATGACAGGAGAGAGTTACCTGTATGCAGGGATAGAGAGCAGGCTGGGTTCTAATAATAGTAAGGCGGGAAATGTTGAGGTTAATGTCGCTGGAGCAATAAATCTTAACAATAGTTTCATTAATAACAACGTGCAAGAAGAAGCAAGCGGACAGGGAGGCGATGTCAATATCAGTGCTCGCACGTTACAAGTTGAAGGTGGGGCACAGGTGAGTGCTAGTACATTTAGTGCGGGCAAAGGGGGAAATTTGAGGATTGATGCCCAAGATGTGCAAGTGATTGGTACAACTGCTGATGGTCAGTTTGCCAGTGCTTTGGGTGCTACCGTACAGCGAAACTCAACAGGGGATGCGGGAGATCTTACGATCCGAACTAATACCTTGCTAGTGCGAGATGGGGCACAGGTGGGTTCTGGTACATTTGGTGTGGGCAAGAGTGGAAATTTGAGTGTTGATGCCCAAGACGTGCAAGTGATTGGTACAACTGCTGATGGTCAGCATTCCAGTGGCTTGTATACTTCCGCAGAGCCAAACTCAACAGGGGATGCGGGAGATCTTACGATCCGAACTAATACCTTGCTAGTGCGAGATGGGGCACAGCTGAGTGCTAGTACATTTAGTGCGGGCAAAGGGGGAAATTTGAGGATTGATGCCCAAGATGTGCAAGTAATTGGTAGAAGCGCTGATGATCGGGTTGGCAGTGGCTTGTATACTTCCACAGTAAACACAACAGGGGATGCGGGGGATCTTACGATCCGAACTAATACCTTGCTAGTGCGAGATGGGGCACAGGTGATTGCTAGTACATTTAGTGCGGGCAAAGGAGGAAATTTGACTGTTACAGCAAACAAGGTACAAGTCATTGGTGGCTCCGCAAACGGTCAGGTTTCCAGCGGTTTGATTGCTGGCACTCAACGAAGCACAGGAAAGGCAGGAAACTTGACTATTACTACACAGCAGTTGTTTATTTCTGATGGAGCACTAATTACAGTCAGCAGTCTTGGAAAAGGTGTGGCGGGTGACCTTGGTATCAATGCTAGCTCTGTGCGCCTCGACAACAGTGAGATTACAGCACAGACGCGTTCTGGCAATGGCGGTAACCTCAAATTAAACATTGCGGACTTATTGCTGATGCGCCGCAACAGTGAAATTTCCACCACCGCAGGCACTGCACAGCAGCCTGGAGACGGCGGTAACATTACCATCAATACCCCTAACGGCTTCATTCTTGCCGTCCCTAATGAAAATAGCGACATCACCGCCAATGCTTACACAGGCATTGGTGGTAATGTCCAAATCAACGCAAGTGGTATCTATGGCACTCAATTTCGAGAAAAAGAAAACTCACAAACAAGTGACATCACCGCTAGTTCCCGGTTTGGAAGCAACGGCACCGTAGAACTCAACACACCCGACATCGACCTCAACAGCGCCTTAATCAACTTACCATCAGTCCCCGTTGACACCCAACTCGCCCAAGGCTGCAACTCCCCCAACTACGCCCAAAGCAGTTTCATCATCACTGGACGCGGCGGCTTACCTCCCAACCCTAAAGACATTCTTACACCTGACGCCGTTCAAGTAGATTGGGTAACTCTCAACCCGGAATTAGAAAAAAACTCAACTACAAATATTTCCACCAATCCAAATCCTACCACACCAGCCCCAATAGTTGAAGCGACTGGCTGGGTATTCGGTCCCAAAGGCGAAGTCATATTTACAGCACAAGCCCCAACACAACACCAGAGTTGTTGGCAAACACCATCAAAGTGCCATGAAAAGTAATACACGCTTTGCATTCATGAGTTACACCCTCCGGGTACTCTGCGAGAAGCCTTCTGGCGGGCGTCTACGCCAGATGCCTACGGAGGGAGACCCTCCTGCTGCACTGGTCTCACCTCACTCCCCTGCCCCTCTCCTTATTAAGCGGTGTACACACAAGTTATCGAATGACTCAAAATTCCCTCCCAACCTCACCCTGCCCTGTCGGGCATCCCTCTCCTTAGTAAGGAGAGGGAAAGATTTTAGCGCAGCTAAAAGCGAGGGTGAGGTTTTGAGTGAGATGTGTGTACACCATAGCTCCTTACCAAGGGGAGGTGCCGCAGGCGGTGGGGTGCATTTGTATCAAAAATTTAGTGAGATGGTACTATATATAAGTATAGTTGCATTGCTGAGCTTCACTCCGAAACGCGTTACAGCACAAGTAGTGACTCCAGCACAACTACCAAACGACAACTCTTTCCAAACTCAACAACTCCCTCCACCGCAGGATGTGCAACCACGCCCATCTTTTCCAACTCCCACACCCAAGCCGCCACAGCCACTTCCTCCGCCAGAAAACTTACTTCCGCCCTCTCGCCCAACTCCCACACCAACTGAACCAATTCCTGGCAAGTTTCCTGAAACTATCATTGTTAAACAATTTGAAGTTATAGGTAGCACCGTATTCAGTCCCGAAGAGTTAGCTAAAGTACTCGCTCCCTTTACTAACAAACCTATCTCACTGACTGAAGTGTTTCAGGCTCGTACTGCGATCACAGATTTATACATCAAAAAAGGTTACATCACTTCTGGAGCGTATATCCCTGCTCAAACAATGCAGTCTGGTGTTGTCAAAATCCAGGTCATTGAAGGTAAATTAGAAGACATCCAAGTCACAGGTACCAGACGACTCAGACGCAATTATGTACGCAGCCGTCTAGCGATCGCCACTTCGCCACCTCTCAATAGAGAACGTTTGCTAGAAGCCTTGCAACTGCTGCAACTTAACCGTTTGATTCAAAACCTGTCTGCTGAACTCACCGCTGGAACGCGTCCCGGTACAACTATATTACAAGTTCAGATACAAGAAGCAAAAACTTTCAGTAGCCAAATTGTTTTGGATAATAGGCGATCGCCTAGTGTTGGTAGTTTCCGCCGGAGATTACAAGTCAACTCAGCTAACTTACTTGGATTTGGAGATGGTCTGAGTTTAGCTTACACCAACACCGATGGCAGCAACGCTTTTGATGGTAGCTACACATTTCCCCTCAATCCCCAAAATGGCACTCTCTCTTTTTACTACGGTACGACATCCAGCGACATTATTGAACGTCCTTTCAACCAACTGGATATTCAATCAGCTTCCCGCTACTATGAAATCACATTCCGCCAGCCAGTCATCCAAACTCCGACGCAAGAATTTGCTCTTGGCTTTACCGCCTCCAGACGAGAAAGTGAAATTTCTTCTGTGCTGTTTCGAGAAGAATTTGGACTTCCCCCAAATGAACTTTCGCCTGGCGCTGATGAGGAGGGACGCACTCGCGTATCAGCATTGCGATTTTTTCAAGAATGGACGAGTCGCAACAGCCGTGAAGTTATCGCTGCTCGCTCTCAATTTAACATTGGACTGGGTGCATTAGATGCGACAATTAATAGTAATCCTCCCGATAGCCGTTTTTTCTCATGGCTTGGACTTGCTCAATGGGTACGTCTTTTGGCTCCTGACACTGTACTGTTACTTCGTGCAGATGTGCAACTGGCATCAAGAGCACTTCTACCATTAGAGCAGATTGGTTTAGGCGGTTTAGATAATGTTCGCGGCTACCGTCAAGATTTTTTACTTACAGATAATGGCGCTTTTGCTTCTGCTGAAGTTCAAGTCCCAATTTTCCGGGTACGTGAGATAAATGGCGTTTTACAAATCATCCCTTTTGTTGATTTCGGTGTCGGCTGGAACAGTTCAAATAGAAACAATCCAAACCCTAACACTTTAGCATCGGTCGGTCTTGGTTTACGCTGGTCACAGGGCGATCGCTTTACTGCTCGTCTTGACTGGGGTATTCCTTTAATCTCTGTTGATTCAAGGGAAAGAACATGGCAAGAGAACGGTCTGTATTTTTACATACAATACAATCCGTGATTCTGTCTGGGCGAGCACGGAGCCTGATCCTGAAAAATTGGGCAGGCTTTTTTGGGAGATCGTGTCGCCCCCTAATTTATTCGTGGGGTACGAAGCCTGCCCAATTTTTTGCGGCAAATTCGACACGTAGAAAGTTCCTGACCCAAGCTGTCTTGGCACTGCTGACTGCGTTTTTCTGCACAGTACTTTCACCATTGGTGACAGCCGTTATTGCTGTTAATTATACTACTCATATTCAACCAAGTCAGACGGCTCAAAGCGAAAACTCTGTGCAACAGGGTAAAGCACTGTATGATGCTGGAAGATTTTCTGAAGCAGTTAAAGTTTTGCAACAAGCAGCAACTGCCTTTAAAGCTAGTGGTGATAAACTTAACCAAGCGATGACTTTGAGTAATCTTTCCCTGGTGTATCAGCAACTGGGACAGTGGACTCAAGCTGAAAGTGCAATTACCCAAAGTCTAAATCTCTTAAAAAATGATGACAACTCAAAACAGCGTTTTGCAATTTTCGCCCAAGCTCTAGATGTACAAGGGCGGTTACAATTGGCAAGAGGACAAACTACTGCTGCACTTTCCACATGGCAAGAAGCCGCAAAGATTTACAAGCAAATAGGTGATGAAGCGACATTAACCCGTAACCGCATTAATACAGCTCAAGCAATGCAAGCTTTAGGACTTTACCGTCAGGCGAGCAAGACTTTAACTTCGGTTCAGCAATCTCTCATAAAGCTTCCAGACTCTCCACTGAAAGCGACAGGATTGCGTAGTCTCGGCAATATCCTGCGAGTCGTCGGTGATTTAAATAAATCTAGAGAAGTCTTAGAGCAAAGTTTAGCAGTGGCGCAGCGCGTGCAATCATCAACAGCGATTGGTGAGACTTTGCTTAGTCTAGGTAACACGGCTCTAGCTCAGGGGAACACTCAACTCACTCTGGGAAATACAACTCAAGCTGAGAAACAAACTCAAGCTGCATTAAAATACTACCAACAAACTGCCCTTGTCGCACAACCCACCACGCGCATCCAAGCACAACTCAATCAACTTAGTTTACTTCTGGAAAATCAGCAATTTTCTGCGGCTTTGGCTTTGGCGTCGCAAATTCAACCTCAAATGAGCAAGTTGCCCGCCAGCCGAACGACAGTATATGCCCAGATTAACTATGCTCAAAGCATAACACAATTAAGACAGAAAACGAATACAGATAATCCTTCATGGCTGGATATTGCTCAGATGTTGTCCGGTGCTGTTGGGCAGGCACGAAACTTAAAAGACCTGCGAGCAGAATCTTATGCACTTGGGACTCTTGGCGGGTTGTACGAAAAAACAGGGCAATTGTCTGAGGCACAAAACCTGACCAAGCAAGCCCTATTTATAGCTCAAACTCTTGAACCTGAGGACATTGCTTATCAGTGGCAATGGCAGTTGGGACGTTTACTCAAAGCCAAGGGAGATATAAAAGCAGCGACTGCAGCATACGATTCAGCATTCAAAACCCTTGAGTCTCTGCGTGGGGATTTAGTCGCCATGAATCCGGAAATTCAGTTTTCTTTCCGGGAAAGTGTGGAACCTGTCTATCGGGGGTTGGTGGATTTGCAGTTGCAAAGCCAGGGTAACTCTGAAACTACGCAATACAATCTTACGCAAGCCCGGAATGTGATTGAATCACTTCAGCAGGCGGAACTGAACAACTTCTTCCGCTCACCCTGCGTGGAACCTAGGGTAACAATTGACACTGCGCTTGGGCAGGACAAAAAAGCAGCTATCATATATCCTATTATTTTACCAGACCGCATTGAAGTTATTCTGACGTTACCTGGGCAAAAAGAACTTCGTAAATATACAACGGCTATACGTCAGGAGAAAGTAGAAAGCACTGTTGCTTCGCTGCGAAAAGACTTACTGCAAGTCGAACAAACTTTTCAGGTTCAGCAGCAGTCTCAGGAAATTTATGATTGGTTAATTCGACCAATGGAAGCAGAATTTACTAAGAATGAAATTAAAACTTTAGTGTTTGTACTGGATAGTGAATTGCAGAATATTCCGATGGGGGTTCTTTACGATAAACAGCAGCAGAAATATCTGATAGAAAAATATGCTTTAGCTCTCACGCCTGGTTTGCAACTTTTTGATCCGAAACCATTGCAAAAGGTACCGTTAAATGCTTTAACTGCTGGAGTGGGCGAAAAACGCTTTGGGTTTCCTGCATTGCAAAATGTGCCACGGGAATTAGAAGAAATCAAGTCTGAGGTACCCAGGAGTGAAGAACTGTTGAATCAGAAGTTTACTGAAAACAACTTGCAAAAGGAATTACAATCAGTTCCTTTCTCGGTAGTTCATTTAGCGACTCATGGTGAGTTCAGTTCCGATCCAGAAAAAACGTTTATTCTCGCTTGGGATAAACTACTTAAGGTAAAGGAATTTGATAGTTTACTGCGAGTGAGTGAATCTAGTAGGTCTAGTAACATTGAATTACTTGTTCTGAGTGCTTGTAAAACGGCGTTAGGAGACAAACGTGCAGCGTTGGGATTAGCGGGAGTTGCTGTGCGGGCGGGCGCACGCAGTACTTTGGCTTCTTTATGGTCTGTAGATGACCAGTCTACCGCAGATTTGATGAGCGAGTTTTACCGACAGTTGAAGAATGGGGCGAGTAAAGCTGAAGCACTCCAGCGTGCTCAACTTGCGGTTTTTAAAAAGGAGAATAGTCCTTATTACTGGGCACCTTATGTGCTGTTGGGGAATTGGTTATGATAGAACAATTTGTAATTGAAGGAATTAAAATAATATTCATTACTTAATTTTTTTCCAATCAATCAAATTGAATGACTCGATTTATTTATGACCAATTTTCCAAAGACTATCTTGAAGAATTGCTAAAACCTTATGGGGAAGTACAAGCACCCAAGCGCGTGGCGGGAGAAGTAAGAGAAATTGATGTCTTTTTTGCTCCTTCATCACAACAGAATTCTAATTTAGAAACACTGGGATTGTTGGGGAGATTTGCGGCTACACCTGCTATCTTTGAACCGTTTCGCAATGCTGCATCCAAAGACGAAATTTGTGATTGTCTTCTGAAACTATTAGAAGTCAGGGGTGAATTACAACGAGAAGCCAATAGAAACAAAACATCCATTGCAGAATCAGCCATCCCAAAATTATGGATTCTCACACCCACAGCATCCACAACATTGTTATCTGGATTTGGCGCAACACAACGAGTAGATTGGGTGTCTGGAGTACACTTTCTGGCAGAGTATTTGCGAACAGCCATAGTTGCCATTCACCAGTTACCAAGAACTCCAGAAACACTGTGGTTGAGAGTTCTTGGTCGAGGGACGGTACAAAACCAGGCAATTGATGAATTCGTTGCGCTACAAGCATTTCACCCATTCCGGAAAGCAGCGTTAGAATTGTTGTACAACTTGCAGAAAAACCTATTAGTAGCTCAAAATCCAGAAGAAGATGATAGGGAATTAGTTATGAGATTAGCACCACTTTATCAGCAAGACAGAGAACAAGCAATACAGGAAGGAGAACAACGTCTAATCATACGTCAACTAAATCGCCGTTTTGGTGAGATTGATTCATCATTAATTGAGCGAGTTCGAGAATTATCCATTGAGCAATTGGAGGCGTTAGGAGAGGCGTTGTTAGATTTTTCAGCCTTAACTGATTTAGAAGTTTGGTTAACGCGACAAGAAGGATAAAAGAACCCATAATATCAAGGATTTGATTTCGCTCTTCAGCAGCCAGTGGGTGTTTGCCAAGAACTGCGAGGTGTGGTGTTGTGTGCATCAGCTGTGAAAACGACTTCGCCTTTGGCGTTGAACACCCACCCAGTCGCTTCAACTATCGGTTCTGGCGCGGGATTTGTGAGTGTGGAAACAGATGGACTCTTGCTGTTATCAATATTTGGGTTGAGACTCACCCAATCTACTTGAACAGCGTCAGGTGTGAGAATATCTTTGGGGTTAGGTGGTAAGCCGCCGCGCCCGGTGTAAATGAAACTGCTTTTCGCGTAGTTGGGAGAGTTGCAACCTTGGGCAACTTCGGTGTCAACTGGTACTGTTGGTAAGTTAACCAAACCGCTATCTGGGTCGATTTCGGGTGTATTGAGTTCTATAGTACCATCTATACCAAATTCTGAACTGGCAGTGATGTCACTTAGGGAAGTCTCATTCTCGCGGGGTTGAATGCCATAGATGCCAAAGGCATTAATGTCTACTCTTCCGCCAATGCCAGTGTAAGCATTGGCGGTTATGTCGCTATTTTCATTGGGGACGGCGACGATGAAGCCCGACGGGGTGTTGATTGTGATGTTGCCACCGTCTCCACCCTTCTGGTCAGTGCCTGCGGTGGTGGAAATTTTACTGCCACGACGCAACAGCAATAAGTTCGCAACGTTCAACTTGAGGTTGCCACCATTGCCAGAGCGAGTCTGTGCTGTAATCTCACCGTTGTCAAGTCGCACAGAATTGGCAGTGATACCAAGGTCACCCGCCACACCTTCTCCAAGACTGCTGACTGTAATTAGTGCTCCATCAGAAATAAGCAACTGCTGTGTAGTAATAGTCAAGTTTCCTGCTTTTCCTGTCCCTTGAGTACCAGCAACCAAACCAGTGGAAAACTGACCACCGGTGGAGGTACCAATCAGTAGCACTTTGTCTGCTATGACCGTCAAATTCCCGCCCTTGCCACCACCAAATGTGGCAGCACTGACCTGTCCATTTTGAATTAGCAACTCACCAGTGTTAATCGTCAGGTCTCCCGCCGCCCCTGTTGTGCCTCGGTCAGCTTGAGTAACCAAACTGCTGCCATACTGACCATCGGAGCGACCAATCACTTGCACGCTGTCAGCTTTGACAGTCAAAATTCCCCCCTTGCCCGCACCAGAAGTGCCAGCACTAATTTGTGCCTCATCCCGAACCAACAACTCACGGGTATTAATCCTCAGATCTCCCGCATCCCCAGTTGAGCCTCGGTCAGCTTGAGTAAACAAGCCGCTGGCAACCCGACCATCGGCCGAGCGACCAATAGCTTGCACACTGTCAGCTTTGACAGTCAAATTTCCCCCGTTGCCCGCACCAAATGTACCAGTACCCACCTGTGCCTCACTCTCAACTTGTAACGTGCTAGCACTGATATTGACATCGCCTCCCTGTCCATTTGCTTTTGGTCGCACCTGATTAGCAATGGAACTCCCATTGTCAAGATTAATTGCTCCAGTTGCATTAACTTCAATATTTCCCGCCTTACTATTATTAGAACCCAGTCCTATGCCTGCTAACAGGTGACTCTCGGATGTCATCGCTAAATTCCGGGCATTAACCGCAATACTACCACCATTGCCAGCGATAACTTGTACTCTCGCGCCATTGCTAAGGAAAACATCGCTTCTTTCTACACTATCGGGAAAACTCAAGTTCAGATTATTACCATCCCCATTCAACCCAACTGTTCCCGCACTTCGTAACCCACCTAACTCGACTCGCCCACCAAAAGCAAACAATCCTCCACCATCTATATTGATATCACCACCTACCAACAGCAAACTCTTGCTATCTGGTACGCGCAAACCCCTTGCTGTAAACGCAGAAGATGGATTTAAGCCAGAGTCCGCTATTGAGTTATTTTGGATAGATGCGGCACGAATTTGGTTAAATAGAAACGCAGAAGGATTGATTGTCAACAATTCAGGTGTATTCGGATTCGTTGCACTGAAAAAACCTTGATTGCCAAAAGCTAGAGCATTGGCTGTAGTCGCCACAAATGAACCATTAATATCCAACCGCGCATTTTGACCAAATATAATCCCGTTTGGATTTATCAGAAACAAGTTTGCAGTGCCATTTGCTTTGATTAACCCATTAATGTTAGATATTGAGCTACCCGTTACTCTGCTGATGATATTTTGAATATCCACTGCATTATTAAAGAAAGCAGTGTCACCAGCACGAACAGAGAACTCCTTAAAGCTATGAAACAAGTTAGCACCAGCTTGTGTTCCTCCAGTAATAGTGCTAGTGTTACCCTCTGTTTGGACGTTGGAATTATTAGGCAAAGTGCCGTCTGGAGTGATTTGGGCAAGAGCACAATTTGCAGACAAAGCGTACGCACCACCTAGCGTAATTCCTAACAAAGCGCCCCAACGAATACTCCCAAAGCCGGACATTGCATCTCCTCAAGCGTTTCAGTTCCCGCACAACGATTATGCTGCACCAGTATAAAGTAAACCACATTTAGTGGTGCTCAAAGTAACATCTGCCTTCTTCTCGGTTTCTGAGGTACGAGTTTTATGCAAAACCCGTCATTTCTTTACAAAACTTCATTCAATGAAAATCTAAGTACGACACTCAGCTGACTTGTTCCAAGAACTACGAGGCGTGGTACTCGGTGCATCAGCTGTGAAAACGACTTCACCTTTGGCGTTGAACACCCACCCAGTTGCTTCAACTATCGGTTCTGGCGCGGGATTTGTTGGTGTGGAAACAGATGGATTCTTGCTGTTATCAATATTTGGGTTGAGACTCACCCAATCGACTTGAATGGCGTCAGGTGTGAGAATATCTTTGGGGTTAGGTGGTAAACCGCCGCGCCCAGTGATGATGAAACTGCTTTGCGCGTACTTGGGAGAGTTGCAACCTTGGGCGAGTTGGGTGTCAACTGGTACTGATGGTAAGTTGATTAAACCACTATCTAGATCGATTTCGGGTGTGTTGATTTCTATAGTACCATCCACGCCAAATTCTGAACTGGCAGTAATGTCACTTAGGGAAGTCCGATTTTCGCGGGGTTGAATGCCATAGATACCAAAGGCATTAATGTCTACTCTGCCGCCAGAACCTGTGTAAGCATTTGCGGTGATATCGCTATTTTCCTTTGGGACGGCAACAATGAAGCCATTGGGAGCATTGATGGTTATATTGCCACCGTTTCCACCAGCCCCTTCAGTGCCTGCGGTGGTGGATATTTGACTATCGCGACGCAGTAGCAGTAAGTTAGCAACATCTAGTGTGAGATTACCACCATTGCCAGAGGCAGTAGTTGCATCAATCAGACTGTTATTATCCAGTTTAATGGTATCTGCCACAATCTCCAAAGCACCAGCATTTCCACTACCAGTACTTTCAACTTCCAATTTCCCATCATTGTTAAGAACTAGGGTTTTTACTCGCACATAGAGGTTTCCTGCATTGCCACTACCTGTAGTTTTCGTACCAATTTCACTAACGTTACTGATTTCCAAAGATTCAGCACTGACAGTAATTTGTCCAGCGTCACCCATGCCCGAAGTGTTGCTATCCATACCTGCATCGTTCTGGAACACCAAAGTTCCTGCGACATTAAGATTGATTTCTCCAGCTTGACCTGTATTCTGTGTAGCACTACTGAACCCGGAACTGTTTGAAATCAGCAAAGAATTTGCCGTAATGCTGATTTTTCCAGCGTTACCCGTGCCCGAAGTACTGCTATTCATACCTGCAGAGTTCCGGAACACTACAGGTCCTGCGACATTAAGATTGATTTCTCCGGCTTGACCTGCGTTCTCCGTGCTGCTAGTGAAGCCTGAATTGTCTGAAATCAACACAGAATTTGCCGTAATGCTGATTTTTCCAGCGTTACCTGTGCCCGAAGTCTTGCTATTCATACCTGCAGAGTTC
Source organism: Brasilonema sp. UFV-L1 (assembly GCF_012912105.1). Classification (GTDB taxonomy): domain Bacteria; phylum Cyanobacteriota; class Cyanobacteriia; order Cyanobacteriales; family Nostocaceae; genus Brasilonema. Next base: position 20,974 of record NZ_QMEA01000090.1, read on the forward strand.
CGGAACACCACAGGTCCTGCGATATTAAGATTGATTTCTCCGGCTTGACCTGTGCTACCCTGCTCCGTAGCAATATTCAACACCGAACCATCTTCAATGAGTAAAGAATTCGCCGTAATGCTGATTTTTCCAGCGTTACCTGTACCCGAAGTCTTGCTATTCATACTTGCGCGATTTCGTACCACCAAAGGTCCTGCGATATTAACGCTAATTTCTCCAGCTTGACCTGTACTACCTTGCTTCGTAGCACTAGTAAACGCCGAGGCATCTTCAATCAATAAAGAATTTGCTGTAATATGGATTTTTCCACCATTACCTGTGCTGTTGGCGTCAACGCTTAAGCCAGAAGAATTGCGGATGACAAAGTCGCCTACTGCAATGTTGATTTCTCCGGCGTCACCTTTACCATCAGAAGAAGTACCAAAACCAGCATTATCAATCACTAGAGAATTAGCTTTAACTGTTATCCGACCGGCATTACCTGCATTAAAGGTACGGCTGCCTAGCCCACTATAATTTTTTCTGACTTCAATAGAATCTGCTTTGAGGGTAATTTCTCCAGCTTTTCCCAATCCGTATGTGTGTGTACCCGCGCCACCGGAATTCTCAAGCAGGATAGATTTGTTGGCAACAAGCTTAACTTGTCCGGCATTTCCCGAACTGAAGGTGCTACTGTTGATGTCAGACGAAATCACAGATATCTCGTCCCCAACAATGCTGATTTGTTGTCCATTTCTCTCACCAAGCGTATCAGCCAGTAGAATCGACTCTCCAGCTAGACTGATATTTTTACCAGCAACTGCTATCGAACCACCGCCAACTCCTGTAGTATCCAAGAATGCTCTTCCAAAAAACTGGATATCTCCAAAATTGAGGGTGTTAGAGTAATCCAGCTTCCAACCTTCTTGTATCGGGACGAGACTCACAACTCGATTGCTTGCAACACTACCGATTTCAACACGTCCTGCTGGTGACTTGAGAACACCACCTTCAATAGACACTTTACCTCCCACTAGTGCTAAAGTCTTTCCAGACTCAAGCTCCAATCCTGGAACGCTACTGTTAACAGGATCACGAGGTTGTTGTTTGATATCCTGAATATTAATATCATGTCCAGGTCCTTGTACCTTAATTTCTCCTGGATTTGTGCCCATACCCAGTCCAATCGGTGCGGTGATCGTCAACAGAGGTAAATCTTGTGATGGAGTGGCACTGAATTTAGTACCATCAGCAAAATGTATACTGCTGGCAGTACTACCAATAAATGAACCTCCAATATTTAATCTGGCATTCTGACCAAAAATAATCCCGTTCGGATTAATCAAAAACAGGTTTGCTGTCCCGTTAGCTTTAATTAACCCATTAATATTAGAAACTGACCCGCCCGTTACCCGACTGATGATATTCTGAATATCAACAGCATTGTTAAACAAAGCCGTGCCGCCAGTTTGAACAGAAAACTCCTTAAAGCTGTGAAACAAGTTGCTTCCCGCTTGAGTTCCTCCAGTAATCACGCTGGTGTAACCTTCTGTTTGGACGTTGGAATTATTAGGTAGAGTGCCATCTGGAGTGATTTGGGCGTGAACACAATTTGCAAAGAAAGTGTACGCACCACCTATGGCAATACCTAACAACCAACCCCAACGAGTAATCATTCCGGACATTGCATTCCCTCAAGCGTTTGGTGTTGCACAACTCAGGTTATGCTGCACTAGTACAAAGTAAACCACATTTAGTAGTACTCAAGTAACCTCTACCTTCTTCTCGGTTTCTGAGGTACGAGTTTTATGCAAAACCCGTCATTTCTTTACAAAACTTCATTCAATGAAAATCTAAGTACGACACTCAGCTGACTTGTTCCAAGAACTACGAGGTGTGGTGGGTGCATCCGCTGTGAAAACGACTTCACCTTTGGCGTTGAACCTCCACCCAGTCGCTTCAACTATCGGTTCTGGCGTGGGGTTTGTTGGTGTGGAAACAGATGGATTCTTGCTGTTATCAATATTTGGGTTGAGAGTTACCCAATCTACTTGAACAGCGTCAGGTGTGAGAATATCTTTGGGGTTAGGTGGTAAGCCGCCGCGCCCGGTGTAAATGAAACTGCTTTTCGCGTAGTTGGGAGAGTTGCAACCTTGGGCAACTTCGGTGTCAACTGGTACTGTTGGTAAGTTAACCAAACCGCTATCTGGGTCGATTTCGGGTGTATTGAGTTCTATAGTACCATCTATACCAAATTCTGAACTGGCAGTGATGTCACTTAGGGAAGTCTCATTCTCGCGGGGTTGAATGCCATAGATGCCAAAGGCATTAATGTCTACTCTTCCGCCAGAACCTGTGTAAGCATTTGCGGTGATGTCGCTATTTTCCTTTGGGATGGCAACAATGAAGCCATTGGGAGCATTGATGATGATGTTACCACCGTTTCCACCAGCCCCTTCAGTGCCTGCAGTGGTCGATATTTCACTACCGCGACGCAGTAGCAGTAAGTTACGAACATTTAGTGTGAGATTACCACCATTGCCAGAGTCAGTCTTTGCATCAATTAAACTCTGATTATCCAGCTTAATGGTATCTGCCACAATCTCCAAAGTACCAGCATTGCCAGTACCGGTACTTTCAAGCCGGAGTCTTCCATCATTGTCAAGAAACAGGGTTTTTACTCGCACATACAGCTTTCCTGCATTGCCACCGCCTGTGGTTTTCGCTCCAATTCCACTATTGTTACTGATTTCTAAAGATTCGGCATTGACAGTAATTTGTCCAGCATTACCCTGATCTGCCTGTTCATAAGTATTGCTATCTATACCTGCAGAGTTCTGAAACACCACAGATCCTGCAACATTTATAGTAATTTCTCCAGCTTGACCTGTGCTACCTTCCTTCGTAGCACTACTGAACCCCGAATTGTCTGAAATCAGCAAAGAATTTGCTGTAATGTTGATTTTTCCAGCGTTACCTGTGCCCGCAGTACTAGTATCTATACCTGCGGAGTTCTGGAACACCACAGATCCTGCAACATTAAGATTGATTTCTCCAGCTTGACCTGTGCTACCTTTCTTCGCAGCACTCTCAAACCCCGCCTTGTTGTCTGAAATCAGCAAAGAATTTGCTGTAACGTTGATTTTTCCAGCGTTACCTGTGCCCTCTGAAGAACTCGTGAAGTTTGAATTGTCTTCCATCCGCAGAGAATTTGCCGTAACGTTGATTTTTCCAGCATTACCTGCACCTTTGGTTTCAACTGTCAAGCCAACAGAATTGCGGAATACAAAGTCACCTACTGCAATGTTCATTTCTCCGGCGTTGCCTTTACTGTTTTCATTAGAAGCAGCACCAAAACCAGCAGAATTTTCAATTAGTAGAGAATTAGCTTTAACTTCTATCCGCCCGGCATCCCCTGCACTATAGGTACTGCTGCCTAGCCCACTCTTATTTCTGACTTCAATAGAATCCGCTTTGACAGTAATTTCTCCAGCTTTTCCCAATCCGTATGTGTTTGCACCTGCACCACCGTTATCCTGAAGCAGGATAGATTTGTTAGCAACAAGCTTAACTTGTCCAGCATTCCCTGAACCAAAGGTGGCAGTGTTGATTTCGGAGTTAATAACAGATATCTCGTCCCCAACAATACTGATTTCTTGCCCATTTCTGTCACCATGCGTCTCACTCAGTAGAAGCGCCTCTCCAGCCAGACTGATATTTTTACCAGCAACTGCAATCGAACCACCGCCAACTCCTGTGGTATCCAAGAATGCTTTATCAGAAAACTGGATGTCTCCAAAATTGGGGGTGCCAGAATAATCTAGCTTCCAACCTTCTTGTACCGGGACGAGACTCACAGTTCCATTGCTTGCAACACTACCGATTTCAACACGTCCTGATGATGACTTGAGAATACCACCCTCAAGTGACACTTTACCTCCGACTAGTGCTAAGGTTTTCCCTTCCACCCCCAATCCTAGAACACTACTGTTAACTTGGGAACGAGGTTGTTTTTTGATAGCCTCAAAATCAATGTCATGCCCAGGTCCAGTTACCTTAATTTCCCCTGGATTTGTACCCAAACCGAGTCCAAGAGGTGCGGTTATCGTCAATAGAGGTAAATCTTGTGATGGAGTCGCACTGAATTTAGTACCATCGGCAAAATTTATACTGCTGGCAGTACTACCAATAAACGAACCTCCAATATTTAAACTGGCATTGGGACCAAAAATAATTCCATTGGGATTAATCAGAAACAGATTCGCTGTGCCGTTAGCTTTAATTAACCCATTAATATTAGAAACTGAGCCACCTGTTACCCGACTGATGATATTCTGAATATCCACAGCATTATTAAACAAAGCCGTGCCGCCAGTTTGAACGGAGAATTCCTTGAAGCTGTGGAATAAGTTGCTTCCGGCTTGGGTTCCTCCAGTGATAATGCTGGTATTACCTTCTTGTGTGATGCTGGAGTTATTAGGTAGAGTGCCATCGGGAGTGATTTGAGCATTAGCACAATTTGCATCCAAAACGTATGCACTAGCGATCGCAATCCCTAACAAAGTGCTCCAACGAATACTCCCAAAGCTGGACATTGCACCCCCTCCCCCGAAAGCGTTTGGCGTTGCATAACAATGGTTATATGGTTATGCGGCACTACTACAAAGTAAACCACATTTAGTGGTACTCAAAGTAGCCTCTGCCTTCTTCTCGGTTTCAGACGCACGAGTTTTATATGCAAAACCCGCCATTTCTTTACAAAATTTCATTAATTAAAATCTAAGTACGACATCCAGCTGACTTATTCCAAGAACTGCGAGGCGTGGTGGTAGGTGCCGAAGCAGTGAAAACGACTTCGCCTTTGGCGTTGAACACCCACCCAGTTGCTTCAACTATGGGTTCTGGCGTGGGGTTTGTTGGATTTGTAGAAACAGATGAACTCTTGCCCTTGTCAATGTTTGGGTTGAGAGTTACCCAATCTACTTGCACAGCGTCAGGTGTGAGAATGTCTTTGGGGTTGGGGGGTAAGCCGCCGCGCCCGGTGATGATGAAACTGCTTTGCGCGTAGTTGGGGGAGTTGCAGCCAGAGGCGAGTTGGGTGTCAACTGGTAGTGTTGGTAAGTTGATTAAGCCACGGCTGAGGTCTACATCGGGTGTGTTAACTTCCACAGTGCCACTAAAAGAAGGGTTTGTTTGCGAAATGGCAGTGATGTCGTTCGTTTGTAATTTACTGGGGTCTAAATCATCAGGACGCAATCTCTCAATTTCTTGCCGACTGAGTGGTGCGATTCCATAAATATCAGTCGCGTTAATGGTGACTCTGCCACCACTGCCCTCAAATGCATTAGCGGTGATGTCACTGTTTTCATTAGGGACGGCGACGATGAAGCCATTGGGAGCATTGATGGTGATGTTACCGCCGTTTCCACCAGCCCGTTGTGTGCCTGCAGTAGCAGTTATGCTGCTGTTTTTACGGAGTAGTAAAATGTCTCTGACCCTGAGAGTGATATCTCCACCTTCACCCAGTGTGGTCTCAGTTGTAATCGTTCCCTGCTTGTCAAGATGGATAGAGCCAGCGTTGACTTCAATTTTGCCAGCATTAGCAACTTGGTTGCCTCGAACGCGAGCAAACAAGCCACTGTTGCTACCGTCATTATCAACTGTCGCCTCACCAAATTGTTCACGTCGAGCAGCGAAGGTAGGGTCACTACCAGACATACTCACCCTGTCAGTCGCATTGATTGTGATGTTACCTGCATTCCCACTGCTGAAGGCACTAGTGAGAAGTTGTCCGCCACCAGTAAGCTCAAGAGTGTTGGTGTTAACAGTGATATCGCCTCCATTACTAGCGCTCCTAGTTCTGGCGTTTAAAATTCCTCCATCTAATACCTGTAATCTATTAGTAGTGATATTGATCTCACCGCCTCGACCATTACCTGGTTTCTGACTGCTAGTAATCAACCCACTTGAGAATCCTTCTTCTGGGTTAACTCCAGAAATAATGATGTCAGAAGCTTTGATTTGAATATTGCCCGCCATTCCTTGCCCAGTCGTTGTGGATGATATAACACCACCCTTGGTTAAGGATAAATCTCTAGTCTTGATATCGATAATGCCCGCATTGCCTGGTCCAGCAGTCTGACTGGAAATTAGGCTCTTATCAACAGAGATACTATTTCCAGCATCAATCATTACCTTACCAGCAGTCCCTTCTCTATAGGTAATGCTATCTAGTGCAGCGTTATCAGTTAAGGAGATTGTTCCTGCTTGGATGTTGATGTCACTACCATTCCCAGTGCCTGTTGCTCTTGCTTCGGTGGAGATGGTACTATCGTTGACTAATACAGCACCATTCGCCTGCACAAATATCCCTGTAGTCTCCCCCTGTCCAAAGCTGTTAGCATTGAGAGTAGAGCCATTTATTAGATTCAGCGATCCAGCCTTGATATGGATACCGCCAGTATTGCCCGCCGCTGTACTGTTTACACTACTGGAGAGTAAACTTTCATCTAGAATATCGACAGAACTATTAGCCTGCACAAATATCCCTGTGGTGTTTCCTTTTCCATAGGTGTCAGCACTGAGGGTAGAGTCATTTATTATATTGACAGACCCAGCCTTGATATAGATGCCGCCAGTATTGCCGACGGGTTGAGAAACTAAACTACCCAGATCGTTGGAAATCTGGCTATTTGCAATTGTTATCTTTTCTTTGGCATTTAGTACGATATCTCCCCCCTGAGTACCAACTGACTGTATTCCAGCTGTTAGGAAACTTCTTTGCAAATGTGAACTACCTACACTCCCCTTGCGGG
>NZ_QMEA01000091.1 GCF_012912105.1 Brasilonema sp. UFV-L1
CAAGCTTTTTCAGACTATTTAGTACATTTGCACCGGGGGAAGTTCAGCTTAAACTCGGATAATTTCTTTTGTCCGTACAAGCGCAGAAATGTTTTTCTCGCTTCGTTGGTGAGGGAAACAGCATGACTTAAGGGTTCTGTGACAAAATCCTCAACCTTCAAGAATTGTTTGTTCAACGCAGACAACACGACTGCATCTACTACCAGAGGACGGAATTCTTCCATTAAGTCTAATGCAAGTGATGGTCTACCGTAGCGATCGCAATGTAAATATCCCAAATAAGAATCAAATCCAGCAATATTCACTGCACTTTGCACGTCATGACACAGTAAGGAATAACCAAAGCTGAGTAAGGAATTCACTGGATCGGTGGGTGGGCGACGAACGCGTTTGGTAAAGGTGAATCCTGTATTGCGAATCATTTGATTAAAGCAGCCAAAGTAAGCGGCGCTACCTGCACCTTCTAATCCGCGTAAAGAATCAATGTTGTGAGTTGTGTCGATGGGTGCAATGACTTGCTCTAACCGTGCGATGCTGTTTGATAAATCTAAGCCTGGGCATTCACGTTGACGACGAACAAGGATACTACGGTAATTTTTCAGTTTACCACGTACAAATCCTTGGACGACATGAATTGCTTGGGCTGTATTGCCTGCTGCTTGCCATTGTGCTTTACGCACAAAAATATTTTTGGTAACTTCTGGTTCTAAACGTCCTAAATAACGACCAGTTTCTGTCAGAAATGTTAGCGGAATGTGACGCTCCAATAATTCATTAACAGCAGCGGGTGAAACTGTAGCGCGTCCTAATATTACGACACCATCAATTTTGATAAGTGGTACATCTAAAATTGTCTTTTTATCGAATTTGACGTGTAGTCGTTCATCGATTTTGCCGATAAATGCATCGTCTTGTGTAATGTAAAGTGTGCCCATAATTAGTGTTAGAAAGTTTTAAAAACTTAGTTCCTCGTTCCCAGTCTCTGACTGGGAATGCCTATTAGGAGGCTCTGCCTCCCTTACTTGCGGCGGAGCCGCTAGAACTGCATTTCCAGGTGGAACCTGGAAACGAGATTGGTATTAGTAAACTTCTTGATACCGTCCTACTTTGTCCACAACTTCTGGTACGCATCGTGTGTACAAACTACATCCTGTGCAACGTTTTGTCTTGACAGGTTTTGGCATAATACCTGTCAATAAAAGCATTTGAACAGCTTCAATTGTGGCAACTGTGCTTTGACGCAATTCTTCTGTAATTTCTACTAATTGACGTTGGTGTGAGTGCGCGTAGAAAACATAGCCAGTCGTCACTATTTGTCCTGTCATTTCTTCCAGACATAAAGCTTGAGCACAGACTTGCAACTCATCGTTATCCCATTCACCTTTACGTCCTCGCTTGTATTCGACTGGATACAACTCACCGTTTTCTGATTCAATTAAATCAGATTTACCGATAAGTTTGTATTTGTCTGATTTTAGCCAAATCGCTCGAACTTGCCAGGTTTGTTCACGATGTCCTTCTCCCATTGTGTGGACGCGTTCATGTAAACTTGTCCCTTCAATGGTATATTGATTATCAATGAATTCTCCTGTACAAAACATCCGCCAGCAGCGATGTGGGCAATAGGCATATTGGTTTAAGGAAGCAATAGGAATATATTCTGTCTCATTCATAGTTTTCAATATTTGATGATAAGCGACGTATCATACCCATACCCATTGTTGTTTTACGTCCAACTCCTGCATATAAAGCGAAGTCAGCAAGGGCGTTGATTTGTTTGATGGCGATTGGTTCAATATCTCCTAAAATCCGATAACTCATTTCACCGACGCAACCAACAAATTTGTTGTCATAGTTACGAATAACTTCCGTATGGATGTTACAAAAGCTTGGATAAATTGACTCGATGGGAATGTTAGTAAATTCAATTCCACTATATTTGTTCCAGCGACTGAGAAGACTGTTGAAGACACATTCTCGAGTTGGGAGAATGGTATCGTATCCTCCTTGGCGGAAAGCTACGGGTGTGGCGAGGGTGAAGTTGAGAGTGCGATCGCTCTCACTAGCTTGCTCATACAATTGTGTATAGGTACAAGCATTTGCCCAAGGTTGCATTGATTGTGGTGTACCAAGGATGCTAGTAATATACAAATCAGCAGAACCCAAATGCCAGGGATGTTCGGGGTTAAGATTGAGCCACAGTGGAGTCAGCTTGCTAAATAGGTTGTCGTCTAGGAGTGAGATACGCCACCAGCAGGGTGTACCTGGAGGAATTGGGCGTTGATGGGAAAATTGCAAGGTGTGGTGTTTGTGTTGGTGGCTTTTATGATTTCGTTGTATTTGTAAGGGGGAAAGGGTGAAGGGTTTATCTGCGTTGGATGTGTGTAAATAGTCTCCTAAATCTTTATCGACTGAACTGATGAGGGTGAGGAATAAGGCGTGGTAGTGTCTACCTGTGAGGAATTCCGGGTAGATGGGGGATTGGGGGATGAGGTTGAGGACGAGACTGTGGGGCATATTCAATTTTGGATTTTAGTATGATTGGATTTTAGGGTGAGTATTACCCACCCTGCACGATTTAACCCTTAAACCGATACTGCATTCTGGCTGGAAGTCGTAGTTTTTCAGATTTATTTGGATTTTCAAACTCGTAATATTGCCCTTGGCGAATGCTGATATTTTGAATCAAACTCACAGGAGGCATATTAACTACGTCGTAGCTAACGACTTGATGAGTAAACATCACATCTAGAGGATTCAATGGGTAAGGGAAAGTGAAGTTACCAGTTTTTAATTCAAATTTGGTGACTTCTTGAGTCTGTACTTCTGCTTTACTCATCCACTTACCCAAGCGAATCCATTTTGACAGTCTGAGTTGCTTTTGAGAAATTACAAAAAACTCAAACTGACTTTCTGGTGCAATCTCTTTTGCCCTACCAAAACTAGGAATATTCTTTTGAGTTTTCTCCATTTCAACGTGGTAGTTGTTATTAGCATACTTCCAGGTATTGAGAATGGTAGTATGGTTAATTGAATGCGCTGGAGTGACGTAAATGCTCTGGTGATTGAGTGGTGTTAAATGCTCCTCATATTTGGGAACTTGTTCAGGACAGAAGTAGCGATAGGAATGTTCTTCTGCAACGGTTGTAGAGTAGATTTCACTATCTACTAATCCCAATGTATAGCAAAGTGCGTAATTGTGAATGACTAGCTCTGTCTCGTAGAGTCTTCCTATCTCACGAGTTGCGTAATATAAGCTGTCGTGGAGCTCTAGCTGACAACAGTAAATAAAAGTCATGGTTGTTATTTCGCTGAAACTTTGTCTTTGCCTTTTATGTGTTTTTGAGCATAAGCCTTGGCTTCATCATCTGCTTTTTTAAGCATTTTTTTCAATTGTTCTTCTTTGGCAGTAATAGCTTTTACTTCATCAAGCAAAGGTTTAAATTGTTCACCTATAAAGTCTTCATGCACAAGAAATTCTCCTTGCATTAAGTTAACAATTGTATTGGTTGCAGCTTCAATCACATCATCTTCATTTAATGGCTCTGGAGAATTTAGAGATGTCTTCTTATTCATATAGTCATAAATTGCTTGCGTCCAGCGTAAATTACTGAGAATTTCTCCATCAGCAAATACTACACCTATCAATTCATTCCGCACTCTTCCTGTACGTGTCGTCTGCGCACCATAATGACGAGTACGCAAGATGTTATTAAAGACATACAAGAAGCTTGCTTCTGTGGGGTCTTTTAATGTCACAATGCTAGGAAAGAATATTTGAGGTTTAATGTGGTCTTGCTGATTGATGCGACTAGTAACTTCACCAGGTTTTGAACCATTTTCACCTTTGGATGCCATTGTACCATTTTCAAAGGGAGCATTTAGGGTAAATGTCTCGTGTGATTCTGCAAAGTCAGTGATGGAAAAAGCCGTATCTACCACCACTTTTGATTTTTCAGATCCAGAATCACCAATAGCAAAACCATAGATAATACAATCAGGATTATCCATTGCAAACTTAACGTTATACTCGCACTCTCCCGCAGTCATTAGACCATAATTCCGGAGTAATTCTCGACCAACTAAACGTTCTGGTGTTGATTGTTTACGCTTAAACATTGTCAAGCGGCTAATCGTTATTTTATCTTCAATTCCTGCTCGGACTCGTGATTTATTGAGTTCGCCATCAGTTTGAAAGAGTGGATAGGATTCAGTCACACGTATTGTCAAAAAATGAACGTACTTTCCCATTGGTTTGTAAGGAATTTCAGCATGAAAATGTTTAGCATCAACAGTCTTTAGGAAATTCATGAGAGTTCTCCAATTGTTTTAATCTTGTGAGAGTTAGGTTCTGTGAGGTGTCAAGAAAGACTGGATAGAGATATGAGCCAGAAATTCATATCAGAAGAAGTTACTCATCCACATCTAAATCATCAGTCTTATCTTCTTCCTTTAGAGGACGTTCTTGATAATTGGCTAGACGGTAAAGGTATTCGCAAGTATTACGGATGTAGTTCATTTGGCGTCCTTGTAAACGAGCGCGATCGCCTGCAAAAGATTCATTAAAAACCTTAACCACAAAATACTCAGCAAAATCTCGAATAGCTTGTAATTCCTCCTCTTTATTACTAATCATCCAGCGTCCTTCCGCCCTAGAAGCATGAACTCGTTTCATTAACTGGAAGACTTCCGCTGTTACCAAATCAATTAGTGCATCATCAGAAAAACTGGTATCAGCTTTGAGAATGATATCAGCAGCGACATCAATGGGTTTAAGAATCGCATTGGCTGGAATTGGTTGCTTACCAGTTTTCTTGGCGTGTCTGTAGAATTTTCGGAATCTTTCTGTTAATTCTTTGGGATGGTTCAATTGTGATTTTTGTGTCACTTTCCATGTCTCCGATTGAAAATCATATTCTGCATAGGGGTCAAAACAAGGATAAAAGTAATAAGCATAGAGCTTAATTTTATTTATGCTAGGTGTTTCCACACCTTGGCGTCGCGTCCAACTTTTGAGGTAGCTAAAGACATTGAGCGGACTTGTTTCTAAATCTCTTGCTAATTCAGAAAACTTACCCCACTTAGATTCATATTTTCCTTTACTTTGTTTGGCATTAACATCAAGATGTATTGCATAAGCAGCAGTTAATACGTTCAGAGGTGCAGGATATTTTTTGTTATTTTCCTCCCAGCCTTCAAGAATATAGTCAAGACGAAACCTATCGCGTCCCACCAACACCCGAAAAGCTTGCGGCGCACTATCCAAAAACACAGTTTCTTCAAATTCAGCCCCATCATTAAATGGTGGAATTGGTGACTCAGAAACCACAGTCTTAACATCTAATATCATCGGAAAAGCAAACGCCAACCAACTTGGCATAACCCAGGATTCAGTATCAGTCGGATCGAGTCCTGGTGGTAGCGCCATAAAGTAAAATGTTAAAGGTTGGTCTTCGGGATAAGAAAGCTTAAATGTTCGGTCTTGCTTACGTTCTCGATGATTTTCTGGTAAATCTTTTTTGCGTTGTAAGTCCTCATCAATCAGGAATGTGTCAACACTTTGATAACGTTGTCGTCCAAAATCCGCTTGCAATTCATCATTGATAAAGTGATTGCGGATGCTAGCATTAAATCGAGTTTGAGCAATGTTAGTATAAGCCCACTGAAGAAACTTATTCGTCTCTGGCGTGCAGTAATAAGTTGGATAAAAATAGAGATAACGATACTTACCATCTTCAAACCTCTTACCCACCGCCTGAGTTTGGTTCATCAGGATTTGACGCAGCATCATTTCTATACCTGCAATGCTGGAAATGTTGCGTTTTGCATTAGAACCACCCAGCATTTGCTTATTTGTGTAAACTTGAGGAGTGAACAGCACCGCAGATTCCATCTGTTCTGTGACGGTGTAAGCAGAATGAGAAACAGAACAAATCAACTGTCGTCCACGCCCAGATTTCTTCGCCAGTTGATAGCGTTCCAACTCATCCAGAAATATTTTTGTAGAATCAATATCTTGCTTATCCTTTCCAGGAAGAATGACAACACGCTGCACCCACAAGCGTAAATCGTCCCACCCATCTGGTAACTTGTACTGCGATACAATCGGCGAGATTAACTTTGCCAGATGATTAATAACACTCTCACAAACTTCCTCTACGTTTTCAATTTCTGGATGATGTTCTAAGTACTTTGCAGCCAAGTAATACCATTCATAAGGTACACCACCAGTGTTACCTTTGAGTTTTAGTTCCTTAAGCGTATCATTAATCCTTTGTATTTCTCGAATGGGAGGCAAAGACTCTTCTAAATTCCAGAATTGAGTCACCTCTCGTACTAAATCTAAATCAGGTAAAGGTGGTAACTCCTTCTTATTTTTCTTGCTCTCTTTTCGGGCTTCTTCAATTTTATTAACCTTCTCTCCCCAAATTTTACGAGTGATGACGTCACCAAACTCAGCAATTTTGTCGATACGGATATCATCAGAAAAAGTGAAATTGTAATTAGCCGAGAGAACGCCTTGCTGTTGAAACTTGGCTAAATTATCGCTACGACTTTTCGCAACTGAAGTTTTACCAGATTTGAGAATGCGTAAAGTTGCTTTTAACGCAACGCGCATCAATCCTATGTCATCAAAGAATTTATCATAATACTCGGCATATTTCATGCCTTTACCATCTCTACCAAAACCAGTTTGACGCTGAATGAGTTGCCCACCACAAAATGTTTTAATTTTGTGAACTACTCTATCTGGTAAGTCTTCAGTCGATATCGCTGGTGAATTGCAGAGTGTTAAGTAAACAATACCTGTTGGTAAATATAACAATGGCTTGTAATATTCACAATCTTGTGTATTTAAACTTGTGTGAGCCTCCATCAAAGCATTATTCACCACATTAGTTAAAACACCTCTATTTTCAGCAACTCGGTGATAAGTTAATTTCAATTGTCCATCACTGAGATTGTGAAGAATACTATTTAAAGTACGGTGTTCAGCATCTTGAGGATGTTTAATAACCGAAGCGAGTAAATCAGCTATACAAGTTAAGTCAGCAAGACAGACAAGCACATAATCATTAAGTATTGGCTGTAACCCATGCTCAGAAAGATTTAAATTTGTATCACTTCTGCGCTGGGCGTTATACGCGATGAATAGTAAGTCATCTCGATATTCTTGCCATGTTTCTGGTTCGTCGGGACTGATAAATTTATCAAGGTTCAGTTCCCGAACAATCACATCTATAATCTCACGGTGTGCTGCTAGTGGTAAGTCACGAATTTTTTGTTCTCTGTCTAAAGCGATCGCTTTGTACACTTCCGGCATTTTTAAAAACAGCCGATAATCGAACTTTTCAAAATCATGTAGGATAAATCCAGCAATCAGTAACCGTCTTTCTTTTTCATGAATGACTCTTTTGACAGTTGTGTTTAGTTTTTTTAGACGACGTTCAATCAGATTAGCGGGAAGTAATCCGTTAAGTAGATGTGTATTCAAAGATTGGTCACCTGCATTATCTCGCCTGACATTTTCTTTACCTTTCTTTTGGTCGAGATAATCAAAAAATTTGCCACCCTTCGCCGTAACTCCAATAGCCACCCGCAATAGGTTTGGTAATACATACTGGCTAAAGTCCTGCATGATGAAATCATCAGGGTTTTCTGTTACGATCGCCCTTTGCAATAACTTCAGGGTGAGGAGTTCAGATGGTTTGGTTTCGACTGTGCGATTAGACGTTATTTCATAGTCTGAATCATCTCCAGATGTCCAATCATCGTTTGAGTCCTCCAACTCTTCGGAGTCAATTTCATGGTTGGCTTCATCGAGAGAGAGTTGTTGTATTTGTTCTTCTAAATTTTTGCGTTTTTTTGCCATGTTCTTACTTCAATTTGAGACAAAAAGCTTATCTGTTGCCTATAAATAAGTTTCGGTGCTAATATAGCAACTTTAGATAATTTGTGAAAAAAGTTTTGATTAAATGAACCGCAGAGGCGCAAAGGACGCAGAGGAGGAAAACAGAGAGTTAAGCGCAAGCGCAAGGACTTTCACACGAATGATTTAGGACTGCTATAGCTAAAGTCGATTGAAATAAACTGGAATTTTTGTAAAGCCTGTGTTTAGTCCTCTTCAGAGAACTTTTGAAACCCTAAACAACATATATCCCCTCACTCTTAAGCCAGTTTGCCAACGTATCCACCAACAGCGCCGACTGACCAAACGCGATACAATACGGTGGTGCAGCATCATGAACACTGAATTGATCACTAATTGGGTAAATCTCAAAGTGCATCGGCAGTTGTAACCGCCGCCGTACCTCATCGACACGTAAAGGCACCACATAAGAAACCAAAGCCTGTTTCTTGAGTTGCTTATTAATCTCACTAATCCAGTAGTTCCCTGGTTGCCAAACTTGGATACCTAACAAAACTTGAACTTTCCAAGCATTGGCGATCGCTTCCAAGTCCCCAGGATAAGTAAACTTCCAATCTAGTCTTTCCTCTCGATATCCAAGCAACTTCATAAATCCCAGACAGTATTCAAATCTGCCTTTGGGAATGGGGATGTTAGTACGTTGTGCGATCGCACAACGCAGCCTTTCAAATTCTGTCTCCCTCATCGGTTCAATTTCTAAGTTGCTGAGAATCCCCGGTAAGTCATAAGTTTTAAACCTATCTACCTCATTTGGTTCAGTCGTGTCATAAATCCCGCATAGCAAAGGACTCGTACCCCGAAAACTCGCCGCCTCCTCTAAAATTGGGTTTCCCTTGTCTGTTCCTGATAGTTCTTGCCACTCCTTTTCCCACTTTTTGCTACAACCAAACACAGATTTGAGGTTTACTTTTTTCTTCTCGGTACTGAAAACCAGTTCACAATCGTTTTTAAATACTTCCTGGCTACTTTCGTACTGCTGCTTAACATTAGGATGTCCCAACTGTCGAACAAGTCGCATTGACTGTACAACACCCCACTTGAAGTAGTAACCTTCAAAATTATTGATTTTGCGGTAATTCACCCGAATTTGTTCGTGAAAAAAAGGACGTTCGTAAACCTCCCCTGACTTCAAAGCTGGGGAATCACCCTTAAAAAGTTTGTCAATTAAGAAGTTGGGTGCGAGTGCATAGGCAGTACAATCGCTAAAAATGATATGCTGTCCGTCGCGTTCATACCCATCATGTCGTCCCAATCTACCCAAACGCTGAATAAAGTTACCAGCATCTGCTGACTCAAAAAATAGGAAGTTGATTTTGAAATCTACACCGACATCAATAGTGCTGGTTCCCAAAATTAAGTCAGCCTCAAGTGATTCCTCCTTTGTTTTCTTCCCTGACAAACCTGTATTTTCGCTAACTTTAAACCCATGAGGCTTAAGAAAATTATCAAAAAAGTCCCTTAACCGCTTCACTGCAGCAATTGAGTTCAGAATAATTGCACCTTTACCACCACGTTGCAAGTGAGTCAAAATCAACTCACTATTATCTTTCAGCCAAGTTTCAGACGCTTTTGAGGTAGGTTCTAAACGGACAAAATGTAAAGATATTTCTCGTGAGACTTGCCGCCAACCTTGGGCTTTTAGCTGCTGACACTCAATAGCAGTATCAGGAAATTTATATTTGTTCTCTTTTAAGGGATCAATTTCATGACAGCGAAACCCTGCTAATTTAAGCCTCTCAACTAACTGCGGATTTGGTGTTGCAGAGAGAAACAAAAACTTTTTGCGCCGATTGGTGCGGCGAATTAACAGCATGGTATTGATGACGCTAGCAATCTGTGGTGCTTGGAAAACATGAAACTCGTCGAACACAATCACATTGAAACGCTTATCAATCCTTCCCCACAGTTTATCTGGACTATCGTTGAAAAGTAAGTAAGCGCCTCGATGTAGGTAATGAAAAATATCTGGATTTGCTAGTAAAATTTCGGTTTGCCCGACTCGTGTTTCTAAGGCTGCGCCTTTTTTCAAGTTTTCTTGTTCCGCGTAAATTTCCAACTCTTGCCCACTCAAGCGATGAACACGCGGTTCGTGTTCAGGCTGAAATAAATCAATATATCCCCGAACTTGCATTTCTTGGTCTCTTGCAAGTTCGTTAGTTGGATATAATCCTAAAATAGGAGAATATACTTGTAAAATGTCCAGATAACCAGCAAGAGTTTTACCATCGCCAGTCATAGCAGTGTTGGAAATAACATCTATATTTGGATCGCGTATCGCCTTTAAAGTTTCCGCTTGATGCCAGGAAAGCATCCAGCCCTTCGGCAGTTTCACCCCCTTGGGAACATCTGATGCAGATGCAGGGCATGAATAAACAGGTTTAAGAATAATGTTATATTCGGACATAAATTTAAATAGTGTCCGTAACTGGTTGTTGAAATCTATATTGGCACGCAAAATAGAGATTGACAAGAAGAAATAAGGATAAAGTGTCCGTATAAGTATGACTCGCAAAGGTCAGTCAATAACCCTGTCAGTATCAGAACGCGACAAAGCCGAACTAGAAAATCTTGCTCGTGAATTTGGGATGATGTGGGGCGATCGCCCAAACATTTCCAAGTTAGTGGAAGCCATTGCTCAACAGCGATTGCTGATTACTCCCAATAACAACTGGTTACAAGAGCGGATAACGGCGCTAAAGCAAGCTATTGATGCTTTAACAGATGCAGGTAAGCTAGAAGAA
Source organism: Brasilonema sp. UFV-L1 (assembly GCF_012912105.1). GTDB lineage: Bacteria > Cyanobacteriota > Cyanobacteriia > Cyanobacteriales > Nostocaceae > Brasilonema. The sequence continues at coordinate 10,672 of NZ_QMEA01000091.1, forward strand.
GCTTTGCTTATTGCCAATTTACTCTTGGAACGCAGCGAGCTATCATTGCCTCTAAGAGCACAAATCGAACGGTTTTTGGGGAATCCTCCCCCACCCTGGCGAATAGAACTTAACCAATACATCCGGCGCGAGCAACCATTTCAGCTTTCGTACCAAGATGCAACAGGGCGCTTGTGGAACTTTACCGTTCGCCACGCCAAAATAGTTCCTTATGAAGAACGTCAATATCTTGATTGCTGGTGTGAAGAAACACAAGGAAACTTAGATGTGGAAGAATTACATCACAATTGGAGTTTACGTCTAGATAGAATTCCAGAAGCAGGTGTGATACCAATTTCTGGTAAATGGCGTTCCAATTTAGATGAACTGCAAGTAGAAATGCATATACATGGACGCTTGGCTTTTGCTTACAAAACTAAAAATGAGGATGTAGACAGTAAATTGTTGGAAGCTTCTTCACCAGTTCGTCGAGTCGTCAGACGTGTTTCCAGTACTTACTGGTTTATCCGTGAAGTCTTGCGAGATGCACCGGATGTTTTGATTATCTCGCCGGAAAACGTGCGATCGCTCGTCAAAGAAAAACTCAAAACCCTCTGTGAGTATTACAATCTGGAGGTTTCTTCCTGAGTCATAATGTCCTTTTCGCGTCAAAATAATCTAGAATTCGTCTAACTTATTAATCAGCTTTCTATGACTCATCAGAAAAGTGATGCTCAAGAATCTTCTACATCGTCGCGAGCATGGCGAAGTCTACGGGAAAATCTCATCTTAATTGCGATCGCCTTATGTTTGGCACTCTTGATTAGAACTTTTGTAGCTGAACCTCGTTACATTCCCTCAGATTCAATGTTACCAACTTTGCATAAAGGCGATCGCCTGGTTGTGGAAAAACTTTCCTATTTATTTCATACCCCAGAGTTTGGCGATATCGTCGTTTTTCAGCCACCGGAGGAACTACAAAGTCGAGGATACGCTAAAGACCAAGCTTTCATTAAGCGAATTATTGGCACACCCGGCAAGAAAGTGAGTATTGCAAGTGGAAAAGTTTACATTGATGGCAAACCAATACAAGAAGACTATATAGCTGAACCGCCTATCTTACCAATGGAAGAGCGACAAGTTCCTCCTAATCAATTTTTTGTTATGGGAGATAACCGCAATGATAGTAACGACTCACGCTACTGGGGGTTTTTACCCAAAGAAAATGTTATTGGTCGGGCAGTGTTTCGTTTCTGGCCTTTTAATAGAATTGGGGTGATTTAACTGTCAAATTCAAAGTTCAAAATGGACCGGAGGCTGCGCGGTGAAGCAGCGCTCTTGGTAGGGTTTCCCGACAACAGGCGACTGTGAACCCGAAGGGCGCAGGCGCAGCTGCGTCCCGCTGCGCTAACAAAATTCAAAATAATAAATCTTTTTTGAATTTTGCATTTTGAATTTTGAATTCAGCCAAGGGTGTGAAACTTAAGCACAAGAACAAGTTAAAACCGTAAATAGTACATCAGCTGGGAAATAGTATCACCAGGTAAGTTTAACCTCCGCTGAAAATCAGCTAAATTTAGGTAAGGTCCAGCACAACTGCGATTTTCGACTACTGTCTGTGCGAGGGACAAATCAAAAAACGGCAGTTTTGCCAAAGTCTCTACTGTTGCTGTGTTAGGGTTTACCCTATGGCTAGGAAGAATAAGAGATTCATCATCGTAATAACTGAAATTCAGAATTGGCTTGAGTGGCTCTAGCCTCTGTACTGGTAAGCTTAGAGCTGCAGCAATATCTTCAATACAGTAAAATTTAACACCTGTACGAGAAAGTTCGACAAGCGATCGCGCTTGGTGAATTGATAACCCTGGTAGACGTAACCAATCATCAACAGTTGCTTGATTAACATCAATACAGATACCTAGTTGTGCGGCGATCGCAATTTCTTCACCTGACTGTAATCGATAGTATGGATCATTCAGTAGCTTAGAACGTAGTTTTTGCAATTTGAGGTTTAAAGGTAGCCAATTTTTCATAGGGTTGCTTACTTTAAGAAATATGGTCTAGCAACTGGCGGCGCTTTTGCTCAAATTCATACTCAGAAATCAATCCATCTTGACGTAAACTTTCTAACTCCCGCACCGCTTCAGCGATTGTTCGGACTTGATTGCTAGGGTATTGTGAATTTATGATAGACGGTTTACCGTAATTAAAATTACGGTCAAAAGCTTCTTCGTCTAGAGCTAAATACCAAACTCCTTCAATAGCACTAGCGACTTTGGGAATAGGTGTCCAAGAAAGCAACACATAAAGCAGTCCCCACAGAGGCTGTCCTAGATAAAATTTATGTAATCCTGAAATGGTCAGCGTACCAGAAAAAGCTAAAATCGCGGCAACGCTTCGGCTTTTTCGCTGATTAAACATAATTAAAGTACCATAATAAATTCACCTGTTGCTGCTATCCTAGCTGAAACTTAACCATTCTATTCACGATGCGATGAATGACTGGTTACTTTGGTTAAGGGCTTAGCACTCTATCTGTCAAATTTTAAGTATTTTTATTTACTTTTATAATTCATATTAATGATGAGTCAATTGCAGCAACGGTTAACTCAACCTCAAGGCTTCAAGAGTTAGACAGGACTTACGCAAAATTATGAAAAAACGTTCGCGCAGCGTGCCCTTTAGGGCTTTGGGGAAACCTGCGTCAACGCCGAACCGCACCTTTGTTCCATTCTTCATCAAAAATTCATCAAAGATATTTTTCATCTATGTGTATTATTTGAATGTCAGTTTGATTACTGTTACTTAGCCTTGATGTGGCTAAAAAATATAGTCAAAACAACGGTAATATACTGAATTTTGAAGTTGTAATTTACATAGGTTCACGTGAAACTGCTTTGTAAAAGCAGTGAAATTTGTTTACCCCTTGTTAATTGAAGATCGTTAAATATGTCAGATACAACTACGGTAAGCCTTACTGCCGCACCCAGTGCCACACCAGAAGTATTCACCTTAGACTCGCTAGTCAGCAATGGTTCATTGTTGTCAGATCTAAGTACGAGTGAACTAGTTTCGTTTGAATTAGAAGACGTTGTGATTCCAGCACGGTCAAGTGTAGCTAACGTCACCGTTGACCTAGACTACAAAGCGGGACTAGACAACACTCAATTCCGTTCAGTCCTACCAATTGCTGACTTCGTTAGAGATAGCCTGACGAATTCTCAAAATCCCGATGACTTCTACGAAGTCATTAACAACAATGTTGCCACGTCACTGTTTTCCAATAGCAGCTTCAATTTGTCATCCGTTCTCGACTCTGTATCTGTGAAACTCGATGTGGCACCAAATTCAAGTATTCCTTTCGCATTTAGCGACACTGTCACAGTCACTCCTGATGGCACAACTGATCAACTGGTTTCGTTTGAATTAAAAGACGTTGTGATTCCAGCACGGTCAAGTGTAGCTAACGTCACCGTTGACCTAGACTACAAAGCGGGACTAGACAACACTCAATTCCGTTCAGTCCTACCAATTGCTGACTTCGTTAGAGATAGCCTGACGAATTCTCAAAATCCCGATGACTTCTACGAAGTCATTAACAACAATGTTGCCACGTCACTGTTTTCCAATAGCAGCTTCAATTTGTCATCCGTTCTCGACTCTGTATCTGTGAAACTCGATGTGGCACCAAATTCAAGTATTCCTTTCGCATTTAGCGACACTGTCACAGTCACTCCTGATGGCACAACTGATCAACTGGTTTCGTTTGAATTAAAAGACGTTGTGATTCCAGCACGGTCAAGTGTAGCTAACGTCACCGTTGACCTAGACTACAAAGCGGGACTAGACAACACTCAATTCCGTTCAGTCCTACCAATTGCTGACTTCGTTAGAGATAGCCTGACGAATTCTCAAAATCCCGATGACTTCTACGAAGTCATTAACAAAAATGTTGCCGAACAGACGTTCTCTGATTTAGGATTGTCGTCAGTGTTGGACTCCCTAACTATTACATTGGGTGTGGCACCAAATGCAGGCATTCCTTTTGCATTTACTGACACAGTTACCGTCACCTCAAACGGAATTACTCAATCGAATGGGGATCATTTACTCGCACTTAACAGTACGACTAACGGGATCTAAATTAAAAGAATCAGCAGCCAAAAGCCAGGAGTCAGAATATTAAGAACTCTTCAATTCTGACCAACTTGATATTTAAGTTGAGTTTTGGTTGAGATTTGGTTGAGATTCCTAATCAAGACTCAACTTAAAAATATTAGTTTTGTCATGCTGAATGCAGCGTCTCTTGCGCGTGTCCCCGTGTGATTCCCCTTCGGAGCGTGTCCGCAGGACATAGGCATAGGGGGCCTGCGCTAACGCAAACGCTTCACTTCATTACGTATGCCCTGCCTTGCCCGCTGCGCGCTATAGTGACAATTTATACCTTTATTCAGCAACGCCGAATTTTGAATGAGCGAATGCGTGAATTTTTAAGCAGCGCAAGTCAAGTGTTGAAATTGCGGTAAAAAACCGTACCCAAGCCGAAGACTATTTTTTAGATTATCTCCCTAGACTAGAATAAAGCAAGAGGCATCAATATTCGAGAGCGACTGAGTGTCACTGTTCGGTAGAGTGTAAGTAAGATGGGATTCTTTGATTCTGACATCATTCAGCAAGAAGCTAAGCAATTGTTTGAAGACTATCAAGCACTCATTAAGCTTGGTGGGAACTACGGCAAATTTGACCGCGAAGGCAAAAAGCTGTTTATTGAGCAGATGGAAGCCATGATGGAACGGTATCGAATCTTTATGAAGCGTTTTGAGCTATCAGAAGATTTCATGGCGCAAATGACAGTACAGCAACTTAAGACACAGTTAAGCCAGTTTGGTGTGACTCCGCAACAAATGTTTGACCAAATGAACCTGACTTTAGAGCGGATGAAAAATGAACTGGAACAACAATTGTGATGTTAAGGAACTGTTGAGTCAAAAGTAAGGAGTTTAGAATTGACTTCCTGACTCCTTACTTTTGATTTTAATTTGATTTGGGGCGAGGAAACTTGTAAGGTGACTTGAAGTTCTCTACAGGTACATCTTTAAGCGCTTGCAACATAAAACTGCGCCAAATTGGGGCTACCATTGTACCACCTGTCGCACCGCTTGCCAAGGTTCTATTGTCGTCCCGACCTACCCAAACAGCTGTTGTTAATTGAGGTACGGTTCCAACAAACCAAATATCCTTTTCAGAAGAAGTTGTTCCAGTCTTACCTGCTGCGGGGCGGCCTATTGCAGCATTTTTACCGGTACCATCAGTAATAACAGAGCGCATTGTATCAATCGTTGCTGCTGAAGCCCACGGATCAAGAACTTGTAGCGGTTTCGGCGTGTTGTCAAGCAATATGTTGCCACTACTATCGGTTACACGCACAATAATTGTCGTTGGAGACTGCCAGCCATAATTGGCAAAGGTCGCATAAGCACCTGCCATTTCTAATGGTGTCATACCAATAGCACCCAATGGTAGAGAAGTGACAGGTTCCATCGGACTCATAATACCTAAGGTACGACAGGTTTCAACAACCTTATTCATTCCCACAGCCTTACCTAGCTTAATAACCGGGACGTTACGAGATAGCTTCAAAGCAGTACGGATTGACATTGCTCCTCCATAGCCACCATCGTAGTTGCGTGGGTAGTACCATCCGTCACCATCTCGATAGCCCACAGGGGTATCATAGACTGTTGTTTCTGGTCCATACTTACCAGTTGCAAATGCCGCGTAGTAAACAAATGGTTTAAAAGCAGAACCTGGTTGCCGTAAAGCTTGAGTTGCACGGTTAAACTCACTGGTTTTAGCGTCTACACCACCGACCAGCGCTTTGATAAAATGTGTACGGGGATCAACAGCAACTAAAGCAATTTGGTTTTTTGATAAACCTTGTCCCCGCAATCTTTGATGCCAGGTTTTTACAGTGTTCTCCGCCATCCTTTGGAAGTTGGTATCAACTGTCGTTTGAATTCGCATTCCACCCTTGAGGAGTGCTTCACGACCAAATTTTTTCGCGATTTCTTGCGCTACGGCGTTTGTGACGTAAGGTAAGGCACTTCCTTGGAACGACCGAATTTTACCCAGTTTGATTGGTTGTTTCAGGGCGTTGTCGTATTCTTGTTGCGTGATCCAACCCAATTCCTTCATCCGTCCTAAAACGATTCTCTGTTGCTCTTTTGCCTTTTCCATATGGATGAAAGGGCTATAGTCTTCTGGCGCTTGAATCAAACCAGCCATCATCGCAGATTCAGCCAAGTTTAAATATTCTGCTGATTTGTTAAAGTAACTGCGTGCTGCTGTTTGTACACCATAGTTGTTATGTCCCCAATAAACTTGGTTGAGGTACATTTCTAAAATTTGGTCTTTACTCAGAATTTGCTCCAAACGAATTGCCAATACTGCCTCGGCTATCTTACGAGTGAAGGCGCGCTTGTGAGACAAGAACAAGTTTTTCACCAACTGCATGGTGATGGTTGAACCACCTTCTCGGACGCCACCTGCTGTCCAGTTGGTGAGTACTGCACGTCCAACGCCTTTAGGATTTATACCGTGGTGATAGTAGAAATCACTGTCTTCACTCGCTAAGACTGCTCGCTTGAGATCTGGAGAAATTCTATCCAAAGGCATGACTTCGCGGTTGGCTTCGCCGTGGATACTTGTCAATAATTTGCCTTTGATGTCGTAGATATAAGTCGTTTCTGATGGCAAGAAGCTGCGTAACTGTCTTACGTCTGGCAAATTGCGGAAACTCACCGCTAAGCCAACGAGTCCTCCCGCTACAATAGAACTTGTCAACATCGTGACGGATAGTAGAGTACCGCCAGCTACCTGACCGACTCCTTTGAAAAACTCAAAACCCGAGGCAGAGGCTCGAGGTTGTGGCTGCTTATCTTCAAAAGTCCTAGACGACACGGTGGTTTCACTTCCTCACTAGTAAATATATAGTGTAATGTTTTGGATGAAGCAAAGCGGTTAATTTTTTGCAATGATATTACTTTGGCGAACGAGAGTGATACAAATTGTCAGTGACTAAAACCAATCCTACTTTGATAGTGCAAAGCATAGTTAATAGTCAACCTCCTAGTAGTATGACGCAGGATACTTCTTGGCTGCGTCGTGGTATTGTTGAAATTTTTCCACAACCGACTGATTCCGACAGTGATGTTGAAAGTCTAGAAAAACGCTTAGTCACAACTGACCGACCTTTAAGGGTAAAATTGGGAATTGATCCAACAGGTGCCGATATTCATCTCGGTCATAGCATACCAGTGCGAAAACTACGAGCGTTTCAAGATGCTGGACATACGGCAGTACTCATTATTGGCGATTTTACCGCTCGCATTGGCGATCCGACTGGAAAATCTGAGGTACGTCGCCAACTCACACAAGAAGATGTGACGCGAAACGCCGAGACTTATCTTGAGCAAGTACGACCTATTTTAGATTTTGATACACCAGGAAGGTTAGAGATACGTTACAACTCACAATGGCTCTCTAAGTTGGATCTGGGCGAAATTTTGAAGTTACTCTCCACAATGACAGTAGGGCAGATGCTGGCTAAGGAGGGTTTCGCTGAGCGATATAAAAAAGAGAATCCTATTTTCCTTCATGAGTTCCTGTACCCGCTGATGCAGGGCTATGATTCTGTTGCTGTTGAGGCAGATGTAGAATTAGGAGGGACAGATCAAAAATTTAATATTGCTGTAGGACGAGATTTACAACGCCATTTTGGACAAAAACCGCAGTACGGATTACTGCTGCCAATCTTAATTGGCTTGGATGGTACACAAAAAATGTCTAAGTCTTTAGATAATTATGTGGCTTTGTTAGAACATCCGACTCAAAAGTATCAAAAGCTACAACAAGTTCCCGATCATCTCCTCAATGATTACTTTACACTACTCACAGATTTTCCACTAGACAAACTACCAGAAAATCCGCGCGATCGCCAAAAATTACTAGCACAAGAAATAGTCAAACAATATCACGGTGAACAAGCGATTAAGGATATTGAGGCGGGTGATGTACCAGAATTTTCGTTAGCTGATGTCGAGTTTCCAGCAAAGTTACCATACCTACTGAATGTGAGTGGCTTGTGCAAAAGTAGCTCAGAAGGTAGGCGGAAAATTCAAGAAGGTGGAGTACGCTTAGATGGCGATCGCCTCACCGATATCGAAACTACTTTTACTGATTCAAGCCAATTGCACGGACGTGTTTTGCAACTGGGGAAAAACAAGTTTGTCCGACTGGTACCGTAGGAGAAGCTGATGAACGCCCAACAGCAAATTATTGTCCCTTTGGATGTACCAGATGAACAAGCGGCGATCGCCCTCATCGAACGACTGCAATCAGTCACTTTCTTCAAGGTTGGCTTGGAATTATTCACAAGCACAGGACCAAAAATTCTGGAGGTGCTAAAATCTCGACAAAAGCGTATTTTCTTGGATTTGAAGTTTCATGACATCCCCAACACTGTTGCTGGCGCTTGTCGTGCTGCTGCTCGTTATGGTGTCGATTTATTGACAATTCATGCAACTTGTGGTAAAGATGCTCTGAAAGCAGCAACAGAGGCGGTACAAGTAGGAGCAACAGATGCAGGTGTGAAACCACCGAAGTTAATTGCGATTACGCTGTTGACGAGTCTTTCTTCTAGACAGTTGGCGTTTGAGTTGAAAGTCCCTTTAGAGTTACCGGAATATGCTTTGGAAATGGCTTTGATGGCTCAAGAGATGGGTTTAGATGGAGCTGTTTGTTCTCCTGTTGAGGTAGCACAATTGCGACAAACTTGTGGGGATAATTTTTTGCTGGTTTGTCCGGGAGTACGTCCAACTTGGGCGCAAAAAGGAGATCAGGCGCGATCGCTCACTCCTGCACAAGCTTTCGCGGCGGGAGCAAATTACCTGGTGATTGGGCGTCCGATGACTACAGCTGCCGATCCAGAGTTAGCTTGGAAGAGGATTTGTGAAGAATTAGCAACAGTCACATGAGCTCAGGAGTTAAAAAGAAAAATAAAAGCTTGTTGCTTGTTTATTGTAGCTTCTGGCTGTTATTACCAAGTACTCAAGATACCTCAGTACAAGCGAAGAAACTCACCCCTAACTTCTCTTCGCAAGCACAGAGGAGAGCTATTGACGGGAAAAAATCTTCTTGCGCTAACCAAAATCTAGAAGCATTAACGACTCAGTTATTACGGGATTTACCAAGCTATGCCAATCGCGCTAATCAACGTGCTCGTCGCTTGAGCAGAGCAACTGACGCTTACAGTTATATGGTTGTGGCAGGAAGACCTGAGTTTCAACCGTTACCTCTTAACCCCAGTGGATTGGCAGATTCAGCAAAAACTGTTTCCGAAGGAGTAGAACAACTCTTTTTTACAACTTTAGAGCGACAGTACACCGCTGGCAAAGCAGTTCAATTGCAGCAATTCCACTGGCTGTTTCTCACAAAAACAAAAAGTGATTGGCGTTTGGTGATGATGTATTCTCAAATCGGTTCGTTTCCCAAGAATCAACCGCCGACACCACCACGAGATAGTAGTAATGGCGTTATAGCCCAAGGAATTACTGCTTGGTTGCGAGATTGTCAGGCGGGTAGTGTACGCGTGCGTTCTGAGAATTCAGGAAACTAAACGTTTTCTGTTCAACGTGTGACGACTTGACGATATCGTGCCTGAATCACCATGTAAACACCATATGCAACTAAACCCAGTGCTACTATACCTAAAAGCCAGGGACCTAATGGTTGTTTTGCTAGCGTTTGTAATGCCTCAGCTAAACCTCCCGCTTGACTTGCATCAGACAGAGTTGCTGCTTGAATCAAAAACCAGCCAATAATACAGAATACTATCCCTCGCGCTACTAAACCAAATCTGGAAATAGCCATTACCAATTTGCGTTGTGAATCATCCAATTCACTCAAATTTAATTGTCTTTTAAACTTACTACTAAAAGCTTGATAAAACTCATAAAAACCTAAACCAATAGTCAACGCTCCTACAGCCCCCACTAACCATTGACCAAAGGGCTCAGAAAGTAATCTTGCTGTCCAATCTTGTCTAGAATTACTGTTACCACCACTGTCTGAACCAAGAATAATTTGTACAGCACTTAAAGCTATACCAGCATATATAAAACCATTGATTGCATAGCCAATTCGCTGCACCAAACCTTTCGCATCTGTTCCTTTATGTTCTGGGTCTTTTATTGCTTGTACAAAACGAAGAATAACGTATCCAATTAATCCAACTGCTACTAAAGCTAGCAGAAACTCTCCAAATGGCTGGTTGACAATTTCCTGAAGAGCGCCTTCTGTATCAGTCGTTTTACCACCACTACCAAAAGCCGCCTGTGCTGCTAGTAGTCCAACGATCGCGTAAACGACTCCTTTAGATATATAACCAAATCTGGCTAGTCTTTCTATCCACAAAGAAGGGTTATGTATAAGTTGCTGTGTCATAATACTTTGGTTTTATTATGACTTATGATTTAGCAGATTTGACCAAAAACACACATCTACCTAGAGAATAATTCTGTTTGAGATATTAAGAATTATTGAGTCCTTATTTCCTTCTCAAGTTTGTTTCTAAAGTGAATATTTTTCTATATATGTTATTATTGACACTTGTGTGAAAACTCCGATTATCTAATTGGAAGAGTATAAATTATGTCTGTACTAGAAGGTTCATGGCAGCACGAGTCTATCACTGTAAATGGGGTAAAATTGCATTATGTGACTCAGGGAGAAGGTTCTTTGATGCTCATGTTGCATGGATTTCCTGAGTTTTGGTACTCGTGGCGTCACCAGATACCAGAATTTGCAAAAGACTTTAAAGTGGTTGCCCTTGATTTGCGTGGCTATAACGACAGCGAAAAGCCTAAAAACCAATCAGCTTATGTGATGAATGAATTTGTTAGAGATGTTGAGGGAGTCATTAAGGGATTAGGATACGAAAAAAGCATTGTGCTAGGACATGATTGGGGTGGTGCGATCGCCTGGAATTTTGCTTACTCTCATCCTGAAATGGTAGAGCGTTTAATTGTACTTAATCTTCCTCATCCCGCTAAATTTGCTGAAGGCTTACGCACTCCTCAACAGTTACTGCGTAGCTCGTATATGTTCTTATTTCAATTACCAGGAATACCAGAATTCCTTATACAATCCTTTGACTATCAACTCATTGAAACTGCTTTTAAAGGTATGGCGGTTAACAAAAGTGCTTTCACACAAGCAGATATCGAAGCTTACAAAGATGCTGCAGCAAAACGAGGTGCCCTCACAGCAATGTTGAACTACTACCGCAACCTTTTTCAACAGAGAATGGTTAATCGAAATTGGGGCGTTTTGGAAGTGCCAACTTTGATGATTTGGGGAGAAGACGATACCGCCCTTGGTAAGGAATTAACCTACGGTACCCAAGTTTATGTCAAAGATTTTCAAATCAAATATATCCCTAGTTGTAGTCATTGGGTACAACAGGAACAGCCTCAATTAGTCAATCAGTATATACGAGAGTTTTTGGGATGTTAATGACTCTGAACTCAGGAGTTTAATAGCCACTACCATCACAACCGCCGCCACCGCCATCAAAGCCTCCACTGTCACAACCGCCACCAGAGTTATTGCTACTACCGCTGTCATATCCTCCAACATCACCGTAGTACCAACTACTATCACCATTACCATTATCTTTACGACGCTGACTAGAAGTGGGTTTGTTGGCTGAAACAGAATCTTGTATCAAAGCTATAAAACCTAGCAGAACCACGAAAAATATGATGACGGACAACATGATTTGATTTCTTTTAGTGAACGCGTTTTAGATAACTTCAGCGTTCTCAAATGCTTTTCCGGATTTCATCAAACTTAGCACGCACTGCTTGTATATCTTGCCACGTTAACCACTTGGGGCTACCAACCTCACGGGATTGGTTACGTAGCAAATAAGATGGATGAAAAATTGGCATACACAAACGCCCCTCCCACTCCATCCACTGTCCACGAATTTTGGTAATTCCGCGTTTATCACCGGTTAATCCTTTGACAGCAGTTGCACCTGCTAAAAGAATCATTTTTGGATCAACCAGGCGAATTTGTTCCAAGAGGTACGGTTTGCAAGCCTCCATTTCTTCTGTGGTCGGAACCCGGTTACCAGGAGGTCTACACTTGTTAATGTTAGAGATGAATACATCTTTCTCTGTATCTAAGTTAACAGATGCCAGTATTTTCTCTAGCAGCTGTCCTGCTTTTCCAACAAAAGGCAACCCAGTTTCATCTTCATTTTGACCTGGTGCTTCCCCCACAACCATGATTAGTGCTTGGAGATGACCACGCCCAACAACAGCATGAGTACGTGTCTGTCCTAATTCACACCGATGACACTGATTGCAATGCTGTGCTATTTCGATCATATCAGCATAGGTCCCGGAAGGAATGGGGATTTTTGCGTCTGTGGGAATTAGCGCTTTTTGGTCATTCGAGTTAAAGCTTGAGTCATCGAAGAGGCTGAGTTGTTGTTCGTTGTTCATGAAAAGTCTTAGGCCATTCAGGAATGAAATTCAGAATCCTTGTCGTGCTGTGTTTGTGCTGGTTTGATCACAACACGACCGTTTTCTACAACAGTGCAGTTTTTAGTTGTGCTGTTGCAATTGTCAACTCGAGTCTCAACACATTGCATTTGGTCACACTGAGTTTTGTGGTAGTGATTATTTTGCTCTTGTTGTTGACTAAGGGTGACAGCGCAACAAGTAGAAGTAGTTAACGACATATTCAGTTCTTTTACATCCATATACTATTATCACTCAATTGAGTTTGACTTTTACGGCAAAGACAAGTCTTTGCCAAATCAATTAAGTAAAACTACTTATTTGAGCATTGAGTTAGCCATTAACACAATTTGAAATAAAAATTACTTAGTTTTATGAACTAGAAGAGTACTCCTAAGAGGATGTCTGATGATTTTTTTATCTGTAATTTTGACATCTTTTTATCTAATTGCCATGATTTTTAGGAGTTTGACAAAGGCTGAAATGCTTTTATATCAACAGTTATCGTCAAATAAAGAAATTGAACAAACGGAAATCATGGAATGATAAACAATCTTTTTATACCATTTCCAGGGCGATAGGATAATTAACTAGATGCCATATCAAAATGCAAATTCCAAACTGCTCCTAGCTATGGCATTGATAGCATCCAATGACGAAGGAAGAACAAATCATGATTGACTTCAGCCTCACTCTCGAACAGCGGATGTTGCAGTCAAAAGCGCGTGACTTTGCTGAAAGAGAAATTAAGCCTATTGTTCAAATCATTGAGGAGTCTGACAATCCAAAAATTGAACCTTGGGATTTCTGTCAAAGTGTGTTCCGCAAAGGTGCCGAACTGGGATTCACATCATTGTTGCTTCCAAAAGAGTACAGTGATCGGGAAGGAAAGTGTATAGATTTGGTTTTGGTTTTGGAAGAACTGGGTGTTGCTGATGTCAGCATTGCATGTAGTTACTTTAATCTGACTGCGGCAATGTCGCTTTTCGTAACTAGGGTTGGAACAAGCGAACAGCAGAAGCGCATATTGTCTCACGTGGGTTCTGGGGATCCTCACTTGTATAGTGCTGCAGAGAGTGAGCCAAATATTGCTACCTCAGATTTGTTCTGTCCCATACCAGATGCCAATATTGGAATGAAGACTTTTGCACAACGGGATGGTGATGTCTATGTCCTTAACGGCAAAAAGTCGTCTTTAGTGACAAATGCTGGCATTGCGGATGCATATTTTATTATTGCACGCACAGCTCTTGATAAGCCTTTGGGCGAGAGTATGTCTATATTCTACGTTCCAGCAAATACCCCTGGTCTGAAATTTGGCAACAGAACCGAGATGATTGGCTGGAAACCTTCTCATCACACTGAAATTCATCTTGATAACGTGTACGTACCCGCAGAGAATCTTCTTGGGAAAGAGGGTGAGGCGGCTAAACTTCTCATGTTGCTTCCTGAGGTAGCTATTGGACTTGCGGCTTCATACGTCGGTTTGGCTCGCGCAACGTATGAGTATGCGCTAGACTATGCCAAAAAGCGAGTCAGCTGGGGGCGTCCGATTATTGAGCATCAGTCAGTCGCTTTGAAGCTTGCTGATATGATGATAAACACGCAGGCTGCAAGATTGACAGTATGGGAGGCAGCAAATACTGCTGACACCAATCCCCAACTCGCTGCAATGCTTAAGGCACCAGCAGCTAAGACTTTTGCTGTAGATGTGGCAATTAAAAACGCGCAAACAGCAGTTGAGATTCTTGGTGGTTATGGAGTGACTAAGGAGGCTCAAACGGGTAAGTTTCTTGCTGACGCCTCTATTGGATATTCATGTGACTTTACGCGAGAAGTTCTGCGTCTTGGGCTTGTTAAGTGTTTGTAAAACACAGTGCGTTCTGCTTGTGAAGAACGCACTAGCAAAGCTGTTTAATTACCTTAAATAGCAAGAAGGCTCACACTGTACCTGTACTCAGGTCAGTGTTGAGACGGCAGTCGCTTCAAGCCGGGGAACCCGTCCGACGCGCTGCCTCATGAATTGCGAGTGAGTTGAGGAGTGTAGTCTGACTATATTTGAGCGCGGCGAAAACCAGGAAGACTACAACGACGAAACGAGCAAAATATTTTGCTTTGGTTGACACAACTGTCAAAATATCTGTTACCATAAATATGTAAACACGGTAAGGTCGATGCCATGTATAGAGCAATTAAAGTTAGAATTTATCCCACTGACGAGCAAGAATCCTATCTAGCTCAATGTTTTGGCAATACTAGATGGCTGTGGAATTATATGCTTAATGCCACAACCACAGCATACAAAGAAACAGGGAAAGGTCTTTCTAAGGTTGCAATGGACAAGTTGCTACCAGGATTAAAGAAAGAATATGAATGGCTAGGACTTGCGTACAGTCAAGTATTGCAACGAGTAACATTCAATCTTTCTAGCGCTTTTGTCAATTTCTTTGAGGGACGCGCTAAGTATCCTAACTTTAAATCTAAGCATGGTAAACAATCGATTCAATATCCCCAGAACGTAAAACTACTACTACAGGATTCTGTAATTAAGTTTCCCGGTAGTTTGGGATTGATGAAAACTGTGTTTCACAAACAACTGCCCGATACGAAGGTACAAACTGTAACAATATCGAGAAATGCAGACGGTAGGTACTACGCATCTATTCTTTTTAATCAAGAGAATACACCAGTAGTTGCAATTAGAGAAGCTATTGGGGTTGACTTGGGATTAAAGAACTTTGCTATAACTTCCGAAGGCTCAAAGTATGACCTTCCTAAAAAGCAGTTAGCAAAATTAGAAAAGAATAGAAAGCGCAAGCAGCGTAAACTAGCCAAGAAGACAGATAAAACTTCTGGTAAACGCCGCAAAGCTAAACGAATGGTAGCCAAAGTATCTAGCAAAATAGCTAGAGTAAGAGAAGATTTTCTGCACAAGCTATCTCGCAAAATAGCATACGAAAACCAAGTTATTTGTGTAGAAGATTTGGCAGTTAAAAACATGGTGAAAAATCCAAACTTGGCAAAGTCAATATCAGACCAAGGGTGGGGGATGTTTCTAACCATGCTCAAATACAAAGCTGAAAGGTTTGGTCATGCCTATCAAGAAATAGGTAGGTTCTTTCCTTCGTCTCAACTTTGTAATCAGACTCTACTACCAATCCCAATGCTGCAACATGGATATGATTCATTGGGAGTCCGGTTTGTAGATTGCCCTCACTGCCTGAGACAGCATGATAGAGACATCAATGCTGCAATCAATATTAAAAATGAAGGTTTGCGATTATGGGCGTTAGGAACTAGCGCTTCTGCCCTTGGAGGGGATGTAAGACCAAAGTCATCAGGACGTAAAAAATCCGTGGCGACAGAGGCAATCCCCCGTGAATTGGGAAGCCCACACTCTATCTGTACTCAGATGGGTGTTGGGTAGTTCACATAATATTTATCGGATCTACATCAATTGTTAAACTGACTGAACGAGGACAAAGTTGACGTATTTCTTCCCAATCTGGCAACTGTGGTAAGGCATTGAGGTCAAATTTTAGCAAAATCTGCCACCGGTAACGATTCGCAACCCGTAAAATGGAAGCGGGTGCTGGTCCTAAAATGTCTAACCCTTCATGAGTCGGCAAAGCTGCTGCTATCATTTGAGCAGTATTTTCCACTTGAATTGGATCAGGACTACTTAAGCGCAATAAAATCAATCTCCCATAAGGTGGATAATTGAGCGATCGCCGTTGTTCTAATTCGGCATCTATAAAAGACAGATAATCGTGATTTTGTACTGCTTCAATCACAGGATGTTCACAAGTGTAAGTTTGGACAATCACTCTTCCTGGTTCTTCTCCTCTACCAGCACGTCCCGCAACCTGTGTCAAGGTTTGAAACGCTCGTTCGCTCGCACGATAATCTGATAGATGCAGCAACCCATCAGCAGCGACAACACCCACAAGTGTGACTTGAGGCAAATCTAATCCTTTGGTGAGCATTTGCGTACCAATTAACAAATCTGCTTCACCGTTGACAAACTGTGTTAGAAGAGTACGGTGTGCTCCTTTTGTCCGGGTGGTATCGCTATCAAAACGGATAAAGCGCAGTTGGGGAAACTGTTTTGCTAACTCCTGTGCAACTCGTTGGGTACCGCTACCGAAAAATTTAAGGTAGGGAGAACCACATTCTGGGCAGTTGTGAGGATGCGATCGCGCAAAATTACAGTAATGACACCGCAGTGTTTGCGGCGCATTCTCCTCAGTGTGGTGATATGACAGCGACACGTCACAGTTAGGACACTCCAAGACATATCCACAACTGCGACAAGACACAAATGTGCTGTGTCCCCGACGATGGATAAATAAAATTCCTTGTTGACGACGTTCTCGCAATTGCTGCAAAGCAGATTGCAACGAACGACTAAATATAGAACGATTTCCCTGTTGCAATTCTTGGCGCATATCCACAACTTCCACAGGAGGTAGAGGACGGGAGTAAATGCGTTCAGGAAGGGATAGGTAGTAAGTGGGCGGAGTCAGGGAGTCAGGGAGTGAGCGAGATGAGGGAGTTATTTCTCCCCCGACTCCCCCGACTCCCCCGAC
>NZ_QMEA01000092.1 GCF_012912105.1 Brasilonema sp. UFV-L1
AAACACGCAAGTCGTGAGGTTTGAAGGTGCGCTCCGTCCCTACTCTATTAAGTCCGTTGCTAGCCAATATAGCACTCAATGGGATTGAGGACTTACACCGTTATCACACCAACAAGGGGTACAATATAACCCCTAATACTTCAGATAAGGACATCAGAAAAGCCTGTGTGAGGTATGCGGATGATATGGTGTTTTTCCTCAGACCAGAGGATGATGCAGAAAAGTTACTTGAAAGAATCAACCAGTTCTTAGCAAAAAGAGGATTAAAGATAAGCGAAAGAAAGACAAAGCTAACCGCTTCGACAGATGGATTTGACTTTTTAGGATTCCATTTAAAAGTGCAATCCAACGGAAAATCCAGATGCATCCCTTCAGAGGATAACTTCAAAAAATTCCAAAAGAAAGTTAAGGAAATCATCAACTGCTTGAATTACGGTGCTAATGTCAAGGCTAAGAAATTAGCTCCAATTGTTAGAGGATGGAGGAATTACCATAAGTTTTGTAAGATGGATGGCTCAAGGTTCTCCCTGTGGCATCTTGAACACAAAACGTTTCAGGTATTTAACAAGGAAACAAAACAGGATAGGCAATCAGCCGAAAAACTTGTAAAACAAGCATTCCCGTCAGTCTCTTACTCTGAAAACCGTCATATCAAAGTCAAAGGAAATAAATCACCTTTTGATGGAGACCTAGTTTACTGGTCCGAACGGAACAGTAAATCATACGACGGCACAACCTCAAAACAATTACAGAAGCAAAACCATACATGTGGATATTGTGGATTAAAGGTTACAAGTAGAACTGGTGGCGATTGAGGCAGAGGGACAGGTACGTTACTTGGATAAGTATCCGGCGGCACAAAAAGCTGAGCAAAAGACCGCGATGCTGGTGCCCGTGCTGGCTGAGTTCCGATTTCCTTCACAGGAATGACTTTGTGGTTGGTAAAGTAGCGATCGCTGTGACATTGGGCACAATTAGCCTGAGCAAAAACTGCTGCACCGTGTTCAAGGGTTTCGATATCAGCAGATTTATGGGGAGGTGGTGCTAGGGTATTTTGCCAAGCGGACATTCCATTAAGTTGAGCAGCAACGGGTAGCCCAGGAGTTGTTGCCATTAACCCGTTCTGCATAAACAGCGAACCCTTGGGATATTCTGGCATCCGAATCGTGCTGTTAATACCAGGTTCTCCTGGAGTAGGGTCTACTCGTTCTAAAAATTCAGAAGGTTGCACTCCCTCTGGAAGCCGGAATTTTGGATTGGAGGCATTTTGCAGCATTGCTCCTAAATAGACTTGTTTGTCAATGCCTAACACACTTTCGCTGGCATCTACTGTGGTCGTGGGGTCTGCATTAATCCCAAACACCGCATTATTTAATGTCGTCAATCCGTGGAACCAACCAATGGAGGCAACACCACTCCATGCATAGGGCCAAGAACCGTGAGTGTAAGAGGATGGAATTTGAGCCGAGTTGTTCTTGAGGTCGCCATTAGAGACAAAGTTGCCAGGTGCCCACGAAAGTATGGCTGCATCCACTTCGTCTTCCAAGATTTTCGCGTCTGGGAGATATGCTTTTTCTCCTTCATTGTTGATGTACCCGTGCTGACCTGGTGAAATTTTCGTCGGGTTCACATCTGTCTGACGGAAGAGTGCAGCGGAATTGCTTGCGATCGCGATCAGCGGACCAAGATTAATATCTGTATTAATTGCGCCTTCCAGAATACGTCCAGTTTCTTCACTGACTGTTGCGTGGCACAGAACACAAGTGATGCCAACTCGAGGTTTAGCATTCTTGATATGAGTGATAACTCCCAACGGAAAGAGGGAACCCTTGGGGACATCTAGACCAGTATTTATGACCGTACCTGCTTTAAAAGTGCGACTACCAACAGTGATATCTTGGTCTATAGGAATCTGAAGATTAGTGGTGGGTTTACCCTTGAGAGCCAAAACTGCTTTGGAGATGCTACCGAGATTAATTGGACCATCCAGGATGCCAACAATATCTGTAAACAGATATTCATTACCAAAAGTTTCTTGATAGAAAGTATTTCGACCCAAGTCTATGAGTTCTTCAGTGATCTTGACAGCGCCATTATCCGCAGAGAGTGCTTCACGTCCCCTCTCACTTTGAAGAAGTTTGTCTGCTTCTTCTTTGCTAACGGCATAGCCTAGCACATCGTAGGAGCCAACTCCTCTTGGTGCTGATTTTGTCAAAGGTGTATAAGGCATTGAGCCGAGATACGTGTAAAAACCTGCAAGATGGTCTGGAAAGACTTGCTATATATAACTTTTAGCGATTTTAACTCCCCGTTTTGTAAGGCTTTCCGCATATTGGACAAAATTTATACCTTAACGATCCGACTAACTCACCACAGTGATCGCAACTAGCGCGTAGTTGTGTCCCGCAAAGATAACAATACTTAGCTTTAACGTTACTCCACATTGGGTCAGCACGACTCCCTGGATTCCAGCACTTCGGGCAGAATTTAACGGACTGAATTGGTCGAGTTTCTTCACCCTTGATAGTTGCCTCTAAATATTCAACTGGTGTCCCCAAACCAACTGCAAGTCCAAGTAGTGTTTTGTGGTTGAGTTTTGTTGTTAAGCCTCGTTCAATCTTTCCTACAGACCGAGAGTGGATACCAGCAGCATAAGCTCGCGCTCAAACTGAGTCAAGTTGAGTTCTTTTCTAATTCGCGCTACATAGCCAGCAAGGGATTCTCCAGACCTGGGAGTTTTTATAGTATCCATGAAATGCTGTTAGTATCCTCTTTAAAAAGATATATAATTTATTCATAAATAACCTTGATAAAAACACACAAATTTGAGTGAAAAGTGTCTCTTGAAGAATTACGTGCATTAATGGGACATGAGAGCATTCAAACAACTTTACGTTACCAAAAAGTAACTTCGCATAGAACTAACACGGGTAGCTTCCGTTGTAGATGAAATTTGCTCAGATGGTAAGCCGCTAACAATTAATAAGGACGGTGAACCCGTACTGAAAAGGTTGAAATTAACCCCTGAACCTCCCGAAGTAGAAGAATTAGAAGAGAAAATCCGTGTGCTAATCCCGGAACGTAGTATTTTAGACATCCTCTGCAATGTCGAGCATTGGTTGAATTGGACGCGGCATCTTGGTCCGCTATCTGGGAGCGAACCCAAATTCAAGCAATCTGCGGAACGTTATATTTTCACAACTTTTGGCTACGGGTGTAACCTGGGACCGAATCAAACGGCTCGTCATTCAAGGGGTGTAGTCACATCTCACATGATTTCTTATACCAACCGTCGCCATATCAGTACACCGAAAATTGAGGCAGCGATTCGGGATATTATCAATGCTTTCAACCGTTTTAGTTTACCGTCGATTTGGGGTACGGGAAAAAAAGCGGCAGCAGATGGCAGTAAGTTTGAGATTTACGAGAATAATTTACATAGCGAATACCACATCCGTTATGGTGGGTATGGAGGTATTGCTTACCACCACGTTTCTGATAAATACATAGCCTTGTTTACCCACTTTATTACCTGTGGTGTTTGGGAAGCCGTGTATATTTTGGACGGACTCTTAAAAAATCTTTCGGACATTCAACCGGATACTTTATACGCAGATACACAAGGTCAGTCAGGACCAGTGTTTGCTATTTCTTACCTTCTGGGTATCAAATTGATGCCACGTATCCGTAACTGGAAAGACCTTACTTTCCTGCGTCCCAGTGAGTCAGCAACTTACAAGTACATCGACCCATTATTTAAGGGTGTGGTCAACTGGAACCTAATTAAAACGCATTGGCATGACATGATGCGGGTTGTGCTGTCGATTAAGGCGGGGAAGGTAATGCCTTCCACTCTTCTACGTAAGTTGGGCAGTTACAGTAAAAAAAATCGCCTTTATCAGGCGTTCCAAGAATTGGGTAAAGTTGTGCGGACGATGTTTCTGCTGGAGTATATCTCCTCCCCAAAAATGCGAAATGAAATTACGGCGATCACAAATATTGTAGAAAAGTACCATCATTTTCTAGATTGGGTCTGTTTCGGCAAAGATGGCACGATTACTGAAAATGACCCGATTGAACAGGAAAAGCGGTTTAAATACTTAGATTTGGTTGCAAGTGCGGTGATTTTACACAATACAGTCGATATGTCGTTGGCGATTCAAACGCTAATGGCACAGGGTGAGCCTGTTCATCAACGGTATATTAAGGCTTTGAGTCCTTTTATTACGAGGCATATCAAGCGGTATGGAGATTATGTGGTGAATTTGCAGTCGATTCCACAGCCATTGGAAACGGCGATTAATCTCCCGCCGGAAATCTTTGAAATCTAGTCAGAGAAAGCGTTTCCAGACCCGGAATGCCGGTTTTGACACGTATCTCGGCTCAATGCCTACTAGCATTCCTAATATTTTTAATAGATGAATAGCTAATTTAAAATCGAGCGATCGCCACGCTCATAACAGACTCCTACAAGTGGTGACAACCAACACGAAACCAACGATAGCCATAACCCTCAAGTTGAACATTGTGCAAAGTCCCCTCAATCGCCTCGTAGGGCTGGTCTCCAAGTAAATCAATCAGGCGTTCCCCATCACCCTCTTCTAGCTCAAGTTTTACAGTACAAGCTTCCTGAGCTAAATTATGTACGGCGATGACAACACCACTGTGCCACTCACAACGGTGTGCAAAAATGCAAGGATTATCTGTATTGATGATTTCGTATTTCCCCCAGCCAAACTCTGGACATTCCTTACGCATCCGGATAGCACGTTCCATCCAATTGAGGAGCGATTTGGGGTCACGGCGCTGGTCAAGGACATTCAAGTGCTTGTAACTGTATTTCTCTTCCTTGACTACCGGGAGAACCAGTTGATTAAAGGACGCTGTTGAGAAGCCTGCATTCGCCTCACTCGACCACTGCATTGGTGTGCGAGCCGGATTGCGTTCTTCCAAGGATAAGTCATCGCCCATTCCAAGTTCCTCACCATAATTGATGACAGGAGTACCAGGTAAAGTTAACATCAAGCTGTAAGCAAGCCGCAAGCGACGAGGATCGCCATCAACCATCGGGGCGAAGCGACGGCGGATACCCCGGTCAAAAATCCACATTTTTTCTTTATTTGGTGCCAATGCGGCAGCAATTTCTTCCTGTTGGGTGTCAGAGAGTTGATTAAGTGTCAATTCATCATGGTTGCGGATGAAGTTCACCCACTGACCAATTTCAGGAATATTCGGCAGTGATTTCAATGCTTCAATCAGTGGGGTAGCCTTTTCTTGGGCGAGAGCAACAAACAGGTGCTGATTGACAATGAAATTGAAGAGCATTTGCATCTTGTCTCCGTCCCCGAAGTATGGTAATAGTTCATCTGCCGGGACATTGACCTCTGCTAGCAAAATCGCATCCCCACGTCGCCACGAAAGGAAATCCCGTATCTCCTTCAGGTAGAGGTAAGGACTCTCCACATCGAGTTGGGTTTTATTCCCCCGTATTTCAATTAAAAACTCAGCCGCATCGACTCGGAAGCCAGAGACACCCAGAGCAAGCCAAAAGCCAATGACTTTCTGGATTTCTTGACGCACCTGGGGGTTGGTAATATTTAAGTCGGCTTGGTGGTCATAAAATCGATGAGCATAATAGGCTCCCGTTTCTTCGCTATAAGTCCACGTACTCTTCTGAAAACCTGGGAAAACAATTCCTTCCTCGATGTCTTCAGGTTTTTCTTTTGACCACACATAGTAATTCCGGTACTTTGAATTCTCATCCTTGCAAGCTGCTTGAAACCAAGGGTGCTGGTCAGATGTATGGTTAATTACCAGGTCAACGATGATGCGGATACCGCGTTCCTGCGCCTGACGGGTAAATTCGACAAAATCACCGAGCGTTCCTAGACGGGGATCAACGTTGTAATAATCCATCACGTCGTACCCGTTGTCCTTGTTGGGAGTCGGATAAAATGGCATGAGCCAAACGCAGGTAATTCCCAACCCAGCAATGTAGTCTAGTCGCTGAGTCAGTCCCTCAAAGTCACCAATACCATCGCCACTGGCGTCCATGTAGGTTTCAACATCAATGCAGTATATAACAGCGTTTTTGTACCAGAGGTCCAACATAGAGAATACCTAAGTTCAGTTGTGTGAAGGAAATTTTTGGCGTTGAACCTGATTAACTCATAGGTTAAAAAGGTAATCTAAAACGGCTTTGTCAATTTGTAAAACTTTCTTTGTGTTTCCAGTATTGGAAATAAATGTGACTCAAAAGTGAGCGCGATGCAGCACTTCAAAACCCAACTTTTCGGTAACGTTCGGTAACGTTACAATATTGTGCAATCCTGTAGTAAGTGAATTACATCTCCTCAGTACCGCATAATTGAGGACAATCGATTTGATGTGGCAAATAAGGAGCCTAAAATTGTTATGACGCTTGAGTCGGTGCAATCTTCGGCAGTCATTGAAGACAATCTAAAGCAATTCCTTTTGGTACTCTCAGTATCTCTAAGTGTGGCAACGCTGCCGCAGATTTTTAGCTGGTTTCGCCAGATTCCCTATACCTTGTTGTTGGTGATTGTGGGTTTAGGTTTGGCTTTTGTCGATGTCCGCCTCGTGAATCTTTCTCCAGAGTTGATTCTGTCAATTTTTTTACCACCGCTGTTATTTGAAGCGGCATGGAATTTGAAATGGCCGGACTTGAAGCGAGATTTAGTTCCCATCTGCTTGTATGCGGTGATTGGGGTGGTAATTTCGATTTTAGGAATCGCCTTGGGGTTAAATCAACTCACTGGGATGTCGTTAACTACAGCAATGCTGGTTGGGGCAAGTCTATCTGCTACTGATCCGGTTTCTGTAACAGCGTTATTTCGAGAACTCGGTGTGGGAAGTCGTTTGACAACGTTGATGGAAGGTGAGAGCCTGTTTAACGATGGTATGGCGGTAGTTGCCTTCGGTTTTTTGGTGACGCTTCCCCTCGGTACTGCTAACTTGGCGATTCAATCGATTTTCGTTCAATTGTTTGCAGTTGTTGGTATTGGTATAGCTGTCGGCGGTTTGATTGGTTTTGGTATTTCTTATCTGACTCAAAGATTCGATTTACCATTGGTAGAACAATCATTAACTCTGGTTTCTGCCTACGGCACTTATCTAATTACCGAAGATTTGGGGGGATCGGGAGTGATTGGGGTAGTTACCACAGGCTTAATCTTAGGTAACTTTGGCTCTCGCATCGGTATGAACCCGCGCACCCGAATTATTGTGACTGAATTTTGGGAGTTTCTGGCGTTTTTTGTCAATTCTATTGTGTTTCTGCTGATTGGTGATCAGATCCACTTTGCCATTCTAGGAGAAAACTTGGGAATTATTGTTGTGACTGTGGGAGCGATGATTTTGACACGGGCGATCGCCATTTACGCTCTAAGCAGCCTAAGCAATTCCCTCGCCAACTCGTCTATTCCTTTACAGGATCAAACGGTACTCTGGTGGGGCGGACTACGAGGTTCAGTCTCCATCGCTCTGGCATTGAGTATACCTGCTATCTTACCTGAACGGGAGAAAATCATCGCCACAGTTTTTGGGGTGGTGTTATTTACTTTGCTAGTGCAGGGATTGACTGTTAAACCTTTGTTGGAGAGATTAAATCTTTTGGGGGATCAACCTCTGCGTCAGAAATATTCGGAAGCGATCGCGCGTTTGGCTGCGCTCAATCGTGTTCTGCAATACCTCAATCAAGTAGAGAAACGACCAGGCATTGAACCAGAATTTCACCGCTACCAACAGACGTTGGTTAAGGGGGAGTTGAACCGTTTGCAAGAAGAAATTGACCAACTGCAAAATGAATATCCCAATTTGCGGAACTTTACGGCCCAACAGCTGCGAGAAGAATTGCTGGCGATTGAGGCAGACACCTACGCTGAATTTGTGAAAGCAGGTCGGTTAAATCAGGAATTGTCTCCTTTCCTCCAACAGGATTTTCCAGAAGATAATGAAACTATCCAATAGCTTTGAAACAATCGTCCAGAAGGTAAGTGTACTATGCTTCTTCAACTGCGATAGACTATGTATATCAACATCAATGAACAGTGAACAGTGAACAGTGAAGGAGTCACCGAGTCAGGAGTCGTGACGTCAGTCGTCGGAATTCTTTATTTCTTCCTTGGTGAATACTGAATTCAGAATTGCTGAATTCTTCTTCAAACTGGTAACTGATAACTGGTAACTGGTAACTGATAACTGATAATTAAATTTCGGGCTTTCAGCCTATCATCTTTGTAAAGTTTTATTTTTGTGGTAACTAATTCTCAACAATACGGATGAGATAACCTTGATAATATTTGGTAGAATCCAAAAATTCTCTTCCTGTGAAGCACGGGTAAACATAAACGCATGGTCTAGATTTTATATGTTTACTTCTGCTTACAAACTTTTCAACTATTCTTAGTTCTAGTATCAACTAATTGTTATGAATATAGGATTTTTCAGCAGGATTCCTTACTTATCCTTAATGTTACTTTGGCTTGCTTATACTCTCTTAGGGTGGTATCTATCTGCTCATCATATTGCTTGGCTTGTAGGAATTTTTATAGCAGTCGTAGCCTTATTTGTAGCAAGTAAAAGTAGCTCTCTGTTTGAGCGTTCATTTAGATTTTGTTCGCAAGGCTTGTTTGTGGTCTTGATGACCTCTTTAGCTATCAGTACATTAGTGGCTTTAGCAGCAACTTGGTCTATACTATTAACCCTCCTTGTGATTCCTCTAGCAACAACAATTTTAGCGGAATTAGAAATGCGTTTTACTGGCTTAAGCAAGGTAGATACATTTGTAGTGTTAACAGTCTTAGCTGGATTTGGTTTGATAGTGGGCGAAATGATAGATATCCTGCTTTTCCCTAGTATCAGGTATTAGTTGCTAGGTGAATCTGAAAGATAAATTGGTTTACCACCTCAAGATAATCTAACTGGTGGAAGACGTGGGAGATTTTAGGCTTTTGTACTATGAGCAAAGTGGTTCTATAGCAAAGACGGTTTATGCGTATCTTAGTAGTAGAAGACGATCCAGAACAATTAGAGCCATTACAGGGTGTACTGTCGGAAGCCGGATATATTGTTGATGGTGTTGAAGATGGGGAAATTGCACAATGGCTATTGTCTCAAAAAGAGTATGACTTGTTGATTTTGGATTGGATGTTACCGACCATCAGCGGGTTGAGTCTGTGTCGTCAGTATCGCCAAGCAGGTAAAACCGCACCTGTATTGATACTCACTGCTAAAGATACTACCCTAGATAAAGTCACAGGTTTAGATGCTGGGGCAGATGATTATTTGGTCAAACCTGCGGATCTGGTGGAACTTTTAGCACGGGTACGTGCTTTGGGACGGCGATCGCCCTTATGGCAGGGAGAGACTCTCCGGTTGGCAAATTTACAACTGCACCTCAATCGCTTAACAGTAGAACGGGGTAAAACTAGCGTGGAATTATCGCCCCGCGAGGCTCAACTGCTAGAGTACCTGATGCGTCACCCCAATCAGGTCTTAACCCGCAATCAGATAGAAGAAGCATTATGGGAGTGGGGTATGGAACCCGAAAGCAATGCTTTAACTGTACTAGTACGTAAGTTGCGACACCGGTTGCAGTTAGTTGGTGCAGAAGACTGGATTAAAACGGTTTACGGTATGGGATATAGCCTCAAACTTCCTGAGGAAAGTGGGAGAGTGAGTTGAGGAAAGTATTTTGAATGCTCGCTAGTTTTTCACTCGATAGCTAACTAACATCGTGGCATCTTCAGCAGACAGACCTAGTTCTTGAACAATCATGGTTTTTACAGAGCTTAATTCTGTAGCTGAAAACTCGAATTCTAACTTTTTGAGTACGGAGTCTGCGGTTTTGACCTCAACTTTGGTAAATCCCTGCTCCTTATCAATTTCAGCGAGGATTCCTAGTGCTTTGACTGCAAGCTGCACCTGCATTTGTGTATTAGGTTGCAGAGTTTCTACTTCTTTTGACAGTCCCAGTTCTTCAGCAATCATGGCTTTTATCGAACTTAATTCTGTGACTGGAGACTTGAATTCTAACTTTTTGAGTATGGAGTTAGCAGTATTAAGTTCAACAATAGTAAAGTCACGTTTGTTTTCAATTTCAGCGTTGATGACTCGCACATTGACCAGAAGTTTCATTGTTAGCGTGTTGTGTGTATCAGCTTGGAGTTTGTCTGCGGTACCGTAGTAACGACTCAATAGCAGGTTTGTCAATGGTTCACCAGCAAGTCCAAAAGCAATTAAAAGCAGTGGTACAGGCAGCACAAATTCTAGCTTTAAAGACTGCAATTTTAGCAACCAACGGGACAAGGACATAGGGCAACAAGCGCGAATAGGCAACGAGTAGGCGGATTAAAATCTAGATAAATTAACTATTACAATACTGAACAATTAAAGCCACTCATACCGCTTTAACTGAACAGGGAGATACCTCTGCATGATACTAACCTCTCGCCTCTAATCATGTTTAATCGTAGTCGTAGCAATCTAGCTGTATGGTTTACCCTAACGATGGGGAGTATTTTGGTCGTTTTTGCCGGAGTACTTTACTACCACAAAGTCTTAGACGAGTTAGAGGATTTAGATCGCTTACTCTACCAAAAATCCAGAGTGATGGCGGTGAACGCGAAGTACGATCTGCGTCAGGGAAAGTTAGACTTAGAAAATGTGCCACTCTTAGGGAGTAATTTGCCACCGTTAGGTACTGAACTTGTATATGCCCGTTGGTACGATACCAAAGGGCAACTGGTGCAATTTTTCGGTATGACTCGAAAAGCGCAGTTGACAATGACCCCTGGATTTCATACTATCAAGACCGCGCTTCACTCCTCAAGGGCAAGACCCACTGCTATCTGGCTACGTCAGTTAACGCTACCCGTCTACCAAGATAATCTGTTAATCGGTTATCTTGAAGTTGCAATGCCACTGACATCGACTCAAAATGATCTGACTCAGTTACGACTGGTTTTGCTTGTGACAGTGCCAGTGACTTTAGGGATAATAGCTGTGGCTGGTTGGTTCTTGGGGGGACTGGCAATGCAACCGATTCGTCAGACTTACGAACAGTTACAACGCTTCACAGCGGATGCTTCTCATGAATTGCGATCGCCTCTAGCAGCAGTCATCAACAATGCCCAATACGGTTTACTGTCTACATCTAGCAATCGGGCCGAACAACGTCAGCGCTACCAAAAGATTGTTGATATCACCAAGTCCATGAGTCTCCTGATAAATAATCTGCTGTTTTTGGCACGTCATGAAGGACGATTACCGACTGAATCGTTGCAAGCAGTTGATTTGAAAAACTTGCTACAGCAGCTAGCAGACAACTATGCAACACAACAAGATGCACAACATCTGAGTTTCACTTGCGAATTGCCCCCTAACAATGTGAAAGTGCAAGCCGAACCAGACTTGCTGCGTCAAGTAGTAGTCAACCTGATTAGCAATGCCTGTAAATATACGAACGCTGACGGGAAAGTACTGTTGCGGCTTTTTACTCAGTCACGTCACGCTATCATTCAAGTCGTAGATAATGGGATTGGGATTCCTGAAACTGATTTGCCGTATATCTTTGAGCGGTTTTATCGAGTCGATAAGAAGCGTTCCCGTAAAACTGGTGGGTTTGGTTTGGGGTTGGCGATCGCCCAACAAATTGTCCAAGCACATGGCGGTAAGATTAGTGTCAAAAGTGTAGTCGGGCAAGGCTCAACTTTTCAAATTGTTCTACCACTCAAGTAGCCACACCGGTCGTTACTGTCATTTTCTGCTCACATTTTTTAGCAACATTAAAGATAGCTAGAGAAAAAGGTTATTACTCCTTGTGACCTCTAACTGTTTGTTGTGTCTTGTGGGTTGATAACCCATACGTGTTGGAACTGTGGGGCGATGAGGTAGCACCTTTCTATCAGCCCCATTTACTATTGCTTAATTGCAACTTTCTATCAAACTTTAACCAGTGACAACATTTGAACCATGTTGATAGTAAACTTCTTGTTAACTTGGCTAGTTGCAGCTGTATCATTATTGCTGACAGCCTATATTGTACCAGGCTTTACGTTTGATAGTTTTGGCACAGCCGCAATGGCCGCTTTGATTTTAGGGTTCGTCAATGCATTTGTTCGACCTGTTTTGTTTATTTTGACGTTTACCCTTACTATTGTGACGTTAGGTCTATTTCTATTTGTTGTTAACGCGCTCATGCTTTGGCTAGTAGGATTCCTCGTTCCTGGTTTTATAGTTGCTGGTTTCTTACCTGCTTTGTTAGCTTCAGTTGTTCTGACACTTGTTTCTACACTGCTGAGTCTTTTTGTCAGAAATGCTATTTAATATAGTTGTTTTTTCTGAGCGTTGTCATTTTCTCTTCACATTTATTGTTAATACTGAAGATAACTAGTGCGGATTTGATCAACTGTGAATCAAACAAATGAATTACCAATTCACTGCTTTGATGTAACAGTTGATATTCTTTCTTAGCCTCATATTCCTGGACTACTGTCTGGGAATAACTGAGGCTTAGGGATTTTCATAGCACATCACGATTGAAATTATTTTTTTTTAATTGTTATTTATAAGAGCAATCAATCATAGAAAAATGACTTTTAATACCATTTTTTCTAGTTTTTGTCTTTCCATGAAGGAGTAAACCTCATGCAATTATTGTCCATTTATGAATTAAAAAGTTTAATAGAAAAACCGGATGGAGTTTGTGTTTAAATTTATATGCCAACCCATCGCCTGGGAATAGAAACGCAACAAGACCCGATTCGGTTTAAAAATTTGGTGCGAGAGGCAGAAGAACAGCTTATAAAAAGTGGTCTTCGCGGTCAAGATGCAAGAAACTTGTTGTCAAAAGCTAAAGAACTCGATGAATATAAATTTTGGCAGCACCAAAGTGATGGACTAGCAATTTTCATTTCTACTAACTTGTTTACTTATTACTGCCTACCAATCAATTTTCAAGAATTAGTTGTCGTCACTGACCGTTTTCATCTTAAGCCGTTGCTACCTCTGCTGACAAATGATGGACGGTTTTATATCTTGGCTCTTAGTCAAAATCAAGTGAGATTATTTCAAGGGACACGTTATAGTGTCAGCGAGATTTCATTGGAAAATCTGCTTCAAAATATTGCTGAAGCGCTGAAATATGATCATGCCCAAAAGCAGTTACAGTTTCATACTGGTACATCACAAGCAGGTGGTGGCGAACGCGCTGCTATATTTCATGGTCAAGGTGCTGGCAATGATCAGCAAAAGGATAATATCCTACGATATTTTCGTCAGGTGGATAAAGGATTGCAAGAGTTGCTAAAAAATCAGCAAGCACCTTTAGTATTGGCGGGTGTGGAATATTTATTTCCTATTTACAAAGAAGCGAATACTTATCCCTATTTAATAGATGAAGGAGTGACAGGCAATCCAGATGAGTTAAAGGCACAAGAGTTACACATGTTAGCTTGGAAAATTCTTATGCCTCACTTTAATCAAGCTCAAAAAGCAGCTGTTGACCGCTATGAGGAATTAGCAGGTACAGGGCAAACGAGTAACCATATCAAAGAAATTGTTCCTATGGCTTATTATCAACTGGTTGATACTTTGTTTGTTGCAGTTGGTGTACAGCGGTGGGGCAATTTTACCCCAGATGATAATCTAGTTGAATTGCATCGGGAACAAGAAACTCAGGACGAAGATTTAATGGATTTTGCGGCTATCCATACTTTATTGAATGGTGGAACAGTTTATGCAGTTGAGCCAGAATTAGTCCCAGATAATGCACCGTTAGCTGCTGTGTTCCGATTTTAAATCATTCTGATATAAATCTGTATCTAGGAGGACTTTGCCTTGAGTGAGAATCAACTTTCCTCTTCACGGCGATCAAATTCTCGACAAGAACTTGTGGAGTTAGTGCGATCGCAACTACAAGCACTCCTACAACAAGAAAATTTGCAGGGAGCAAAAGCCCTACTGATTCCTGTACAACCTGCAGATATTGCTCAAGCAATTGATGGGTTACCAGAAGCGATGCAGGCAATAGCTTTCCGCTTACTTTCTAAAGACGAGGCGATTGAAGTTTATGAATATCTCGACCCCAGTGTTCAGCAGTCCTTAATTGCAGAATTCAAGCATCAAGATGTCCTCGACATTGTAGATCAGATGTCGCCGGATGACCGTGCCAGACTGTTTGACGAGTTACCTGCTAAAGTTGTCTGGCGGCTGCTTCAACAACTGAGTCCTGAGGAACGCGAAGCTACAGCTTTGCTTTTGGGTTATAAAGTGGGTACTGCTGGGCGGATAATGACCCCAGAGTATATTTCGCTCAAGGAAAGTATGACAATTGCTCAAGCCTTAGAGCGAATTCGCAATTTAGCAAACGCCACGGAAATTATCTACTACTTGTATGTCACTGATAGCCAGCGCCGTTTGACAGGAACTCTTTCCCTACGGGATTTAGTCATGGCACAACCAGAGCAAACAGTGAGTCAAATCATGACGCGGGAAGTGGTATTTGTCCATACTGACACTGACCAAGAAGAAGTGGCACGAGTCATTCAGCATTATGACTTTGTTGCCTTACCTGTGGTAGACACAGAACAGCGTTTAGTTGGTATTGTCACCGTTGATGATGTTATTGATGTTTTACAGCAAGAAGCAACAGAAGACATCTATACTCTGGGTGGTGTTCAGTCTGGTGGCGACAATTATTTTCAAACTAACTTGGTCGTTGTTGCTCGTAAACGTGTTGTTTGGCTACTGCTGCTACTACTTACTAATACAGGTACTGCTGTAGTGATTCAAAATCAAGAGGCAATTTTAGAGCAAGTTGTTGCCTTAACTTTTTTTATTCCATTGTTAATTGACGCAGGTGGTAACGTTGGGGCACAGTCTTCAACAGTCGTCATTCGAGGACTAAGTACTCAGGAAATTCGCTCCAAAGCGTTAGCCGTGATTGGACGAGAGGGGAGTGCTGGGGCAATTTTGGGGTTCATGTTAGGAACAGTGGTAACAATATGGGCTTACTTTCTCCAAGGCAATTGGGGAGTAGCGCTTTCTGTAGGAATTAGCCTATTTGCAATTTCTGTTTTAGCCTCGGTGTCAGGTTCTGCCCTACCTTTTTTATTTCATCGTTTCGGTTTAGATCCAGCCTTGATGTCAGCGCCGTTTATTACTACTGCAGTTGATGTTTTAGGAGTTTTTATTTATCTAACTGTAGCAAGGCTTATTTTACAAGTTTAGATAGTTGAAAGTCTTTGTATTTTTCAATACGTCAAGTCTAATTTTAACAATTATCAACTATAATTTCTAAATTTTAGTGAGTTTTGATTATTCTTATTTAGTCTGATTTATATCTTTTGTAGTCACTTTTTAATCACATTTATTCTCCAAACTATAAACAACAGAACGAACAAAAAACAGACATGAACAATATTTTTTGGCAACGCGCATCTACTTTACTAGCTCTGACATCTGTGACTATCTTTGGTATGAATTTGCCAGCTCGTGCAGAAAATACTAATGTAAGTTCTAATAATGTAGTACAAAAGCAAAATAATAGCAGTGAAACTCCTGGTACGACTTTGACTTCTGCATCTGCTTTGCTAGCTGCACCAACATCTCAAATAGAACAAACATCCACTGCAACTACACCTCAGACTGAATCCACACAGGTTGCTCAAGTTGTTTCCCCTGGAAGAATCACTCGCTCTGGTCCTAGTTATCTTGGTGTTGGTGGTAACATTGGTTTGACTGGCAATACAACTTTAGGTGAAGGTGCATTTAGTGTCATTAGCAAAATTGGACTGACACGAAACTTGTCTGCACGTCCGGCTGCTGTCATTGGAGATAATACAGTCTTTCTGGTTCCACTTACTGTAGATTTTCCCCAAGAAAATTTGGAAGTCACCCAACTGAATATAGCGCCTTATATTGGTGGTGGAGTGGCAGTTTCTACAGGCAGAGATAGCACTGTTGGTGCATTAATTACTGGTGGTGTAGATGTTCCTTTATCCCCACAGATCACAGCAACGGGTGGGGTGAATGTCAGTTTTATTGATGAAACTGATGTCGGGGTGTTAGTGGGAGTTGGCTACAACTTTTAAAGATTCTTGTAAAGATTGAAAGAATGGTCATTATGAGGAAAAACAACCGTGGTTCCGCTGCGAGATAACAACCCTACAACAATTACCCCATTTATCACATACGGGATAATTATTGCTAATATTGTTGTTTTTCTTTATCAACTAAGTCTCACACCGCAACAATTGCAAGGGTTTTTTCAGATTGCAGCCTTAGTACCATGCCAACTTTCAAGTACCTGTCCTAGTAGCCCAGGAAACTCACTGATACCAGAATGGATGACTTTGATTACGTCTCAATTCCTGCATGGTGGTTTTTTGCATTTGGCAGGGAATATGCTTTTTCTGTGGATTTTTGGCAACAATATTGAAGACCGCTTGGGTCATGTGAAATATCTTATTTTCTATCTAACGTGCGGCGTTTTGGCAGCATTGACCCAGTGGTTCTTTTCCCAGAATTCTACGATTCCTTCCTTGGGTGCTAGTGGTGCCATAGCAGGAGTTTTAGGCGCATACATTCTTCGTTTCCCAAAAGCTGAAGTTCTGACCTTAATTCCCTTGGGATTTTTCTTGACTACGGTACGACTTCCTGCATTTTTCTTTCTTGGGTTTTGGTTTGTCCAGCAAGCCTTTTATGGTATCGCTAGCTTACAGACTCGTACCAACGTTGGTATGGAAAGTGGTGGGATTGCCTATTGGGCACACGCCGGAGGCTTCGTCTTCGGGGCGATTCTTGGTCCTCTATTCGGCTTATATAAGCGCCGCTAGAAAACTTTAAATTTCAGCATAAATGAATAGAGCTGCTGCTGAAATTGCATTTGCATTTTTGTAGTCATTTTCTCGTCACATTTTATTTCAACAATGAAGATAGTACAGTTAAAAGGTAATTAGTGATGAATCCACGAGTATTCTTCGGCTTAACCTTGGCTGCAATTTCTACAATCACAATTGGGACTTTACCTACCTTGGCACAAGCCCAAACTAGCACCAGAATAAGTGATTTACGACAACGTGCCAACGGCATAACTGTATCTGGTCGAGTTACGCAAACAGTGGGCAATGATTTCATTCTTAACGATGGCACTGGGCAACTCATTGTTGATGCTGGACCGCGTTGGTGGCGCGAAATTAATCTAAAGTCTGGTGAGCAGATTACTGTTACAGGTGAGTTAGGCAGAGGTGGTGAATTAGATGCCTTTTCCATTACTCGTGCAGATGGTTCTGTAATTGATATTCGCCCGCCTCAAGGTCCACCACCTTGGGCAGGTGGTTCTAAGGGCGATAGCGGAGGACGTCCTGCCGCCCAATAGCCCGAAGCGCTATTGCTCCCTTATAGAACAGAGTAAAGATTTTCCTTGAGAAAAACCTTCGACGGTAAAACGGGCGATGGTGCAAAGCGCGCCTTCTTGCCATCGCCCTCAAAGTTAACAGTCAATATGTCAGGAAATTTTCATAAAAGTCCACAGTGAGTAAACGCACAAACTATTCTTTACCAAATATTGTGGTTGCAAACAAAGTAGCGCCGCAGGGGACGCTTTCGTTAAAAGACGCTATTGCCCTAATCGTTGGCGTTGTTATCGGTGCTGGTATTTTCGAGACACCATCCCTCGTCGCCGCTAATGTGGGAAGTGCGTTTGGGGCGCTGTTTGTTTGGTTCTTGGGTGGTGCAATGTCGTTGATTGGCGCTTTGTGTTACGCCGAACTAGCGACAGCGTATCCCCACACTGGTGGTAATTACCATTATTTAATGCGTGCCTTTGGCAAAAATTGGGCGTTCCTGTTTGCTTGGGCACGAATGACGGTGATTCAAACTGGTTCTATTGCACTTTTAGCGTTTGTGTTCGGGGACTATATCTCACAGTTGTGGCGACTTGGTGATTATTCCCCGTCTATTTACGCTGCTTTAGTCATCGTCATTTTTACCGGTGTCAATATCATCGGTATTCAACAAGGTAAATCAACCCAGAAATGGCTAATTGCAGTCATTTTAAACTAAAAAAAACTAAAAAATATGCAGTTACAGCGAATGCTTGGATTAGTAGTTATAAGTGTGGGTGTTGGCAGCTTAATGTTTGCAGGTTGCACTCAACAACGCAATTTTGAAGCAGAAGTCCAAGCACCAACAACCACTGCACAACCCCAAGAACGTCAGGCTGATGTGCCTTACGTTCCGACACCTGAAAAAGTCGTTGACCGAATGCTGAAACTGGCAAATGTGTCAAGTAACGATGTGCTTTATGACCTTGGTAGCGGTGATGGGCGGATTGCCATTACTGCTGTGCAGAAATACGGTGCGAAGCGTGCTACTGGTATAGAGATTAATCCCGAGTTAGTTCAGCAAAGTCGAGAAAACGCTCAAAAGGCGGGAGTGGCTGACCGCGTGACTTTTTTACAACAAGACCTTTTCCAAACTGATTTGAGTGAAGCAACGGTGGTAACTCTCTATTTGTTACCTAGTGTCAATTTGCAGCTGCAACCAAAGCTGTTGCAGGAACTCAAGCCCGGTACGCGGATTATTTCCCACGATTTTGATATGGGAAAATGGAAACCTGAGCGTGTAGAACGAGTACAGGGTACGGCTCGTCAGCACACCATTTACTACTGGGTTGTTCCTAAAAATCCCTACTTTAGCTAAGTAAGTCGGCGTTAAAAAATCAGCCTATGTAACGAAATGTAAAATTGCCAAATAGCTTTAAAATAGCTTATTTTATAGTTTTTACAAAACTCAACATACATTGGTTTTATTGTGCGGACTTACTTAGTGGTAAGTAGGTCGGCCTAAGTTTGTCGGTTGGGGAGCGTAAACCCTAGGAGTGTTTCCCGACAGAGGTATCTGGCATTTGACAAAGGAAACCCAACAGACTCACGCATAAACTTATATCTTGCACTTGGGTTAAACCTGGGGTTTCTTGAGAATAACGACAGTTAAAAACCTTCTCATGAAAGACATCTTTGGCAGGCATAGATACTTGTATATCGGGGTAGGATGTCTCGTGAGAAGCTGCGTGTCTACACACTTTGCTTATAATTGGGGTGGCGCGAAGATTTCGTTAGCGATCGCTTCCCACTGCCCACAGTTGATAAATTAAGTTGTTTTTCTATTAGAGATAAAAAATCAAATCACAATATTTTCTCATCAAGACCATTGTCATGTTCTAGAAACCTTGCTCCCAAGCCCTTCAAATAATTTTGTTAAGTGTTGCAATCTCAAGAGACTATTGCTCATTCTATAAAATGTTAAATTCAAGGCAGTAGTCCTCTACATAGACCAGTACATTTATGGATTTAGTGACTCTTATAACAATTTTCGGGGGCTTTATCGGTATTATTGCTGGCACAGTGCAAGTACTGGACTATGTAGAAAAAAAGCGACGCGAGCAGCCAACACCAATTGAGCTAGTACAAAAAGAAACACCGATTCAACAAGCTTTACCTACACTTTTGCAACTGCAAGTAGCACCAGCAAGTAAACTCCGTCAAGATTGGGGAGAAGCGGTGGATGTATCGGTTTTCTATGGACGTACTGAAGAACTTGCCAAGTTAGAACAGTGGATCATACAAGATGGCTGTCGCTTTGTGGCGCTGTTAGGGATGGGGGGAATTGGTAAGACTTCCTTATCTATCAAACTGGCACAAACAATTCAGGATAAGTTTGAGTACGTTATCTGGCGCAGTCTCCGCAACGCTCCACCAATACAAGAAATCCTAGCAGACTTTATTAAGTTCCTCTCTAACCAACAAGCAACAGATTTACCAGAGGAAGTAGGCGCAAGAATTTCGCTGCTCATTGAATATCTCCGCGCTTCACGTTGTCTCTTGGTTCTGGATAATGCTGAGTCAATTTTACAAGGAGGCGACAAAGCTGGAGAATATCGAGAGGGGTATGAAGAATATGGTGAATTATTCAGGCGCGTTGGCGGAGTTTCGCATCAAAGCTGTTTGATAATCACAAGTCGAGAAAAACCTCAAGAAATTGCTTCATCAGAAGGAGAAACACTCCCAGTTCGGTCTTTGCAACTTACAGGTTTAAAAGCGCAAGACGGAGAAGAGATATTTCTTTTGAAGGGGCTTTATGGCACAGAAGATGAGCAAGAAAGGCTCATCAGCTTTTATCAAGGTAATCCTCTGGCATTAAAGATAATTTCTACGACGATTAAAGAATTATTTGATGGAAGTATTTCAGAATTTTTAGGACAAGAATCTATAGTTTTTGGGAAGATTCGCGATGTTTTAGATCAACAGTTTAATCGCTTGTCGGATTTAGAGCGAGAGGTCATGTACTGGTTGGCGATTAATCGCGAACCTATTGGGCTATCAGAATTACGAGAGGATATTGTATCACTGGAATCGCCGCCGAAGTTGATAGAAGCGCTGGAATCTTTGGTCAGGCGTTCTTTAATTGAAAAAGTTGCCAGAAGTTTCACATTACAGAACGTCGTCATGGAGTACATGACAGACCGATTGATAGAACAAGTTAGCGAAGAGATTAGAAAAGGACAATTTGAACTTTTTAACAGTCATGCTCTCATCAAAGCAACAGCAAAAGATTACGTTAGGGAAGCTCAAATTCGTCTTATCCTCAAGCCAGTTGCTGATAGGTTAAACCGTGAACAGATGCAAAATATAGTATCTGTACTGCAAAATCAACCAGAAATTTTCTCAGGCTATGCAGCCGGAAATATTATTAATTTGCTAGTTCACCTTAATATTGATTTGAGCGGCTATGATTTTTCCCATCTGACAATAAAGCAGGCATACCTCCAGGGTGTAACTTGGCGGGGATTAAATTTTGCTCATTCTGAAATAACCAAGTCAGTTTTTACAGAAACCTTCGGTAGTGTGGAAGCGGTGGCATTTAGTCCTGACGGAAAGTGTTTAGTTGTGGGTGACACAGATGGTCAAATTCGCGTGTGGCAAGTGTCCGATGGTAAAGAAATTTTGAGCTTTCAAGCACATACCAATTGGATAATGTCAATTGCTTTCAGTTGTGATGGAGTTACTTTGGTTAGTGGTAGCAAAGACCAAACTATCCGTCTGTGGAATATCAAGACAGGTGAATGCTTGAAAATTCTGCAGGAACATAACAATATAATCAGGTCAGTCGTCTTCAGTCCAGATGGACAAACCCTTGCCAGTGGTAGTGCTGATCAAACAGTACGTATATGGGATGTTAGCACGGGTGAATGCTTGAAAACCTTTCAAGAACATACTGATTCGGTCAATTCAGTTGTTTTTAGTCCAGATGGACAAACTCTCGCCAGTGGTAGTGCTGATCAAACAGTACGTATATGGGATGTCAGCACGGGAGAATGCTTGAAAATTTTGCAGGGACATACTAAGGGGGTACTATCAATTGCTTTTTGTCCTTCTGGTGTGACTCTCGCTACTGGCAGTCATGATGAGATTATACGTATATGGGATGTCAAGACGGGTAAATGTCTGAAAACTTTACAGGGACATACTAATCGAGTACAGTCAGTTACCTTTAGTCATGATGGTCAACTCCTTGCAAGTACTAGTGATGATAAAACAGTTAGGTTATGGGATGTTTCTACAAGTCAATGTTTGACAACTTTGCAAGGGCATAGCCATCCAGTTGAATCAGTTGTCTTCAGTCCAGATGACAAAATCCTTGTCAGCGTTAGTCATGATCAAACGGTAAGATTATGGGATGTTAGCAGAGGTGAATGCCTGAAAATTTTTCAGGGATACACGAGTTGGGTACCATCTGTTGCATTCAGTCCTGATAGCCAAATTCTTGTCAGTGGAAATCATTTCTTCGCTAGTTTATGGCATCTCAGTAGTGGTTCTTGCCTAAGAACTTTCCAAGGACATAGTAGTTGGGTATGGTCGGTCACTTTCAGTTTTGATGGGAAAATTCTTGCTACGGGTAGTCAGGACAGAACAATTAAACTATGGGATGTAAACACAGGTGAATGCCTCAAAACTTTTGTTGGGCATACTGCTAGAGTCCGGTCAATTTGCTTTAATCCCAATGGCAAAATGCTTGTCAGTGTCGGTTCTGATAAAATGGTAAAGCTATGGGATATTAGTAACGGAAACTGTGTACAAATCTTCCAAGGACACGCTCAAGCAGTATCGTCAGTTGCCTTTAGTCCTAATGGTGAAATCATTGTCACTGGAAGTTATGATTCCACAATTAGGTTATGGGATATCAGGACAGGTGAATGCATCAAAATTTTGCAAAAACATACTGATGAGGTGCATTCAGTTGTTTTTAGTCCTAATGGTGAAATTATTACTAGTGGTAGTCAGGACAAGACAATAAAGCTTTGGTCAGTTAGGACAGGAGAATGCATCAACACTTTACAAGGACACTCTTTAGTCGTCAAATCGATTGCCTTTAGCCCTGACGGTAAAAGACTGGTAAGTTGCAGTCCTGATCAGATGGTAAAGATATGGGATGTGACTACAGGTGAGTGTTTGAAAACTTTACAGGGACATACTAGAGGAGTGCTATCTGTTGCGGTCAGTCCTCAAGGTACAATCATTGCCAGTGGTAGCTATGATGAGACAATCAAGTTGTGGGATTTTAACACAGGTGAGTGTTTAAAAACTCTGAAAGCCGCAAGACCCTACGAAAGCATGAACATCACAGGCGTGACAGGTTTAACCCAAGCGCAAAAAGCAACACTGAAAGCACTGGGTGCAGTTGAGGATAGAAAGTAGGAACAGTGCGATCGCCTATAAATTTCCCCAAAAATTTCTAAAGTCACGAAAATTAGGGAAAACAAGCACGCTAGGAAATTATCTGCCTCCCTCATCTCTCTCATACTTGCCCCAAGGTTACCCATACCCTCGTATGATGAAAATATAAGAAAGTAGCCAAACCATAACGGCATCACATGGGCAGTATTTGGGAACTTGATTTTTACTCGCGTCCGATTCTGGACGAAAATCAGAAAAAAGTTTGGGAAGTTTTGATCTGCGAAAGTCCTTTGGAAACCCGAACAAGAATTGATTCTTTGTTTCGCTTTGCGAAATATTGTCCTAGTACTGAGGTGAATTCAGTGTGGCTGCGGACAGCGTTAGAAGAAGCAATCAGTAAAGCAGGAAAAACACCGAGAAGAATACGCTTTTTCCGCCGCCAAATGAACAACATGATTACTAAAGCCTGCAAAGATTTGGGCATTCCCGCCCAACAAAGTCGCCGCACTTTGACTCTGAATCAATGGCTACAACAACGGATGGAAGAATTTTATCCTCAAGAACCTGGTTATCAAGCAGGAACTAATCCATCTGTGCGCTTGGATAACCCTTTACCTCAACGCTTACCAGATGCCTTAGAAGGAAAGCAGTGGACATTTGTTACTTTACAAGGTGTAGAATTTGCGGAGGTACATGAGTGGGAAGTCAGTTTTGGTGAAACTTTTCCCCTAGAATTGGCACAAGTATCTCCTGATACTCCTATTCCTGGTGTTTTGATATTTTCACCTAGAGCATTGCCAATCGCAGGCTGGATGTCTGGTTTAGAGTTGGCTTGGTTGAAATTTGATGAAAGTCAAGGGGCGAGATTGCTTTTAGAGACTGGTGCAACCGAGAGTTGGATTTTGGCAAATATCAAAAATTCTCAAACGTTAGCAGAAGCCAAAGGCTTTGAACAAGCAAAGCAAAAAGCAAATGGGGTGCATTTTATCGCAGTGCAATCCAATCCTCAAGAAGAATCTTTTGCAGGATTCTGGCTGTTGCAAGAGGTCAATCTGCCGTAAATTGAATTGAGGGAAGAGGTTTGTAGTCAGACCACAACCACACAAAAGGTCTCTCTGTGGGTTACTAGCGTAAGGACAAAGCTGTGCCTTAGGCATAGGACTGGTGGAGATACCCGAAAGGTTAGCGCAATCCGGTGCTGAGTACAAGCCAATTTCCAAGTCCACAGCCAAGAAAATATGGTGTACAAAGAGTTCCCTAACAATTCTCTTGCAGAACAACTGCTGGAACTATCCATAAAATCAGGTGCTTCTGCAGCTGAGGTTTATCAGTCAAAGTCGCTATCTCGACCTGTGTTTTTTGAAGCAAATCGCCTCAAGCAGTTGGAAACTAGTCAAGCTGAAGGCACAGCACTGAGGCTGTGGCGCAACGGATGTCCGGGTTTAGCCGTGGCTTACGGTCCTGTGGAACCACAAGCCTTGGTGGAACGTGCTCTAGCTCTGAGTCAACTTAATCAACCTGAAGCAGTACAATTAAATGGTAATTCTAAGCCTTCCTATCCAGATTTGGGCGAAGATGTACCCGTAGAAAAATTGGTAGAGTGGGGCAAACAAGCGATCGCCATTATTCGTAGTATCTACCCAGATGTCATTTGTAACAGTGAGTGGGAATGTGATGTTGAAACCACCAGACTCGTTAATACCAAAGGTTTAGATTGTCACTACACTGACACAACTCTCAGTTGCTATGTAGAGGCAGAGTGGATACGAGGTGAGGATTTTTTGAGCGTTTCTGATGGTCAAACCGAAAGAGGTAACCTTGATCCAGACAGAGTTGCTCACCAAATTTTACAACGGTTAGCTTGGGCAAGAGAAAATGTTACACCTCCTAACGGTCGTGTCCCGGTTTTATTTACCTCTAAAGCTGCTGATATGCTTTGGGGAACTGTACAAGCAGCTTTGAATGGTAAGCGAATCTTAGAAAAAGCTTCTCCTTGGGTAGAACGCATAGGCACACCAGTCATTTCACCAATTCTCACCCTCTACCAAGATCCCCACGCAGGACCTTACAGTTGCCCGTTTGATGATGAAGGTACCCCAACCCAATCTTTAGTCTTTATCCAAGATGGTGTGTTGCAGCATTTCTATTGCGATCGCACTACCGGACACCAACTCAATATTGCTTCTACTGGTAACGGTTTTCGCCCTGGTTTAGGAAGTTATCCTACCCCTGGTTTATTTAATTTTCTCATCCAGCCAGGAACCCAATCGCTACAAGAATTGATTCAATATTTAGATGATGGTTTAATTGTTGATCAAATGCTAGGAGGAAATGGTGGTATTTCTGGTGACTTTTCCATCAACATTGATTTGGGATACCGTGTCCAAAACGGTCACGTTATTGGGCGTGTCAAGGATACGATGGTAGCAGGAAACGTCTACACAGCTCTCAAACAATTGGTGAAATTGGGTGGTGATGCTGATTGGAACGGTTCTTGCTATACTCCATCTCTTTTAGTAGAAGGGCTATCTAGCACTGGAAAGCAAAATTGACAATGAAAAAAGACTGGGCAATTATAGATGATTCACGTGAAGGCTGAAAGCAGACCTTCAACACAAATCAATTTTTTTTGAACTTTGAATGAGTGAATTTTGAATTAATATGTTGCCTCTTGTTCTTACTCAGAGTTTTCGCACTTTGTGGCAGCCTAGAAGAGGTTTAG
This sequence comes from Brasilonema sp. UFV-L1, assembly GCF_012912105.1. GTDB lineage: Bacteria > Cyanobacteriota > Cyanobacteriia > Cyanobacteriales > Nostocaceae > Brasilonema. Next base: position 25,483 of record NZ_QMEA01000092.1, read on the forward strand.
CGATCGCAGAAGCATCGGTTATCGGGGTCGTCGCTGCTCTATCAGCTGTATTCTTTAAATTTAGTGCCGGATGGTTAGGAACATGGCGAGTTCGTTCTTCCTACTTCTTGCCTGCATGGGTTGTTCTACCAATCGTTGGTCTTTGCTTAGGATTTTTGGCTGGTTTACTCGTCGAGAGATTGGCACCAGAGGCGGCTGGTGGAGGAATTCCACAAGTCAAAGCTTCTCTTGCTAATGTGCCAATTAGATTATCTTGGCGCGTAGCAGCTGTGAAGTTATTTAGTTCGATCATCGCCCTAGGTTCAGGTTTAACTTTAGGACGGCAAGGTCCTACTGTCCATGTTGGGGCGGCTTTAGCAGCAGGAATGAGTCGTTGGGTTCCGACTTCTCCAGATCATCGACGACAGATGATAGCAGCTGGTGCGGGTGCTGGATTGTCAGCAGCTTTCAATGCCCCCATCGCCGGTATGATCTTTGTTGTCGAGGAATTACTTCAAGATTTATCGGGATTAACTTTAGGAACTGCGATTATTGCCTCGTTCATTGGTGGTGTTGTCTCACGATTACTGGGAGGTGGTAGTCTACAACTTGACCTAGAAGCAACTCGGTACGCCAGTACTTTCTCTGTGACAGAAATTCCTTTTTACCTGATTTTAGGCATTCTAGCAGGGTTACTAGCTGCATTATTCAATCGAGGACTGATTGCCAGTCAAAGAATTTACCGTAACTTACACATCAGCTTGCCGTTACGAGTGGCGTTGGCTGGCTTGATATCTGGTTTGGTGATTGCTCTGTTACCATCTTCTTTTCGAGATAATAGTGGGTTACGGGAGTTTATTATCACAGGTGATGTTTATGTTTCCGTAGCGGCGATCGCCTTTGTCGCTCAGTTTATCTTGACTTTGGTCGCATTTGGCTCAGGAGCACCAGGAGGATTGTTTGCTCCCAGTCTAATTTTGGGTTCTTGTTTAGGATACATCATTGGTGTATTGCAAGACTACGCTTTGGGAGAAGGTTCACCGACAACTTATGCACTAGCAGGAATGGGAGCCTTTTTTAGTGGTGTTTCCAAGGTACCATTTACAGCAATTGTGATTGTGTTTGAGATGACCACAGATTTTAATCTGGTACTACCTTTGATGATTGGTTCTGTGACATCCTATTTAGTCGCTGACAAGATAGTACCTGGGTCATTGTATGACAGACTTTTACACTTAAGTGGTATCACTATCCAAAAACAAGCTCCGATTGAAGGACTGTTGACAAGGTTAACAGCAAGCGGTGTCATGCAAACACGGGTAGAAACTTTAGAACCAGAAACGTCTCTAGATGAAGTCGTAGAAGCTTTCTCGCGTTCTCACCATCGGGGTTTTCCGGTGGTTGAAGATGGCAAGCTTGTAGGAATTGTGACACAAAGTGATTTGCTAAAAATACGCGATCGCAACCTCCCAAAAGATGGCTTTCTCAGGGAAATCATGACGAGTAATCCTTTAACGGTCACTCCCACCCAAAATCTGAGTGATGTACTGTATTTGTTAGACCGTTATCAAATCAGTCGCTTGCCAGTTGTGGAGGGGCGTCGATTGATTGGAATCATTACCCGTGCAGATATTATTCGGGCAGAAGCAGACCATATCAACTGTGAAAATAGACAATCTGGACCGCGCCCTGAACCTTCTTATGTTGTTTATCAAACACGTTCTCCCAGTACTGGTAGGGGAAGATTATTAGTACCCATAGCTAATCCGGAAACAGCAGCAACACTACTAGAGATGGCAGCTGCGATTGCAGGCGATCGCCATTATGAAATAGAGTGCATACAAGTCATGCTTATCTCTCGTTACAGTTCCCCAGCAGAAACCCCAGTCAGAACAACAAAAAGTCGTCGCTTACTCCGACTAGCAGAGGCTTTGGGCAAAAAACGAAAAATTCCTGTACATACGCAAATTCGGGTGACTCATGATGTCGCCCAGGCAATTCTAGAAACAATTAAAGAACGACATATTGACTTGATTTTGATGGGGTGGAAGGGTAGCACTTCCACCCCTGGTCGTATTTTCGGCAATGTTGTAGACACTATAATTCGCCATGCCACTTGCGATGTGGTGCTAGTCAAATTAGGCAAGAATCATGAATCACTAGTCAACACTCACTCTCCCGACCTCCCGACCTCCCGACCTCCTCATCCCC
>NZ_QMEA01000093.1 GCF_012912105.1 Brasilonema sp. UFV-L1
CTCTGGGGATAAGGGGCAGGGGTAAGGGGCAAAGGGTAAAGGGATGCAAGCTTCTAATTTAGTTATGGGGAACCTTTCCCCTTTAACCTTTAACCTTTTCCCTGCCTGAAAGGCTTTTACTGAATTATTCATTTCTCATTTAAGACAGTAAAAAGTTTTAGCCGTTCGTAGCACTTGTTACCAGCATAAAGAGTAGAGGTTGTTAAGTGTGGGTAGCTCCGATGGACACAAAAATTATCGGAGGACATCAAAATGGCAAATGCTGACGAGATTAATAGATACGGAACTTTCCAAGAGAACCCACAGGAGCAAGAGGAGCTTTCTAGAGCAGGGGGAGCAGAGGGAGCAGGGGAGGAAAAAGAGTTAACATCCATTAATTCTTCTCATTTCATTCTATTACGATTAAATCACTTAATACTTACATGTTTTTATACAGTGCCCCCCCCCCCGCCTGACGCATTGTCCACGCATTTGTCCACGCACTTTGTCTGGAAGGAGACCCCTAAAAAATGGGGCAGGCTTACTACCCCACGATTAATCGTTGGGGTATACAGATCAATAAAAAAAGCCTGCGACGCATTGTCCCCTAGAAATTGGTCAGCCTTTGTAATGTTTATCTGTGTTCCAAGACGAGTACTCGTTGAAGGGCGGCTTCCCAATTTCTTCGTGTTAGACCCCGTACCCATTTTTTTACGTGTAAGACCCCGTGACGGGCGACAGAGCGGATGGATAAATTGTGGTCAAAAATATATCTCGCTAGAAAATTATTTAGTAATTAATCCAAATTACCAGGAGGTAACAAATGTTTAAACCTTTTGGTAAAACCAACCCATGCCCAGTATGCGGCTCTAACAACAGCGCTTGTAGATATAGTACAGACGATGTAAACTTTATCCAATGCCACACCAATGCTTCTGCCCGTAAACTAGAAAGAATTAATGGCTACATTTGCGTCAAAGAAGCAGCAGGGCACACAGCCAGCTTCAAGCTTGATAACAGCCAAGGGAGTGAGAAACACCAGGTAGACTGGGAAGCCAAACGCCAAGCCCGTGAAAAAAGAAAAGAACAACAAACACACAAATCAGAAACATTATCCATAGCAGAGCGAGACAAAGCAACTCGCCAGCTACATAAATATTTTGGACTCAGCACCAAACACCGTCAAAACCTGCGGGAACGTGGTTTAACCGATTCTCAGATTGACGCTGGATACTTCTTCTCTGTCGCACCTGGCGACGACTTACCATTTGGTGTGCCTGAGAACTACCCTGGCGCAAAAGATGGTAAATTATTAGTCGCTGGCACTGGCTTTGCTTGTCCCACATGGACTGTAGATGGATTAATCAGTGGATGGCAAGTACGGTTAGATAACGAAACTGAAGGTAGATACAGATGGGCTAAAGGAAATTCCTCCTCTCACTTACCCAACGGCGAATTACCAATCACCGTTATTCGTCCCACAGAAGTTAGGCACAAATTCGTAGCTGACATTGAAGGTATCCTCAAACCATACATTACCGCACAGAAATTTGGGATAGTTTGCCTTGGTGCATCTGGTGGTAACATCACTAGTTCACCAGAACAGCTTAAGGATACGATAGCGAAACTGAACATCACAGAAATCCTTGACTTCCCCGACGCTGGTGACGTACGCAACCGCAATGTCATGCAACGTCGAGTTGCCAAATATGAATTTTACCACTCCCTAGGATTGCAAGTGCGTGTTGTCTGGTGGGGTCAAATCACCAAAAATGGTCGTGATATTGATGAATTAGAAGCGCTAAACGGAATTACAATTCTCACAGTTGAAGAATTTTTAGCGATCGCCCGTCTATGCGGTGGACTTGAAGCCATTAAACCTCAGTTCCCCCAACCAAAGCTAGAACAGCATCTCGATAGCGAAGAAACACAAGCATTCTACACCAAGCGTTCTGAGGAACAAGAGCAATGGGAATTAACCTGTGATAGAGCAGTTGCTGAACAAAAAGTTCAGTGGTTAGCTCAATACCCAGAACGGGTTAAGCGCACACAGGAGGCATTAAAATCTCTTGCTCCTTGGAAACCGATTATACAGGATACTGAATTTGTCAGCTTACTTGTTGATGAATTTTTACAGAAAGAGTCACCAAAAGAGGCAGGGGAACTCTTAGCGGGAAGCAGAGGGGAAACCTCCACGAATAAATACGTTGACATGAAACTAGATGGCAGCGTACAGGGGACTTTTAGTTTCTTCGATTCTTTTTTTCCCCCAAGCATTGTGCAAAGTGCCCCCCTGCAAAGTGCCCCCCCGCCTGGTTTAGTCAACCCAGAAATCGAAACACGCCCATTAACTAAGCTAATTCCTGGCATCTACGGCCTGAAAGTCAACATGGGTGGCGGAAAAACCTTTTTAATGAAGCAAATTATCAAGCAGTTTCCTTCTGGGAACTTTATCTCATTTAGGAACAGCATTATAACCCAAACTTGCTATGACCCAGAGGTCGTAAACATAATTCTTTACCTTTGGGATTTAGAAAAAAATGACGGACGCACCGACTTTGAACAGCGGCGGGATTGGAAAAAAGCGCAAGAAGGTTGGATGGCAGGATGCGTTGAATCAATTGCGAAATTCCGTCCAAAAGATGTTTTAATTTTAGAAGAAGTTGAACAAATCAAAAACTCCTTACTGACCAGCGCTACTTGCCGAAGAGGACGTAGAGAACGGTTACGCGAATTTAAGCATCGCTTGGAAAGAGCGAAATATATTTTTCTGTGTGATGCTGATTTGAGTGGTTCTACATTGAAATGGTTAGAAAGTCTAGTGCCAGACAAAAAAATTAATGTCATTGAAAACGTTACAAAGCGCTTTGAGTGGCAGTGTTTATTTTACACTGGCGCAGATGAAATTCTTCCCAGTGGAGATGTTAAACGGCATCCCAACAAACGCGCTGACTTTGAGTACGATTTGCTTTCAAAAGTTGCCAAAGGAGAAAAGCTTTTAATCCCTACCGACTCACAAAGATGGGGAGAAACTATCGAGAAAGCAATACTGATGGTTAACCCAGCAGCCAAAGGCATAAGGGTTGATTCTACCACGAAATCAAGTGATGACCCATCAGTGCGGGCAGAAGTTGATGCATTTTTAGCAAATCCCAATAAATGGATAAAGAAAAATAAACCAGATTATGTTATCTACTCGCCAACTTGTGAAGCGTCGCTAGATATTACGGTTCAAGATTATTTTGGTTTTGTCTTTGGCTGTTTTGTTCACGCCAATTTCCTCAGCTGCAAACAACTGCTGGGAAGGTTGAGGACAAATGCACCACGACACATTTTTGCTAAGACTCACGTTGCTTTTGACGACGGCGCATCTAAGTCCCCAATGCCAGAAGTATTAGCGAAACACATGTTTCAACACAACTTCGAGACGCTAAGAGAGGTGACACTAGCAGAATACCCCGAAATCAAAAATGATTTTGATTTGATTAGAAAACTAAATGAACTTATTGATTTTGAATCTGGGGAGTATAAGAACCCGCACGTTCAAGCACTCGTTGAAATCAAAGCACAGGAAAATTATAGCCGTTCTGACTTGCGCAAACTCCTGGCAGAAGAATTAGAGCGATGTGGACATATTATTACTTGGTTAGAACCAGGAGAAGCAACTCCCAACCCCTCAACACCACACCGTAAGGAAGTCATTAAGGAGTGGGCAGAAGCGATCGCCAACGCTGAAGACATAACCATTGAGCAAGCACGTTCGATTCAGCAATCAATGGACTCTTATATGGGCGATCGCCATAAGGCAACCAAAGCAATTTTACAGCACAGGCTACCAGGATACACTTTAACTCCCGATTTTATTGCTGAGCATTATTTAGAAGATAGAAGCTGGATTAGTTGCCAAGAGTTGCGTTATCTGCTAGACCATCCTGAGATGGCAAAGGCATTTGACCGTGAAAGTTGGATGTCAGTCATCAAACATGATACGGCATGGTGGGATATTCGTACTGATTCATTAAAGATTAAAGCATTAACAGTGCTAGGAATACCAGAGATAGCCAAGAGTGGAAAGGAATGGCATAAAGATACTGATTGGTTGCTTGATTTTAAAAAGCTAGCAATTAAACATTCCAAGTTACTATTACTGGCATTGGGCGTGACTGCCAATAAAAGCAGTGATCCATGTTATCTTCTGCGCCGTTGTTTGGAGAAAGCAGGTTACCCCGTGATTGGGAAACAGCGGCGTGTTGCTAAGGGTAGTGATGAAAGAATTCGTGCTTACTGGGTTGACCCAGCAGTCTTGGCATCAGATGGGAGTTTATATCATGACATATACCAAGCCATAGGTAAACGGTTTACCGAGAAGCTGGCAAAACTGGATTCTGCGTCACACCATGTCCCATTAGATATATCATTAAGAGCGGTTGGTGACAACCAAGAAGTAGATGGAGTGGACGGGTTGTCTTTGAGTAAGGTTGAAGAGGAACCTGTGCTATCAGAGTTTGAGATACTGATAGCCAAGTTAGAGTCGTGCCAAACACAAGAATGTCTACTTGACTTGCAGAATCAATACTCTAGGGAATTAGTATTAAAAGCAGTGGATTGCCTCACCTTGGTTAGTATGAAAAGAGTTTGTGATTTGATGGGGCGGAGGATTGATATGAACTACTGGGATGTTTCTTAATTCATCTTCCGTTTCACGCTTACTTATGGGGTTTTATACATAAGAAAAATGCGTGACCGCACATTAGAAAGAAAATTTTTACCCCTACAGGCATAGGGGCAGTCGCCACATTGTTGTTTCATTTATATTAAAAGAAAATCCAATGTCTCAGCCAAAAATTCAATTAACGCTCACACAAAGAGAAGTGTTCCCGTCTGGAATCAAATTGTTCTACAAAGAGTTTGACCCTGCTCTAATTAAAAAAGCTTGCTTACAATACCTAGCCATTCATAATTTTAATTGGAGCAATTGGGGCTATGCCAAACTGAAGTTCTCCCCGACATCAGCCAGGGATTTTCTTCTGTCAGACCATCCTATGGATATGAGCGATGCACTTTCTGTTGATGCTTTTACAGAATTTTACCAGAGTATTGAAAACTTAGATGATGACGAATGCACTACTCGAATTAGGACATATTGTATTGTTGTCTGTAGTCTTGCCAAAGGCATGTTTTACGTTAAACAGTGGTTTAGGGGGAAGTGGAACTCAACAGACTCACTCATGGACTTAACAATTCAAATCGCTTTTGACAATTAACCACCACAAACTTGAGAAGATTTCCCAAGTTTAGTACATTTGTTTTGGGAAGAGCTTGACGCATGATTGCGTCAAGCCAAAGGCTTATCACACTCCCCTTAAGATACTAATAGCAGAGAAACTATGTACCTCAGAGAAACCTTAGCCAGTCCTCAAAAACTCATAAATGCCGTTCAAGGTAGAGCAAAAGAAATCTTGCAGCAGAGTTATGTCGTTATTAGCGTCTTTGGCTGTGTAGAATATGGAACGGGCGAACCTTGGGATACAGGTGAGTGTCTAGGATACAGTATCTATTGCCCGGATGAACTAATGGATGAGTTGGACCAGTACCTGGGTTACATTAGTGCAGTTGGCATAAGTTTAGCAAAAAAGGCATATAAAGGGGATAGACGACAACCAGGAGGCTGTATGTCTTGCCGAGCGTCAATAATTTGGGAACGCGATTACTCCCGCAACTTTGAATCTGTTGTTAAATTCAACAGGAGTTTTCTGGAATCTTGCTTTAAGTAAAACAGAAATATCGTATTTCCGCACTGAGGTTTTTTATGAACAGAAGTTATCGCGCCAATAGAAAAAACCAAAAGAATAAAAAATCTAAAAATAAACCTAACGCTAGTAAGCAGACCAAACAGCTAACCACTCAAAAAGCAAGCTCCACCGTTAGACCAGAAATAAATTTGGAAGAACTTATTGAACAGGTGGAGCAGGAACAGATCCAACAAGAGAAAGAAATAAAAGAGCTAAGAAGGATTTTAGCATTCGCCAAACCTGCTAGTGAAATTGAATTTTTAATGATTTCTTTATTAAAGATGAGCGCAGATGTAGATGATTGTTCTTGTGAGCGAGAAGTTTTTATCGGGGATAACTATGAAAGAGCGCGACAGATTGGTATTAGGCTTGACCAAATCGGAGGATGGGATTTGATGTCTAGGGTTGCACATATGCTTCCTAGAATAGACTGGAATGAAATTGACCGTACTTGGCATGGCATTGGAACTTGGCTTCGCTGAAAGGCAGCGCGTATTGCTCTCGCCCGTGTCAAAAAAAACTTGGGAGAATATCTCAAGTTTGCATTCAGGAGCAGAAAATGGTAAATGACTCCAAAAGTAGTGATTTCCTTGTCAGTTACGCTGATTTTGTGGTAGGTCAGAAAATCAAGTACTTGGTCAAAGGTCAACGATTTGGTTTGACAGCTGCAATCGCTAACATCTCCCGTCACCCATTAACTCAAAAGTCACGGGGTCTTACACGTAAGAAAATGGGGCAGCCTTACTAGAACGGGTACTCGTCTTGGAACACTAATTAACAATCACATTGGCTGCCCCATTTTCTAGGGGACAATGCGTCAGCTGTGTTTGAACTAGTTTTTGAAGATGAATCACTACCGCAGCATTTAAAAACGCAGCCTGTAACGTTTCCTCAAAGTGCTTCTTGGATAGAAAAGCTTGACGACTTTTAAATACAACGAAACTTGGGAAGATTTTCCTATATAGTACATTAGTACTATATAGCTCCCACGCCTATCCTCAGCAACATCTGACACCCTCAGCCACCTCAATAGTCTCCCGCCGTAGTTCATGATTTTCCGTTTTCAACACGGAATACTACCAGTAGCTTTGAATTAGGGTTAGGCGATCGCAAACGGGAGCATCCCAATTTTGTGTAATATCCGAGAAGAGTGTATTATACGGTCATTGATAGTTGAAGCTTAACATTTAAGTAAGAAAGCTATGAAATGTCCTAAATGTGGTTACAACAACCCACCTTCAGGTACGCAAGATGGCAAATGTGATGAATGTGGCTATCTTCTGTTTCCTATTGACTCTTCAAATACCGGACATAGCGAGCTAGCTTCACTCGTGAAAAGATTTTTTGCACAACTCATCGACTCTTTTATCTGTATTGCAATATGCATTCTGTCGATAATTATTCTTCCAGAATCAGTAGTCAGAATTGGCATTTATTTAGCACTCTTCTACCTCTTATTTTCGGATGCGATAAAGGGTGGGCAGAGTTTTGGAAAACAGGTTATGCAAATATCAGTAGTAGATGCTACATCAAAAAGACCCTGCACATTGATCAAGTCATTGATTCGTAATCTACCTTTAGCATTTCTGGGCATAATTGATTGGGTATTCATTTTCTCAAGAACCAGACAAAGGCTGGGAGATAGACTTGCAAATACGATAGTGATCGAGAAGAAGTAGTTGGCAGAAAAAAGCCACAACTCAAAAACTTGGGAAGATTTCCCCAATTAGTACATTTATACTAATTCGTCGAGCGATTGCTAAAACTCAACTTGGGATTTTCTCTCAAATTCACGAGAGCGTTGCAAATCACAGGTTTCTGCCATTCGCCATGAGTAGCAGGTAAATTCGCTGTCAGTTCCACCGAACCCAACCGAGTTTATCACCTATTCAGTAGCTTCTACAATGGGTTCTGGCGTGGTGGTTGGGGCGTGATTTGGTAATAGCAGGAAGTTGAGATATGCGGAAAGCTGCGTTTAACTTTACGCAGCTTCATGAGATTTATCGATTTTTATTATTTCTATTTCGCTCAGTCCCCAGCTTCTTCTCAACTCGCTGCAACTTCACATTCGTATACCCAGCTTGCTCACGAGTATACTGAATCTTCTCACTCTCAGCTACTGGCAAAGGAGCAGGTGACACCTCAAACACAGCCCTGGTAATCACAGCAGTACCAGTACAAGCACTCACCAAAATCCCCCCAAACACACCCAACAGCTTATAATTCCAACCCCCCACTCCGCCTTTCCCTAACAATCCTAATAGGTTTAAATTGTTCTGCTGTTGGTTCTTGTTCTGCTGGTTGCTGATTGTCTGCAAACTCGACTCTATCGCCTCCAATCGATGCTGAATCTTGCTCTGCACCCCCAGTGTCAGCGACTCTGCCGTACTCACTCGAATCGCCAGACTCTTTATTATCTCGTTCTCCTCCGAAAATATCAACTGCTTGAGTTGCTTCAACTGTTCGTCCTTCAACTCCACCCTCAACTGCTTCCCACTCTCTATTGCTTGGTTCAGTTTCTCCAATTGCAAGCTCATGCTGGGAAGATTTTCGGCGACGGTTTTCAAAAGCCTCAAGAGTTCTGGTAAGCTCTTCAATTGCTCCAGTAGCTGAGTCGAGGTAATATCTAGACTGTTCAATGCTGTCCCAAGCGCTTTGCTGGAAGAAGCCAAGCTTTCCGTCACTTTGATATGCTGAGTGTCTATCTGTAACTTCTCCGTTGTTATCCGACTCCATTCATCCAACTCCTGCAACACAGAATTAAACAACTGCCTGATATCTTCTGGCGCAGTCTCAATTAAAATCTTGAGATGTCCAATCGCTGCAAAAATTAAGAAAAATTCCTCATCAGGACGAATATTCCAATCCAACACAAATTGCAGCACATTCGCGCGATGCTCTGCTGATTCATTTTCTAATGCTTTGGCTAGATTATTCTTAGCGAATTGTAACTCCTTCTTCACTTCCATGTACACCTACTCCTGAGTCACCAGCTTTTTAAAAATCCCTAACTCATCAATCGCCTCACCACTCTCTCTCAAAAATCTCCGAATTCGTTGCTTATCAACCTTCCCAAATTCCAACTGGGCTGCTTTCTCCAAAGCTTCTGCAAATCCCAAACTGTTATCACGAATAATGCGGAAAGTCTCAATACCATATAATTCTGGTAAAACCATCTCAACCACATTGCACTGTTTCATCAAAGCTTGCAGTCGTTGATCTGCATCAATCAATCTCCAATCCTTTGACAAATTAGCCCCTTCATTCTTCACCAGGATATGGTGTATCTCCTTTCCGTAAGTCGCTAACGAACGATAAAGTGAAGCAACTGATTCCACACTCCCATCAGTAACGAACCAGAGATAGAATTCATTCTCTCCCGCGATTGCATCTAATATTTCATTTTGTTTCAACCAGTAACTCACCGCCTCAAATGAAGCAGCACTCAAATTGAAAAGCACATTAGCAGACTCAGCTTCATCTACAATTGCAGATGCTGCATCTTGTGCGTGAATTGCTTCCGAAAAATACGCTTCCCTAATATCAATTCCCTGTTTCTTATAAGCCTTTCTCAAATCAGGAGCAGATCTATCAGTATCAAACGCGATAAACGGTATTTCATTCTCAATGAAATACTCCAGCAAGCGCTTACAGCAGGTGGACTTGCCAACGCCCCCTTTTTCTCCCCCGACACCATGAATATCTGGCATATTTCTTACCTCTTTCTCAACATCACTGGTTGATAGTCCTCAGTGAAATCCACAATTTCTGGTTGTACTAATGACTGTGGTTGTGGCTGATGCTTTGGCTGCTCTTGCTCGAGCTGTGCTTTTGGCTTTTGTTGTGGCTTTTGTTTTGAGGACTGTACTGAGTTTTGTAGTGTCGCATTCGCACGCCGCTCAGTTTCAAGTACCTCAACAGAAGAGCCAGCAGTAAAATGCTCAGTTTCTGTAGACTCTGTTAAATCAGCTTTCTTCTTATTTCGAGAGCGAGTTTCTTTGCGGACTTCTCCCAGTAAATACTTCAGCCGACTACCACCAATGTGGATGTCTAACCCTGCCAATACCTCAGATACCTCATCATACGTGTACCCTAGCTTCAGCACCCGCTCAATTTGTCGTCGCATCTTTCTGATTGCTTCCTTCGCGGGTACATCAGGTAGTTCCTTAGCATCAAGCGCCCTCAGTGCTTCTAATGCAGATGGAATTTTATCTTTACTGATTCTCTCTTGTTCTGGTAGTTTATCTGACACTTGACACCCTAGTTTTCATTTTATTTCAAACTTCTGAATCTATGTATAATCACTAGTTGAGTTTTAGGTAAACTAGATTACTCTTTTATCAAGATGGCTCACGTAAATTCTGCTGTCAATAGATAAGTCCTCATTCCCTCAACTCAAGCGCCGTGGGCAGCCTCCCCGGAGGAGCGCCCCGTTGCCCCGTAACCTCCCCGCGTGGTGTAGCACCACGCTACATCTGCCCCCCCGTTGTGGGTAGCCCCCGTTCTCTCGTCCCCATCCACGTGGGTGTAGCCCATGTCCTCTCGTCCCCATCCACGTGGGTATAGCCCCCGTCCCTTCCCCAAGGGAGGCGCGTGGATTTCGCCCCCGTCTTTTGCCAAACCTGGCGCGTGGGGAGGGAGCAAGCCGTGTCCTTTGGCTCGCGCCAAGCCTCGCTTCGCGAGGCACGGACAGTCTTGCCCAAGGGGAGTGCCCCTTGGGGAACCCCCAGTCCAATCCATCGTTAACCCTCGAAACTTATGCCCAAAAAATGCTTTTCCAAAGCCACAATCAGAACACACAACTATCCAGTGCGCCTCTCGGATATCGAATTAGATTGGTTACGCATTAAAGCCCAAGATGCGGGGATGCCAGCAAGCGAACTCATTCGACGCTTAACTTTAGGAAAACCACTCCCCAAACGACTCAGCAAAGTATCAATAGCCACTTACATTGAATTGGGACGAATCGGGAACAACCTCAACCAATTAACCAAAGTAGCTAACACCGCTATCAAAATGGGGTATCCACCGCCAGCAGAATCAAAGCTACTGACAGAACTTCTAAATCTGTTACATGAATGCAGGCGAAAACTCGCACAAGTTGATATTGACGACGATAACTCAGACTCAGAGTCAGAGGAATTTGAGGATGATTGGGAAGCAGACTAAAGGGCGAGGATTTAGAGGACTGCTGAATTATCTTGAAGCCAGCCCAGGTTCTCAGTTAATTGGCGGTAACATGAGCGGCAGAAACGCCCTTGAACTAGCACGAGAATTTAAACTTTCACGCCAGCTTAACCCAGAAGCATTGAAAGCAGTGCATCATGTTTCTTTGTCATTAGCGCCAGGAGAAAAGCTAGACAACGATACTTGGTGTGAAATTGCACAGAAGTACATTTTAGCAATGGGCTATGACTGCAATCAATATGCAATCTATCACCACACTCAAACCGAACATGACCACATCCATATTATTGCCAGTCGCATCAGACTTGATAATGGTAAAACAACACGCGATAGCTGGGAGTACGTACGCAGTGAAGCCATAATTCGAGAACTCGAAAAAGAGTACGGCTTACAGCAAACCAGAGGTAGTAGAGAAAAACTCAATCGTGCGCCAAGTTCCGGACAAATCAGGCGCATGAAAAGAGAGCAAGAAGAATATGAATCAGGTAAGCGTTCTATTCCACCAGAACTGCCAATAAAAGTACAGCTTCAGCAAGCAATTGATTCTGTAGTGCAAGACCATCCACCAATGCCATTGATGGTAGCTCGCTTACAGTTAATGGGCATTGAAGTACAAGCAGGCTTTACACGCACTGGTAAATCTAAAGGTATCAGTTTTCAAATGCAAGGGCAAGCATTTAGTGGAACACACTTAGGACCAGGTTATACATTCAATGGACTCGCCAAAAAAACTGACTATCAGCCAGAACGAGATGACAGCCGCATCCAGCAACTCGTAGCTAATCCAAACTTAGCACACCAGATGCTTTCAAGATATCTGCAACAACAGCAACAACAGCAACAAACACAACAACGGAAATCAAGAGGTATTGAACGATGAAGAAAGACCAATATTTTGAATTGGGATTTACGCCAGAAGATGAAGCACGGATGCTGCAACTGTTACCGCCAGAATATGCAGCATTACGCTTTAGATATCCCAACTCAATCTGCAATGCAATTGACTTTTGGGATGATGCTCCATTGCCAGTAAACTACAAGCCAAAGTATATCGAAATCTACTACGCAGATAAAGCTGATAGTCCACACATCTACTTTGAAAACGATTTTGTAAAGTACATCAACTTACCAGCAGACGTAGGGCAATCCCAGGTAATTCAAGTTTGGATTGATGGGGAATGCTCCTATGTAGAAGTCGAGAAACAAATTATCCTCAACAAACTCGGTAACGTGCAACTGCCACTACCACAAGTAACTGCTACAACAATTGCTAACAGTTTACACCTTTTGAGGAATTAAAATATGTCACGATATCTTGACTTGGAACAGCAAGAGCGATTTGACCAAATCATCAATGAATTTGCTGATGGGAGAGACACTAATCAAAAAGGATTAACCGTGAAGGAGAAATGAAAATATGTCACGATATCTTGACTCAGAGCAGCAAGAGCGATTTGACCGAATTATCAATGAATTTGCTGATGGGAGAGACACTAATCAAGAAGGACTAACCGTAAAGGTGGGTATTACAATTGTTTATCGCTCTGGTGTAGATAGTAAGCCAAATATTGACCGTATCAAACCAGAAGAACTAGAAAAACTAGAGGCAGCAGTTAATACAAAAGAATCAGCATTAGGAGTGGTAGAAGTTGCGCTCTACACACCAGCACAAGAAGAAGTTTTTCGTTATGAAAATGGCGACGTTAGCGTCAAATCTCGAAAAGTCAACCAACGAAACAAAGAAACAGAATCTGACTCACTACTTTCAATTCTTCAAACACAACAAACAAACACTCAACAACAAGTAAACCTACAGCAAGAGAACTCAGCCACTCAAAAACCCAATCAAGAAAGAGAAAATCAACTCCCTAACAATCAAATCTACCTCGATAAAGAATTTGGTTATCTTTCGACTGATTACTATCTGCGAGACGCATCACATATATTTGGCGAATGGGCGAAGCAATTCACTCCCAACGGCATTTACATGATGAGCCAAATGGGGCTTGATTGGCAATACTTTGCTGATAAGTATTCGCACTCAAAAGCAGCAGCACAGTTAACCCAAGAAGCAGCACAGTTAACCCAAGGAGCAGCAGAACTTCCACAACTTCCACCTGTAATTGAGCAACCAACAATTGACCAAAATGCTAGTACGTACGCATTAACTAACCAACAACCAAACCAGCAAGATTCAACACAAGCATTAACCGAAACTCTTGCTCAAATGCATCACTCAATTGCTGATATCCAAAAGCAGTTGGAGGAGATGCACAAGCAGCAGGCAGAACGACTAGAGCAAGTCTCACTACCACAAGAAAACCAACTTAGCAAATGGATTGATGGCATAAAACAAAACTTCACCAACACAGTGCAAGAAATTGGTTCGGCAGTACGCAGTGGTATTGACTACCTCAAGGATACTACCAGAGAACTAGTTGGTAGGGGATTGGAAGCAACTACCAAACTAGCAGTAGAGACGTTAGGCGTGAGCCAATCAGATGGTAGCAAATTACTGGCAGCAGGCAATATCGAATATCGCCTTCAAGGGCAACAACTATCAGCACAACCGCAGCAACAAGATTGGGCAAGTCTATCACTCTCTGAACGACTAGAAGCAATCCGCAACCAGTATGGCATCACTCAATCAAGCCAAGGGGAGAAGCAACAGCAGCAATATCAGGAAAGGAGTAGATAATGTTTAACAAAGAAGCAGCACAAATCGATAGTACAGGTTTAATCAAGATTGGCTTTGGCTTGACACTAGGAATTGTAGCTTATGGCGTAGCCAAAACTTTTGGTCCATTATTCCCACTACTCCTAATTGGCGCTTGGTGGTTACCACGTCGAGGGCAATTCCCAGTAAAAGTGGCAGCAGTAGTAACAATCATCTTTCTTATATTGGCTGCACTTTTTGGTTGGGGTGGTATTTGGCGCTTAAATTTAATAGTTGGTGCTGGCTTTGTACTCATCCCCCAGATGCTAACAGATAAGGTACTGCGAGGTACTACGTTAGCCACAGTTAAAGAACTACAGCGGCAGTTGGTTAAAAAAGAGCAGCAGTTGCTAAAGAAACAGGGCAAGCAACCCATTGTCCCAAAACTGGAGATTGGTGGAATTGTACTGCCAAACTACTTGGAAAATCTATCATTCGGCTTTTTTGGTGCCCCTGGTTCGGGCAAGTCTCAATCAATTCTACAAGTACTCCACACCTTACGCCAAAGAGATGACTGGAGGGTGATAGTGTTGGATCGCAATGGTGAGTTGATGGAGAAACTTTACAGAGAAAATGACCTCATTTTCAACCCCAGAGATGCTCGTAGCATAGGATGGAGTCACCGTTCGGAAGGGGCACAGTTTAACACTATAGCAGCTGGTTTAATTCCAGATGACCCCAAGGAGAGATTCTTTAGTGATGCCGCCAAAAACCTCATCGCCGATGTATACGAGCGCACGTACTCTAATACTGAGGTTTGGGAAGTCCTTACCCGCTTTAGTTTGGAACAACTGAAGGATTTTTTAGCTGGTACAGTATCTATGCGTTATTTTGAGGGCGAAAGTGGTAATACAGCAGGGAGTGTATTGGCGACAGCAATCAACCAAGTACGCTTTTATCAATCTTTAGCCAAATGCCCAGCACCAGCAGAATTCAGTTTTAGCAAGTGGGGCAGAGATGATGACGGGCGTTGGATATTTCTCCCGCTGTTTGAAGATGATGCTGAAGCTTTCAAACCATTGGTGACTACTTGCTTTGAATTAATGCTCCGAGGATTGTTGAGCAACGAGAACAGACGACTCAAAACAGCGCTAGTGATTGATGAATTGGGAGCTTTGAGTCAGTTGAAGAGTTTACCCCGGCTTCTGTCAGAAAGCCGTAAGTTTGGCGGTAGTGCTTTTATTGGAACGCAGACTACTGCTCAGATGGAAGAAATTTATGGGGAGAGGGGCAGCAGAATCATTCTTCAAGGTGTTGCCACTAAGCTCATTCTCAATATTAGAGATGGAGCTACGGCAGAGCAATTCTCCAAAATCATTGGTGTGCAGGAAAGGATTGATGTGACTCTCTCTAAAAACTATAGCCAGAGTAATGACGGCGGGTATAGCCAATCAGAACAGATTAGAGAAACAGCAGCAGTATTGCCATCTGAATTACAAAATCTTCCTCCCTTAGAGGGATATTTGTGCATTGCTGATGGTTCGTCTCCAGCGAGGGTAACGGTTATACCCAAGAGCTACGCTGATAAAACACAAAGATTTGTTCCAATAGAAACAATAATATAAATATGATACGTAAACTCTTATTTGGCGCTTGTATCGGTGGATTGATTATGGGGCAGGTTTATGAAGCACCCCATGAGCAGCAAACTAAAGAACAAAGACTGTGGCAAAATACACAATCATCTAATGACAAAACACGCGCACGGGCAGAAGGTGAACTGCTACGGTTAGCTCGTAACTTTGATGTGAGCAATCGTGCTAGAGCAGAGGCGATTTACCAGCAAATTCTGGCAAGTAACCCCAACAACGAACAAGCTCACGTTAGATTAGCAGAAATTTATCTGGAGCGCTGGAATGGAAAAAATAATTCCGCAGATAAAGAACTGGGATTGCAGCACCTGAGACGCGCCATAGAATTAGCTCATCAGAGAAGCAAGTCTTTATCAGAAGAAACTCCTCTTTTAAAAGAAGCTACACTCGATTATATAAAAAAGCTTTCAACGATTGAAGAGAAAGTAAATCAGGGTGTTACTGGTTACGGCTTAAACTTCCCACAATACTAAAAACGCGCAACTGGGAAACGCTTCGCTCGAATAGGCGGTGGAAAGCACGCTGCTAAAAAGACTTTGGGTTGGTGGCAACATTGACGGGAAGCAGCGGCTTTCCACTTCGCTGTCGCCGCCTATTCGTTCCCAGTTGCTTTTCTGCGGGTTGGGTACTGCCTCCCAATCAGATTACTAGATGCTCCAGTGGTATAATGCCTTGGACTGAAATGCTGTGCGGATTGCACAGCCAAAGAGCGATCGCTGCATCTCACAACCTAAGACGGGTGTGAAGGAATGGAGTATTACTGGGTGAAAGTAGAGCGATTATACTTTCTTACTAAATATTTCAATAAATTAACTTGAACATAGTTATTAGTCAAATATACAGACAAGACTTAATATTTTTCTCAGCTTTTCCGAAAGATCGCTAATATCTAATGTTAGTAAAATAACAGCTAAGTCATGTTTTTTATTTGGATAATATTCTTAACTATTAGATCCAAGCGCAGTTGTGATTTTCAAAACTGCATAAGTCTCTTTTACTTGTACCTATATATATTATTTATGCTGAGAAAAATAACCAATTAAGTAATCTATCCAAAGGTAGATATTTTACATTTATAGTTTCTTCAGATAGATTTTTAATAACCAGTTGTGCAAGGATATTTTTGTTATATCAATTCTCTCTGAAGCTGCACATGGCATTGAGCCGAGATACGCTCTTCTAAGAAGCAAAAATGTTTCTTTATATCCATAGGGAATGCGATGGTGCAGAGCGCCCGCCGTAGGCGATTGCGCGGAGCGCAGTGCCAAGGGCAATCGCTTTCCTCGGACGCTTTTATCAGTTTCGGAGAACCCAATTGTTGAAAGCCTTTCGGAGCTATTCTTTCATATTCTTATAACCATATTTTTATAAGGTTGTGTCTCTCATGAAAACATTAGCTGATCCCCAAGTTGCTGTTCGTCACGAAGACTTAAATCCACTCTCTAAGCTCAGTGCTTTGAGGGATATAAAACTCAAAGCACCCAAAGCAGTGAAGTTTATTGCGATCGCAGTGGGTTGTATTACAGCCGGAGTAGTCGCAAGCACAGCTGCTCAAGCTGAGACTGTACATAAAACCTTGAGCTATGGAGATAGAGGTTCAGGTGTAGCAACATTGCAATCAAAATTAGGAGGTATTGCAGTTGATGGGATCTTTGGTTCTCAGACCTTAAGTAAACTCAAATCTTACCAAGCAGCACACGGGTTGGCAGTTGATGGTGTTGCCACATCTAAAACTCTTGCAAGTATTGGCTCGCTCAATCTAGCTCAAGCTTCCAACCAAACCCCCCTACAGCAAGGCAAGCTGAAATTGATTAACGATATACCAAGGCCAATGATTATATATTTGAAAAAGCCAGGGGATGTGAGGCATTCCAGATATGCCTATCTGCGTGGATGCACAGAGAGAACACTGAACGCACAATACAGTAGCAGTTGGAATGTCAGCAATGATTTTGAGTCATGGCAGGGACTAAATGTTCATCGTGGAGGGGTTTATGAAGTGAGAGCAAGCAGTATGGAAAAAAGGAATGATGGAGTGAAGTGTTTAGGGTTTAGTCAATTAAAGGAGGAAGTGCGCACCGAATGGGGAGCGAATACTCCACCACGGGTAAGGCTTATAGCCACTCGTTATGACACACCTCTCAAGGTTTTCGGGTTCGTAGTGACCGTCTTGGCGGATGTAGGAGCACACGCCTCAAAATTTGATGTAGAACAGATTGTATTAAAGTTTCGTCAGGCATCTCAAAACAGTAGAAGATATACAAGTTTAGGATATAAAAAATTCGTGGAGATATGGGACTCCAAGTTAGCGCTAGGGTTGGATGAAGCAACTAGGGTGAGACAAACGTATATAGAATTCCTAGACTACATACGACAAGAGCGTGCAAAAGGACTCCGCAATTATCTACAACAGTACGGCGACGAGAAAAATTTTGCGAAAATAGATAACTTTATCTCAACGTATTTCAATACGGCGATCACGGAGAGCACCCCCCCCAGGGATTTGAGGGAAAAGTTGCTAAACTTTTTCACAGAGGTATGTGCTTATAACCCAATAGAGGCATTGAGTTTTGTAAATAGTCTAGTACAAAGTTATGAGGCAGCAGCAATAATAACGAAGGAGATACCAGCAATGAGCACGCCACAGACGGTAGTTGCGTCAAACTCGATAATCAAACCCGGCGACGGATACCCCCTAGCTCCTCTTGATACCCTAAGCAAAGCGGACTGTATCCGCCGATATCCGATTCCGAGCATGGAAACGGTAGTCAGTTTAGCTCCGGGGCAGAAGTAAGAGTTATTGAATGTGGTGGTAGAGTTGGAGAATGAAAACCTCACAAAGGTAAATACATAACCCCAAGGAAATCTCAATTTTATGTCATCAACATCTTAATCGGAAAGTTGTACCAACCTCAACTCCAACATCACCTCATTCACCGCTTTTATCGCGTTCCGCAGCTTTGAATTCTTCTAATTAATAGTAGAACAGCCTAAGTGAAAGGCTCTACTCATCCTCAAATTTTATATCATCAAGCTGTATATAATTTTGTATATGGATAAAAGCAGTTTCTATCAATTTCTCAAGACTTAAGTTGTAAGTTTGTATTCTTCTATAGGAATCATATCTTTCATTTATACGAGTTGCCATAGCAATTCCTTTTCCATTGGAACTAAAAGCAGCAGCCTCAATCTCTATATCCAATGCTTGTTTATTTAATGCTTCAATGCGCTTCTGAGAAGTTCCATCGATGCTCCAGATATCTATGTAACCGGGTTGGTTAATGGAAACTATAATTTTATCTTTATAGCAAAATTTTAAAGCATAAATCTTACCTGTAGTTTCTTTACACCAACGCTCAATTAAATCATCATGGACAATACTACTCCCAACATCAGGGATTGTGTAATCTGCTTGATTAGTACCGAGATTCCAAAGTTTTATTGTGCCGTCATCACTACCTGAAGCAAAAAACTTACCATCCTCACTAAAAGTAATTGCTGTAATTTTCTCGTGATGCCCAGTCAATTTTTTCCATAACTTTACATTCAAAGTATCTGGATCTCTATTTATTCGCCAAAGACTTATAGTATTATCTTTACTGGTTGTGACAAAGATATTTTCTTTAGGACTAAAATTAAGGCTATTAATTATCTGTTCATGCTTGATAATGGAATGCGCCTTGATCGCCCCATCTAAGCTATACAGCTTGACCTCGACCTCACCCTCACTTGCCCCAGCCACGATGATTTCATTATCTCTGCTTAATTGAACATCACAAATATCGCTTGTATTATCAATAAATATTTTTAGTAGTTCTCCGGTAGAACTCCAAAACTTTAAATTTCCTTTCCTATCTACCGTAGTGACAATTTTATTATCCCCGCTAAAACTAACTGTCTTAACTTCAGATCTCGTCTGTCCTGCAAACCTGTCTTTAAAAGACCAAAACTTAACTGTTCCGTCATTGCTGCTAGAAAGTAATTGGAAGCCATCTAATGTAAAGCTAATCCTATTGATCTCATCTTTATGCCCTGCTAACTTATATAATTTTTGCAACTGATAATTAGCTTCGGTGATTGAAATATCCCAAAGATTGATAATGCCATTGGTATGAGATGATGCCACTATCTTACCATCAGGGCTGAAAGCAACAGAGCTTATACTTGCCTCTTCATCCGTAAACCCATTGTTCGTAATTTTGCTACAATCTCTACTGATGAGCCAGATGCGAAGCTTCCCATCTTTACCGCCTGAAACTAAAGTTTTGCCATCAGGGCTAAAGTCAATTGCTGAAATTTCGCCTTCGTGTCCTGGATCAAATTCTTCAAATTCCAAGAGACTATTACCTTGACTTGAGACAGCTTGATTCTCCCTATCTTCGTAAAGTTGATATTCCAAAATTTTGATGGTACCCCTTCCGGTTTTTCTATCCTGAATAACAAAAGCGATCAGTTTACCTTTTGGGCTAAAAGCTACATTTCCAACATTATGGTCATGGGTGATAAACGTCTTGATAAATTTACCTTCCCGTTCCCAAAAATTTATATTTCTATCTGAGCCAACAGAAACCAAGACATTTCCGTCATGGCTAAAGTTTACACAAATAACTGCGCCGCTATGTTTTTTTGTATCACCTTGAGTTTTATAAAAAGAATGCCAGCTGTTATCCTCTTTTCGATAGAACTTAATTATTCCATCATTTCCACCTGTAACAAGAATTTTCCCATCCGGGCTAAAAGCTAAATCGTAAACATTATCTTCATTCTCTTCAGAATTTATTAGCTTTCCCTTCCAATCCCAGAAAGAAATTTTGTCATTAGTTTTACCAGATAGAGTAGCAATGACTTGGGCTTCTTGATTACAACTAAAGTTATTTACTTGTTCTCCTATATTAATACTATTAATTTCTCCTAATTGACTCAATAAATGGTTAAAGATAATTATAAAACTAAGTTTTTTCTGCTCAGTAATTTTCTGACCTTTCTGCAAAAGTTTTCCAGTTTTAATCATATTAACTATTGCATCGAGCCTATCGTTTGCATTAAAGAGCTTTTGGGATTTTTCAATGTTAGACTCTATTTCTTTTTCTAGTCTTTCTCTTGCCTGTATTTCGCGGTACTCCACACAAGCCTTAACAAAATCTAGCTCTAATTTGTTTAACCAATTATTTTCAGATTTAGCTATGTTTTCTAACAATTGAATACGAGGGTCTTGTTTCCACAGAAATTGAGCTTTTTGAGTTTCTTTAGCACTATTCCAATCAAGCGTAGATGCAGCCAGACGCTTTTGAAGCACTAAATTTTCTTGCTCCAGCGTTATCCATTCCTTTAATAAACTCCATTCACGTATTAGAACATCATGGGCAGGTTCAATATATTTTTCTTCTTTATGGTTTGTGCCTCTTACAAATAGGCGAGCATTCACGAAGCGATTAATTACTAATTTGCAGATTTCGTTGCTTTTTTCATCAGCATATACCAATTCAGCGTCTACAACTGCTCGCTTAGTTGGTACGCCGCCATCAAGAGAAACCATCCGCAGCATCACCCAACGTAGTATTGTTTGGCGAGCTTGCACTTCTGAAGCATCTATCTCGACTGCTTGACCATTTTTATCAAAATCATATTTTAGATTCTCGTATTCTTCAGTTGCTTTACGTGTGAGAGCTTTGGTAACATTTCCCAATTCGTCATAGTCTTCCCATCTTAGTGTTCGTGTTCGATCATTTCGCGCTTTTTCAACATACTTGCAGTAAAGCTCACTGAGGGTGAAAGATAAAAGCGGTAATACTCCTGACGTATCGCCAATGTCATCAAGCAGCTGATTAACTAAACTTTCACCATTTTTCTCTTCAAAATACAATACTTGTGCCAATGCGGGTTGTTCAATCGCCTGACGCAACTGCTCACGCCCCATTGCAGCTACGGAAAAGCAAGCCTGTTTCCAATATTCTTGAAGTTGCTCTGAGTTCTCGAAGTCGTGTCTAAAATCATCGCGCAGCGTCAAAACTATGCGAAGTCTCTCGGAACAAGATTTCAATGCTGCCTGTAATGCGTTTAAAAACTGCTTTCTTTCCTCCTGATTGCATTGGGTGATTAATTCTTCAAACTGATCGATAACCAACAGTATCTTTTTATCTTGGAAACATTTCTCAAAAATAAATTTACCGAACCTTTCGCCATCTTCTCGCCATTCTTCACTCCAATCCTGAATTTTTTGGCTGCACTCTTTATGAAAACTATTTAGTTGCTCTTGTTCTTCAGTACTTAGTAGTTGCTTTTGTTCGGCAGAATCACTATCTTGCTTAAGTTCGTCAAAGTTATCCAACACTAGCTTGCTGCGACTGAGTCCCATTTTCCGCAGATTTTCAAGAGTTTTTTGTTCTATTCGCTCTCCACACAGTTCTTTTAAGCGATCAAAGTTCTTTATAATGAGTAATAGCTTGTCTTCTGGAGCGCTTCCCCGCCACTTGGCGAACAAATTGTTCAAATTATTGTCGTTAGGATCTTTTTTACGTGCCTGCCGCAACAGCTCGTCTAACTCTTTTAGAGGCTCAAAATCCGGATCGCTATCCTCTAAGGTAAGAGGTAACACTGCTTTTGCCAGAGCCTTAAACGGTGTAGCTCCGGGACGAATCGGTTCAAGTATGCGCCATTGTATCGAATTCTCACGCAGTCTTGGAATTAAACCTGCTTTAACTAAGCTAGATTTTCCCGATCCAGAAATACCTAAAACAACAGTCAGCGGTTGTTCGGTAGAATCGATCTGCTTATTATATAGAATGTCTATCTCTTTACTGCGCCCAAAGAATAGTCGGCTGTGGGCTTCCTCAAATGACTCCAAACCTCGATAGGGATTGTTATCCTTGTTGAGATTTATGGCTTCAGGCAGTTTAGTTGGATCGAACTCTCCGGTTTGAAAAAAAAACTCTCCCTTGTCAAGTTTGGGTAAGCACCAAGTACGAGATACTTGAGGCTTACTCTGGTTTTGTGTCAGTCCACGTAATTTTTCACTCAAATACAGATTAAGCTCTGTAACGGTTGTAATTCCATCCTTGGTACAGTCTGCATCTCCTTCTTCTAAGGCCTTAAAAAGCAACCCTGCAAAAGGAGAATGCTTAGAATTCTCAATTGTACCTCGATCATCTTTGAGCTTAGCTACACTTTCAAGTATATCTAAAGCTTTCTGATCGTGGGCAGCGGAGGTAATGACTTGTCCGACACAGTCTTTATAATAGCGCTCATAGCGTTCTTTAGAAAGTTCTTCCGGTATGGAGCCTAGATCTCTCGTGCCAAAACGAAATGCCCCAGCATAGCAGCAGTCTAGGATAATTAACAAATGATGGCACCCAAGTTGGGTTAGTACATCATGAATTTCTTTCATCGACAGGTACTTGTCATGCTTGTTAACTTCTGCGTCTTGTGGCAATAAGTAACCTGCTTCGCCATCTTCTCCTTGTGGAGCAGTGCCGTGCCCTGCAAAATGAAACAGCAATCTTACCCGTTTCGGTTTATTTTTATCTTGTTTATTTTTATCTTGCTTAATTTTCTCAATTTTCTCGGGCAATTCGGTTTTCAGATAATTCCAGATCTTATTCGACGTTGCATCTTTGTCAATGAAACGTTTAACTTCTTGATAACCGTGCTTTTCCTTCAAAATTTTAGCGAGTCTTTCAGCATCTGATTTTGCCGTTTTCAGTTTTGGGATGCCGTTCTCATATTCATTAATACCGATAATAACAGCAAGGTCGCCATCGAATGGACGAGAATTTTCCGAAGATTCAGACATGATTTTATCTTCTTGTTATTGCTATAAGTTATTGACTCAATGCTTGACTAACTGCTAGGGAAAGTGCGTTCAACCCTTCTTGATGTGTAAAGTAGACCAAGTGATCGCAACCGACTTCGTGAACTTGGGGTTGGGGCGATCGCCCCTCTGGAACCTGCTTGATGCTGTAGACTGTAGCAGCAATGTCATTGGGTTGTCCAAAAAACGGTAGCGCCACTGCATCACTCATCAACTTCTGCATCAGTGGCTTCAGGCGATTGGAGTCCACGACTATCGAGGTATTGCCTGCCAGAATAGTGTACGGAATCCCCGGATCAGGACTGGCAGCTAATGATTTGAGGAACTCCGATCCCGGCTGCATCTGATCCAGCGTGGTATCTATCGTCTCAATCGCCGCCACCAAACTCCCCAGTACTTTTACAGGCCAAGCAACTGTTGTCAGACTATTCAGTACAAGCGCCAGAGCAGCAGTACCCCAGGCTTGGACTGTGGGCCAGGGAGATCCTCCATTCGGGGTTCCCAACATGATTAGATGGCTGGCGATCGCATTACCGCCTTCCCGTTCGATAAACCAGCGTGCTACCAGTCCGCCTATTGAGTGTCCCACAATGTGAAGGACTTTGCCGTGATTGTCATCGAGTCCAACTTCTGCAAGTTTTTGCTTCAAGCTGCGCGCATGGTTCTCAATGGATGTATTCAAGCTTTCATAGTCAAAGCACAGTACCAAGTCATACTGATCGCCCAGTGATTCTTGCTGTCCGTTCACTGTAATTTGAGCACTCCGGACACTAGGTACCATGCTCTCGGTATCACCAATAAAGCCGTGGATGTAGAGTACAATGCGCTTGGCTGTGGCAACTCGTTGCTTGACATTCTTTTGCTCCCTGTCATAGACAACTGTTCCATCAGGACTGACGTTAACTGCCGCCAGAATCGGGTAGGGAAACTCTAATCCCAGCTTTTCGCTCACTACTTTTTGAAAGAAAATGCGAATTGCTCCGGTCAGGTTGCGCTCTCCTTGGCTCACGGGTTCTGGCAATCTTTCTAGTCTGATCTCGGTTTTACCCGCCCTCGTCTGTCCCAATCCCAAAGGCAGAGAGAATTCGCCGTCATGGGCGAACGCTAATACCCGTTCTCCTTCACCCAGGGTTGTATCGACCAATAGCTTTAGGGGTTGTTGGGGAGTTACCGTGGCGATCGTCTCTGCATCCACATGACTGAGTTCCAAAGCACTCAATCCTGGATCACTACCACGACTAGTCGTAAACTGAAACGGCTGAGTCACCGTAGAATCTTCCCGCAAGATGAGTGGCAAGATCCGACTGCCCAAATCTCGCGTAGATTGCGTGACGGTAGTTAACCTTGCCTGAGCCTTTAAGCCAGGATGCGGTTGTAGCGTCACCCCAGACCCCAAAGAAATCCCCTCTCGTTTGATGTCGTTGGGAACGGGGGTGGCATTTAACGGCCGCACAGTCGTAATGCTAACCTGGCTACTTACCCAGTCGTCGTAAAGTTCTTCTTCCTCAGGATCTGCTCCAAAATCACGCGATTGCACCCGCTGCATCAAGCGGTTCAGTGTTCCTTGACCTCGATGAGCAACTCGTGCATCACGGGAAGGGGATAAGTCTAACTTTCCTTGTTCGAGCAATGTGGCATCAAATTCAGCCGTACTGACAATCAGTTTCAGCAGATCTTCCTTTTCGGTGATTCCTTGCTCCCACAGTTCTTTCGGCACCTTGGCATAGATTGGATTTCCCCCTAACGCCCACGCTTCTTCTCCCGGCTCAAGCCAGATCCCGCCGCCATCAAACAAACCCGCAATCACCGCATACCGATCTGTCAAATCCAGAAGCGCACAGTAGAGGGGTTCATTGCTGGTATTTTTGAGCTTGACCCTGAAAGTAGGTTGTTCCCACTTACCATTTTTCAATTGATACTCTAGACGAATTTGAGCCTCTTGGAGTTCTCGTCCTCCCTGCATCAGAGACATTTGCACCGCACCGGGTTGAATGCGGCTCCTGGCAGGATTGGAGAGTGCAGCGATATTTGTCCAGCGAGCCATATGTTCCAATCGCTGAATCGCTTGCATAGCACTCGCATCATTATAACCCTGAATTTCAGTAACCAGTGGGCGCTCGTCGGCGGGTCGAGAAATCAGATATTGCTCGTCACGAGCCAGTAACTTAAATTCCGCCTTTTCAACCGTGGTAACTTCAGCAACGTACAGTGATGGCTGCTGCCCCGAACTGATTTTTTGCAAGGTGGCACGAGCTAATTCAATTCCTTCTGCATCACCGCTCATCAAAATGCCTTTGGGCGGTAAAGGTAGACTGGTGATAACTGCTTTATAAGTCGTTTCTTGATTTAATTTCTCGATGTCGCTGATCTTAACTGTACTGAGTTGCGGCCGAACATTGGTGACTTCAGCACGCCCAATCGCTGCTGATAATTGATGCAGTTGTTCGGGAGGACTGTCAAAAAGAAACAATGCCAGTAAGGTGGTTTGTCCTCCGGTGGGTTGAGGAATCCCATGCACTGCGCCACCATCGATCGCCCAACCATGATCTTTGTCATAGCTGACAGTGAAGTAGGGAGTGGAGGGGGCGATCGCGCCTCCCAAAAACGGCTGGTCTAGATATTTCAGATCGGTAGCTTCAATTTGAGGTGATTGATCCGCCAGTTTTGAGCGCACTAAGGCATTGGTACGTTTAAACAAATCACGATAAGTCAGGCTGCCATTGGCTTTTTGCAGCGTATCCAGCAAGAAATAAGAGAACGCCCCCCGACGCTGCCCCTCCCCGTCGTATTCTTTCGCAAGTTCGCTGTCGCGGCAAGCGGATAGGACAATGTGTTTGCCTTTCGGTAATGTCCAGCCACTCGGATTTACCTCTGGATTAGGAGAAGCAGCCGGCAGGTGTTTGATGTATGCCTCGGAGAAGATAAAGCTATCGAGGGGACGTTTACGGTCATCAATCGGACTTTTGCGAACAGCTGTGTCTCCGTCTAAATCGCCACGAGTCCCCGTCCCCGAATGGCAACAGTCCAGAATGATGGCAATGTGAGGATTTTTCTGGTCAACCTCGGCAATCAGCGTTGCCAGTTCCTTATCGGCTAAACCCCAACCACCTGGACTGAAGCTGTCATAACAAACCAGTATTTCATCCAAGCGATCAGGTTCCAATTCCCAAAAGGCTTCAGGGGAGACTTGCTGTCCGCCATGTCCGGCAAAGTAAAACAAGGCAACATCCTCAATATCTGCTTGGCGCAGGTGCTGGCGGAAGCCGTCAATAACGGATTGACGAGTCGCTTTTTCATTTAGTAGGGTGTGCAGGTGCAGCTGATAACCATCAGTCGCAACTCGCCCGTTCAGATAGGCTTCAACTGCATGGATGTCGTTGACACAACCCTTTAACTCAGAGACAGTAGCGTATTTGTCAATGCCAACGAGAAGTGCATAGAGGTGACGAGTCATAATTACCTCGAAGGTGAAGAAGGCAGACTTAGTTTAGGGAGTTAGATAGTGCATTACACTTCGTTAACGCACCTTACGAAAATGGCGCACGCACTACTTTGTCTATCGAAAAGTTGGTTTTATTTCCTAACAGGTCTAATATCTAAAGTAGGTTATGAATTAAGCTCTACCTGAAAAGCTGAACGCAAGTTAAACTTGGAGAGCTTTGCTTCTGTTTCTTAATAGGTGTAAGCAAAATCAACTTATGCACTTAGGGAGAAAAATGGGAAAAAATACCAGCAAATCGCTTACAGACTGGAAGTTTGGACTATACAACAGCGAAAGTATCCGAACACCGACAGGTGTTGAACAACTGAAATGCTCCGCTTGACTGGAGCTACTACATTTGAAACAGTTCCTGTCAATCCTCGTTCATCAACAGTGCCTCCATCTCTGCCAACAAAAATTCCAACTTCTCCCGCTTCTTGGGATTCTCCCACACCTTTGACTTCTGAGCCTTCTTGTAAGTAGCTGACAGACGGCTTTGCAGTGTCGGGAGTTCTGTTTTTGGTTGTTTCCTTTTTACCTGTTCTTTGATTTGCGAGAGTGATAAAGGTAGTTCAATGGCAGCTTCAAGCAATTCCGTCCTGTCTTCTTTTGACTCCAGCTTAGCAATCTCCTTGGCTTTAGTATATTCAATACGTCCAGCACGCAGCACTTCAAGAATATCATCTGGCAATTTTAACAGCGGCAATCGGGTACGGACAAATGATTGCCAGTTCATTCGCCCCAATTCAGCAAACACTTTTTCTACTGTTGATGCCTCCGAGTTACCCGAAACGTTTCGGGTAATTTTGCCTT
>NZ_QMEA01000094.1 GCF_012912105.1 Brasilonema sp. UFV-L1
AGCTTAGAGCTTTTCTTAGTGCCATTCTTTTCAGAATTCATGAAAATGTGATTTTTGATTTGTTCAAAACTTGCAGCTTGCGATCGCAGATTATGAACTTTGACAAGCAACCAAGCAAGATATGGTGTAAGTTCTACGCCCTCTAACTTGGGCTTGTCTGATTGATAAGGCAAATTCTCAGCATCAACGAAGTCACCCACTTCTTTAAGCAGTAACTCGTATTTCCTAAGTGTGTTAAAGTGGATGCCCAAATCTTTAGCTAGATTTTGCCGCGTTAGCTGCTTACCTGTGCTTGAATCGTCATCCTCAAAAACAATTGAGAATTTCAGCGAAATCACCTCCTTGGCTAGTGTTGCCGATTATCAGCAACAGATAGCCGTGTGGCAGAAATAGTAACTGTGAAAGTTTGCGGATTTTCACCGCGCTTTTCTTCACCTCTAGCAATGTCCTTTCTGGCACAGTTGGCTACACGCTTAAACTTTCACAGTACCGAGGGGGCGTATTTGTTGCTATTGCTAGAAAAGCTGTTATTTAATTGATGTAAGCGCTTGTGAAATCTAAGTCACATCTGGTTCACTCGTTCACATCAGCCTCACATATTATGCTATACCAGTTGTTAATATATTGTCAACATGTATAGCAAAAAAATCTAATAGATTCTATGAAAAGGCTTTTACCATAGATATGATGTACCGATGAGATACAAAAATGCCAAGACTCAGCATTAGTTCATTTGAACTGGGCGACCATGACCGAGACTGGTTTATAGTGATGTCGCGTTTGGGCGGTCGCTCAATACGCGCTAATTTGTCCAGCGTAGTTGGTTACTACGTTAGACGACGCAAGCAAGAATATCAAGAAATTTTGGAGTATACAGCGCGTAAATACGGTTTAACTGTCGATGAGTGTTTTCAAAGACTCTTAAAAGATGAGGATTTAGGAACGCCCATAGATGGGTTTTCTGAACCAACTCCAGAAAATCAAGATGAGGGCTAAATGATTGATTTAAAACAACTAGGTAGAGAAAAACTGCTAGACACGCCAGCAGTTCATCTGTTGCTTAACAAAGTTGCAAAAATTCTCTGCTAACGCGCTGGACTAATCATCACATCTTAGGCGGACACGATGATTACATCGTCTGAAAAGTGATTGAGGAATAGCAGATAGAATTAGACTTGAAAAAGAGCTAACACCATACTATCAGCCAATTCTTAATACAACTTACTGGAGTAGATAATTATTTCAGGCGCTCACTAAACATCGAGCGACTGTGATACAATTCGCAATTCCTAACACGGCTTCGCCAGAGTTAGGACAAAACCCCTTCCAAAATCACCTGAAGGGGTTTTGTCGTTAAAGAAATCTTTCTTTAACCATAGCCAGTGAAGGTATTGCACCGCCTTTTTTAGTCCATAAAAGACATATAAGAGAGATGTAATCATAGAACCTAGATATAAACTTCTGACGGTCGCATAGATTTTGTAGATGCGTCGTCAAAGAAATCTTTCTTTAGCGATTTTTAGTTTTACGATTACCAACCTCACTTTTTGCAATCATTGCGAGCGCTTTGGGTACGCTTGTAGCACGACCAGCAATAATCATGTCAGCGACTTCGTGAGCCTCTTCTGGTGATAATTCAATAATCTGCAAGCAGGTGTGAGCTTTTTTATCGTCCATATTAAACACTCGTCTAATCTTGCTGGCGAGCGTCTTATCTGTTGCATTATCGATAAAATCTATAATTTTTGCTTGCTTTCTAGCTGTTTTGCCTGAGATATTGTAAATCTTTGCAGCTTGTTCCCAAGCTTGCCCCATGAGTCTTTCGCTTATTTCCTCGGCGGTCTCACGATTTTGAAACAGTGTATTTAGCTGACGTTGACGCGCTTCCTCAGAGCACTGCTTATGACGCGCTATGATTTCACGCGCTTTTGCTTCTGGGGCTTTCCCTACATCTTCAAAGCCAATAGCTGCGAGCGCGGCTTTTGTGGCTACGCTTTGTTCTTCCAAAAGTGACAGCAACGCTTTTAGTTCGCGGGGGCGGCTTGCTTGATGAGCACGATAGCTGACAATATTCTTTCTAAGGTCTGCAATTGTAATTTTTTCCATTATTCAAATAAAGTCAGTTGCTGGGATATAATAGTATTAGATGTTGAAGATATGTACTTAGGCAGTTGTGACCAGTCAATGGGATTGAGTAGCCAAATACCACCAACCTTGTCATCAACAGGACGAGACGGCACAAATACAAGTTTTTTTCTTGCACGAGTTAAAGCAATGTACAGCAAATTTTGCTCCTCTTGTTCTTGATACTCATCATCGCGCTCAACTGGTAAATTGTCAGAATTCAATAGATAAATAACATCCGCTTCACCTCCTTTCATCCTGTGAATACTAGACAATAAAACACAATCAGCGTTTTCATCTACACAAAATATTTCACGAATACGAGCGCAAAAATCAGCGATTGCCCAGCATTTAATGCCAAAAGCTTCATAGCAATAATTGAGCGCTCGCGCCATGTCTTCTATCAAATCAATCTCGTAATCGCTCTCTAAATCTGCAATCTGCGCTGATACCCAATTATGCAAACGCTGCATAACTTGATTTAAGTGCCTTTAGAACGCGCTCATCGTGCAAATTAGGATATCTTGCATCCAGTCTGTTACTGTTGTCTGCGTACTCTATGAGCAAGCGCTGAATGAGCTTGTCAGCAATGCGATGGTATTTGTAGTCATCAACCTCTATGGCTGATTCATAGCCGCGTAGCGCTCGCATTAACAGAGCATAACCGTAACTGTGGGCAGTCCCTACTTTAACCCTACTAGGTAACTCAGCTTCTAGCTTGTCTGCTACAGACTTGTTAAAGGCAAAAATCCTAATTTTAGTCTGTGCTGACAAATGGGCAACAATACCCTTAAGAGTCGTTGATTTTCCTGAGCCTGCGACCGCCTCAATGAGAATGTGCAAGTTATGCACTGCTAGCTCTCTAAATATGTCTTTTTGCTCACGCGACCATGCAAAATTACGAAAGTCTGGAATCATTGTTTTTAACGTTAAAGAAAGATTTTCCTAGCGATTACGATAACAGAGACTCAATTTCGTTTGCTGAGTCAGTGCCTTTTTTAGCTCTAAATTCTTCGCCATTTGCTTCGTCATACGGCGCACCGCAATGAGGGTCTTTACGTTCTTTGATTGTGCAAATCATGTCAAAATTGACTATAGTATTGCCCAGTTTTTGTAAATTCATAAGTCTCCGTGTTTTGTTCCTCTAGTGTGTCAAATCTGAGTTTTCAATGATAAAAAAGCCATTGTATTTTCGCTAAGGAAAGATTTCTTTAACGTCTGGTTAATGTCCTGTTTGCTGTTGCGCGGCTTGTTGTGTCTCAGTTATCCAATCCAAGACCCCTTGTCCCCACTTTTGCCCAGCACCCTCATATAATGCTACTTTGCCATTAAACGCGCTCGCTGCCTTTTCTCTATCCGCGTATACACAACTACTGAAACCATAGTCAACTGCAATGTCTTGTATCAAAAGGCGTAATTTGCTGGGGTCTAAATCTCCTGGTTCATTTCCACCATAGTGATAGCACTGTTTCATTATCCAGTCAGCATTATGCCCTGTAATGACGGAAATACGCTTTACAAATGCATTGTGTTGAGGATACAAAGAGGAGGTAAAAGGTACAACATTATCAGTTTTTGAAGACTGTGGTTCTGCTTTGCGCTCTGACAGTATTTTCATGTAGTCAATTACGGCGTCATACTTATCAGTGCTGATGTCCTCAGCTTTGTCAAAGCCATACTGTTTATACGCTAATTTAATCGCCTCTGTGGACAATCCTAAGTCGCCTTTGCCCATACCCCAGAGTCGTCTAACTTGCCCCTCACTGATTTTGTGTTTGTGATTAACTCCTGCCATAGCGTGAAGAATGCTAGGTTGGTTTTTATCACTCTGTTTCTGAGGTTTAGGAGCGTCCGCATATCCTAACGCTGACTGCATTGCCTCTCTGAATTGATTATGCATCTTGTTAAGTTTGCCACGTGTTTCGTCATCCAAACGTTCTTTGTGCTTCAATAGCAATTTGTAACAGAACAATTGATTGCTGATGTAGCGACCACAGCAATGAGCTTCTGCCCCGTTTTTAATAGCCTCGGCGTGTAATCTGTCAACGGCATTACCTCGACTCATGTCTTTTTGAGTTTTAGCGTTGATTTGTGTGATAGGTACAGCCGCAAGCGCTTGTTTTTTGATACCCAAAATTTCAAGTGTCACTACACAAGTGACAAGATTTGCTGTATGGTCATATTCGGGCAAGGTAAATTCAAAGTGATAGTCAGGACAAACCTCGTCCAGCCTGTCTCTAATCACTTCCCAAGGCAAGTAAATATATAAATCGCTAGTACCTGGCAGTTCTCTAATAGAGTGAGACTCGACAGGGAAAGGTTTCCTTAGCTCACTGTGTACTGCTCGTAACTCTTCGCGCACTTCTTTGCTTATCATGACTGATTGTGATTGTTGATGTTGTAATCATATCTTATATCCTTTTACTATGTCATTTTTGACATAGTAAAGTGTTGCCAAGCAACGAGCGCTGGTATATGATAGAGTTGTCATAGATTATGATAAAATTACCTGTATGCATCAAATTACTGCAAGGCTAACATTATCTGAATACGAATCTTTTGAAAACTGGCGGCAAATGCAAAATTTGCCGGAATCGCAAGCTTTATGTGACCTAGTAAAAAGATTCTTTGATGGTGGCTATCAAAGAGCACCTCGTTATCGTCTAGAGAAAACACATAAAGAGCTAGAAGAAATGTTAAGAGGAGGTATATAAAACGATGGCGCATGACACAAATGACTCAGAGCGAATGCTCAAGAAAATTCGTGTTGCTGGATACTGTAACGATGAACTACGTCAACAGCTAGATGACTGGTGCAAAGAAAACAACAAGAACCGCAATGAAGGCTTACGTTACATTATCAGAACAATGTTGAATATAAACGATGGCTCAGATGAGTCAGAATTACAAATAGCTATAAGTATGCTAGAGGCACAAGTAACACGACTCAAAAGCCTTGCCGCCTAATAACTGTAGCAGTCCAACAACAGGGCGCGGCTAATAACCGCGTCTTTGTTGTGCCTATGTCTATTTTTTATCACGTCAAGGAAAGATTTCTTTAACGGATTTCAGAAACTTGTTAAAATGCGTCAATTATGACACAATAAAAGTGACAAGTTAAGCCCCTCAAGTGCGCTAACACCGAGGGGAACCATCAAATATCAAATATAAATACTAAGACTATATTAACATGGGAAAAATCAAAAAAGGCAAACCACAAAAAAAATTCACGCTTATCTCTAACGACCTGATTAGAGATACACAAGTTACTGACTCAGCATACAGATTGATTTGTTGGGTAACTTCTCACAGTGATGATTTTGAAATCAGTTTTTCGAGCATTCTTTCTATGCTTGAATGGGGCAAAGATAAGCTAAGGAATGCTGTCAAGAATGCTGAGATTAATGATTATTTAGTCAGGACAAAGACCCGTGATGCTGAAACAGGTTTGTTTGACTGGGATTACTACATTTTTGTAGACAAAGATGAAGCGATCGCTTTTAGAAAGTCAAATCCAAATTCCTATTATCCATCCTTGGGTAATCCAGTATCGGACAATCCAGAGGTGGACGCTCCATCTGATGGATTGCACCCCCCACATAAGAATACAAATGCAATAAAACAAAATGAAGAAAATCAATTAAAGAACACACAAGAGAGCGCTGCCGCGCTGACTGAACTTTCTACAGATTCTATAGAAATCTTGGAAGAAGAAAGTCATACAGAGATAGTAGCCACTAACCAGGACAAATCAAAGAATTCTCATGTTGACAACACATCTACTCATGAGGACAAGACGCCCCCAGTCCGTGACGCATTGGGACAAAGAAATGGGCGAAACCCTAATAACCCCACGATAAATCGAGGAGTTTCCAGATCAACCAAAGAGGGTTTCGCCCATTTCTCCAGTCGGAACCCCGGTGAGGTGAAAAAACAAACAGCGCTCGCAGAATATCAACGTTTTGTTGACATTTACAATGAGCGCAAACCTGCAACTTGGGCGTGTTGCGATAAGCTCAACAACAAACGTATCAAAGGTTTTAAGAAACTCTTTGACGAATGGAAAGAAATTGAACACGTTGAACAAGTCTGGTTAGACGCTATCGCGTTCGTCAATGCTGATAAATGGTGGCGTGAGACTTGCTCAAGTCGTAGCATTGATACTTTACTCTGGGAGGGCAAAGCAACCACGCTTAGAGACAAATATCAGACTATCAAGCCTCAAACTCCGTCTCAATTACAAACATCATCTAATCCGCCTCTAGAATCGCTTTTAAGACGGGTTGACACTGAACTAGGGCGATTACTCTTTGAGACAGATTTGACCCCAGCGCAAATTGAAAGTATCAGCAAGTATGTAGACGCAACTGAGAAGTTTAACAGCAAAAGTGAGTTACAAATGAACTATGTCAAAAAAATGCTCGGTTTATGAACCCAGAAACAATTAGAGAAGCAGCGATACAAATAGCTATTACAACCTGGTTCAATGCCAGCAAGTTTGACTACTATCCCCCTCCACCTTGCTTCACTTCTCCTGTCGGAGAGGCTGCGCCAACGTGACGCTGCGTGAACGCGCCTATGTGGAGTCCCCCGTGAAAACAGATGGACACTTTGATGAGGGCTAAGAATCGTCCTTTCTAGCCGTCAAGAAAAGATTTCTCTAACGACCCTTGACATTTAAATGCCAAATAAGACATATTAAAACAAGCGCAAAGGGTGAGCGCTCTCTTGCAAAGCTCACAATCGTGCCGGAATCCTCTCATTTGGCGAGATAACCAATACTGGAAAGTTCAAATGACTAGAAGTTATCCCTGGTCATGGGTTGGACACCATCGTTCAGTCATCTATGGTACACAGTAGGAGATTTATTTGTCACCTTTGAGTTTTCAGTATAAACCATATCAATGGGGCTATCCACCAAACAGCGGACAAAACTAGACATCTAGTTCTTCCGCTGGAAAGATAGCCAGCCTAAGCAAAAAGCTACGTTTTGAGGGTCATGACACCTACAGGTACTTTCCAGCCTGTAGCTCTGTCGCCAAAGATTAAACAGATGTATTTGGTTAAGTCAGTGTCTTTGGCACAACAAGCCCTCAAAACATTGGCGAGGAAAACATTACCCCGAAAGGGAGGACAAAATGTCTAATTTTGTATTCGTTCTAAATACCAACAAAAAACCACTTGAGCCGGTACCACCGGGACAAGCTCGGCGATTACTAAAACAGGGAAAAGCCGCTATTTATCGGCGCTACCCGTTTACAATCATCGCAAAATACACAGTTTCTAACCCTAAGACAAAAGCCCATCAATTAAAAATTGACCCAGGCTCTAAGACTACCGGATTAGCAATTGTGCAGGACGACAAAGTTATTTGGGGTGCTGAGTTAACCCACAGAGGGCAACAAATCAAGAATGATTTAGAATCACGCCGTGCTATTCGTCGGAGTCGGCGCAATCGTAAAACCAGGTATCGCAAGCCACGATTTTTAAACCGCACTCGCCAACTGGGATGGTTGCCGCCTAGCCTACAATCTAGAGTAGAGAATGTATTGACTTGGGTCAACCGCATCCGCCGATATGTTCCTATTACTGGCATATCTCAAGAGTTGGTAAAGTTCGATACCCAAGCAATGCCAAACCCTGAAATATCTGGGAAGGAGTACCAACAAGGAGAGCTTGCAGGATATGAAGTCCGACAATATTTGCTTGAAAAATGGGGTAGAAAGTGCGCTTATTGCAACACTCAAAATCTGCCTCTTGAAATTGAACATATTCAAGCAAAGTCAAAAGGTGGGAGCAATCGCGTTTCCAATCTCACCTTAGCTTGCCGTCCATGCAACCAAGCCAAGGGAAATAGGGACATCAAGGACTTCTTAGTTCAAAAACCAGATGTGTTAAACCAAGTCCTAAAGCAAGCCAAGCAGCCATTAAAAGATGTAGCCGCAGTCAATTCCACGCGATGGGCTTTGTTTAACAGACTCAAAGAAACGGGGTTGCCTATTGAAACCGGGACGGGTGGCAGAACAAAATACAACCGCGTTCGATTGGGACTACCTAAAACCCACTGGTTGGATTCCGCTTGCGTGGGAAGTGTGGAAAGCCTACAAGTTCTAATACAGCGACCTTTGTTGATTACTGCTAGGGGGTGGGGGAACCGTCAGATGTGTACGCCTAATAAACATGGTTTCCCCACCAAGCATAGAACGAGGTGCAAAACATTCTTTGGGTTTCAAACCGGCGATATAGTACAAGCTACTTTACCCACAGGCAAGTTTACAGGCGTTCATGTTGGCAGGCTTACCGTTCGAGAAAGTGGAGTTTTTGAAATGAGGACACCCATCGGCAAGATTAGCCCAGTGCGTCACAAATATTGCAAATTAATTCACCGCAACGATGGATATATGTATGCGTTTTGCACAAATGTCCAGTAAATCAGCGATTAGGAGCGGTGCGATCGCTCCAAAGCTGATTGGGACAAGTTTTGGTTTCACACAGATAACGAACGTCAGCGTATATCTGCGGCTACTGTCTGTGTCAAGGTTGGTTCATTGTTCAAGATGTTAGTTTTACCATTTTAGGTGTAGGAGAATTATGACCAGTAAGAAGTGGGCTATCAAACGTATTACTGTTAATCTAGCTGCTGTTGAGGCTGAAAAGCTAGAAAGATATTGCATCCGTACAGGGCGACCAGCTACGGACGTAATTCGAGAGTTAATCCGGAATTTAGAGGAAGATTAGCAAGATAGTCGCTAAAGAAAAGTTTCTTTAGCGACTATGATAAGTAAATTGTGATACAATGGACATATATAGGAAAATAACAACATTTTTGCGTTTCCTAGCGAAAAATCATGATACTTAGTTTTTCTCTTACGATTGCGCTCGCCCGTCAGTATGGTGTTTCTGACCCGCTTAGAACGGGTGTTAAGACTGTATCGCGTCGTGATTGGACAGACAAACAAGCCCAGCGCTGGATAAACGCTTATAGACGGGGCGACATTGTACACAATGCATGGTCAGCATTGCCCTTTGTGCAGGGCGCTTATCATTTAGGAGATTTTACCCTCAGCATTGAGCCATACCCAGAACGATTAGCAGATATGCCAGAGACAGACTTGCAGCGTGAGGGTGGATTCTGGCGCACCAAACAAGATTTCATCGACCGTATTGGCAAAGGCAATCCTGATAAAATTGTTTGGGTTATTCGCTGGTCATCATTCATACTTGCGTAGTGGTTGACAATAGTCTATCACTATGTCAAACTAGACATGGAAAGAGAGGTAAATATGGCACGAAAGTACATTAGATGGAGTGCGGAAAAAGTTGCTAGCTATGCGATGCAAGACGGATACACTATTAATCCATTGTACGCGTTTGTTAGCGTTCATGAGTTAATTCCAATGACTTGTCCTTATGGGCATAATATTGAGATGAGATGGAAAAATTTCATTAACGGCAGGCGCTGTGGGGTTTGTTGGGGTCGTTATGCTTGGAATACGCAGAGAGTCAGAGATTACTTAGCCTTAGAAGGCTATACACTAAAGCCAGGGTATGAGTACAAAGCTAATCGTTTTAAAATGCCAGTGACGTGTCCTGTAGAACATGAAATTGAGATTACCCTTAATAATTTTCAGCATGGCAAGCGTTGCGGCGTTTGTTATTATGGCGATTTTTTTGCTGAAGGTGTATCAATCAGCGAAAGCTATGCATTAAAACGCATTCTTGACAGAATCTCGGTAACGCTTCAAGTACAAGGTGGAAAGCTTAATTACAAGCAAGCTGCATCTATTATGTATGATGTTTTGCCAAAAGAAACGCTTGCCATTTACTCAAAGACTTATAAAGGCGGACACATTGACCACATTGTACCCGTGTCATGGTTTGACTTGATGAAAATTGATGAAGTTGTGTTGTGCTTTTCTCCACATAATCTAAGGGTCATCCCAGCGCTTGAAAATCTCAAGAAAAAAGACAAGTTAGACTTCTTGAGCCTTAATCAAAATCTAGCCCATATTCTTTTAGGCGCTTCTAGGAAGCCTCGGATTTATTGCTTGGGAGGTGTGTCATGAATCCAGAGCTTGAATTAGAAGTGTTAGAAATGCTACGGTCTTTTAACGAGTACTTTTCATATCTGCATGGCAAGTCGGATGCTGTTGCTCTTGCTATGCCCACTGCGGCGGTCGCGGTTTGGTTGGAAGCTTACAGCGACCTGAACGCAGAGGAGCGAGAAAAGGCAAAAGCCGAAGTGTACAGGCAATGCAATTTCCATCCTACACCACAGCAGTTTAAACAGCTAGTCAAAGGTACAGATGAGGCAGAAGCGCTCACAGAATGGATATACATCTTAGATGCTCTTAGAATGAGCGCTGACGATGCAAGAGCGCGAGTAGAAGTGCTAACACCTTATGCCCGTCAAGCATTACGTGCTGTAGGCGGTTTATCTGGTCTAGGATTGTGTCCAGAAGCATCGTTACATAAATCAATCAAAGAAGACTTTTGTAGGGCGCACGCGCTGATTAAACAAAACATGATATCACACAAGTTAGAGCGCATTAACAATAGTGTTCAATATGTCACAAAACCAGAATCATCTATTGATATAGAACAAGAATTGTCAGCACTGACATCTAATTTATCTATGTCAAAAATCGTCAAAAATCGCTAAGGAAACTTTTCTCTAACGTCCATAATCCCAAGGATTGAGTTATAATGACAGTCTGTTACCACACTGATATCAATCATCTTGTCAAGCTGCTGCGTAGCAAAGGGAAAGACATAACCGCTTCACTTATGTATGAAAGTTGCTTTTACAAATTGATAGTCAAAGGTAAAGATTGCGGTCTTTGGGAGTCAATAGGATTGTTGTCAGTCTTATCTCAGTATTCGCAAAAAATCTATGCTGATTACTGATTTACAATTCGCAGAATCCCGTCACACTTGAGATGAGAAAAAGCTATCTAAAACTTAACAATTCTTGAATCTCTAGCGCTGTATGAATTTACAGCGTTTTTGTTACTTATAGAAATGTTTCTTTAACGAAAACGTTGCGTTTTCGTGTCAGTTGTGTCATATTAATATTGAAAGAAATACATAAATAAAATTAGAGGTGAAAAAATGGGTCAAGAGTTACAATTAATAGAAGCAGCCAAAGAAAAATTAGCGGATGAGCGTAAAACAGTTAGCGCTAAGAAACAGACAAAAGCAACACAACGCAAGTTAGAAGAACTGGACATTAAAGCTAGTAACTTAAATGCGTTCGCGAAATTAGTTAACAATGATTGGTCAATTATTGGTTGCTACGTAGCAAAGGATATTGATTCAGAAGTAGGACGTATTGCTGATATTGATGGTGATAATTCAACTAAAGTTATTGTGCAATACTTTGATGGTTCTGAGCAAGCAGTAGACATTGCAGACTTAATGATTGATGAGAAAGCACAAAGACTTGAGCCAAGTGCAAACACTGCTATCAAGATTCTAGAAACTCATCCTGATAAAGCGCTTGCAGGCAAACATATCAAACTTTCCAAAATTATCTATCCAGGACAAGCAGAATTAGAAGGCGTGAATGGTTTGATTCCTGCTGAATTCTGGGAAATTTCAGAGGCTTCTGATACGATGTCTAATGAGACATCTATCGTAGAAAGCGATATGACAGAGATTATCGAGGCAACTACAGAGCTAGACGATGAGCTATTGGAAGTTACAGACGAAGCTCTGCGATTGAAAGATGTTGTCACTAAAACGCTTGATGGCTTTTTGTTTGAAGTAGGCGTGACAGATGACACACTTTATGTAGGGCGTTTACATCAAGAGTTACCTCCATTTTTACGCAAACAAGGTGAAGGAGAATATGAGCTATTAATGCAAACGCCTCCTGTATCACGTTTTCACGGAGCGCGGTCTATGATTGTCCGTGAATTCCATAGACGTACAGAAAAGTTAAAAGCGGGCGACAAAATTAATTTCGATCCTTGGTTTCTTGCTTTTGATGATGTCAACAAAGAAGTGTATCATCCTGACAACATAGAGGAAGATACAAGTGACATTGAAGAAGATTTAAATGCAGGTAAGCCTATTCGCCAACGTTTAGGAATAGCCGACGACGGTAGAATTTATGCAGGTTACAGACGTGCGTTAGCAGCTTTGAGAACTAACACTGAGTCCGTGCCTATTGAGGTTCAACACTTTGCAACAGAAGCGGATTTTGTAGACGCTTTACTTGACGCAAACAAACAGCGTGAAAAATCCCCAGAACAAAAAGCCCGTGAAATCATGGCGCGTCACAAGTATTGCTCTGAGGAAGCGCGGCAGCGTCAATTGCAGCAGCTTTCACAGAATCGCGGCAAAGCAGAAGAGACAACAGGTGAATCGGGTACAGCTTGGGAAAAAGCTGCAAAAGATAGCGGGGTTTCTGGTAAAACTGCGTCCAAACAAGCGAAAATTATGCAGTTTGCTGACCATTTTCCTGATAGAGCGCTCGCTAGGAAGGTTCTTAACGTCTTCAACATGGACGACAAGAAGACCGAGACGTGTTTGGAGTTAATCAAGTTGAAGCCAGAAACCGCTCATAAGGTTGCTGACTTGATTCTTTCAGGAGAAGCTAAAAGCGTACCTAAAGCGCTTGCAAAAGTTGGAATTAACACAACCCCTGCACAGCCAAAACCCAAGGGCGTACATTTGCCTGCACCTGGTACTGTCCCAGCAAACGTAGAACAGACAGAGCAGGCTGCACAAGCGGAAGCGACAGAACACCCGCGTTTACCAGAATGGTTAATGAGGCTTATTTACAACACTCTGGGTGAGATTGACATTGATTTGAATGCAGACTCATTGCTATCTGTTAACGCAGCACATCATATGACTGCCGTGTCTCCTGAGCTTGATGCACTGCGTTCTGAGTGGCAGTTACCCAACAAGACAGGTGCTGTCAAAGTGTTCGCTAATCTCTATGGTGCTGACTTGCGTGACTGGACAGCGAGCGCTGAACCTCAATGGCTAAAAGGCAACATTGACGAAGGATTGTTGATTGTTCATCATCTTGATAACAAGTC
This sequence comes from Brasilonema sp. UFV-L1, assembly GCF_012912105.1. Classification (GTDB taxonomy): domain Bacteria; phylum Cyanobacteriota; class Cyanobacteriia; order Cyanobacteriales; family Nostocaceae; genus Brasilonema. Next base: position 13,176 of record NZ_QMEA01000094.1, read on the forward strand.
TAGAGCTATCCTAAAACGCATTGCAGCCGCAAGCGCTGTAATTTTACGCCCTGTTGACTTAACACTTCACAACAAACCCTATCGACAAGTAGACATGACAGTTTATTATCTGGGTACTAACTGGCGCAAGTTCTTTGACGTTTTTGATGTTCATGCTGATGTCAGAGTTGCCAGATGGGCATTTGATAACTCTTACGCCCCCAAAGTTAATCTTAGTTCCATTGGAGGTACAACCTGGTTGGGTAATGGCAACGGCGTGACTGCTAGCTATGGAGATTATCGATTAAGCGTTATCAAGTCCGTAGATGGCACGTACTTTGCAGAGATTAACGGCGAGCGCGTTGCTGAGAATTTGCCCGATGAAAGCACAGCTAGAACTCTAGCTGTAACCACCGCTGATGAACGTTTACAAGCTGTTGTAGCCTAATGTTTATAGATACTCGCTAGGGAAATCTTTCTCTAGCGTTCCTTCTTTCTTTAAGGCTGATTGCTATGTCAAAAATCAAACTTGAAACAAAACATTTTTATGGCTGGTGTACTGTAATTATCCGCCATTTTCGTTTAATAGTTGGCAAGTACAATAATGAGTGTATTTGTCAAGACTGTCTTAACAGCTTGCGTCTTCAAGGTATACAAACTGCAACACAAGTGTCTATAGGAGAAGTTTTAGCCCCTAAAAAGGCTAAACGCAAGCGCAAAGCTAATAAACATAATTATCCAACTAAAAATCAGCAGTATCTTTTTAAAAAGAGAGTTTTAAATTATTTGTCAACTGGTTTTTATACTCAATTAGAAATTTATGAGAATGTCAAACATAGCAAAAAATTTGAGCAAGTCAAACGCGCTTTATGGGAAATGCGGCGAGACGGTGAAATTGTAGCCGCTCGCGTAGGTTCAAATAGTTCAATGGTGTATACAACTGTTGAGCGTGAAGAACTGCTTAAAATTCATTTAGGAGGCAATTTCAAGGACAAGATATCAGACTATTTAGAGGTACATGGAGAGTTAAAGATAAACGAACTTGCAGATTTGATGAAGCGATCGCGCTCAACAATTTGTCACTGGATTGATGAACTAGAAAAAGAGGGAGTGATACAGACACAAGTTAGACACATTAAAGGCGAACATGGACATAGTAAATTTTGTTGGTTAAAGAGCAACGGTAATCACAGAGATTTATGAATAAATTAAAAAATCTAGAAATAGTGTGGCTTAGTCCTGATACTTTGACACCTTGTCCAGTCAATCCTAAATTGCATCCTGAGTCTCAGATAGATAAGCTCAAACAAGTGATAGAGCATTTTGGGTTTGACCAGCCCGTTGTTATTGATGAGAATAATGAAATTATCAAAGGTCATGCTAGGAGAGAAGCCGCTATCAGGGCGGGTCTAGAGCTTATCCCAGTAATTAGACGCATTGGATTATCCAAGGAAGACAAGACAGCGCTCAGGCTTTCTGATAATCGTCTTGCTGAGTCAGACTGGGACTCTGAATTTTTAAGAATGGAGTTACAAAGTCTGTTAGATGCTGATTTTGATTTGCCTCTTACAGGCTTTGACACTGACGAAATTGACAGCTTGCTTAAAGAAGTAGAATCACCTGACGACTTTAACGAGGTTGACGAGAACAAGATGAGGCAGGAATTAGATATTACCTGTCCCAAGTGTGGCTTTAGAATTTCCACAAAAAAATCTACATCATAGAAACAAAATGATGGACTTATGAATAAACCTGAGTTTGCAATCCCAAGCATGAAAGAGATTGCAGAGATAGAGAAGAACGGCTTAACCGCAGCATCGTTATTCAGTGGTTGCGGGGGTAGCTCGTTAGGTTTTAAGATGGCTGGAATTAACGTTAAGTATGCCGTTGAGTTTGTACCCGAAGCGATCGCAGCATATAAAGCGAATCATCCAGGAACCTATTTAGATACGCGAGATGTCAGAGAAGTGCAAGCCCAGGACATCTTGAACCAGATAGGAGAGATTGACATCCTGGAGGGTTCTCCGCCTTGCGTTTCGTTCAGCACGGCTGGCGCTCGCTCAAAGGGCTGGGGCAAAACCAAAAAGTATTCAGGAGATGTTAGTCAACGCTCAGATGATTTGTTTTTTGAGTATGCAAGAATCCTCAAAGGATTGCAGCCCAAAGCATTTATAGCTGAGAACGTCTCTGGATTAGTCAAAGGCGCTGCTAAAGGCTATTTTCTAGACATTATAGAAGCGCTTAGAAACTGCGGCTACAGGGTCAAGGCATCTGTTCTAGATGCTCAATGGTTGGGCGTTCCTCAGATGCGTCAACGCTTGTTTTATGTGGGCTTCCGTAATGACTTAGGACTAGAACCTGTGTTTCCCTCACCCTTGAAATATCATTACACTGTCAAGGACGTGCTACCTCATATCAAACTCGTCAAGTTTAGCGGCAAAGCTAATAACTACAAAGCTGCTGGCTTAAATGCATCGCCCACTATTATGGCAAACGACTACGAGCGCAAAGAAACAGCATACTTTAGCGGCGGCGGCTGGATTGAAACAATGCAAGGCGAGCGCAGGCAGTTCACAATTGATGAACTTAAAATCATCTGCACATTTCCAAGCGATTTTTACTTGCCCGGTAACCTTTCGGAACAATGGGAGAGACTAGGCAGAGCCGTACCACCGTTTCTAATGCGAGCGCTCGCAACTGTTGTCAGCAATCAACTACTAAAGGTGTCCATTCATGCATGACAAAGATATTGTTTTCCCAGCTAATCAGTGGCGATTTGATGAGCGTGTAGCTGATGCATTTGACGAAATGTTACAACGTTCTATACCTGACTATTCCAATATGAGAGCGCTTGTGTCAGCAATTGCGCTTAAATTCCTTTCAAAGGGTGGTGTATTGATAGATATAGGTGCAAGTAAGGGTGAGGCGGTCGCGCCGCTTGTAAAACTTCCTGAGTGTTCATTTCATCTCATTGATAATTCACCTTCAATGCTTGCAGCTTTGACAGAGCGTTTTGCTGATTACAAAAACGTTACAGTGCATGATTTAGACTTGCGCTCGCAGTTCCTAGATGTTAAAGCTAGTGTTGTACTCTCTGTCCTTACACTTCAATTTGTTCCTGTAGAGCATAGAATGAAGTTGCTACAACGTATTTATAATAGCTTGCACAGAAATGGGGCATTTGTGTTAGTAGAAAAGGTCATCGGAGCGACAGCTACAGTTGATGATCTCATAACAAACATTTATTATGAATTAAAGGCAGAAAACGGCTATTCAGATTATGAGATACAGCGTAAACGATTAAGCCTTGAAGGTGTGCTAGTACCTTGGACTGCGAGCGCTAATGAACAAGCATTAAAAAACGCTGGTTTTCATCAAGTAGAATGCATCTGGCGCTGGTCTAATTTTGCAGGTTGGTTAGCTATTAAGTAGTAAGTTCTTGATGTAATCGTCAAAGAAAGATTTCTTTGACGATATTTTTCTTTGTCTAGGGAATTAACAAAAAATATCGATTAGTTACAATATCCTTTGCCATGCCGTAACCACGTAGTGCGAGACGTTGAGCTATGTAACTAGCACTCATTTTCTTGTTTGTGTCAACTTCGGCATTAATTTGTTCAATAGTAGCGCCTTCACGCAATAAGTTAATAATTTGGTCAATCTTAGAACCAGGGCGAACGCTTTTAACTGTCTTGCCTGCTTGATATATTCCGTCTTCTGTCTTCACTGCTTTGGGCTTGCCATTTGCGCCAATGTGGTCGGATACTTGCTCAGGTTTGACAGTTTCAGGCTTGTCTTTTTTATCTTTTTCTTCTGTAGATTTAGAGATAAAACCGCCTAAATCATCAAACAATTCGCCTTTAACAGGCACTTGAAAACCTTTGATTTCTTCCCATTCTTTAGCATCTACAGCGCTCGCGTTCTGTGCTTTGTATACAGCCAATTGTTTTTCAGCATCTAAAGTCTTGACAGAGCGCCAACGGCGTTTTTTGCCGTTCATCAAATCAAGTTCTACAGCTTCTAATGTCAGTTCTGGTATATCATGTATCGCGTTTGCTGTCGTGTATATAGTAGTAACAGTGGTTTCTTGCGTTTCTTCTTTAGCTGCAAGCTGTACTGACCATGCTTGCTCTAATGCTGCTAGACTTGCTTGAAGAACGAACTGAGTCAGAACACTGCCGCCCCATGTTTGAGCCTTGATGACTTCCTGACGTTCCGTGATGCGCTCGTTTAACCAGTTTCCAGCAGTTTGTAAATTACCAAAGCGTATTTTCTGACCGTTGTGGTTAACGATGTAACCAGCTTTACCGAGCTTGAGTAGTTCAAAACCTGAATTTATAAATTGTTGAGCGAGTTCTGGATATTTGATGGCTTGCATTTGTTTCTCCTCTTGTTTTGTTTCTATCTCAAGTATGTCAGGCATGTCATATTGCCGCAAGGGTGAAAAACAATATTTTTTGAAAAGTTCTATATATCTATAAAAAATGGTACGCTGAAAAGTTGGAATAATTGCGACTTGTCGTCAGAGAAATCTTTCTTAGACGATACAATAACGATTATGTTATAAAGTAAAAAAGGCTGTTATGTACAGCCTCTGTAAGATTTACAACAATAATAAACTTAGTATTTTAGAAAGCGCTTACCCCGACGGTTTGCGCTTGTTTGTTACGAGAGGGAGAGACATAAGCGAGCGCAAGGGCGTTAACCATTTTGCTCTCAATCCGTGCTTTGCCACCGTTCCACATAGAGTTCATGTGAGTCTCGCCAGCGCTACGGCTGTGATGATTGATTTGTTCTGTGACACAGTTGAGCAATTCCCAAGCAGTACCCCGGCTAGTTTCGTAGTGAGCGCCGATTGACGTATGATTTGCGAACGCGGTAAAGCTGGACTGTACTAGACGATTCTGGTCATCGTATTGTACGAGATTGCCTTGTTCATTGCGATCGCCTAGTGTTTCAACAAGAATCTCACGCGCTTCACGATTATTAACTTGAGTCTGTGCGAGTTTGTCAATCAGCAAGCCCAGGTCAACAAAGTTTTGTTTGCTGCTTTCCAGGATTGCTTGTACTGCTGTTTTACTAAAACCGTTGGTGTGAGAAAGTGAGCGCTGACCAATAGAGACTTTACGTGTAATGCCATTACAGCATACTAAACGAATTGCGTTGAGCTTTACTGTTAAACCTTTGCCGTATTCATGTGAGTTAGTCAGCAACAGTCGAGCGGCTATTATGTCGTCAGTGTCCATAACTGCCCAAGACTCGTTAACTACTGCGCTCGCAAACACTAGACGACCTTCACGCAGATGTCCTAGCCGTTCCATCTCAATCCCGGCACTGTTGCAGAACTCATCGAAAGCATTAACAACATCTACATTTTGGAATGGTGTCCAAGTATCGCTAGTGACAGAGAATAGAGTACCTGTGTCAGAGCGATATACGGCTTGATTGTTAGTGTCAAAGAATTGCAGCTTGTCACCGTATCTAAGAATAGAAGTATCAACAGACCAATTTAGATTAGCAGCTTGCAGCTTGTGGTCTAGCGACCAGTTAGACTCTACAGCAGCACCTACACCTTTATAATAGTTATCATTTACAAGTCCTTTGTAACCGTTCTGGCGTAAACGTCCTTTAATTTCTGCGCTCGCTTTCTTGACAGCTTCTTTGTCAAAGTGAAAACCTTGCTCGTATTGCTGATTACTCGTATCAATGTTAAACTTTAAGTCAAAGGTGTCATAAGATGAATCAATAATCATCTAAAAGTCTCCGGGAGTGTGGAAACCGTGTGTCTTTAGACCACGGAGGAAACACGACACGGCTGTTAAAACAGCCGGCTTTATATCTGTAAATACCATTACCGCCTTGGGATTACTTAACTCGGTGTGCTGTTGTGATGCACTTTCAACGGGACAATTACCGTTTCAAGTTGTTCACCCTGTACGCATAATGGCTTTGCTCCTTAGAGCCTTCCCTTACGGGAGTAAAGTTAGCCTCGACAATGTTAACGGTCGGTAACTATACCAAAGACACTGGCTTAACCCTTTAAACCTGTTTAATCCTTGATTTCTAGAGCTTGGAACTGGCTTCGCATTCCAAGGTAGGAACTTGAACACTCCCCGTTAACGTAGTACATAAGGTACTCAGTCTGGTCAACTAATCCTAAAGATTTGAGGCTGGAAGCCCCTCGTCTTTAGGCAGGGGTGTTGACATCAGTTGTTACGCTTGTCATTTCACTTACCCTTTAGTGATTTACGCTTATTTATTATGTCATAATAGACATATAAAAGTCAAGGGTGAATAAAAGAAATTTTTAACTTAATCTGATATCGTAAAAGAAAGATTTCTCTAACGTGGTAATATGAGCAAAAAAGCGGCTCGACCAGGACGACCGTCTAAGTTAACAGAAGAAACAAAACAAAAACTGTTACAAGCGATTAAAGCGGGCGTAGGGATTGAGAACGCTTGCTATTATGCGGGGGTTAGTCATAAGACTGTACGCGAGTGGGTACGGCGTGGTGAAGGCACACATGAGCGTCCTACTAGCAATGAGTTTGCAGAGTTTGCAGAAGAGTTGAACCGAGCGGTTGTAGCGGCTGAAATAACGTTAAGCGCTCGCATCATGACGGCATCCACAAACGACTGGAGGGCAGCGGCGTGGTGGTTAGAGCGTCAGCGTCCTGAGAGATGGGCGAACACACAAAAAATCGAGGTAGCAGTAGACAACAAGCTGATTGATTTAATGATGTACGCTTATCAAAATTTACCACCTGAAGTATATCATCAAACAGTAAAAGTGTTAGCTGATAGGATGGGCGAGCGCGTCATCAATGTTTTGCCGATGTCTACAGAGATTGATGCTGATTTATTTGACCCTACACAGTTATCTGATGAGGAGCTAGAGAAAATTGCCAGCGGTGGTTAGTTAATTGTGGAACAGTTTAACAAACAAGAACTAGCACGGCGAGAGTTAGCAATTAGGGAAATTCTCAGACGTGACTTTGAGAAATTTATCAGAGGATATGATGACAAGCATCCAGGGGCGTGGGCAGTTTTGGAGCCTAACACGCCCCTGGATTGGAATTGGCATCATGCATACATAGCAGAAATTTTGACTGATGTAGCACTCGGCAACACTAGACGCTTACTCGTCAATGTCATGCCGCGCTCGCTGAAATCATTACTTGTATCTGTCTTTTTCCCATGCTGGGTATGGTTACGTCAGCCTTGGGCGTCGTTCCTATGCATGAGCTATTCGACTCCTTTGGCAAACGATCTGAGCTACAAGCGCCGACAGGTCATCGAATCAGAATGGTATCAGCGTTTGTCACGCGGTCGCTGCGTTCTTAGTGATAATCGGAACCGCATCACGGAATATAGCAACAACTCTGGTGGTATTATATATGCCCGTGGTTTGGACGGTTCTGTGACTGGCGTCGGGGGAACTTATATTATTTGTTTGCCATCACATCAGAGGATAACGACATCGCGGGGTGAAATTCCTATTGGCGACATCGTTAACAAAAAGCTTGACGTTGACGTAGCAACTTTCAACCATGAAACGGGCGAAGTCGAATGGCAACCCATACTCAGATATGAAGAAAACCCAGGTAGGGAAATTATAGAAATTGAGTTAGAGGATGGCAGTATCCTTGAATGCACAAACGACCATCCAGTTTGGGTAGAGGGCAAAGGCTATATCAAAGCAGGTGATATAGAACCTGGAGATGCTGTATTGTGCCTTTGACATCTCCCTGAATGGAATCGCAGGAGATTCTAAACTGTTAACGAATCGCACTTTTACCAACTTTCGGTGAATGGCGATCGCAGAAGGTATCCAGGGCAGACACACGGTGAAATTCGACCCAACAAGGGTTAGGGCTTCTGCCAGTATGCCAGATTTTTCTCGTTTTCCCAACAATCGGTTATAAGTTGGTATTTACAAAACATTTTTAGGGGCGTTTATTTGAATTGTCTTCATGGTTGCGGGTTATTTTCGGCAAGATCGCTACGCGCTCTGTCAAAAATAACCCGCTTTTTGTGAACCTTACAACAAAATGCCCTTTGGTGCAGTGGGATCTGACTAATGAGTCGAAACTTAAACTATTAGTTTTTTACTTTGATTACAGAATTTAGAACACAAATCATATGTTATATAAATAAATAAAATACCGCTTATTACAGTTGCTCGCCTTTTTTGTCCCTTTTTCAACTCGTCGAACTTACTTTAATTAACGTGATCGCGGCCACAACCTAATAACCAGCGAAGTCAATGCGGCGGCTATAATGGCTGCTCCAATACCATATACCAATGGTATAGCAGGCTCGAACCACCAGGGTTTTGGTTCTGGCAAAGATGTGGCTAAGACAGACCTAATAGGATCATTGGGAGCCTCACCGAGTTTATCTAGAGATGCAACCAGGGAACCTGCTGCCAACCCCACACCGACGATGGCGACAGTATTTTGGAAGTTATGGTCGCGTTGGGCTTTGTCAACTTCTACCTCAGATCGAATGAAATTGACAGCAACCTGCAAAAGTTCCAAGCCTTTACTAAAATTATGAGAGTCTTTTTGCAATTGTCGGAGATATTTTGTTTCTGTATGTTGACTAAACTTTTTCAGAAACTCTAGGTCATTATTGCTTGGATCTGAGGCTGATGTTTTTTGTATGGTATCTAGACACTGGCAATAATTATGTAAATTAATTTCAATGGTATTGGTTTGATAATTAAGGTATGTTATGTCAATCGCATAGTGAGAAAATATATTTTCTGCTTTCTCTAGATTTTTATGCAATTTCTTTAAGTGAATTTTTTCTGGTTTTTCTTTCCTTAAAAACTTGATACAGTCTTGAATTCCTATAAAATCTCGCTTTAAATATTTTTTTATGATTTTGCTTTGATTGTTAGACCAAATTATTTTGCTGCGATAACAAAACAAGCACATCCAATCATTAATAAAATCAGCCGCTTTTTCAGCAGTTTTATGGTCTGGATAGATGGCAATAATGATATGATGGTTATCTTCAATACTCTCTGGAGGTAATGAATCAATTGAATCGATAGTGCCAGCTTCTGGTATCCTGAAGCCGTATTGCCAAAGTTCAAAGATATTTCCCCCTAAAAAATAGCCTTTTCCTTGCAAGTTTTTTCCCCAATCAGCATTGGGAATGAGGGCTTGGTAGCATTTTTGGGCAATGATTTCAGGGTTTTGGTTAGGAGAATTATCATTTGGCAGTGTACCATAAATTAGCCAGGTTTCTCCTAGAGTAGCTGCCTGATTATTCAGGTTTTGGTCAATCAGTTCTTTAAGATTTTTAATGGTACTAACTGAGTAAGGATAGGTTTGATCTGCAACTGAGCAGTCGAGTAATAGTCCATAAGTATCATTGAGTTGCACCGGATAGTAATACCCCTCATAATCTCGAGATTCTAGGGTCAAAGGTGCGGTTTTTTGTTTTCCAAGTAGCTTAAATAATTCGGTTTCAAACTGGTTGTCATTTTCAATGATAGAGAAGCGAATACTTACTGGGAGTTTTTCAGCGAACAATTGGCGTTTTTTCTCAAATTCATCAGGATTTTGCCCCAATGACTCTCGCAAATAGTAGCGATACAAATCGATAGTGAGATAGAGTAGATTAGCCATGAAGTTAGTAAATATCAGTTAGGTTTTTGATCGAGCCATTTCTTGATCCGATCAAGAAAGCTCTTTTTTTTGATAGCAGCAGGAGGGTCATCACTTCTCAGAGTGACGGATACCATGCTGTTGATAATAATGTTACTATCAGATTCAGCAGACTCCCCTGGTTTGTAACCGCGTATTTCACGAGTACTATCAGTTGCTAATTCCTGTTCAAGTTCAGCTTTCGTGGGTAGTAAGTTGAGTAGGATGTTACCATCGATTTCGTCTAACTTAACTTTGATTGCTTGATACTGCTGATGTAAGGAAGAATTAGCCGAAATCACCCGCATCAAGCCTTGTTCAATGTAATTCCAATCTCCAGGGTCGAGTTCAAGCTGTTGACTCGCCTTTTTTAATGCATCTTTTTCCTTAAGATTCAAAGGGACATCTAACTCTTTCAACGCTAATAGCAAAGCTAGTAAAGTAGTGTTAACACACATCACTTAACCTATGAGTTAATCTGGGATAATATAGATGATAAACCACATCTATTTTGAGAACCATAGTTTTTAAAGTAGTGGCAGCAAGATGCTCCTAGCAGGTAGTAGCGGACAAAATGCCTGGACTACTCTATGTTTCAAAATGCACTAGTACAGCGCGGCGTAAGTAACAGACCCATAGTATGAGATACTAAGCAAGCAAGAAAGATAAATAGTAATAAGAGCAGAATGCAAGGAACGAAGAGGTGGCACAATTAGCTCCAAAATCCTTAACCCTAAGTGAGTGCGATCGCTTAGAACTAGAAAAATTCATAAATCGCCATAGCGCACAACAACAAATCGTACTGAGAGCCAAAATTATCTTGCTGGCAGATGAAGGAAAAAATAACCGAGAAATTGCACGACAATTAAACATCAACCGAGTCATGGCTCGTAGATGGCGAGATCGATGGTTAGAGTTAAGCGAGCGCTCCTTACCGGTAATTGAGAGATTACAAGACTCAGAACGTAGTGGTGCGCCTACGAAATTTAGTATGGAGCAAGTAGTCGATTTATTTGCGTTGGCGTGTTCACAACCAGAGGATTATGGACGATATTATCAAATATATGAAGCGGGAAGCTTTGGTCGTTGGCATCAATCAATATCCTAGTCACACAAACCTCTCGACACCAGCAAAAGATGCTGAGCAAGTAGCAAAACTTCTGAAGGAATATGGTGAATTTGAGGTGTACCGATTGCCCAATAAGCAGGGGGAACGGCTAGTTGATCCAGATGGACTGGTTAAGCAACAACATCTAGAGGATGCTATTAACAGACTGTTCTCGACCAAAGATGGCAAAATTCCTGACACAGCAGTGCTTTATTTTGCTGGTCATGGTTTGCTAAAGGAGGATGAAGACGGAAAAGAAGTCTTTCTTGCTACTGGTGAGACTAGACCGGGAAAAGAGAGGGGTATCACCATCAAAAAGTTACAGGAGATTTTGGCAAATAGTCAGGTGAGGCAGCAGATTGTTTGGCTTGATTGCTGCCATAGTGGGGCGTTGATGACGGATTTAGGTGAGGTGCACAAAGGACGCGATCGCTGTTTTATTACTGCGTGTCGTGAGTTCGAGACAGCTACTGGGGAAGTTCTGACAAAAGCTTTGTTGGAAGCTCTTGATCCCATAGAAAAAGAAAATAAGTTGGTGACTAACTACACCCTAGAAGATTTCATTAAACAGAAACTAGAACACACGCCACAACATCCTGTCATACGTAACGATGGCGAAATCATTCTCACTGGCAAAGACGGAGTTCTATCCAAAATCTGCCCCTACAAGGGGTTGGAATATTTTGACTTCAATCCGGAAGAACCTAAAAAAGCAATAGACCCCAGATATTTCTATGGGCGCACTCAATTAACAAATCAGCTGTTAGAAAAGGTAGAAGAAAGCAATTTCCTTGCCGTACTGGGAGCATCCGGGAGTGGTAAATCTTCTGTTGTTAGAGCCGGGTTACTCTATCAACTGTATTTAGGAGAGAAAATACCAAGCAGCAATCGCTGGAAAATTTACAAACCATTTACCCCTGGAGAGCATCCGCTCCAAAATTTGGCAAAGGTATTCGTGGATTCGGAGTTATCAGACAATGCACGGGCATCCTTGTTCGCAGCCCAAGGAGCAGATGGATTAGGACAATTGATTAACAATGCAAACGCTGAGCGAGTAGTGCTGGTGGCGGATCAATTTGAGGAAGTTTTTACCCTATGTCAAGATCATAGCAAACGGCAGCAGTTTTTTGAGTGCTTGATGGGTGCGGTAAATAAGTGACTTTGTTGGCGAATTCAAAATAAACCTGTGGAACAAGCAGGTTAGGATAGCCTTGAGGGCGTTTGCATCGTTTAGGAGTCTCCACCTAGTTCACTAATAAAACGTGAGAGAGCTTTTTTAGCAGCTTTGTATCCTGGAGCTTGTTTACCTAAGCGCATCTCAACAAGAATGCGATCGCTGATAGCTGCTAAATCAGCAGTTGGGGAAAGCTGGTGATGTTTTTTAGATAGCAGTTCTTCCTGGGCTGGTTGCAAATCCCCCATCAATTGCTTTTCTAAATTTGCTATACGCTCTGATAGATGCTGTTGTAGCGCTAGACAATTTGCTAGACAAGTTTCTGTATGGCTTAAACGTAATGTAAGGCACGATAAAGCTTTTGAAAGTTGATTGTTCAGAGAAGCATCGTTTTCTATAGCAGCTTTTAAAGCTTGAGTTATAAAGTCAGTTTGAGAGATGTTTTCTGCTTTACATTTAGCTTGTATAGCAGCTAAAAGATTTTCATCAAGCCGAAAATTTACTTGAATCCGCTTCTTATCCTGCATGACTTTTCTCCCTAGTCTAGCTTCTGTCTATCATAAGTCAGTCTAGTTATTTGATAGACAAATGTGTTAAAAGTCTTATCATTCTGTTGATAGACTTTTGCTAGATAATACCTGTGGTGGTTCAATAAAATTAAGCCAAACAAAACCAGGGTGTGGAATGTAACGATGTCACTACAACCGGAACCAGGCTTCCCAATTCCAGACGAAACTGCCCGTGTTGCTAAAGCTTCGTTTCCGAAGGGAAGCATATATATCAGGATGCGGGATGAGTTAGGAGTATTTTATTGCGATTACGCGTTCGCTCCTTTATTTCCTCGGCGTGGACAACCAGCCATAGCACCAGCCCGTCTAGCTTTAGTGACCGTGATGCAGTATGCTGAAGGTTTAACTGATAGACAAGCCGCCGATGCTGTTCGTAGTCGAATTGATTGGAAATATGCTTTGGGGCTAGAATTAACTGACCCTGGTTTTGATTTTTCAGTTTTAAGCGAGTTCCGCTCTCGTTTAATCGACGGATCACACGAGAGACAATTACTTGATTTGATGCTGACTTGTTTTGTCGAAAAAGGGTTGCTCAAATCTCCTAAACAACAACGTACAGATTCATCTCATGTTCTAGCAGCGATCCGTGTATTGAGCCGCTTAGAAAATATAGGTGAAACTTTACGTTATGCCTTGAATACATTGGCTGTTGTTGCACCAAATTGGCTGCAAACGATAGTTCCCAAACCAGAATGGTACGAACGTTATGGAAGAAAATTTGAAGACTCTCGACTACCTTCTAATCGAGAAGAACGTACATCAGAAGCTGTAAGAATTGGTACTGATGGAGTCTATTTATTAGATGCAATTTGGTCTGATTTAGCTCCTAGTTGGCTGTGTAAAGTAGAAGCTGTAGAGATTCTGAGATTGGTTTGGATACAACAATTTTCTGTTGAAAACGACGTAGTTAAATTACGGTCAGCCGACGATATTCCTCCACCATCCATTATAATTAATTCTCCCTATGACCCGGATGCCAGAAGAGGAAATAAACGTACCACTACATGGACTGGTTATAAAGTTCATTTGAGTGAAACTTGTGACGAGGATGCACCTCACTTAATTACTTATGTGGAAACTACACCGACAAGTGATAGAGATCATGAAATTATTGATGAACTTCATGAAAATTTAACTGAAAGAGAGATTCTACCAACAGAGCATTTGGTTGATACTGGCTACATAGATGCTCAATTACTTGTGGATTCTAAACAGAAGTATAACGTTGATTTAGTTGGTCCTGCTCCTGGTGATTCCCAATGGCAATCACGTGCCGGAAATGGTTTTGGACTGGCAGATTTTGAAATAGATTGGTCACAACAAGTTGTCCGTTGTCCTCTAGGTAAATTGTCTAGCTCTTGGACAAATCGTTTAAATCTTTATTCTCAACCAGTTGTTGTAGCTAGGTTTAAAAAATCTGATTGTCAGAATTGTCCATCACGTCTTGATTGTACAAAAGATAAAACCGGAGTCAGAACCTTAACTTTACGTCCCAAAGAATTACATGAAGCTCTTTTTAATGCTAGAGTGCGGCAACAAACTCCTGAATTTAAGGAGCAGTATGCTAAAAGATCTGGTGTTGAGGGTACTATAGCGGTTCTCGGTTGAGTCCAATAC
>NZ_QMEA01000095.1 GCF_012912105.1 Brasilonema sp. UFV-L1
ATCTCATCGCTCCCCTTCGGGTGAGCGAGAGGCTTCTGCTGCTTAAGCTAAAATTTAATGATGACGATTTTGTGATCATTTTTTTGGCAAAAATGCCTCAATTTGTGGTGTTGGGTTCTTAATTTTGAATAAGCAAATGAGCGAATTAAGCAAAGGGGTTGAGGTTATTTTTGCGTAAGTCCAGCAAAAAATAAAATGTCCAGCCGTTTGAGATATATCAAAGCTTATTCAACTGTGGCTCTGGCGCGGAGTGCAGGAGCTGAAAAAAGAGTTTGAAATCCAGCTTGTCGCTGTGTGACAGGTTCTGGTGCAGAATTCCAGAGACTTTCGTAGTAAAAGAAGGTAACGCCCAAACCACGTTCTCGGGCAGCTCGTACTTGAGAATGAATTTGTTGCATTGGAACCGGGCTATTTCGCAATCCTGCCATGACACCAATTCCAGTTGGAATCATTTGTTGCACTTCTTGAATTTCTGGGCGAGAAATCGTTGCAACAAAATTTTGCAGATTGGGGCGATAAACTTGTACAATCAGCTCATCTACTATATTTTGCCGTACCCAGGTGAGCCAGTCTTGCAGTTGAAACTTGTAAGCAAAGTCGTAGTAATTGGGGGAAACAGAGAAAATCGCTTGGGGTTTTCTTGCTTTGACAGCTTGGTTGAGTTGTACCATGAATGCCGTAATTTTATCTGCTCGCCATTTCACCCATGCCGGGTCTTGAGGATTTGTTGGCGGACTGTTTTTGGTTTCTTGAGCATACAATGCAACTGTGTATTTATCGTAGCCAAATTCGTGAGGCAAACTCATGTGATCGTCAAACTGAATGCCATCGACATCATATTGAGTGATGATTTCCAACACGAGTTCGGTGATAAATTGTTGCACTTTTGGATGGAAAGGATTAAGCCATACGACTTCACCAGCTGCACTGATCGAAGTTTCGCCGCCATCCCGTTTTTGTGTGAGCCAATCTGGGTGATTTAATGCGAGTTCTGAGGTTGGAGGAGCCATAAACCCAAATTCAAACCAGGGAATCGCGAGCAAACCTTGGCGATGTGCTTGGGTAATCAGATCTGCGACAATATCATGTCCATCTGAACCTCGCAAGACAAACGGTTGAATGCCAGCACGTTTTGCCACAGCGCTGGGATACATCACATACCCAGAATTCCATACCACAGGATAAATCGTGTTAAAGTTCAACCGTCTCAATTGAGTCATCCCATCCTGCACCTTGGCACGATTCTTAAGGGTATCAAAATCATTGTTGGTCATCCAAACTCCACGGATTTCTGGACGGGGTAGCTGCGCTATGGTAGGGGTAAGGCTATTAAATAGCAATGCTGTTACGAATGATATCAAAACAAAGAATGGAAAAAGACGCTTGAGTTCTCGCCCACGAAAACGCTGCACTCTGTGCAATTGCCGCCAATTGCGAGAAATCAAACACAATTTCATATGCTTGGATGATGCATTGGCTATCCATGCGCGCCATCGCTGACTTTTGTGATGAAATTTAGTTATCATGCGGCAAGTATTTATGCTTATTAAAGGGTAGTTTGATTGGTAGTTGTTCATTCAATACAGCACATCAAATTGCTGTATCAAAACAACTCAAGTAGACGACGTAACACGAGCAGGATTGTTGACGCAGTTCGTCGCTCAGAAGTGCCGACTATAGCTCGATATTGTTCGGTTATGGATTATTCTTGGAGATTTTAGACATATCTTGACGTTGCATGCGTGTAGAGATGTGCATGCAAGTCTCTACAAAGGCTATCGTTTTTGCAAATTATCTTAAAAGCAAATTTATCTGTTTTCTTGTTCTGATATTGGTGATTGTTGATTAGAGATAGATAATTTTGGTGCAAAGATTATAAATGCAAGTCCTGCGAGCGCTATAACTGCGATCAATGCTGTGACTAACATCCAAATTCTGCGACGATATACGACGGTTCTTGTTGCACTCCGAGAAGCTAGCATTGGATGAGAAGCTGTAACTGGAATTCGAGTCGTCGAACGTTGCAAATCCTGTAAAACCTCTGTGGCAGATTGATATCTTTGCCTATAGTCATAGTACACCATTTTATCTAAAATTCTGGCTAGCTGAGGACTCACCTGTGCCTGACTGCACCAGCTAATTTCACCTGTT
Organism: Brasilonema sp. UFV-L1; assembly: GCF_012912105.1. Taxonomy (GTDB): domain Bacteria; phylum Cyanobacteriota; class Cyanobacteriia; order Cyanobacteriales; family Nostocaceae; genus Brasilonema. Next base: position 2,152 of record NZ_QMEA01000095.1, read on the forward strand.
ATGCAGTCGTCTGATAGTTGGTAAGGAGGCACTCCTGTAAGAGCTTGGATGCATAAAATTCCTAGTGCATAAATATCACTGCTAAATTGTGGTCTGCCAGCCACCTGTTCTGGTGGTAGATAGCCCGGTGTACCAATGGAAACAGATGCTACAGTTTGCCCTTGAGAATTTAATGTCTGATTGCTAATTTGTTTGACTGCACCAAAGTCAATCAGAACTAATTTGCCATCTTGTTTGCGTCTGATTAAGTTTGAGGGTTTTATATCACGATGAATGACACCCTGTTGATGAACAAACTCTAGTATTTTCAGTACGTCTCGCAAAAGGAAAATCACATAAGACTCACTCATCTGTTTGCCTAAAATAATTTCTCGACTGAGAACCTCACCATCAATAAATTCTTGAATTAGATAAAATTCTTGGTTTTGTTCAAAGTAAGCCAATAGTTGGGGAATCTGATCATGCCTTCCCAATTGTTCTAAAACTTGTGCTTCAGTTTCAAACAATCGTCTAGCAATTTGATAAATAGTTGGTTCGCCATAACAAATTTGGAGTTGCTTGATAACACATATGGTATTAAGTCGATCTATATCTTCAGCTAAATAAGTTCGACTAAACCCTCCACCTCCTAATTGTCGGATGATTCTGTAGCGTCCTTTCAAAATACTTCCCACACCCATAGAAGCGATCGCATGACTTTGATTAACTTTCTCAGTTGATGAAGGTACTTGCGAAGGCGGGGCTATATTACTTACTGGGGTTATATCTGGGGCTATATTACTTATATGTGTAAACGTTACTGCTAAGGCTTCACCACAACGAATGCAAAAACGGTTGGCGATTGGATTTTCATGCCCATGAGTACAGATCAGCGAAAAGCCCTGCTTCGCAGGTGGCTGTTGGCTGGGAGGAGCGCCTTGGGCGATCGCACTTGGTAACCACAAAACCTCACTTTGATTTTCAGGTTCTGACACTTCAGCTTTTGGATTTGCCTGAGTCGGTTCTACCCCAGTGGCAATTCGACGAAATTCGCGCCCAGTTAGTGATGGTTCAGCAGGGTTTTGGAAAACGATTGGTAACCAAGTTACACCTGGATACTTTGGCTCCAGAGAATGTATTTTTTCCCTAGCTCGTCTAACTGCTAGACAAACAGATCTTTCTCCCACAAATGCTTCTAAAAAACGTTGTAAAAACTTCTGTGCCACTACATCTGGCACCGGCTCCCGCATCACAATAATTTGCGGAATATGTAAATCAGCTAATTCTTTGGCAATCCCCATTCCATCACAAGAGTTGAAAATTGCTAGCTGCAAACCCTCCTCAACAGCTCCTCTCAAAGCTGGCTTGAAATCATCAATAGTAATTGTCTCTTCTTGATTGAGTGCAATTAGCCCTCTTGTTCCATTTTCTTCACTTGAACTATGACCGGCAAAAAAGAATAAATCTGGACTTTTATTCTCAATTTCCTCATATAACTCCTCTAATGTTGGTTCTTTTAAAGAAGTAAAATCGGTGTCTTTGGATAAATGTTGTTCTAGCAACTCCAAGTCTTTATTAAGATTAATTTCAGTGATATTACCAATTGTTTCTCGCTTGCCAAAAACTGCTAAAATTCTCGCTTTATCTCTAGAAATTATTTTTTTTTGCCTTCGCACTGGCAGACTCAAAGCCACCTCAGATCTACGGTAGTGCTGAAAAAAATCATCCCACAAATGCCAAGGCAACCGCTGTAATTCTGAGTTTTGAGTTCTAACTACAACCCGGATTTCCTCGGATTCATCTTTCAGATTTCGGTATAAAGTTCTTGAGATGGAATGCATTTGTGGGGAATTAAGCCAGTGATTCAGGCTAGATTTTAGCTTTTGACTGGCTGCTTTGATTTGGGAGATGGAAGTCGTAGCTCCGGTAACTTGGATGCGAGAAGATCTTAAGCTGGATACTAGACTACTGTAAGGTAGCTGCCAATTTTGATACTGTTTCAGCAACTCTGGAGCTGGAGGCAGTTTGCCATCCGCTTCTGCAAAGTGGTATTCACCTTCTGTAGCAATTTCTAGAAATACTGGAAACCCATTCTCAAAATCACCATCTACTATATTAAGGACGACTAACTTACTCATTGCCGCTTCTTTTAGTCAGAATTAAATAACAAAATCCTTTGTGAAGCTAGCCTCACGCAGTGCAATTTTTAACCTGAACTGTTCTCCTGGTTTACCATCAATTTTTAATTGAATCTTGTTATCAGCATTTTTCGCTTCAACTCGCAAGAGAATGTTACCATTTGTATCAAGCACAATGCTTTGCAAACCTGGTGGCAAGGTATGACTTTTAGTTGGATGCACTTGCAGAATAATTTGTCTTTTCTGAGCAACTTTTGGCACCACGGCTACAACCAAGGCTAACTGTTCATCTGTTGGTAGCATTCCTAATGAAATCTGTTGTGCCCGCACAATGCTTTGAGAAAATTCAGCGCTTCTTGTCGCAAAAATCAGATAAGCTCTTTGTGTACCAAAAATTTCTTGTACTGTCTGCCAACCTGCATCTACGAAATTTTGTAGCCATTGGCTTAAATTTACAATTGTCAGGTTTTGTGTGATATCTGTTGCTTGAATTTGTAAAAACTGTGTATTGTCGCTGACTTGAGAAGAAGTTTTGGCAATGCTTGACTTCTGTGCAGCGACTTTTTCCAACTGATCTAAAAGCAGATCCAGTGGTTGAAGTTGGGAAATTTGTATTTCTTGTGGCAGCCATCCTGCAGCATCGGCTGGAGCAAATCCTAACATATGTACTTGCTCTAGATGTTCCTCAAATAAAACTGCAACTATGCCTATACGGTCTTCAGTTGCCTCTTTTGGCAATGAAATAACTTTTTCGCCAGTTAAAACCGGGCGGCACTCTAAACAGCCAAATTCTGGTAATATTAAATCGGCAACATTATGAAAACGTCTAATAATAGGATGCCAACTATTGCTTTGGCTAATATCCGTAGCTATATCCATCAGTTGCAGGAAACTATGTACAGCGTACACAGCTAGGGTATTTAAGTAAACTTGTTTCCCTTTCTGGGAGGTAGCTTGTTCAACCTCAAATTGCCTTGCATATTCATGGGCAATGCTTGTCAGTGGAACACCGATTGAAAAAGAAGTTGGTGTGTTGTTCATAATTTTTACTCCCGTGCATATCCAAGGTTTTGAGTCATTTCTCGTATGAGAGGTTCGCATTTTCTCTGCCAATGACTAGTGACAGTTCCATGACTGATGTTGAAATCCTTGGCAATTTCATGCCACTTATCTGGAGGATCTTTTAAGAAACGTCTTTTGATTAATTCTTGACAATTGCAATTATTTCTGCATTTAGGATGACAGTTCTGTAACCTTCCCTGTGGATCTTGTTCAAAATAATCTCTGAGTTTACGGTCAAATTCCTGGCTTTGTTGGCGATTTTCTTCGTCAATGACGCGAAATATTCCACTCAGGCGAATAGTTCCATCGATAGTGCGATCGCTCACAATTTCAGCAAAAGTTTCGCCACCTTGTTCAGTGTTAATAAGATTATCTATCGATATCTCCCGTCTTATTTGATCAGAAAATAATTCTATAACCTTGTATTTCAAACGTAATTTTTCGTTAATCCATACCGTTAAACTACCTCTGAGTGTTGGTAGCATAGGTTGAAATTCCGTACAAAGGCGATCACGTACCTGAATTAAGGTGTCATGGAGGACATCAGGATATTTTTCATGTTTAAAGCCACACCGAGGTTTGGCGAGTCCTCGTAGCTGTTGAAGTTGTTTTAGTAGGGGGATAAAGGCTTTTCGCCTTTGGAAGCTACCAGCTGTTTGTTGGCAAAATTTTGAAATTAACTCGTAAAGTTGTACCTCTTGTTGACTACCGTCTAAAATTTGACGCAGTTCTTGCAGGAGTAGACATGTGGATTCATCCTGATTTTCCATAGACGCAGGCATCAAAGAACAAGGATATATCCTCAGTATTACCCAAAAAAGCACCCACTGTACCAATACTGCTCAGTTAAGGGAAAATAGATGAACTCTTAATTACTACCAAAATAGAGAGGGCAACAAAAGGTTTAAAGAGTCATGCTAAGAATTAAGTCGTAAGCTACTTAAGAGGAATGACATATGATTACCCTGAATCACACCATAGTTCCCGTACATAATAAAGAAGCATCCGCACAGTTTTTTGCACATATTTTTGGGTTCAAGCTTGAACCTCCCTTGAGTCACTTTGCGGTTGTCCGTGTTAATGACACATTAACGCTTGACTTTGCTGACTCTGAAAAATTCGAGCCGCACCACTATGCCTTTCATGTTAGTGATGAGGAATTCGATGCAATTTTTGCGCGAGTTAAAGAAGCAAATCTTGAATATAGTAGTGAACCCATGCACCAAAACAAAGGTCAAATTAACCACAGAAATGGAGGTCGTGGCTTCTATTTTCTAGATGACAACGGGCATAATTTGGAACTATTAACTCGTGGATAATTAGGCATAAGCCAACAGAATTATAACTTTGGACTTACGAAATTTCTTAAGTCTTGGCTAATCCTAACTTACATTACTTTTGTTCTCTTTCTGAAGAGGAACTCAAATTCTTTCTTACGAAGGATGAATCTCAAATCTTAATAAGCTTAGATTAGTAGTGTTAGTGAAAAACACAATTAAAGGCGATACCAAAAAACGATAGGGAGATAAAATCATGAATCTTATTGCTTGGGTAGTCTTGGGCCTTCTAGCTGGTGCTATTGCCAAAGCAATCTATCCTGGTTATCAAGGTGGTGGAATTTTAGCGACTATAGTGCTGGGAATCGTTGGTGCTTTCATTGGTGGAACATTAGTTAACGTTTTGCAAACAGGAAGTTTGACACTGACTTCTGCAACTTTGAGTCTTCCTGGTTTATTCGTGGCAGTATTGGGTGCGATGATCGCTATTTTCTTGTACTATCAATTTTCCCGCAGAGCATACTAAAGAATCACTCATCATATTTCCACGAATAGATCTCACAAATAAATTTTGCAGCATTTACCATTAGGACTTACGCAGCATCTGCTAGAAACTCGGTTTGGTGAGTTCGTATTTGGTTGCGAAACAGACGATTTTTGGTAGAAACCGGGTAACTTTTGCGTAAGTCCTGATTATTTTTTAAGAAAACATTCCCAGGCAGAACCTGGGAACAAGTCGAAAACAGAAGTCGAAAATAGAAAATTATCTACTTTTTTATCTGCACGGCAGGCGCTACCCAACGGGTAGATCGCCCTGCGGGCGTCTACAAATCGTGAAACTTTCCCAATCCACTGCCTCGTTTATCCGCGCGTATCTGCGGTTAATCTTTTTTCATCCAGCTGAACATAGCGCGTAAATCTTTGCCGACTTCCTCAACAGGATGTTCAGCTTCTTGACGACGCATTGCGGTAAATCCAGGTTTACCAGATTGGTTTTCTAAAACAAATTCTCGTGCAAATTGACCAGATTGAATTTCTTTGAGAATTTGGCGCATTTCTGCCTTGGTTTGTTCATTCACAATCCGAGGTCCACGAGTATAGTCGCCATATTCAGCGGTATTAGAAATACTATCACGCATTTTGGCTAAACCGCCTTCCACAACCAAGTCAACAATCAATTTGACTTCATGGAGACATTCAAAATAAGCTAATTCTGGCTGATAACCTGCTTCCACCAAAGTTTCAAAACCTGCTTTGATTAAAGCACTCAAACCACCGCACAGAACGGCTTGTTCACCGAACAAATCGGTTTCGGTTTCCTCGCGGAAAGTTGTTTCGAGAATACCCGCACGAGTTCCACCAATACCTTTAGCATATGCCATTGCGCGATCGCGTGCCTGACCACTCGCATCTTGAAACACGGCAAACAAACAGGGCACACCTTGCCCTTGTTCATAAGTCCGGCGTACCAAGTGTCCTGGTCCTTTGGGTGCAACCATCACTACATCTACATTAGCAGGTGGGACGACTTGACCAAAGTGAATATTAAAGCCGTGAGCGAATAATAAAACATTTCCTTCTTCTAGATTCGGTTCAATCTCGTTTTTGTAAATCGTTTTTTGCACCTCATCTGGTAACAAAATCATAATGAAGTCAGCAGCTTTGGCAGCATCAGCAACATTTTTCACGGTTAATCCAGCAGCTTCAGCCTTTGCCACTGACTTACTACCCGGATATAGCCCGACAATCACGTTCAGACCACTATCTTTAAGATTAAGGGCATGGGCGTGACCTTGGGAACCATAACCAATGATAGCGATGGTTTTCTGTGCCAAAAGGTCTAAATTACCGTCTTCGTCGTAGTACATCCGGGCCATAGGAGCGTCTCCTCTTAGCAAGCGTCCTGATTTATTGCAAGTCTATAATCTTACCGCAAAACTTGACATTCGCCTCCAATTGTTAAAACTCTAAAACTCTATTGCTATAAGCTACCCAGCATCCATCCTAGTGCCAATCCAAAGGCTGCGGTTCCACTCAAAACTGCCATCGCAGCATTGAAGCTTTTTAAATACTTGCTTAACCTTCTCCCGGCTTTGTTGAAAGTCACTATTAAATTACAATACAAAACTAAACGGATAATTGCTTGCCAACCTATTATCATCCACAGCAAGATTATCAAAATTACTGTTAAAGCTGGTACCACCATTCCACGTGTGCTTGCGATATTAATTAATAAAAAAGTAACAAATAAAATACTTAAACCATACAAAACTATCGTGACCTGTGAAATCTCAGGTAAACGTAAAATACATAACATAAACGCTAAAATCAAACGTGAAATCACTAAAATAACTATCAATAGCCACGTTTTCTTGCAAAAACGACTATAAATAATAGAAGCTAAAGGAAAAAGAGCAACATAAATAACTATTGGTATCGAAACAGAAGATACTTTTATCAACCAGCCATTAAATACACTAATGATTAAAAAAGCTATTAGCCAGCCCCAAATTTTAAAGTTTCGATTTTGGAAAATTTTGTGAAAGTATTCGCTGAAATTAATGTTGCCTCTCGTTGCTTTAAAAGGTAACATACTTTTTTAAAACTTTTTTAAGTAGATTTGAGTTAAATTTATCATCAAAATATTCCTTACTCTTGCTGCAAGCATATATATAACAATCTGATGTGGTTTGTGAATGTGGTTTGTGAAATCGAAATTAATCACGTCTTACAGAGCATACAGAGCCAAGAGCAACAAAAAATTTCACACATCATTGAGCAATGCAATAGTTTTTATGAAAGATTTTTTTTGGGAACAAAGCTTATCAAGCAGATTATATTAGATTTTCTGATTCAAAACTCATAATAAAAATTATGATAATGAACTAAAACAATCAGCAATTATTATAAGTGTGGTAGGATACTATTTTGTCTTTTTTGTTCAGGTAATTATATTGAAAATTTCTTCTTCAAATATTTTTTGTTGGGTTGTTGCTATAGCAATCTTGAATCATTCATGAAAATATACGTTGTGCCCGCTATGAAGCATATTCCAAGGCAGATTAACGAAAATTTCACAAATTAAATCAGATGACTCAATAGTTCAACTTATATCTTGCACTCTTGTCAAAAACCGGGTTTCTTGAGAAAGACGACACAAGCCTTACCTTAATTTTCCGCCTCAGTTACCCGGTTTTTTAGGTCTTGTTGAAAATGCAGCAAGATGTCAGTCAACCCAACATACGCTGATTGCGTTCGACAAGCTAATGTTTTTAGGTTTCTCGATCTATTCTTTGCACTTCGTCATCTGACAATTTCACATTGACAGCTTGCACTGTGTCTTCAATGCTGGAAATTTTGCTAGCACCAGGAATAGGCAAAATACTGGGCGACTTAGAACGCAACCACGCCAGAACAATACTGTACACAGATACGCCTTTTTCTTGAGCTAGTTTTGCTATTGTGGGAAAATCTTCTAAGCCATGATGGCGACGACTGCCCCCAAAAGGACTCCAAGGTAGAAATGTCAAACTTTCATGCTCACAATACTCTAGTACACCATCAAACTCAGGCTCACGGTACCAAGGGTTGTACTGATTTTGCACCGAGACAATATCAACCACATCCCGCGCCTGTTTGATTTGTTCGACAGAAAAGTTGGAAACTCCCACGAACCGAATCATGCCTGCCTCGACTGCTTCTTTGGCTGGTATGAGAGATTCCTTAAGATTATAATTTGGGTCTGGAGCGTGATATTGCCAGAGATCAATCGGTTTATTGCCACCCAAAACTTTAAAGCTAGTGCGGATAGTTTCGCGTAAATGCTGGGGATTTCCGTTACGCGTCCAATTACCATTAGGACGCATTAACCCGCCTTTCGTCGCTACAATAACATGACTCACATTGCCTTTGTAGGATTGCAAAGCTTTGTGAATCAATTGCTCACCGTGGTGCTTATCGCTTTCATCCTTGCAGTAAGAGTCAGCAGTATCAATGAACGTAATACCCAAATCTAAGGCACGATGGATAACATCAATTGACTGTGACTCTTTTGGGCGAGTGCTTAAAGACATTGGCATACTCCCTAAACCAATTGCACTTATAGACACACCTGTTTTCCCTAACTGTTTTGTTTCCATGTTTCTTGCTTTAGCTTCAGCGTTATTAATTGGATAATAACTTTGCGCACAGAGGCAAACACGCTAAGCAAAACTTTGCATTCGTACAGCCTTGGAACATAATTCTCAAGAATGCAATCACGCGATCGCCTTAAACTTCACTTCAAGACTGATAGCCGAATGGTACGCTCGTTAAGCTAAAACAAAGATGGCATAACGCTTTGAAGTCTTGGCTATTGAATAACATAGGTGAGGAGAGAAAAAACTTAATTCGCGGTTTTTTAAGCGAATGCTTTCAATTACGCAGTTGATTCTCAATTATTTGTCTTGTTGACAAATAAATCTACCTTTCGTAGCCGTAGGATGAGTTAAGTTTTTTCTCCACTCATGCAATTCAAACACGGCGCGAGTTTGCCTTCATGGGCCAAGAAACGGTTATCATAAAGCATAAGCATCGAAAAAACCAGTCAACATCAATGAACAATGAACAGTGACCAGTGAAGGAGTCAGGAGTCAGGAGGAGCCAGTGCGGTGGACGGTGAGACCAGTGCTGCGGGAGGGTTTCCCGACAACAGGCAACTGGCGAACCCGAAGGGGTCCCCCGGCATAAAGCACCTGGCGTTCAGGAGTCAGGAGTCGGAATTCTTTATTTCTTCCTTGGTGAATACTGAATTCACCAATTGCTGAATTCTTCTTCAAACTGATAACTGGTAACTGGTAACTGATAATTGATTGGTCAGCTTTTATGAAAAATTGAATTGCTCTAACAATTTTTCCACACTGGCGTTGTGATCAAGAAAAGAAAATAAATGTTTGTAACGAAGTTTACCTTCTTTATCTAACACAAATTGTGCTGGTAAAGGTGCTCCCAATGCTTGTCCAACTTTATAGGTACGAAATACACGACAGGTAGGATCACTCAAGAGCGGCATTTTTAAACTCAAATCTCTCACAACAATTTGACTCTGCCGTTCATCAGTACTAGTAATCATTAAAACTTCTATGCCCCGACTTTGAAATTGCTCATAGTTTTCATTTAAAGATTTGATGTGAGGGTAGCAAAAAGGGCAATAATTCTTTTCTGTGAAGATACGAGTTAAGGCAATTAAAACAGGTTGCTTGCCTCTATAATCAGATAATTTGACTAAAGTGCCATGAGTGATATCTGGTAGTTGAAAATCTGGTCCTATGTATCCTAATTCCAAGCTATTATACGCTGGAATTGGTAAAAAATTGCGGAAAAATCGTTTATTAAATAATCTACTAGAAGCAGTTGAAGTTGCCATTTTTTTGTTCATGTTCTGATGAAAATTGTCAATAAAAAACCACAAATAGACACGATTTTAAGCCAATAATTAGTAACGTGTAACCCGCAATGCATGATGAAATAGATTACGAATTCTTCATTACAAATTTGATTTACTTGTGTTTATCTGTGGTTACGCTTGAGTGAGTTTTGAGTAGCACTTTTTGCGTGCTACTACGACTTTATTACTTTTGAAACCTAAACAGCAGCAAAGTAAACTTTGGACTTGACTGGATCGGGAACCATTGTCTTGTCACCTGGTTGCCAGCCAGCAGGGCAAACTTCGTCCGGGTGGGACTGAACGTGTTGAATAGCTTGCAAAGTCCGCAGCGTCTCATCAACGTTGCGACCAAAAGCTAGGTTGTTGATGGTAGCGTGCTGTAAGACACCTTCTTTGTCAATAATAAACAGACCGCGCAAGGCAACACCAGCTGCTGGATCAAGCACGTTGTATGCTGCACTGATCTCTTTTTTGATGTCGGAAACTAAGGGATAGTTGAGATCACCCACGCCACCAGACTTGCGATCTGTTTGAATCCATGCTAAGTGAGAAAATTCACTGTCAACGGAAACACCCAGAATTTCGGTGTTAAGATTCTTAAATTCTTCGTGGCGATCGCTAAAGGCCGTGATTTCAGTGGGACAAACAAAGGTAAAGTCTAGGGGATAGAAAAACAATACAACATACTTGCCGCGATAGTCGGAAAGTTTTATTGTTTTAAACTCCTGATCTAACACAGCTGTTGCTGTAAAGTCGGGAGCCTGTTGACCTACACGGAGGCATCCTTCTGATGGGTAAGTGAGAGGCATTAATCTAATTCTCCTTCAACTTATATCCGTCTAGTATTGTCAGAGTTCGGGTCAGGTCAATCTCACCCGTTCTCGCCATCACCCTATGGCTTTTGCCACGCCAAAAGGCTATCGGGTTGGCCAGTTGGGCGTAGAATACCCTCAAACCAGCACTGGTTTGGTGCAGTTGCCTGTAGAGGAGCCAGTAAGGGCAATCTCCAAGGACGGACTGACCCCCTCAGTGCAACACTGGTTCTACCGCCTGCAAAACTGGACTTACAGTTTAATTACGATCTGTTACGACTATATCATACTCATAACGATTTTGAGTACAAATGATGGATTTAGATACAAGAGAATGGTTAGTGACTAATGGCTTAGGAAGTTTTGCCAGTGGAACAGTTTGTGATGTCCGCACTCGCACTTATCACGGGTGGCTGTTAGCGGCTACGAGTCCGCCTTCTGGGCGTACTCTACTGCTTTCGCACCTAGAAGCTAGCTTAGAACTACCAGATCGGGTTATTGTATTGGGGACAAATTTCTGGGGGAGTGGTCAGATAGAGCCAAAAGGTTACCAACTACTGCGCTCTTTTGAGATTAACCCAGTTCCAAAGTGGATTTGGGGTGAGGATGACTGGCAGTTGACTAGGCTTTTGATGATGCCGCATGGCTTAGTGGAGAAAGTAGAAAGAGTAGGGGAATTGGGGAAGGTAGAGGAAGAAAAGACTTTATCTTCTTCATCTGAGTTTTGTCATCGTATCTTGGTTCAGTATCGCTATGAAGGTACACAAACAGCGACATTGAAGCTGCGAGTACTTATAGGCGATCGCGACTTTCACCATCAACAAAAGGTTCTTCCAGAATTACAGTTCTCACAATTGCTAGGACAACAGCAAGTTTGCCTGCAAGCAATAAGTTCTCACAACTTTGGGACACCTTGGCATTTGCGCTGGACGCAAGGAAACTATCAACCAGAGGCGTTTTGGTACTGGGATTATAAACTAAGCGAGGAAACTCTACGAGGGTTAGACGATCATGAAGACCTCTACAGCCCTGGTTACTTAACGGTGACACTTTCTCCAGGAGATGCTGTGACTTTGGAAGCACGAGTGGGTAATCCTTGTCAATTCCAAAGTCCTTTGACTTCAGAAACTTTTGCACAAGCAGTAGAAGCAGAACAAGAGCGGCTGTTTGAAGTTTTTGGGTGGGGAGCTAGGGAGCAGCAGAGTCAGGGAACACACGAGAGTGTAAACTTTAATTCCCCTTTGCCCCTCTCTTTTTCTCCTCACTCCCACCTCTGGCAACAACTACTACGTGCTGCAGATCAGTTTATTGTTTATCGTGCTTCTATTGCTGGTCCCACTATTATTGCTGGATATCACTGGTTTAATGACTGGGGGCGCGATACTTTAATTGCTTTACCAGGGTTGGCACTGATTCCGCAGCGTTTTGACTTGGCAAAAGGACTGCTAGAAACTTTTGGGCGTTATTGTCGTCACGGTTTAATTCCCAATGGATTTCCTGACATAGGTGGCGAACCATTTTATAACAGTATTGATGCGGCACTTTGGTGGATTGAAACTTTAGGGCTTTACTTGGAAGCCACTCAAGACTGGCAGTTTTTAGTAGAGCAATATCCAGTGGTGCAGCAAATCTACAAAGCTTTTATTGGGGGGACGCGCTATAATATTCATCTTGATACTACCGATGGGTTACTGAGTTGGTATGCTCCTGGTGTAGCTCTTACCTGGATGGACGCGATAGTAGACGGACAGCCTGTGACTCCCCGTCGTGGTAAGCCAGTCGAAATTAATGCTTTGTGGTATTCAGCGCTATGTTGGGCAAGTCGATGGGCAGAAATCTTGAGTGAACACGAAGCTATGCTTGAGCGAGCGCGTCTTGCTAAGCAGGCTTTACGTTACACTCAGCTTGCACAACAAGTGAAAGCTTCTATGCAACAGTACTGGAATCCTCAACTGAGTTACTTGTACGATACCATTGAGCCAGACGACCGCCGAAATTCTCAGATTCGCCCAAATGCCGTTTTGGCACTGTCGCTTTCACACTGTGCATTTTCTCAACAGCAAGGGCAAAAGATTCTTGAGCTTGCTCGTTCTTGCTTGCTGACTCCTTATGGTCTTCGCACTCTTGCTCCAACAGATCCAGAATACATTGGCAAATACAGGGGTAAGCGAGAAAAACGCGATCGCGCTTATCATCAAGGTACAGTGTGGACTTGGTTGATTGGTCCTTTCATCCGTGCGAGTGAGCGCTTTTATCCTGAAGAACCATTGCCCTTTGATTGGCAACCCTTACTTCAACACTTCCAATCACAGGCGTGTCTTGGCTCTATTTCTGAAATCTTTGATGGTGATGAACCGCACACACCAGGAGGAGCGATCGCTCAAGCTTGGTCTGTTGCTGAAGTCATTCGACACTTGAGAAACTACTGAGTCGTAAGTACTGAGTTCTGAATCAGCGCTCAGTACTGATGATTTACGACTGTTTGCTTTCAGGCTTACGCATTACCTTATGTATCTTTGCTTTCCAATCTGGGAACAATCAACCCAGTAGATTTGAGGATGGGTAATTGGGACAAGAACGTGCATATTGGTTAGCTTGGTCACAAATTTCTGGAATTGGTCCAGTATTATTACAACGGTTGCAGCAACATTTTGGTACACTGGCAGCAGCTTGGGATGCAAAGCCTGCACAGTTGGGACAAGTAGAAGGTTTTGGTTTTCAAACATTACAAAAGGTGGTGCAACAACGCTCCCGGTTACATCCTGAACAATTTTTAGAGCAACACCAACAGCAAAATCCGAATTTTTGGACACCAGCAGATGCTGACTATCCTCGTTTACTACTGGAAATACCTAGTCCACCACCTATTGTGTACTATCGTGGTGAAGTCGATGTACAAGAAAATCTTGGACAAAAACAACTTGTTGGGATTGTAGGTACACGCCAGCCCTCAGAGTATGGTATTCGATGGACTCGCCAAATTAGTACAGCTTTGGCGAAAAATGGGTTTACCGTTGTTTCTGGTTTAGCCGAGGGAATTGATACTGAAAGTCACACGGCTACTGTGAAAGCTGGAGGACGTACGATCGCAGTTTTAGGAACCGGTGTAGATGTTGTCTATCCATCTAAAAATGTAGAACTCTACAAGCAGATTTTGGCGAATGGATTGGTTGTGAGTGAGTATCCAGCAAAGACGCCACCTGATCGTACACACTTTCCTCGTCGCAACAGAATTATTGCTGGTTTGAGTCGTGCTATTCTGGTAATGGAAGCACCGATAAAATCAGGCGCTTTAATTACTGCTAGCTATGCCAATGATTTTGGGCGAGATGTCTATGCACTCCCCGGAAGACTGGATGATAACCCATCCCAAGGGTGTTTAAAACTACTCAGTCAAGGAGCAGTTCCTATTCTTAAGGAATTAGATGAACTCTTAAAAATGCTGGGAGCAATACCACAACTCGATTCTGTCGAAGCTTCTCCATTACCGCAGCAGTTGACTTTGCCAGATCTACCACCACAGCTTCAACGAGTTTTGGATGCAATGACTTTAGAAGCTTTACCCTTTGATTTGATTGTGCAACAAACGGGCATGGCTGCAGGTGAAGTTTCTGGTGTTTTGTTGCAGTTGGAATTGATGAGTTTAGTTTCGCAATTACCGGGGATGAGGTATCAGCGCTGCTCGTAGAGTAGAAAAAAACAAACCACAGATGAACACAGATAAACACAGTTATCAGTTTCATCTGTGGTATAATTAGGAGCGAAAATTTTTTAGGATCAAAATTTTTAGCTAGCGACAACTTGAATGTTGACTTTTGCTGTCACATCAGTATATAGCTTAATTTCAGCCTCATAAGTTCCCAACTTACTAATATCCGGTATGGTAATACCACGCCGATCCACTTCTAGTCCTGCAATTTGTTGAATGACATCTGCGACTTCTTGGGTGGTGACAGTACCGAAAATAGCTTCGGCTTCACCAACTTGCTTGGCAATTGTGAAGCTATCAACTTTTTCCAAAGCTGCTTTTTGAGCTTCAGCTTGTTGCTTCAATTCTAATTGCCGCTGGCGTTCTAATTCGCGACGACGTTCGACTTGCTTGAGAATACCAGGAGTGGCACGAGTTGCCAAGCTTTTGGGAATTAAGTAGTTACGAGCGTAGCCAGGGGCAACTTCCACCAAGTCGCCAGATTTTCCTAGCTTGATGATATCTTGAGTTAAGACTAATTGTATGCGTTTCGACATCGTTGTTCTTTTTCTGGTAAGCTTTCTCTAAAATCTTAATTGCTTGGGCTTCAACAAAACAGTTGACATGGATGCAGCTATATCCCAAGCAGCTTCGCGTATAGCCCGAAACCTACAAATCATAGCGAAATGCAAGGTGCGATCGCAACTGTTAGGACAAGAAAAATCAATATTTATCCTTCGATGACACTTGGTTGTGATACGCGTTTGGGATTTCTGAGTTGCTGTTGTTCAAAACATTCCAAATTGCAGTTTCGATAAGGTTTTAGCGCTTGCTTGTGTGGAAATCACAAATGGTTAACACTTCCCCTTCTAAAATTTATCTTTCATTCCTCGCAACCGCCCAAAAGTTTGCACTGAGTCATGAGTGTTAGTCGCTAATTGTAATGCTGGTTGCTCCCAACGTAAAAAGGGATTTGTCTGCTTTTCCACTCCTAAAAGCGAAGGAACAGTTGCTTCTCCCTGGCTGCGAGAGGTTTTGACCTCATCATAACGCCTTTGTAAGTCGGTGTTCTCTGCATCTACGGTGAGAGCAAATTGCAGATTTTTCAATGTATATTCGTGGGCACACCAAACGCGAGTATGATCAGGTAATGAGCGAAGTTTGCTCAGGGAATGAACCATTTGCGTAGGTGTTCCTTCAAATAAGCGACCACAACCACCAGCAAACAAGGTATCGCCGCAGAATAACTCACCCGTTTCACTTGGGTTGTCTGGAGGAAAATAATAGGCAATATGAGCGCGGGTATGTCCAGGAACGAAGATAACTTCAGCTGTTCTGTCTGCAAATTCAACGCGATCGCCTTGCTGTAAAAATACCTGCTGTCCCACTATTCTGCCTTTATCTTCAGCCCCACCATAAACTATCACATTAGGAAATTGTTGCATCAGTTGGCGGTTACCTCCGATATGATCCTGATGATGGTGCGTGTTAAAAATCGCTACCAACTCAGCCTTTAACTCTTGAAGTTTCTGCAAAACTGGTTCCGCCTCAGCTGGATCGACAACAGCAGCAATATTTTGCTTTGGCTCGTTTAGCACAAAAATGTAATTATCTGAGAGTGCCTCAAGACGAATAACTTGCATAATAAAACCCAACTGTGACTACAAATTTCATAACATCTGTCATCTAACAGATGTTTTAACTTATCAGAGCAGACGTGTTGATCATAGCGATTGTCCATAAGGTACTGCGTTCTTGTCCTGAAGAGACACACTTTTTCGGATGAATACTGCTTCTTTCGCTAGATAGAGTACCGACTGAGATAGCACATCCCATTTGTTAGAGGAAGATGTTTGTCTGGCTTCTTAGGATAGGCTAGAGTGCTGAAATTCTTTTTCAAGTATGCAGATACAGGAACGGCTGACTCACTGGAGAAGTTTTTTCAAATGGTGAGTCGGCGCGAGGAAGTAGAACTGTCTCAAAACATCTATCAGACTCGCGTGATCAAAGTTAGAGCAGTACTCGTTTCCTCTGTGCCTTGATTATATACACAAAGCTTATTTTGGAGATATGCCCATGACTTCATCTCAATCTCCCAATCCATCTTCCCCAGACAACAAGCGCAAAATCCGTTATGCTGTGGTTGGTTTAGGTTGGTTTGCTCAAGCTGCTGCTTTGCCTGCGTTCACTCACGCTGACAACTCTCAATTGGTTGCTTTAGTTTCGGATGATCCTCAAAAGCGTGAAGAGCTTAGTAAAAAATACGGTATACAACACACCTACTCGTATGAACAGTACGAAGACTGCCTAACGAGTGGCGAAATTGATGCTGTTTACATCGCGTTGCCGAACCATTTGCATCGTGAATATACAGTACGGGCTGCTAATCAAGCAATTCATGTGCTGTGTGAAAAACCAATGGCAATCACTGAACAAGAATGTGAGGAAATGATTCATGCCTGTGAAAACAACGGCGTGAAGTTAATGATTGCCTATCGTCTGCATTTGGAGAAAGGCAACTTGCAGGCAATTGAAGTTGTGCGATCGCATAAAATTGGTGAACCACGCATCTTCAACTCGCTGTTTGCGCAACAGGTAGAGCAAGATAACATTCGGATGCGAGATGCGGCTGGTGGCGGTACCCTCTACGACATTGGCATTTACTGTATTAATGCAGCTCGCTACCTGTTTCAAGATGAACCTATTGAAGTTTTCGCTGTCAGTGCTAACAAGGGAGAGCAACGCTTCAGCGAAGTGGAAGAAATGACTAGTGTTATTCTGCGCTTTCCTAACGAGCGACTTGCAACTTTTACCTGTAGCTTTGGTGCTGCAAAAGTCTCAACTTACCAGATCGTTGGCACAAAAGGCAACTTACGAGTCGATCCAGCTTATCCTTGGCAAGGTGAAGTCAAGCACTATCTCACTATTAATGGTGAAACTCAGGAGCATACGTTTGAATCCCATGATCAGCTTGCTGCTGAATTTACTTACTTTTCAGACTGCATTTTACACGATAAAGACCCAGAACCATCGGGAATGGAGGGGTTGAACGATGTTCGTATCATTAATGCTCTTTATCAGTCAATTGAAACTGGTACGTTTGTGCAGCTCGATCACCTTGATCGCCATCAACGCCCTACATCAAATCAGACTATTGAACATCCTCCAGCCGAGGAACAGCCAGAACTGATTCATGCGGCTAGCCCCTCTGGCGAGTCTTAACCTAATTCTGGACACAAACCCGGTTTCGCAGAAGTTATCGGGTTTTTGCACGCGAACTACCCTTAAGCGAACCAGTAGGAAAAAATAGCGAGTCAAAAACGAAACGCTCTCCTCCCTATTTCTGCTGTGCAAAAATAGGGAGGAGGATCGCTTATGGAGATTCATCTTATGATTGTGCGAGAAGCCAGGTTAGACGATGCGTCAGCGATCGCCAGGGTTCATGTAGATACTTGGCGAACGACATACCGTAAGATAGTACCAGATGACTACCTTGCTAGTCTGTCCTACGAGAAGCGAGAGAGTGGCTGGGTACAAATACTAAGTACAGCGGTAGAGGGTAATCATTTTACCTATATAGTTGAGAATGAAGTCCGGCAGATTGTTGGTTTTGCCAGTGCTGGTCCTGAGCGAACTAAAGACTCAGTATACCAAAGTGAATTATATGCCATCTACATCCTAAAAGCTTATCAGCAACAGGGTATTGGACGCTGCCTTACCCAAACTCTTGTCAAAAGGCTTTATGAGTCAGGGTTTCACTCGATGTTGGTTTGGGTTTTAGCAGATAACCCAGCGTGTAGATTTTACGAAGCCCTTGGGGGTCAGAAGGTCTATGAAAAACAGGACGAGACAGGTGGGAGTATACTCAATGAAATTGCCTATGGGTGGACGGATACTCTATCTCTCATAACTGGGATATAGTCATTAGACATTCAGGGGAAGGAACTCTTATGTAACGGAAACTAATGCGGTATTCACAACTCACCGGAATGCACCTAACCGTATAAGCCCGTACAAACCAAAAATATGCGTGAGAAAGCTACATTATTTTTCTTGGCTTTTCTCCCTAAATAAAGGACTTTTGGTTGAATACTGAGTGACTAAGTAACATAACTTTTTCTTGGTGCAAGATGTGAAACAATATGATACAGGCTTCATTTGACTGAAAACACACTGTAATGCGGCAAAAAATCTAAGACTAAGATTTATTTAAAAAAACATTCACTCAATTCTTGAGTTTTAGCTTATCAACATACTTATCATCAATAAGGAATTCTTTATAAATGTCACCTAAAGTCTCAATCATTGTCAACTGTTTTAATCAAGGTTGCTACCTTGAACGGTCAGTAAAAAGTGTCTTAGGACAAAGCTTTACTGATATTGAATGTTTAATTATTGATGATGGTTCTACTGACAATACTCGTCAGGTTGCTGAGCAATTGATGAGTCAGGATGCGCGAGTGAAATACTACTATAAAGAAAATGGTGGTCTTCCCTCCTCTCGTAATTTTGGTGTTCACAAAGCACAAGGTGAATGGATTCAATGTCTAGATGCAGATGATTGGATTCATCAAGACAAAATTCAATTTCAACTCAGCTATTTAGACAAAACTCATATCCATGACGATATAGTCTTTTATTGCGATTATGAGCGGGTGTTTCTAGATGCGAATCAAAATATTGTCAACACTCAGGAAAATATTATTGGATCACTAACCAAAGATGAACTTATTCAACGTTTACTCATTCCCGACTTCCTTGCTGATTCACCTCATCCCGCCCTTCAGCAAGCAATGTTGATGAACAAAAGTATCTTGAGTCAGACAAAGTTTCCAGAATACCTCAAAGCACTAGGAGATAGACATTTTGCTGTAGATATTTTAATGGCAGGTGCGAATTTTATTTACACCCCAATTATTGGTACTTACTACACGAAACATCAGTCAAATCGAACCAATAGTTGGAATTATATGAAAAATTATTATCTTCTTTTTTATGAAAGTCTTATCAAGAATTATCCAGAACTAAACAGTCTTTGTCAAACAGGTTTAGAATTTTTCTTAGACGAAGCCATTATGGAAAAAGAAGAAGAAAATTTTCAAAGATTATTAGCAATAGTTTCCATGCCTGTTCATGTACTCAATAAAAAAGTTTCTATTAGTCACAAAAAACAACTTAAAGCTTTCTACAGTTTTAGAAAACTAATACCAAGTTTTCTACTCTACGAAAAGTATCGCGGTTATCGTACAAAGAAACTATTTTCTATGCTGTCTAGAAAATCCGTCTTTTAAAAATGGCATAAAATACATAGCACAATACGGCTTTTGATTAGATTCTTTGCAACAATGAGAGCCTTTGTAGAGACGTTAGATGTAACGTCTCTACACGTATGAAATCTCCAAAAACAATTTTTTAAAGTCTACTTTTGTAGGCTTTGTTTGATAATCCGTAAACTACCTCGGTCTTCCCAGAGTAGTTACATATAGCACAACTTCAGCGGCAGGAATACCAAGGACTTCATTCACTTGGTCATCAAAGAAACCACCAATACCACTAACACCTAAACCAAGGCGAATAGCAGCTAAGTTAAGCCTTTGTCCCAAATGACCAGCGTCCATGTGTAGATAACGATAAACGCGATCGCCATATTGACTCACTGCTGATTCTAAATCTGCTGTATGAAAAACAACTGCTGCGGCATCTCGTCCTAATTCTTGTCCCAAACAGAGGAAGTGTAACTCTTTTCTGAAGTTTTTAAAACGGATTTGTCGCAATTCTTGTGATTTTGGTGCGTAATAGTAACAGCCGGCTTCAAGGCCTTCTACTCCAGAAACAGCAATAAATGTTTCTATTAAATTTAGGTCAAAGTAATCAGTTGAATTATCAAAACCTTGGTCAACATAATGTTGAGGTTGGTAAGAAAAATCCAGTAAAGCTTTGAGTTCATCAAATGTTAAATCACCACCAGTGTAAGCACGGGTAGAACGCCGCTTGAAAATGGTCATTTCGAGTCCTTCTAGTCTTTTTCCCCAGTCAATCGGCTGACTAACAGTAGGAATTTTTTCACAGAAAGGAAAGTTATATTTATCTTTGATGGCTTTTTCTTGATTGATTTTAGGTGAGTTGAGCTGACTTTTTGTTCCTGCTGGAATTTGCGTGCAGTTATGAAAATACTTCAGCAATTCACCATCGGGAATATGAGGATAGTTAGTTTCGGTAGCAGAGGGTAAGGTTGTTCGCCCTGTGCGTATGTTTTGCTTGATATCCAGCAAGTCTGCTATGGGGAGAACGGCGATCGCACCTTCTTGTTGAGGAGAGATATATAGCAGTTCATTAATTGCTTCATCAACAAAACCACCAATCAGGTGAGGGCGATAGTGAGTCATCGCGCCCGCTAACTCAATATTACCTAACAAGTGTCCTGTATCTAAAAAAATTCTTCGGTAAGCCCTATCTTCGTATCGCCAAGTTGAACGATAGAAAACCGCAGTAATAATGATTGCTAACTGCGTCTTTTCCAAAGTAGGATGCCACAAACAAGCTTCTTGGAGCTTTTGCCAAACATCACTTTCCCAATAAGCTACAAGAGAGTGAGTTCGACACTGGTAATTATACACTCCTCCTGGCAAAAACGGAGTGCCACGAGAAACAACATACATCTCCGCAGGGTACAAGCCACCTGCACTAGGTGCTGTTCTCAAATAAACCGTACTTCCCATAGAAGGCATTTTTGCTGTGACTCCATAGCTACAAAAGAGTAGCCGCGACAGCCGTTGGCACCACTGAGCATTTGGTTCATCAACAAAAGCTTGGGATTTCTGTTGGATATAGGGTTTGAGGTCAAAAGTAGAGCCGATTTTGTACTCTTTGAACGGCACAGGTTGCTTAGACCAGTCTAACCCCTTACCCTTAGAGGTCATAGTCTGCGGGTCGTACTTAGTTCGTTGGTGGTAGTGCTGAGCGATTGACTGACGTAGTTCTGGCATAAGAGTTTAAATATGCTTCTGCTACATATCTTGGCATTCTAGAGGCTCATCATTTCGTCTTAATTAGCACAAATAATGAGTAAATAAGAGTGTTTATTTTTTGATTAAAAATGTAAAATTCAAAATTTTTTCATTTTTGATTTACAAATTTTATAAAAATTTTACTTACCTTTGGTCACTCATAAGCTAACCACAGATAGAGCAAGTCTTGCAAGTATGGCTGCAAAAGATTCAAAAAGTTTACATCACAAGCTTTTTGCCCCTGCTTGCATGGTAGCTTGATTTCCGCGCCTGCTGTACCGCCAAACAGGTAAAAAATCAACTTTGACAGTGAGTTTAGGAGCAAATCAGATGGAGAATTTAGAAAGAAGCTAAAGACTTCCCTAAGTTCTGTTATCATTTGAGCATATATGCCATGAAAAACCTGAATTATCCTAGATGGGCGCATTCGTTAAAAGCATTTCTTGTGGGTACAGCACTGACGTTAAGTTTTGTGAGTATCCCTTCAAATGAGGTTTGGGCGCAATCAAAAGGGCAGAGGATTAAAGATAAAATCCAGACTCTACAAAAATCTGAGCAGCGTTGGATTCAAATTGACCTTTCAGAGCAACGCTTAATAGCTTGGAAGGGTAACACACCCGTCTATAGAGTCATTGTTTCCACAGGTAAGAAATCCACCCCAACTCCGACTGGTGTTTTTCAAATCCAATCTAAGCACAAGGTTGCTCGAATGAAAGGTGAAGACTATGACATTTCGGACGTTCCACATACAATGTATTACAGTGGAGGTTATGCAATTCATGGTGCTTACTGGCATAAAAGATTTGGGATACCAGTTAGTCACGGCTGTGTAAATCTCGCTCCTAAAAGAGCTAAGTGGCTATTTAAGTGGGCATCAATCGGAACGCCAGTGGTGGTGAAAAGATAGGGAATAGATTTGTAGTAAGCACTGAAATGCTTACTACAAGAGATGTTTAGCTCAACTGTGCCACAAGTTGATTCTCCAAGAGCGTTTCATTTGTCAACAAATCCTCAACAGTGATTCGCAAAAAGCGTTGTTCATCAACTTGAAAGCAGACTTTGATGCGATCGCTCCCTGGAAATCCTGGTGGTGTCAGTTGAGCAATTGATCTGGCACCATCTTTATCATTGAGGGGTTTGACATTTGTTTCACCACTGCTAATACTGCGAGTGATCAGGCGATCGCCATCAAAATAAACTTCTGTACCGCCTGTGTCTGCTCCCAATTCCCCCATAATTAATTCAATGCTTGGCTGACTCTCTACAGAAGCGCCCAAAACTAATTGTACTGGTTGACTCATTGGATAAGGTTGTCCAGCCCTAATAATAGGATGCCAGTTATGGCTGTTGTTGCGACGGTCCCAATAACGGATACCATAGCTATGGTAGAGAAAATCTTTCACTTCCACGTCTTGAGCAACTTGTAAAGCGCCTTGAGCAATGGCTTCAAAAGGACGCTCACAACGAATTTTTTCTGGTTCAAAATACTGCTTAATCCATGTTTGTACTGCGCTCATTTGCACTGTTCCACCAACGAGTAAAACAGCATTAATATCTGAAACTTCAATTCCCTGGCGTCGTGCTTGCTGTAACAAGGAATTCATCGACTCATCAAGTCGTTCAAAAAACGAGTGTTCTGTGAGGATAGCATCCAAAGTATCGCGGTTGAGTTCTAACTCATAACTCTCAAACGTCTCATCGTTGAAATAAACTTCACTCGCTTGGGTTTGGGTTGAAAGTTGAATCTTCACTCTTTCTGCAAGTCGTGTTGTCAGGGGACTCACCACCAACTCTTGAGTTTTGGCAAAATAATCAACTATCCAATTATCAATGTCAGTACCACCCAAGTTTTGTCCAGCTTTTGCCAAAACACGAGCAGTTTTTACCTTTTGCTTTGAGTCTTGTGCTAAAGACTTGTTACCCCACTTGAGAAGAAATCCTACAGGCTTTTGAATTCTTTGCACTGTTTTATCTAGCCGCACGAGAGATAAATCTAACGTTCCGCCGCCAAAGTCAATTACCAAGAGAATTTCTTGGTCAATCATACCATACCCCAAAGCTGCTGCTGTTGGTTCATCCAGCATCCGCACTTGTTCGACGCTGAGGGATTGGCAAACTTGTCCTAACCAGTGGCGATAAGTCTCAAAGCTGTCTACTGGTACAGTTAACACCAGAGAATCTATTCCTCCTTGCAGTGGTACCAACTGTTCAATGACTTGAGAAAGGAACCATTGCCCTACTTGCTCAAAAGTGACGATTTGTCCATCTAACTCTGGTAAGAAACCTTGGATATTTGCACCAATACCGCGTTTGAAACTGCGGAAAAATCGCGGGTCATTTTTTAAGTCTAGACCGCGATCGCGCACTTGTTGACCTACCAAAACTTGCTTTTTTGAGGCATCTTCAACATAAAGCAAGCTGGGAATGAGTGGGGGGTTGAGACTTTGTTGAATGGATAAACCAGGTATGTTGAGCGTTTCTGGTTGTTGGGTAACAGGATTCCAGCGAGCGATAACTGTGTTGCTTGTACCAAAATCTATTGCTATTGCCATAGTTGTTTATTATCTCACCGATGCAAAGCGTGAGATTATTTTCTCATCTTAAACCTCTGCAAGGGGACTCCCGCCATAAGCACTAGCCTTGGCGGTAGTGGCGTTGGGACGATTCATTTTTTGAGTTTGCAATTTTGAATGTTTGAGCGATTGTAAGTCAACGGCTAAAAGAAGGATCTTATTGTTAAGTTTTTATGTCAAGATCAGAACAAAGCTAAATGATGCACTACCCCTCTATAGAAAATAGAATTTAAGTTATGCAGAAAAAGCGGCAACAACGCCAAGTTGAACAGCAGGTAGCCTGCACTGATGAAAAATTATTAGCTGCTTTTGAGGAGATAAAGTTCTTACGCGAGCAAGTAGAGTTTTTCCGTGAGTTGGTAGAGAGTCAAAACGTACATTTACAGTACAAACAGCAGCAATTAGAAGAGGTAGAGCAAGAATTGGATGCGACAAACAAAGATTTGTGTATTGCACTCATGCCAGAAGCAAGTTACCCCTTCAGGGGTAACTTGCTTCTGGCAGGTTTAGCCCACTTAACACTCTTTGAGGCTAAGGAATTAGCTCAGACAATTTTGAAAAGTGAAAAATCTGCCCATAAATCAGTAGCAAAGCTACTGACTATTATCTATGGCGAAGAAGTTAAACCAGAGGAATTGCACAAGACAGACATGTTAAGTTTTCAAACAAATCCTTTAAAAAATAATCTTGCTCATCAGATTGTTGCTTCTTCAAAGGAAGTTAAAACTCATTCAAAACAGCTTCGTGCTCGATATAAAGAGCTTGGTTGTCACTTTGTTGCCTTTAAAACTCATTGCACTCAAATTCGTGAACATTTGACTGAGTTTAAAAAAAGAACAAAAGAAACAAATTTAGGTTTTGTGAATCATCTCAAAAACAAGTAGTTAAAATGTTGCTTATAATTCGCTTTTCTGAGTAAAAATTGAGTTATGTGAGTTATGGATAAAAGAGCAAAAAATTTAGAGAAGTCGTCCCAGGAACGTATAGAAATATCAATGGAGCATATAGAGCAATACGGTTCAGTTAAGGCTGAAAGTTTTTGGGAGAATGTGAAATTTGG
>NZ_QMEA01000096.1 GCF_012912105.1 Brasilonema sp. UFV-L1
GCAAGTAGTTTTGCCAAGATTTACTTAGGTTTAAGGCTTACTGCTCAACCGCTATACGCACCTGTGCCGAAGGCATAGCGCATAGCCCACGCTTCGTTTGTCTAGCCGCAGGCTTCTAGCCTATGGGTTGGCAAAATCGAGGTTCTTCTTTTATCCTATTTCCTGCTTTGTTCTGGTCATCAAGATTACATATCTTAACTGACTCCGATATAGTTACCCCAATTTCTACCTTCCATAGTTGCTTTGATTTCTGGAATAATGCGCTGGATTTCCATAAGTAGTACACCTTTATTAACTTCACTAGTTATGACGAACAACATAGCATCCACACCACAGGTGCTTAGGATACTCAAACCTTTCTCACTTTCAACGTAGATTTGTTCTACAACGCCTTGATTGAACTCAGATGAAATATTCTCTCCTATAGATGACATTATCGTAGATAGGGCAGATACGTTCTCATCTTCAACTCCCACACTGGGTAAGTAAGATACTAGTGGCAGACCTTCTGAGGAAACAATGATGGCACCTTGAACGTTTTTAACAGAACTAACAAAGTTTTGCAAAATTGTATACAGTTTGCTTGTGTTGATTGCCATTGTCGTAGTTGTTTATCTATCCTTCAAGAAAATACTTAATCAAAAAAAGTCAGCAAAATTTTATACTCATTAACCATGTGAGTCATTGACGTTTGACTAGGTTCTTACCTCAGTTCCAGACTGTTCAACTATTGAGCTATTATCTGCTGACATCTAGTAACCACAGTACGGTTTTGATCACGTATTCCTGCGTGTTATGCTAACGGAATTGCTCCAATTTTTACCGCCATCTACGGCATGTTTAAGTTCTGGGATGATGCGATTGATCTCCTGAAGTAGTACCCCTTGTTTAATATCTTCATTAGCTAGTACGAACAACACTGTATCTGCATCACTAGAGGTTAGGATGCTAAAACCTCTATTACTTTGGATGTAAATTCGTTCTACAACGCCTTGGTTAAACGCAGACGAGACACGCTCTCCCATAGATAACAGTGTGGCAGAGACGGCAGATACTCTCTCATCTTCTATTTCACTGGGTAAGTAAGATGCCAGTGGTAAACCCTCCGAAGAAGAAATAACGGCACCTTGAACATTGCTAACAGAACCAACAAAGTTTCGTAAAACTACAGATATCTTATCAGTATCGATTGCCATTGTCGTCATTCCTTATCTACTTACTTATCGCGAGATTGCTCTGATTTCAAAGGGGTATGAACTCAAACTCTGTTTGAATATCTGCTTGTTCATCAACAGTGACTTGTCGCCCCTGGTGGCGTTTTTGCATAATAGTATCGATAAAACCACTCAGTACACCAAGGGTAAATGGGCACAAACGCTTTGAATCGTCGGTTTCACCAGACATTTCGACTGGCTCGACCACCTTTACCTTAATAAAGTCTCCTTGTTGAAAGACTTCTTCAATAACGCAGAGTCGTGTTCCTTCTAAGCCTAAGTTTATGTTCAGGCGTTTTAATACAGTTGAAAGATTTTGTGTTTCCATTGTTGCCCCAAGTCGTATGGCAATTTTCTTGCCGTAGGTACGACCTGCCGCAGTGATAAGTGTTGCAGCAGCCTTAGTACCTATGTTGTGTTCTATACCTTCCAGCAAAGCTTTATAGTCCATCACACTGACAAAATCCCCTAGCATGGGTCTGAGAGTATTGGAAGTTGCTATCATGTTGTTTGACATTGCCTTGTTTACTGTTTGCAGTGAAATTTGAGTTTTTGCATTCCAAGTTGAGACTAATATTTTACAGATACAGCCTCAGTATATCTGCGACATTCTGTTTGAGAACCGGATGTTACCGGACGTTCATCGTATCTAATGATGCGGAACTTCACGTCATTTTGCCTGAGATGCATATGCCATGTTCTCTCATCTCAAGGTTGTAACTTTTGATTGCCAGTTACAGCCTTGATATTACTTTGATGTATTGCACCCAATTGAAAACTCTTATATTCGTACACAACTTGTAGATAGATGCATTGCTCTTAGTCCTGAATTTTATTCAGGAGATTTTTCGGTTCATTCACTTGCACCCTACTTAGATTATCATGTTACACCTCTTCACCAAAGTCGAGGTGTTTTGCGTTGTTACTTTCTCAAATCTCTAACTAGAGAGTCAATTTGTATCTAATTCTACACTTATATTGTTTTGTACAAAAAGATTCTGTAGAAATTCTGTGGAAATTTACAAATCTGATCCATAAATGGATGATTCTGGAGCGCGAATTGAGAGACAGTTTAACCCAATACGGTTGCTGTTAAGCCTGAATGCCTGAAGTGTCGTCACTCAAACATCAAGACTTTATCCGGAAATGTCCAGTGATATTAAAATTTAGTTAAGAATTGTAACTAATGATAAAGAATCTACTCAACCCGGTTGAGATGGGAAACTGCGATAGCGTTAGCGCAGCGCCCCTTTTGGGGTTGGGTAAATCCTGCGGGGGCGCTTTGCGCTTACGCTGGGTTCGCTGCGGACATTGTGTAATTAATTATGTTTAGCTACTTAACTTTCTTTACAAGGTCAAAAACGGATTCGTAGCCATAAATGTTCAGCCTCACCATCACCAAATTGCTTCCAAATTCAACACAAACCCAGGTAATACATTTTCCCCTGACAACCTATCAGGATTCTCCAAAACTTCAACCTCTTGCCCAATTCGATAAATCTCTACTTGCCGAGACTTACGATTAATTAACCAACCCAAAAGAGCACCATTCTCTTGGTATTCTTTCATCTTCTGTTGAGTCACTTTCAAACTATCACTTGGCGAAAGTAATTCAACTACAAAATCAGGACAAAGTGGTAGAAATCTTGTTTGTTGTTCTTGAGTTAGTGCATTCCAGCGTTCCAGTTTCACCCAAGCAGCATCAGGGGAACGATCCGCGCCGTTAGGAAGTTTAAAACCTGTTGAAGAATCGAAAACTACACCTAGTTTATTTTGCTCATTCCATAACCAAACTTGAGCAGTTAGTCCAGCATTACGGTTTCCTGTTTCTCCCCCTGTGGGCGGCATGATAATTAATTCTCCTGTAGCGGTGCGTTCAAACCTCAAATCGCGGTTTGCCTGACATAGCTGAAAAAGTTGCTCATCTGTCAGTTCAATCACGGGATTGAGATTAACTGTTAAGGCAGTCATAGGGGGGAGATTTGAGATTGGGCATTATATTATATCTTATCGAAAAAATTGATTACTTTCTTTTTACTAAAGAAATATCTTGTTATTGAAATAAGCTATATACTGCACTAATTTTTTCTCCAGATAACTCTTGAGGTTGTTTTTCATGTCCATCTCTTATGTAAAGTTTGTTATCATACCATACAGGATCTTTTCCTGCTTGTATTTCAATCATCAATACTGTGTGATCATGATATGTAATAGGGGTTAATCCTGTGTTAATACTGGTTTTTAGCCATTCAGGTAATTTGGAGTCTCTAATTTTTCGACTTATATACAATATATACTGATCAAGTGTTGTACCTTGAATTTTTGCTTCTCTTTCTATTCCGACTATACCGAATGGGAAAAATCTAGGTGCAGATATTTGATCAAGTTCCTCAATCAGCTTAGTATCTTTTTCTTTGTCAGATATTCCCACAAATATATATCCTTTTTTACCTTTGCCTAAATTTGCCATAGCCGCAATATTTTGGCAAATTTTCTCGAAACAATTGTTGTCAAAAGTCCGATTATGAGGATTTAATGAAAACAGCCCTTGTTTAAAATCATAATTTGGAGCTTCAGTTTTTGATCTTCTTAAATAGTTTTCTAAATCTATGGCATAGGAGCCACTACTACGAGTTGTAGATGTTGATAGTTTAAAAGAACTCTGAATTAGTCCTTTCGTAAGAGCGATATTTTTGGTTCTTTTATCTGTTGTAATAGTAGAACTGACTTCTATTTTTTTCATAAGTCCCATGACAGCATTGAAAACTCCCTGATAATCAAAAGGTTCTTTAGATTCTTTGATGACTAGCTCATAAAAAGCCATAAATAAAGTATAGAAAGGCTCTTTAACTGGATTGCTAACTCCTCCATCACGACTTAGAATCCTTCTGATAAAGTTTTTATCATTTGCTGAGTCTATGGATGAAACTGAATTCACAGCATTTTTGATGTGTGATAGTACAGTTTTAATATCTTCTTTCAGGTTTTCTGTTCCATACCTTGTAACTGCTAATTCTATTTCATCTGATTTATCTGTCTCTCCTTTACCATAATAAGCATCAAAGTTTTCTTTTTTTGCTGGAAACGGTTTTACCAGAGCAATAGAAAGTATTATGTCTGCTAATAATTGTTCATCAGCACTCTCCCGTAAATCTGAGTTACTTATAATACCTTGACGACACCAGAATGTATCTTCTGCAAGAACTCCATATCCTAAATCAATAGATTTAGAATCAATACTAATCTCAGGCATCTCTGAGAGAGGAACAATTTCCCTCGATACATCACCTCGGATTTCACAAGCTAATAATCTAACTAATTCTGCAAAGTTGCTTGTAACTCCAGCTGATCTTACTTCTTGAGCAGATAAATGTTTTCCATTGGAGTTAATTCTATTAAACACATCTTCAATTTCTTTATTACTGTTAGCCTCATAGATAGTAACGGCTAAAGAATATTCTAAAAAATCTACGCACTCTTGAGCATTTAATAAATTTTCGGCGCTAGTTTTGATTCGCTGAAATACTCCTTGATTACTTAATTCATTAGCTAATGGATGCTTAGTAACATCAAAAAATTTACCATCAATTAAAAACTGATTTTCAATAAAACCAAAAATAGCATTTAATCGTTGCATGCCATCAATTATTTCATACATATCCATTCCATCTTTTTTGAATCTTCCAAATAATATTAGTGGAATAGGATATTTTAAAAGGATGCTTTTTATTAAAGATGCTTTCTCAGATTTAGTCCATACAAGTTTACGTTGGTATCTACGATTGACAATAAGATTATTCTCTCTATAAAGACGATATAGTTCTAATATACTTATTCCTTTGGGTGTAATACTCATACTGTATTCTTAGTTATTTTTATCAGTTTGCAATGTATTGAAATTTAAGGGTGGACAAATTGCCCACCCTAATTATTTACACTTACTCAGTCAGATCCTCAACCACCTGATACAACTCACGCAGCAATTCCAAATTGCTCTCGCTTGTCTCCCCGTTAACTGACAATCATAACTTTCTCTACAAGGTCAAATCAGCCTCTGACTATCACCAAATCGCTTTCAAATTCAATACAAACCCAGGTAATACATTTTCCCCTGACAACCTATCAGGATTCTCCAAAACTTCAACCTCTTGCCCAATTCGATAAATCTCTACTTGCCGAGACTTACGATTAATTAACCAACCCAAAAGAGCACCATTCTCTTGGTATTCTTTCATCTTCTGTTGAGTCACTTTCAAACTATCACTTGGCGAAAGTAATTCAACTACAAAATCAGGACAAAGTGGCAGAAATCTGGTTTGTTGTTCTTGAGTCAGTGTATTCCAGCGTTCCAGTTTCACCCAAGCAGCATCAGGGGAACGATCCGCGCCGTTGGGCAGTTTAAAACCACCAGAAGAATCAAAAACTTTACCTAGTTTATCTTGCTCATTCCATAGCCAAAGTTGAGCAGTTAATCCTGCGTTGCTGTTGCTCGTTTCTCCCCCTGTGGGTGGCATGATAATTAATTCTCCGGTTGCAGTGCGTTCAAACCTCAAATCGCGGTTTGCCTGACATAGTTGAAAAAATTGCTCGTCCGTCAGTTCAATTACGGGATTGAGATTGACTGTTAGGGCATTCATAGGGGGATTTAAGATGGAGAATTTAGGCAGGCATATTGCCTGCCTTACAAGTACTATTCTATTCCCTCAATCCGGTCTTCAACCTCCTGATACAACTCGCGCAGCAATTCCAAATTACTCTCGCTTGTCTCCCAATAACCGCGTCCATTAACTTCCAATAAGGTGGAAACAACTTTGCGGAAAGAATGAGGATTGAGATTCAGCAAGCGGTTCCGCATTGCTTCATCTTTGATGAAGGTTTCATTGGTGTCCTCATAAACCCAGTTATCCACAGCGCCAGCGGTTGCACTCCAACCCATCGTATTTACCAAGCGCTTGGAGAGTTCCCGCACACCTTCATAACCGTGAGACAGCATTCCTTCGTACCACTTGGGATTTAATAATTTAGTACGGGCATCTAAACGCACGGTTTCTGATAGAGAACGCACTTGAGCGTTTGCTGTAGTGGTATCTGCAATGTAGGATGCTGGTGTTTTACCATCACCCCGCAAACTAGCAACAACCTTGGTAGGATCAGAATCGAAGTAATGGGAAACATCCGTCAAGCTAATCTCGGATGAGTCAAGATTTTGGAAAGTGACTTCAGCAGTTTTCAGGGTTTTTTCAAAAATCTTTCGGGATTCTGCCATCGTACCTGGGTTATCGGCACTGAAAGCAAAGGATTTGCGATTGAGGTACATTTCTTGTAACTCAGCTTCGCTTTCCCAAGTGCTGTTTTCTACCGCCAAGTTGATATTGGACGAGTAGGAACCAGAAGCATTGGAGAAGATGCGAGTTGCTGCTTGCCGCAGGTTGATTCCCATTTCCTCTGCTTGTTCAAGCGCATGTTTGCGGACATAGTTCATTGATGGTGGTTCATCTGCTTCCGCCGCCATTTTCACCGCTTGATCTAGCAGATTCATTTGGTTGATGAACAAGTCGCGGAAGACACCAGAACAGTTGACGACTACATCAATGCGGGGACGTCCTAACTCTTCTAAAGGTATCAATTCTAACTTGTTCACTCGTCCCAAGGCATCGGGAACTGGTCGTACACCAACCATCCACATAATTTGTGCCAGGGATTCCCCGTAGGTTTTGATATTGTCGGTTCCCCATAGCACACAAGCAATGGTTTCGGGATACTGACCGCCGTTTTCTGCCATCTGACGCGCCAGCAATCGGTCTACAACGATTTTCGCCGACTGTACAGCAGCCGTTGTGGGGATGGATTGGGGGTCGAGGGCGTGGATATTTTTACCTGTGGGCAAGACATCTGGGTTGCGGATGGGGTCGCCACCAGGACCAGGAAGGATGTACTCGCCTGCTAAGCCTTTGAGTAATGCGCCCAGTTCGTTATCAGCGCAGACTTGCTGCAAGCAAAATTCCAGATACTCAAACAGTGGTTTCAGCGCTGCGACATCTACCTTAGGATAACCTGCTTTGTGCAGTGCTTCTACCCAAGGTTCTTTTTTGCCCATGTTCAAGAAATTGAGCTTGGAAACAAAGGAAACTCGTCCTTCTGAGTCGGTTTGCTCTTTCACAAGGGCGGAAACTGCAGTGCGGGTTGCCATTGTGATGTCTTGCAGCAGCTGAACATCTTCTAAAACACCTTTGTCGCTGTTTTGGTAGACTTCATCAATGTTACGCCCTATGCTGTTGGCGATAATGCGGGGCAGACTTTGAATTTCTTCCTCTTGACGGTCTAAGCTGGCAATGTTGACTAAAGTGGCGATCGCCTCCTCGGCCGAAGGTGGTTTCCCAATTACGTGCAATCCACAAGGCAACAATCGCGATTCAATCTCCATCAACTTACGGTAAACTGAGCCAACAATATTATCGCGCTCTTCGGCAGTTATATCCTTGGCATCCTGTTCTGGCAAAACAATGTCCTTATCCAGATTCACCATCCGGCATTTATCCATAATGGTGTTGACAATCGGAATACCGCGTCCAGTATCTTTCAAGGTTTGGTAAGAAGCAATCAACTCACTCAGTTCCTTCAAACCTTTGTACAACCCAGCATTTTCTGCTGGAGGAGTGAGGTAGGAAATTGTTTCCGCGTAGCTGCGACGCTTGGCAATTGTCGCTTCACTGGGGTTATTTGCTGCATAGTAATAAAGATTGGGAATCATGCCAATCAAATTATCTGGATAACATTCTCCAGACATCCCCATCTGTTTACCTGGCATAAATTCCAAGGAACCGTGAGTTCCGAAATGCAGCACAGCGTCAGCTTGCCAAATTTGTTCCAGATAAGTGTAGTAAGCAGCAAAACCATGGTGCGGACTTGCAGAACGCGAGAACAAAAGCCGCATGGGATCGCCTTCGTAACCAAAGGTGGGCTGAACACCGATGAAGACGTTACCAAATTGCTTACCATAAATCAGCAGGTTTTGTCCATCGCTGTTGAGTTGTCCGGGAGGTGGTCCCCAGTTTTCCTCCAGCCGTTGCGAGTAAGGTGTGAGTGCTTCATACTCAGGAACCGACATCCGATAAGCAATATTGAGTTCAGGGCTAGTGTACTGCGCCTGCGCGTCGTGAATGACTTCTTCCATCAACTCTTTGGCAGACTCTGGCAAGTCTTGCACATCATACCCGTTGTTCTTGAGGGCTTTCATCACCTCATAAATTGAGCCGAACACATCCAGGTATGCGGCTGTTCCGACGTTACCTTTATCGGGTGGGAAACTGAAAACGGTGATGGCAACTTTCTTGTTTAACTTCGGCTTACGGCGCAAGTTCGCCCATTTGAGGGCGCGTTGTGCGACTGCTTCCACGCGGTCTTGTAGGGCGATCGCCTTCCCTGTTGTTCCATCCCGTCCTGACAATATTATCGGCTCAATTGCGCCATCTAATTCAGGAATCGCAATTTGTAACGCTACCTGAATTGGATGTAACCCCAAATCGCTATCTTGCCATTCTTCTGTTGTTTGGAACACCAGAGGTAGCGCTACCATGTAAGGACGGTTCAACCGCTTGAGTGACTCAATTGCCTTAGGATGGTCTTGGCGTGCTGGTCCACCTACCAGAGCAAAACCTGTCAAGGATACAACGGCATCCACTAGGGGTGTTTTGGTAGTCGGTTCGTACAAGTACGCATCCACAGGTTTGGAGAAGTCTAAACCTCCTGCAAACACTGGAAGAACTCGCGCGCCCATAGCTTCGAGTTCCTGCACGATTGCTACATAATGAGCATCATCACCAGTCACAAGGTGTGTCCGCTGTAACACTAACCCCACACAAGGTGCTAACGGATCTTTCAAATCCTTGGGGATATCCTTACGACTGTTGTGCCAGTTGAGGTATTCCTTAACATCCTCAAACATTGTCGGTGCTAGAGGATGCCATATCCCCATATCAGGATAGACAACTGGTGCTTTGTATTGTACGGATGCGAAATTTTTCGTTTCTACATTATTTTTCAAGACGTACTTATCAGCTAGCATCAGCAAGAAGTTTTCCAAGTTGTCTGGAGAACCCCCCAGCCAATACTGAAAGCTAAGCATGAAATTGCGAGCGTCTTGTGCTTTATCTACTGGCAGATACTTGAGCACTTGCGGCAGTGTCCGCAGCAGCTTGAGCATTCCATCTTGGAAGCCAGCGCCGGATTTTTCCTTGCGCTTGCGCATGAACTGTGCTATGACACTTTTAGATTGCCCCAATTGTGCCAAGGAGAAGCTGCCCATTTTGTTTAGGCGCATAACTTCGGGCATTGAGGGGAACACAACGGCAACGTCCAGGCGATCGCGATATGGTGCTACTGCTGCGACTAACTTTTGTGCTAAGTCTTCTATAAAAATCAGCGAGGCAATAAAGACATTGGCAGTTGCCATATCCTTTTGGAACTCCTCGTAGTTCTCTTGGTCTCGGAGTTCTTCAATCAAGTAACCACTGATTTCAATCGCCAGATTGGGATGATTTTGGTTAATTTCCCGAACCGCTTGTGACAATGCACTCTGGTACTGGGACTCTAACACGACATAGACCACCTTAATTAAATGACGCCCCCGCAAATTATCAGGCGCAATATGTCTAATGGTGGACTTGACGTGAGTGAACATGCTTCCTCGGCTCCTTTGATGCGTGTTCTCGTTTTGTAAAGTAATATGTAGGCAAAATTTGCCTAATGATGACTTTGTTTGTTCGGCAATATGAGATTTTTATCAGAAAATGCTTGCCCAGTGGGCATTTTATCGCTCATCTGACACAAAACGATATAAAAAGAGAAATATTTTGTAAAAATTGTTGACACATTAGCAAAGTAATTACTCAGATATAAGTAATACAAATTTATATAACTTCATAAATTTGCGGCTCTAGTTTCACCACCTTGTGTATTCTATGAGTGTCTATAGACAAAAGGTGGGCAGCTGTTAGTCAAAACTAACTTATACCTGGTGGAAAACTTTTGCGTGAGCAAAAAGTCACAATACTGGCATTTTGAACAAAATGGATGAACTAGAGGCTTTGGGCATTCGCGATCTGTTTTTGGCAGCAGCAAAGCGATCGCCCAAAGCTCAGTGTCTTTGGCGAGGGCACTTTTCTATTTATTACGTTATATTACGTAGTTATTTAATGGTATTTTATAACTAATCACTACTTACACTTATTCAGTTTTGCCTTGTATATGAAGAGGTGCATAACTTGATTTGGCTGATATCTATTAGGAACGTAGAAGGAAAACTTTCTAAGCTTACTTTCTATTGAGAAAATTACATACAGCAGAATTCAGAAGTCAGGAGCAAAACAGCCTTCATAGCTAGCTTTTAAGTCTAGGTTCTGTACCTCACGCACGAACAAATTGCTGTAATTATACTTTTGTCAATATGTAAGTTCCAATCTTAATTAGCTTATAAGCTTTAGGTTTATTTAGCCAGAAGTTATTGAGTGGGCGTTGATATCCTTCCCAAGGGTTAATCAACACAAAGAAATAGTTGATACCAGGGTTTTCTCGTGAGGAGTGGCTATGAAGAGAAGAGATTTTATCACAACTGTTGCTGTGTCTGGTGGTTCAGCCTACGCGGCGATGAAAGCTTTGGGCTTGTTAGAAAAACCAGCAACTGCACAGAGTCCATCACAAAGAGGTTCATTTCGGTTACAACCAAACGGGAGAGGCAAACGCGTCATTATTCTTGGTGCAGGTTTGGCGGGAATGACTTGTGCCTATGAGTTGGGCAAAGTTGGTTATGACTGCACCATCCTTGAAGCACGTGAACGTGCTGGTGGTCGGTGCTGGACACTTCGAGGTGGAGATCGCTTTACTGATACTCTAGGACAAACGCAAACAGTTCAATTTGATTCAGGCTTGTACTTTAATCCAGGTCCTGCTCGCATTCCCCAGGAACACGTCACAATAGACTACTGCCGGGAATTAGGTGTTGCGGTTGAGGTGAAAACAAACATAAACCGACGAGAATATTACTACAACGTTCAGAACGCAGGTCCCCTGTCGGGTCAAAAAGTCCGTGCCCGCGAAGCCATAACTGATATGCGTGGCTACATATCAGAACTGCTGGCTAAAGCCGTGAACCAGAATGCAATTAACGCACCTTTGACAACTGAAGACAAAGAAAAACTAGTTGAGTTTCTTAAAGAGTATGGAAATTTATCTCCAGACTTGTTCTACAAAGGTTCGAGCCGACGTGGCTTTACGACTTATCCAAGTGCTGGCTTGCAACCAGGCACACAATCCGCTCCCTACGATTTGAGTGCGTTAATTCAATTAGGATTTGCCGGTTACGAATCTTACGAATGGAATTGGCAGCAACAGATGACGATGCTGCAGCCAGTTGGTGGAATGGATCAAATAGCCAAAGCCCTTGAACGTAGAGTCGGCAATAAAATTGCTTTCCAATCAGAGGTCAAAGAGATTCGTAAGACACCCAACGGCGTTAGCATCGTGTACGCAAATGGCTCCGGTACAAACCAACAAATCACAGGCGACTACTGCATCTGCACCATTCCGCTACCAGTACTCAAGGATATCCCGTCAGACTTTTCTGGCGAGTTGAAAGAGGCAATTACCAGCGTTGCTGCTTTCTACGCACGAGCAGGTAAATGTGGCTTGCAGTTCAGACGCCGTTTCTGGGAGGAAGACGAAGACATCCTCGGCGGCATTACTTGGACCAATCAGGACATTCTTCAGATTTGGTATCCGTCAGAGGGTTACTTATCTAATAAAGGAATTATCCTCGGCTATTACCAATTTGATGACACCAAGGTAGGACCTCTGTCTCCAGATCAGCGCCTCGCTTTAGCACTGGAACAAGGC
Organism: Brasilonema sp. UFV-L1; assembly: GCF_012912105.1. Taxonomy (GTDB): domain Bacteria; phylum Cyanobacteriota; class Cyanobacteriia; order Cyanobacteriales; family Nostocaceae; genus Brasilonema. The sequence continues at coordinate 12,105 of NZ_QMEA01000096.1, forward strand.
AGCAACATTCATCCGCAGTACAGAAATGATTTTGAGAACGGCTTCACACTTTATTGGCCAACAATCCCATACAGCTTGGGTGGCTGGGCAGAGTACACAGACGAGGCACGACAGAAGTACTATCCCAGACTCAACGAACCCGATGGCAATATTTATTTGTGTGGAGAGCATCTGAGCTACTTGACAGGATGGATGGCTGGTGCTTTTGAATCAGCACGTTTGGTCACTTCTAAAATTAATGCTCTGGCTTAGTACTGCATTTCATAAATTTCTATCGCAATAAAAGCTTGTAGTTGGGCTAAGTGCGCGCTTAGCCCAACTACGATACGAACCTCTGCAATGTTGTACTTAGTTAGGGCTGAGTAGTGTTTGTTGAAACACCTACTCACCGTACTGAAGACAATTCTGCTTCCACCCAAAAATGGGAACTAAATACCTGCTAAATATTGACTAATGACTATTGACTATTGAGTATTGACTCATGAGTGCTGATATTCTGATTCTCTCAAACGGTCCTGGAGAAGTAACAACTTGGGTACGTCCAGTCGTTAGGCAATTGCGCCAACAACTAGGAAATGACCGAAATCAAATAAGAATTTCTGTGGTTTTGTCGCCCTGTCCAAACTCCAGTGGCAAAGAAGCAGATATTGCCCGATCTTATCCCGAAGTTGACCGAGTGCAAGCAGCAGAACATTTTTGGCAGTTCTTGCTTTGGGGAAAGACATTTGAGAATTGGGACTGGCGCGATCGCGGTGTCGTTGTTTTCCTGGGTGGAGATCAGTTTTTTTCTGTTGTCATCGGCAAAAGGCTAAGGTATCGCACCGTTGTCTACGCTGAATGGGATGCACGTTGGCACAGCATGATTGACCGTTTTGGAATCATGAAACCAGCAGTTGCTGAGGGTATTCCTCAGAAATTTGCCCACAAATTTAGCGTTGTGGGAGATTTGATGCAAGAAGCCCAGGGTTTGGAAGCAGAGGAGGTAGGGGAAGCAAGTACTCCTTTATCTTTGCTTTGTTCTACTAATCTCCAATCTGGAATTGAACTGATTGGCGTACTTCCTGGTTCAAAGCCGTCAAAGTTGATGCAAGGGGTTCCGTTAACTTTGGCAATTGCGGAATATGTCCATGCAAAAAGACCAGAAACTAAGTTTGTCATTCCTGTCGCCCCGACTTTGGATTTAGAAACTTTAGCGAGTTTTGCTGACTCACAAAAAAACTCTTTTGTTCAAACTTTTGGTTTTAGTGGTGCTTCTTTGATTGTCTCAAAACTCGGCACTCATTCAGAGCGTCCTTTCCTGAAGACAGGAACAGGTTTATGTGTCCAACTGTGGACTCAGACGCCAGCATACGATTTATTATCTCAGTGCTGCCTTTGCCTAACAACAGTCGGGGCAAATACTGCTGAACTGGGTGCTTTAGCTGTACCAATGATTGTTTTGCTACCAACACAACAACTCGATGCGATGAGATCGTGGGATGGTTTACCTGCGCTGTTGGCAAATTTGCCTTTAGTTGGTTCTGGTTTTGCGAAGTTAATTAACTGGCTATTTTTACAACGTAAAGGCTTATTAGCATGGCCGAATATTTGGGCAAAAGAAGAAGTCGTTCCAGAACTGGTAGGTAAACTTCAAGCGCAAGAAGTTGGAGAGATGGTTTTAGATTTTCTGGATCATCCAGAAAAGTTAGACCAAATACGAGCAAAATTGCAAAGCATCCGAGGTGAATCTGGTGCAGCTCAAAAGCTAGCAACTTTAGTCGAGGAAGAATTAGGCAAACAAGAGTAGCACACGAGTGAAGAATTTGGAATTTTGAATTGTTTTGTTCCTACTCTCCAGAAGAACCTCCATCTCTTCGTCCCAGTTCATACACACCGCAACCCATACAAGCAAGTATCCCCATGCTAATTGCCCAACTGCGACCTAAGCTGATTTCCACTCCCCAATTGAGTAACGCACCAATGACCAGAAAGGGCACGATACTGAAAAGTGAGGCGTAAAAAGCATTTTGTGATTCTCTTGCCTTTCTTGTTTTTTCAAATTCTGACTGACTCGTGTAGAGCGATCGCTCGGCAAAATTAAACCAACGATTCAATTGCTGTATCACCCATTCGCTGACTGGGGAAAAACCAAGATACAGCGCCAAAGACCACAAACTTGCTCCGGCGATCGCGATTGTGTCTAACTCAAAGCCCAAAGGCAATATTTCAGTCAGCATAGTTTGTGGCAGTCTTGTGCAGCGTGGGTTTCGTAAAGCTAAATTAATTTCTTACATTGATTATAAGGATTAACTTAACAACATTTTGACTTCATTTGCAACTTTTACACTATTAGTATTTCATCATACGTGATATCAAAGGTATCAACTACACCTGTATTTTTTTGGAAAGCAACTATAAGCTTCAATTTGCATGACAAGTTCTGTTATCGAGATCACAATATCGGCTGAAAGTGTTCCCTTGGCAAAATAAAGTAGCCACAATAACTACCTGTAGTTTTCACAGATTTCTTCTGCTACAATCCCAGAAACTGTTCCTGGTGCCGCATAACCTGTTGTTCTTCCTCGGTTGGTTTGAATGTAATAATCACTTGTTTTGCAATTTACCACAAAGAGCGCACGCCCAAAACCTGCATGTCTAATTTCAGCACTACGTAAGTTACCTTTTATATAGATAGAATCAGTATTTATATATATCGGACGTTCTATATCATCGTAACCAATAATACTCCATTCAGCTCTAGCTTGAAGAGGAAAACCAAGGAAAATAACGCTAGTATTCGCTAAAATAAACAAATGAACATAAGGCTTAATAAGTTTCATGTTGTATAAAACCTCATTCAACAAATGTAATATTTTTTAAATCTGCGTTTTTTGAAGGCTTCTGTGCTGTGTAATAAATAGCCTACATATAAACCGTTGTATCCGGTTCCCAGCGTAATTACCATTTTTTTTGCGTAGCTTGGGACTCAATGTTTAATTGGCTTTAACAGCTGTAAACTCTCCATCTTGTATTCCGTATGGATTACTAAGTCGAGGATTTAGCCGATAACTATCTTAAATATTGTTTTGATTAATAAGTTTTACTTTTATATTCATTTCAAAAACTAGATTAGCATAAGTATGAGCTATTTTTATAGTTTTTCCATCGTTTTATACTAAATCCGCATCTAAATATCTCAAATAATACTCTTTTGGGCAAATGGCTTGACATCGTAACCTTTTCAAGGTAAGTGTATTGCGATGAATAAGCAAAAAATATACGCTTTTTCTCATGTTGTATAGGGTGCTCGGAAACAAAAGCAAATGTCAATCCGTAATCAAAATTTAAACCTCTGCTCTGCCTGAAGTTTATATCAATTTACGGATATGTATAACAGCTAGAGGACTAAAAAATGAGTAAGTGGGGACAAACAGCAGCACTTTCTATAGTCAGCGTGTCTATACTAGGATTAGGTATTGTCAGTTTTCTCACTCTATTAACCAAATTAAAAACAGTTGAAGCTGTAGAATTGAACTCCAATAGGAGACCAACTCTCAATCATCCGTCAGCAGCTTCTTTTCCTGTAGAACCATTAGAAAATGTTCACAAGCCCAAACCAAAACCATCTGTGGAATTAAACACTCAACAGATAGCAAGAGCTAACAATTGGTTAGCAGCATCTTTCCCAGTAGAAAATTTCCGGTCATATACATCCGCATTTGGTTACCGTCCCTCTGCGACTGGTGGTTCAAATCTAGAGTTTCACAGTGGCTTGGACATCGCCGCGCCACAAGGGAGTTACATTCGCAACTGGTGGACAGGTACTGTTGTTAAGGTTCGCGATCGCGATGCTTGCGGAACTTACATAGTCATTCAATCGGGCGAATGGGAACACACCTACTGTCATATGGAAGGACAAGTTGAAACCGTAGATGGTCGCCATTATTTTATAGATAGAGCAGGTGGAATCCAAATTTGGGAAGGTCAGCAACTCAGTGCTGGAGTGAGAATTGGGCGGGTAGGGATGACCGGACGAACTACAGGACCTCACCTTCATTGGGGACTCAAGTATGCTAAACGATATGTCGATCCAGCAATGGTTCTTCGGGAAATGTTCTCCCAACAGCAGATCACAAGGAGTTCACCACAGGGATGGACTCCTCAACAGTCGCAAGTCATCATAGAGGAGTCGAAAGCTATAAGCGATTTTGGATATTAATCAACAGTAAACAGTACACAGTAAACAGTTATCAAAGTTATGAATAACAAGTACTGATAACTGATAACTGATAACTGATAACTGATAACTGATTAGCCAGATACAACTAATTGTTGTTTCGCTGGGAGTTGGGTATATTCGGCGACAATTTTGCGAAATTGTTCGCCTTCTATTGTTTCTTGTTCCACAAGCAAATCGACAAGACGATCTACAAGAGCTCTATTTTCATTTATAATACGACGAGCTTCTTTGTAGCAACTAACTGCCATTGCTCGTACTTGTCGGTCAATCTTAGTCGCCATTTCCTCAGAATATTCAGAGCGATTCATCCAATCTCGACCAAGAAAAACGTCACTACTTTGACTTTCCAGAGCGACTAACCCTAATTCTGACATACCATACATAGTGACCATTTTACGAGCAAGGTTTGTCACAACTTTGAGGTCGTTGCTCGCTCCACCTGTGACCTCAGATTCGCCAAAGACCTCTACTTCTGCGGCTTTTCCTCCTAAAGTCATGGTGATATTATCGTGCAGCCAAGCCTTAGTATAAAGTCCGCTGTCAATCATTTCTTCATTGAGAATTTGCTGAGAAAAACCACCAACTCCACCAGAACGGGGAATAATTGTCACCTTGTTTAAAGGATCAGCGTTTTCTAGAAGTGTAGACAAAAGAGCATGTCCAACTTCATGATAAGCAATCAACCGCTTTTTCTTGCTATCCAATAGGGGATTAAGGGTGAGTCCGATTGTCAATCTGTCAATAGCATCATCAATTTCTAGTTGTGTAATCGCCTCTTTACGTCTACGTGCTGTCAGAATTGCGGCTTCATTGAGTAAGTTTGCCAAATCTGCTCCTGTAAAACCAGGGGTGCGGCGAGCAATCACTTCTAAGGAAACAGATGGATCAACTTTCTTGTTACGCGCATGGACTTTTAAAATTTCCAGACGTCCTTTGCGATCTGGTGCATCGACAATGACTTGTCGGTCAAAACGTCCTGGTCGAAGCAACGCTGTATCCAGAACATCTGGACGGTTGGTGGCTGCAATAATAATAATACCAGTGTTACCTTCAAAGCCGTCCATTTCGGTGAGCAGTTGGTTGAGGGTTTGTTCGCGCTCATCGTTTCCACCACCGATACCTGCACCTCTTTGCCGTCCTACGGCGTCGATTTCATCGATAAATATCAGACAGGGAGCATTTTCTTTTGCTTTTTTAAATAAATCACGCACACGGGATGCACCCACACCGACAAACATTTCTACAAACTCTGAGCCGGAAATACTGAAGAATGGTACGCCTGCTTCTCCGGCGATCGCCTTTGCAAGAAGTGTTTTACCTGTTCCTGGAGGTCCGACTAAGAGTACTCCTTTGGGAATGCGTGCGCCTACAGCAGTAAATTTTTCTGGTTGTTTGAGGAAGGTTACGACTTCTTGCAGTTCTTCTTTTGCTTCTTCAATACCTGCAACATCGTCAAATTTTACTCCGGTTTTTGCTTCCATCTGGAAGCGAGCTTTGGTTTTACCAAAGTTCATCGCTTGGCTAGAGGCATTTGTCGAGCGCCGTAAAAATAATAACATTAAAGCAACCAGTGGTAAGATCCACACCAGATTGAGCAAGAGTCCTAAAGCCGCTCTACTATTGGCGGAGGGAGCTTCCCCAAAACTAACGCCTGTTTCTTTGAGTTTATTAATTAACTCAGTGTTCTGTTCCAAAAGCCGTACTTGTATTGGTGGTTCACCTTCCTTGCGTCCTTTTAAATAAACTCTTGCTATCTGATCAGCTTGATCAAGCTCTACTCTTTCGACTTCTCTGTTTTCAGTTTTCGTGATTAAGTCGCCATAGGATAAGGAAGAATCGCGCTCTCCTTTTTGCGCGAGTGCTGGAGCTAGTCCTAACATTCCTGGCAACATGATTAAACCAGCTGCTAGCGCTCCTGTCAAAGCTGTACGCTTTGTAGACTGCTGTTTCTTTAGTGTCTTTTTCTCAAAATTTTTCATAATATTTACCCTTTGTTTACCGCTCAACAGCTCGAGCACTCATTTCTATACCTTTTCCTCTACGAGAGTAGAAATTGGTGGGTGTCTAATCCTCTAGTGTAGCTTCCAAAAAAACCATTCCTAAGTTTTTCCTTGCTATGCCCATGAGTGCGTCTGTTGGCGGAAAATTTTTCTGTTTGTTTTAGACGCACAACTGGAGGCTTGGGATTCCTTGCTGGTTAGACTCTTTGCTCAAGAGCTTTTTGAAGTACACTTTTACATTTACATATTATCTAAGCTATATTTTTCACTCCATAGCATAAAATTTTTTGCCAATTGGAATTTGCCACATTATGTCACAAATCGCTATACTAAAATCATAGTCGTAATGATTACGCTTTAACAAGACTCCCTCTTTTGGGTGTGAAACTTTTTATTGAAGAAACTTTTTATTGAAGATAGTTATGAGGTTTTGACTTGAGTATGGTAAGAATAGTAGGCATTGCTGGTAGCTTAAGACCAGATTCTTATAGCCAAATGGCTTTAGAATTAGCTGCTCAGAAAACACAAGAACTGGGTGCAGAAGTAGAAGTTCTGGATTTACGGAAAATGAACTTACCATTTTGCGATGGGGGAGACGAATATCCAGATTACCCAGATGTTAAACGGCTGCAAGAGGCTTTTACCCGTGCTGATGGCTTAATTTTAGTGACACCTGAGTATCACGGTAGCGTTAGCGGTGTCCTGAAAAATGCTCTTGATTTGATGAGTTTTGACCATTTAGCAGGTAAAGTTGCGGGATTCATCAGCATCTTAGGAGGGCAGTCTAACAACAATGCACTGAATGACTTGAGAGTTATTCTCAGATGGGTTCATGCATGGTCTATTCCTGAACAAGTAGCAATTGGGCAAGCCTGGAAAGCTTTTAGTCCTGAAGGCAAACTTGTAGACGAAAAACTTTCTCAAAGGTTAGACCAATTCGCGAAAAGTTTGGTTGAGAATACACGCAAATTGAGAGGAGTGGAATAAGCGTAAGTTTTGTAGCTAAATTAATCTGACTCCAAGTTTGGTTGACAACACTCGCAAGTTGAGAGGTGTTAATTAGAATCAGCTAGCAGTAGTGGGGTGGGCAAAACGTTGCCCACCCTACTTTTTAATGATGATGGTGATGATGATGCGCTACAGCTAACTGGGGATTAACAGCCACAGTTTGTTCTGATAGTAACTCGCCAATATGAGCATTTGCCCACTGAGCCGCGATGTCTAAGAATTCAGGATGGTCGTTAACGCAAGGCATTTGCACGTAGTTTACATCAGAATGCTTTTTGTGTAACGCATGAATGATGTGGTGTACGTCTAGGAGAGTCTCGTGGTTTTCTGTAGCAAAACCAATTGGCATAAATATAACTGCCTTGGCACCTAATTGAATCAGGTTTTGTGCTGCTTGTTCAACATTTGGCTGCGTCCATTCAATCAAGGGTGTATCATGGTTGAGCCATCCGATAGAAATCAGAGGGTAGCAGTGAATTAATTTCTCTCGTACGAGGTCGTAGAGTATTTGACTTTCAGTAATTCCAGAGGTGAATCCTTTGGCTTTATGTGGACAACCGTGGTTCATCAGCACAATGCCAATTTGAGAAGGTAAGTAAGCACTGGCTAAGTCAGCTGTAATTTTCTCTTCGACTAAATGCGCTATCAAATCGATGTAAGCTGTTTCATTGTAGAACGACGGGATATAGCGCAGTCCTTTAACCCAGTGTTCATTACCCTCAGCCATCTCGGATAAAGCGTTGTTGACTTGTTCTATGGCAATACCGCTGGTGAAGATAGAATCTACAACAAGCAGTGGGTAAATGAGGATTTTGTCAAAACCTTGGTTTTTAATTTCTGCTAGTACTTGTTTGGGTAGGAAGGGAGCACAAAAATTGAAGGCTTTAAAAACTTGAACACCCTCACCCCACTTGGCTTGTAGATGTTTTTCAATCCCAGCGCGTTGTTTTTCAAAAATGGCATTGTGTGGAGAAATAAAATCATGGTGCTGATGTCCCCACTCATGACGATCAAATAATGCCAAAAGTCGTGCTAGGGGTGGATAAATCCAGGTAGGGACGGGTGCAAATTTGGCTGTCAGTAGATTTAGCGCTTGTTCATTATAGTTAGCGAAATCTTCGTAGCTTTCGACTTCGCCGTAACCCATGAGTAACACTGCGACTCGGTGTTGATTTAGCAATTGCTCATGTGTTGACTGTAATTTTTCTGGTGTAGCAACCACAATAGTTCCTCAATACAACTTCAAAAGTTCTGGATTTTGAGCAATGAGTCCTTTGATCATTTCGATTGTGAACGTGGTACTCATGACTCAGCACTGTTTGAGCTTTGTTGTTTTCCATACTCGTAAAATTTTATCCTATCCAGGGGGATGGGATAAAAAGTCAAGAGATTTTATTGAGGAGCGAACGCAATAGACAAAACAATCACTTTTGAGGGGCGGCACATACTTGTTTCGTAAATTATGTCACGCTTGATAGACTGTAATTACTGTGTTGAGTGATTTATTGGACTAAGGCACCATCTGCTAAAAACTCGATTTCTTCGTTCGTATTTGGTTGCAAAACAGACGATTTTTGGTAGAAACCGGGTAAGTTTTGCGTAAGTCCTGAATGATAAAGAAAAACAAACCACCATCCGCGCTTGATTCAAAATTAAACTGTGCTCTTCGGGTACATTTTGAGTGTTTGAATTGCGAAGGTTATGTGTCCTTAAGAGAATGAAAAATAAATGTTATATTTACGACAGTAAAAATGCAAAAAATCAAGTAAAAACTTTGAAAACAAGAGATAAATGAGTATAATTATTTGCCCTGGAATTCATGAGTCAGTCTTAACTGAATGTTTTTTATCAGGGTGTATGGAGAGAGTTAGAGATGAAGCAAAAAATCGAAACGAAGTAGATTTACTGATATTTCCAGGTGAGAGTGGTTTAGCTTTATCAGCATTTCATATATTGCAATTTTTACACAAACACTTACAGGATAGGATAGAATCGCCAGTTGTATTCATTAGCTTTAGTGCTGGTGTTGTTGGGGCAATACTCGCTGCTCATAAATGGCAACAAATTGGCGGTTATGTCAAAGCTTTTATTGCTATAGATGGATGGGGAGTACCTGTATGGGGAAATTTTCCTATCCATCGGATGAGTCATGATTATTTCACCCACTGGAGTTCTTCTGTACTGGGAAGTGGGGAAAATAATTTTTATGCAGATCCAGCTGTTGAGCATCACCAAATGTGGCGATCGCCCCAAACTGTACAAGGCTACTGGGTAAACTCTAGCTTGGGTGAATCATTGCCTAAAGAGCGCCTCAGTGCAGCTGAGTTTTTACAGTTGCTTTTAAGGCGTTATGAAGATAACTAGTCCGGAAAACAGATTTGCTAAGCAGGAGTGAGTAAAGGAAGATGAGGAAGATAAGGGAGTGAAGGAGATGAGGGAGATGAGGAAGACGCGTAGATTGTCAGACGCGATGAACCAGCACCTTGGGCTGTTGTACTTTGCGACGTTCAAAGTAGCATGTCGCAAAGACATAGGCTTGAGGGGACTGGTGAAAGATTGAGAGCGACGCACAGACAGAATATATCCTCTGCTTCCCCTGCTCCCGTCCCTTGTGCGTGTCCTGGTGGACATAGGGTTCTTGGCTCAGCTTCCCCGACTTCCCTGACTTCCCCTGCTCAAAAGCTCCCCCTAGTCCTTATCCTAAAAGATTCTGATGTTTCCAACTGAACCTGGTGCCGTTAATAAAGGATTTATTGCCGTTCTCAAAAACCGTGGTTTCATGCTACTGTGGATTGGGCAATTGGTATCCCAATTAGCAGATAAAGTCTTCTTTGTTTTGGTCATTGCTCTGCTTGAAAACTATCCAGCTCCTGCTGGATTGGCGCAAAACTCGATGTACTCCACGTTAATGGTGGCGTTTACAATACCAGCGATTTTATTTGGTTCTGCTGGCGGTGTGTTTGTTGACCGCTTTCCAAAAAAGCTGATCATGGTTGGTTCTGATATTGTACGCGGGCTATTAACGCTGTGTATTCCTCTTTTACCACGAGATTTTCTGATTCTGCTGCTACTCACTTTTGCCATCTCCACTGTGACGCAGTTTTTTGCACCCGCTGAGCAAGCTGCGATTCCGCTATTGGTAAAAAAAGAAAATTTGATGACAGCGAATGCACTGTTTAGCAGCACAATGATGGGAGCTTTAATTGTTGGCTTTGCCATAGGAGAACCAATCTTGAGTTTTGCGAAAAACTCAATCGGAGCAGAATATGGTCAAGAAGTTATCGTCGCGGGATTATACGTGTTGTCTGCGGGCATCATGCAACCCATTAACTTTAAAGACAACGTCTCTTTTGACAACACTCAGCCAGTCATCAATCCTTGGGCAGATTTTAAAGAAGGTTTGCGCTATCTCAAGAAAAACCGTCTCGTGTTGAATGCCATGCTGCAACTGACGACTTTGTATTGTGTATTTGCAGCGCTAACAGTACTGGCTATTAGATTAGCAAAAGAGTTTGGCTTACAAGGAAAACAATTTGGCTTTTTCTTAGCAGCAGCTGGGGTCGGTATGGTATTGGGAGCAGCGATTTTAGGTCACGAAGGTGATAAACTTCACCGCAAGCCCTTGTCCTTAATTGGATTTTCGATTATGGCGCTGGTTTTAGCAGTGTTCAGTTTTACCCACAACTTGTTAATCGCTTTTGCACTTTGTACATTGTTGGGTATAGGAGCTGCTTTCATTGGCGTACCAATGCAAACTCTGATTCAACAGCAAACACCACTCACAATGCATGGTAAAGTGTTTGGGTTTCAAAATCATGCTGCTAACATCGCTCTTTCGGTACCACTGGCAATCACTGGTCCAATTACTGATGCTCTTGGGTTGCGAGTCGTGCTTGTGGTCATGAGTCTTGTGGTGGTATCTGTAGGCGTTTGGACTTGGCAAAATACTCGATGAGTGTTGCCAGATGTTTTTCTAAAATAAGTTTTCTACTTTCTACAGAAAATACTGTCACGATTTTATTAAGCTTTTAAATTACAATGAAGTTTTAACTACCAAGATTCAGCATTAACTTAGCTATTGCGTGAGGTTTGACTGTGCGCTCGCCTTCTCAAATTAGTCTCCCACAAACTGTAAATCAGAGCATCTCCAATATTTCTATCTCGCCAGTCGTAACGCCCAGACGTGCGTCAGGTGGTTTTGCTTTACTTGATAGTCTCCAGCGACACGGCGTTGAGTATATTTTTGGTTATCCTGGTGGCGCAATCCTACCAATTTACGATGACTTGTACAAAGTAGAAGCTGCTGGTGATGGCATAAAGCACATCTTGGTCAGACACGAACAAGGTGCAGCACACGCCGCCGACGGTTACGCCCGTGCTACGGGGAAGGTAGGAGTATGCTTTGGAACTTCGGGTCCTGGAGCAACGAATTTGGTGACGGGTATAGCGACTGCTTATATGGACTCGATCCCGATGATTATTGTCACCGGACAAGTCTCACGGGCAGTGATTGGTACGGATGCATTTCAGGAAACTGATATTTACGGCATTACGCTACCAATTGTCAAGCACTCGTATGTCGTGCGTGACGCCAAAGATATGGCGCGAATTGTTGCTGAAGCCTTCCATATCGCTAGCACCGGGCGTCCGGGACCAGTTTTGATTGATGTTCCCAAGGATGTGGCGCTTGAAGAATTTGACTATGTGCCAGTGGAACCAGGAAAAGTGAAGTTACCTGGGTATCGTCCCACAGTGAAGGGAAATCCACGGCAGATTTGTGCAGCTATCGGGTTGATTCGTAAAAGTCGTCGTCCATTGTTGTATGTGGGTGGAGGTGCGATCGCCTCAGGCGCACACGAGGAAATCAAACAATTAGCTGAGTTATTTAACATCCCCGTCAGCACAACGTTGATGGGGATCGGTGCTTTTGACGAACATCATCCCCTTTCTTTAGGAATGTTGGGAATGCACGGCACCGCTTACGCGAACTTTGCTGTCACAGATTGTGATTTACTGATTTGTGTCGGTGCAAGATTTGATGACCGCGTGACAGGTAAGTTGGATGAATTCGCTCAGCGCGCTAAAGTCATTCACATCGATATCGACCCTGCAGAGGTTGGTAAAAACCGCGTTCCAGATGTACCCATCGTCGGTGATGTACGCAAAGTTTTGATTGATTTGTTACGTCGGTGTCAGGAAAAGAGTGTCAAGCATACACCAAACCAAACGCAAGAGTGGCTGAATTTGATCAACCGCTGGAAGGAAGAATATCCTCTACAAGTACCACATCATGCTGATAGTATGTCACCGCAAGAGGTGATTGTAGAAATTGGTCGCCAAGCACCCCACGCTTATTACACGACAGATGTCGGTCAACATCAAATGTGGGCGGCACAATTCCTGAAAAATGGTCCCCGGCGCTGGATTTCCAGTGGTGGTTTAGGAACAATGGGTTTTGGTTTACCTGCAGCAATAGGCGCTAAGGTCGCGTTTCCCAACGAAGAAGTCATCTGTATTAGCGGTGATGCCAGTTTCCAAATGAATTTACAAGAACTGGGAACAGCATCACAATATGGTATAAATGTCAAGACTGTTATTTTAAATAACGGTTGGCAGGGAATGGTGCGCCAATGGCAACAAGCTTTCTACGGCGAGCGTTATTCATGCTCGAATATGGAAGTGGGAATGCCAGACATTGAATTTTTGGCAAAGGCGTATGGCATCAAGGGCATGGTGATTAAAAACCGTGATGAATTGAAGGATGCGATCGCCGAAATGCTAGCACATGATGGTCCAGTTATCGTCAACGCTCATGTCACCAAAGACGAAAACTGTTACCCAATGGTAGCTCCTGGAAAGAGCAATGCTCAAATGGTTGGCTTACCACGTCAGCCAAAGAAAGCTTCACTAGAGCCAATTTATTGCAGCAACTGCGGTGCGAAAAATGCGCCTAATAACAATTTCTGCCCTGAGTGCGGGACTAAGTTGTAGAACGATTGTGATTCATGAATAAATATGTAGGGTGGGCAATGCTCACCCTTATATCTTTATTCACTCCGCAGCATCTTGTTGATATCGTTTCCGGTTGAGTCTGAATAATTAAAAAACCGCAGAGGAAGCAGCGAAAAGTATGAGCGGAGGTTTCCTCCGAAGCGCGTAAGCTCCTCAAAGGAGCGAGGCTCAGAGCTTTCCAAGACAGAGAACGCACCAGGGAGAGAGAAAGGAGAAATCATTCCGATACAAACGGATTTGATATGACTCGGCTATTTAGTCGGATACTTCTACAGTCTTTGTCATAACGTAGAGCATATGCGTTTTTTTGCCGAATTGCCTCGGTGGTGTTTTACGTGTCACCTCGAATCCTATTTTCTTCCAAAAAAGAAATCCTTGTTCGTTCTCTTCAATCACAGCTAGCATCACCTGCTGCGCTTTCTGCGCGGATACCCAACGCTCAAAAGCCTTATAAAACTTAGAGCCTAAACCTTTGCCTCGTTCTTGGGGAGCAAGCATCATCAACCCCACCCACCAGCTTCTGTCATCAGGATAATGCCGAATTGCTTCGATTAATCCCACCAAGACGTTATGCACGTCGAAAAAACCAAACATAAATTTGTCCTGTAGAGTTTTCCCTTCAGGAACAGCGAGAAATTCCTCATGAGCAGCAGAAGGTGAGGGCGGATGCCCTTCTGTAAGATTAGCAAAGTCTGTACACTGTTCGTAGAGCTGCTGAAGAACTTCTTCATCATTTGGTTCTAGTCGCCTTGCTGAGTAACCAGCTTCCAGCGCAAAATCTGTAGAACTGTTTATACTCATGATCCAAGATGATATAATATCAATCTGGTAATTATAATTATTTTTGCTTAGGGGGTGATACCTATGATGACTTTCAGCCAACAAGTAACTATCGCTACAGTCTTAGGAGATTCATCATGGATATTCGCCCTATTCGCCGCGAGGAACTGGAAGCCTTCGCTAATTTCAGTGAACGAGCTGATCTAAACGAGCATTTTCTCAATTATTTGAGAGATATGTGGGCAGGAAGCTACATTCGCCCGGAGTGGTGCTTTGTCGCTGAAGAAGCAGGAGAGTTCGTCGGGCGTATTGCTTACTGGTGTTTACCATCTTTGGACAAGCCCTTCGAGATGGATGTTTTAGAAGTACCTTGGAACGCCAACTACATTGAGGTTGGGAGCAATCTTATACAGCAAAGCTTGTCACAATTGCAAATTCCAGATATCGAAAGCATTGAGTATGTACTCGATATTCCATCACCGTCTTCCAGGTTTCTGGAGGAACGACTTGAGTTGCTGAGAAACTTTGGCTTCTCATTGAAGAGGGAAACAATCCGCTTCGAGTGGAGAGATACCCAAACTCAGATAGCGCCATCAAACCGGTTGACGTTCCGTTCACTTGATGAAGTTGGTGAAGACGCATTCATTAAGGCTATTATGCAAGTTTCGTCGCAGAGTCTGGATCGTTCTATTTCCTATGATCGGGCTAAACTTGGTCCAGAGCAAGATGCTGTTGAACACTTTCATTTGTTAAAGTCTCTCAAGTACAAACCGACGTGGTGGCAATTAGCATATAGCGAAGACGATACTCTTGTTGGTTTAACTTCTTCGTCGTAAGTCCCGCGC
>NZ_QMEA01000097.1 GCF_012912105.1 Brasilonema sp. UFV-L1
ACCGTTTTCATCCCTGTCCTAAAGAACAGGGTTTTCAACGGGCATTCTTATAAGTGCCTCTAATGAGTTGGGAGGGTTTGAATCAGGCTTGACTGCTGCCTTATTTGGTTCGGTAGTGTCTGTGGTAGGCCCAGAAGTTGGGACAATTGTTGTAGTGATTGCGACGGCTATGATTTGGCCAGAAATTAAGAAGTTGGGAGCCTTGCATGAATGAAAATATCTTGTAGTACTTGGTAAAATTTACGTTAAATCTATCAAATTACAGTAGCTTATTATCAATGGAGGATATAAATGTGACTCCAACAGGAAAGCAGAAAATCTCACATAAGGCAAACCAGTTCACAGAGTCAGTCATTCGAGAAATGACCAGAGTCGCATTATAACATGGTGCTGTGAATCTGGCGCAGGGATTTCCTGATTTTCCTTGTCCGCTTGAGTTAAAACGGGCAGTTTGTGAGGCAATGAAGGAAGACGTGAATCAGTATGCGTTTCCCCTGGGGAGATAAAGCTTTCCGTCACGCGATGGCTTCGCCTGCCCTACGCCCCAACCAAGCTCCGCTTGGTTGCCCCGAATCTCCGATTTGGGGAGGGGGTTTCCTTCAGAAACCCCCTGGGCGTGTACGGGCGATCGCACGAAAAGCCCATTGGTATTTAGGCTTGAATATTGAGCCTGAACAACAAATTACCGTCACCTGTAGTTTGACTTTTAGGTTACGTATTTTTACTAAAATAAAGTATGATTGACAGGTTAAGCAGGTGAAATCATACGGAAGAACCGACTGCCACCTGCTCAGGAGAAGCTGCAACTGTGCTAAACTTGTTTGCCGGACGGGGCAATCCAAGATTTTCGCGCAGGGTTTGCCCTTCATACTCAGTGCGGAATAGTTCTCGGCGTTGCAGTTCGGGAATCACCAACTCTACGAACTCATCCAAACCACCTGGTAAATAGGGCGGCATGATGTTGAATCCATCTGCCCCGCCGTTGACAAACCAATCTTCAAGCTGATCGGCAATCTGTTGCGGTGTTCCTAAGATAGTCCGATGTCCCCGCGCACCAGCGATCGCCAAATACAACTCCCGAATAGTTAAATTTTCTCTTCGGGCGAGGTCGGTCACTAGCTTCAAGCGGCTTTTTGCAAGTTCGGTCTCCGGTAACTCCGGAAGTGGACCATCCAGTGGGTAACCGGATAAATCAACTCCGCCTACCAGCCCTGAGAGTAGACCCAATCCAACTTGCGGATGAATCAACTCCTGAAGCTGCTCATATTTGTCCTTTGCTTCTTGCTCAGTCCTGCCAATTACCGGGAACACACCCGGCATAATCTTGAGATGATCGGGAGAACGTCCGTATTTAGCCAGTTTCCCCTTCACACCTGCATAGAAATTCTGAGCTTCCGCAAGCGTTTGCTGAGCAGTGAAAATCACCTCCGCTGTCTGTGCTGCAAGTTCCTGCCCGTCATCGGAAGACCCAGCTTGAATGATAACCGGATACCCTTGGATTGGACGTGCTACATTCAGCGGACCACGCACCGAAAAATGCTCGCCCTTGTGGTTGGGAATATGCAGCTTATCAGGATCGAAGTAAATCCCTGACTCCTTGTCGCGTAAAAAAGCATCATCTTCCCAACTATCCCAAAGCGCTGTCATCACATCCACAAACTCTTTGGCACGCTCATAGCGCAGTGTATGCTCCATGTGCTTTTCACGATTGAAGTTGTTCGCTTCAGCAACAGTAGCAGAGGTCACGAGATTCCATCCGGCACGACCACCGCTGAGATAATCTAATGAAGCAAATTTGCGGGCGAGGTGAAAAGGTTCGTTGTATGTAGTTGATACCGTCGCCGTCAACCCAATGCGCTCCGTCACCACAGACAGTGCTGATAATAAAGTGAGGGGTTCAAAGTGTACAATCGACGTGCGGCTCAAAGCCTCAGTTCCTTTACCACGGTCGCGCACAGCTACACCATCAGCAAAGAAGATCATGTCAAATTTTCCCCGTTCAGCCGTCTGCGCGATCTGCTTAAAATGCTGGAAGTTCAAACCGCCATCTGCTCGTGCATCTGGGTGTCGCCACGCCGCCACGTGATGACCTGAACTCATTAAGAATGCACCTAGTCTCAGTTGTCTTTTTGTACTCATTCTTTTCTGTTTCTTTTATTTTAGAAACGTGTCGAACGCTAACTAAATGGACTGTTTTATCTCGTACTATGTCTGAAAAACAGAACTGGTTCTTCCAAGTTGTTGTTTTTCAGTATTAACTAAATCGCCTTATATTCCCCACCATAACGGTACTCCGTTTGGTGGGGAATATAAGGCGGGAGACGACGAAGACACCCCGACCGATACCAAAGGTCATTAAGGGAACGGGGTGGCTGAGGAGTCTCCCCTCTCTGAACTTGGTAATTGCTTGACGTAGTCTCTTATCAATTCGGCTGACGAAATTCCTTTTCTTTGAGCAGCATTCTCCAACTTGTCCCATTCTTGCTGAGTCAGTCGAACTCGAAATATTTTGTCTCTTGCCATAATCGTAGCCTAATTGTGCTACGATTATCGTATCAGCTAACCACTGACCACTCGACACAAACGAACTGCAATGCAGGTGAACAGTGCGTTAGCGTAGCGTGCCCG
This sequence comes from Brasilonema sp. UFV-L1, assembly GCF_012912105.1. Lineage (GTDB taxonomy): Bacteria > Cyanobacteriota > Cyanobacteriia > Cyanobacteriales > Nostocaceae > Brasilonema. Next base: position 2,629 of record NZ_QMEA01000097.1, read on the forward strand.
AAGGGCATACGTTGGGAACGGTACAGAACCTTGACAATTGGTATGGGGTTGCATTGAGAAGGATTGCTTTATGCATGAAACCATCAATGCGTAAAACCAGTTTGGTTGGTTGTACAGAACTTTTGTTCCTTGTACAAAGATTCCGTGGGGCGTCAGGAATCTCTAAACTGCCTGTGGAGGTATCGTTATCAGGGATAATCATGCGTGAGTATGCCTATCTAGATGCGACCAATGAAGCAGGAAATTTCTCTGAAGCGATTTAGAGAAGCCCCCACTGTATTCGGTACTCCGAATCAGTGGTGGGAGAACGTCACGCAGTGACCAAGCTTGGAATGTAGGCAGAAGAGTTCCCCTTGATTGCCTCACTATGTTTACCGTCAATGCCAACTGGGAGATCGCCAACGATTGTCACTCGCTGAACGTGGCGGGGTTGGTCGCCGTAATCATAAATTGCATAATGTTGAGTAGCACGGTTATCCCAGAACGCCACATCGCCAACTTGCCAACGCCAACGAACTGTATTTTCAGGACGTGTCACATACGACTGCAACAGTCGGAGAATGTCGTCCGATTCAGTCGTTGATAGTCCGCGAATCTGGCGAACAAAACCACCAATGAATAGTCCCCGCTCTCCAGACTCAGGATGGACGCGCACTACTGGATGCAGAGTTTCATATACAGTCGATGTAAAGACTTTCTGGTAAGCCTTAGTCTCTTCAGAAAGCTCTACTGCGGCTTCTGCATAGTCATAGGCATTACTATGTATAGCCCAAAGCTCATCAGCGAGATTACGTAGATGTATTGGTAAATCTTGGTATGCAGCCACCGTGTTTGCCCAGATAGTATCGCCTCCCGATGGCGGAATAACAAGCGTCCGTAAAATAGAGCCGAGTGGCGGGCGGTCTACAAATGTGACATCAGTATGCCAGTTATTTGCACGGGTGGCGGTTCGACCGTAATTCAAGTCAAGGACTTCTGGGTGTCCTGGGAAGGATGGTACTGTGGGGTGAGCTGTGGTAACTTCACCAAATCGGCGAGCAAAGGCGACTTGACCATTGGCATCAAGTTGCTGGCGACGGAAGAAGATTACCTTGTATTGGACTAGGGTCTTGCGGATCTCGCTGATAATGTCATTGCTGAGGTCAGTACTCAGGTCAACACCTACGATTTCGGCACCGATGCGTCCTGCGACTGGTTGAATGTCAAAGTTTTTAGTACTCATGTGTTTATCTCTCCAAGGTAGAAGTGTGACCCAAAGTTAAAAAAGATGCAATTTCTAAGTGCAACACCTGACAAAAAATAGCTACGGAGAATATTTGAAGAATTTGGCAGATTGTTCTGCTTGGGCTGCTCTTGTGCGTCCTCGTCCCCATCCCAACTTTTGGCGATAAGTTCCGAGCAATCCAGACTGTACTAATATTTCCTCATTGACCGTAACTGACTCGTCTGCCTGAGGGGCAACAAACAAAGCATCGACTGGACAATACAGTTCGCAAATATAACAGGTTTGGCAATCGCTTTTACGGGCGATTTTAGGGGGAGCATTAGGTACTTTGTCAAAGACGTTGGTTGGGCAAGCGGTTACACAGATATTGCACTTGATACAACGAGATTGACTGACTAGTTCAATCATTGTTTTATTAACTCCTTCACTGAAATCTCCTGTTCTGGCTTGACCCAAACACGATCTAGTCCACCACTGATCAAACGATGATGTTGTTTGGCATCCAGTTGCGGATAGTTTTCGTGTTTGTGCATCCCGCGAGATTCTTTGCGTTCTAGAGCAGTGGCGTACATCCAGCGTGCTGTTGCGACCATTGATGCAGCTTCCCTACCTTGAATGGTTTGTTGCTCTGACACAAACGATGTATTGCGAATTTCACGCCACAGATCGTGCAGTCGATCAAGTGATTCTGATAGACCTTGTTCTGTGCGGAACAAGTTGCGATCATAAGGAGTCACTTCTGCCTGCACCGCTCGAATCACTTCTATAGGGTCAAAGGTGCGGCTGCTGCCAGGATGGAGGGCTGCGCCATCAATTCTCTGCACTGATCGCTGATTCACCCTATCCCCTAATTGACGAGCATAGGAAGCAGCTGCCTCGCCTGCCCAGTAACCGGAAGCACTTGCCCATGCCGCATTTGGACTGCCACCTCCCGACGCACCACCGCAGATGAGTTCTCGCGTTGCGGCATCCCCAACCGCATAAAGACCGGGAACGGATGTCGCGCAGGTTTCATCAACAATCCGCAATCCACCTGTGCCACGCACAGTTCCCTCTAAACGTAGCGTGACGGGGAATCGTTGCGTAAAGGGATCAATTCCAACTCGTTCAAAGGGCAAGAAGAAGTTATGTTGAATTGTCCGCATCCAACTTTTTTCTTCTTCAGAGGCTTTGTCGATACAAGCGTAAACAGGTTGGGTCAGCAACGTGCGGGCAATAAGTCGGCGATCGCCCTCAATGATAGTACCATCTTCATAAGTAAAAGTGGCATACCGGTAATACGCGCCCTTCGTCACGGACGCAAAGGCGGGAGTCAAAGCGTAGGCATTGGAAAATTCCATGCCCGATAATTGAGCACCCACCTCCGCAGCCATGAGATATCCATCTCCCGTGAGGACATTGCAGCCCAAAGCTCTACTGAGGAAAGCACAACCCCCAGTAGCAAGAATGATGGCTCCGGCTCGGACTGTCCAGCGTTCATTCGTTTGCCGAGAAATCCCCTTTGCTCCTGCCACAGTACCGTCTAGATCCACTAGCAGTTCCAATGCAGGGCTGTGGTCAAGGATTTTCCCCCCTGCCTTTTTCACCTGTTTTCGCATCAACCTCATATACTCTGCACCTTGATGCAGTGAAGGAAGATAAAGATGCCCATTGTCATCTTGGGAAAAAGGATAGCCCCACTCAACGAGCCGATTTAGGTTAATCCTGGTCTGATCCAAGACGCGATTCATCCAGTAGCGTTCAGAGAGGAACCCACCCAACGTTTCTCGCCTGGACAACTCCGCCTCGCGGTTCGCCTCTTTTGAAATATACCAAACAGTTGTACCAGCAGCCGCTGTAGCTCCGCTGGTTCCGCAATAGCCTTTATCTACGAGGATGACCTTTGCCCCTTGAGTTGCGGCACTCCAAGCTGCCCAAGTACCTGCGGGTCCACCTCCAATGACGAGGACGTCTGTTTCCAAATCTAGGTGAGAACTACGAGTAGATGCTGGCTCTGAATCATGAGTACTCACGGTTACTGATTCTGCTCCATAAAACTTATACCAAGGCACAATTCAAAATTCTAAGAAGGAGTCAGGTGGACAATGCCCACCCAAACTCAAGTAGCCCTAATCCTTGCTAAAATCAAATAAATTTGTTCTCTTAGCAACCAGCACTCGCCAAATATTCTTCTGCTTCTTTCTCAATTGCCGTACCTTTGAAGAAGTCACGATTGAGACTGGTGTATAACTCCAAAGGATGGATAGAGAGAAAGTAGCGCAAGTCTTCTTCACTGAGAATGCCGTTTTCAACCATGCTGTAAGCGTTGGATGTTACAGCTGTAATATCAGGCACATCCCAGTGACCGGAATCAGAACCCAAAAATGCTTTGACTCTGTCGCCAAATGGATTCGCTTTTTGATAGAAAGCGTAGGCAACACGGGTGTCGTCTGATTCTGTACCGAAGTAGAAGTGATTTAAAAAGCGATCGCGCACATCTTCTGCTTTCGTAATCCCAGCTGCAGCAAATTCATTGATTTCACCAGGATCGTCGGGTGAGAGGTATTGACCGTGGAAGCCCAAACCGCTACCAAATTGATCAGCACGACCTTGGAATTCTGCTCCACCGTAACGCCGGAATAGCTCTGTCAATCCTTGGCGATCTAAATTAGCAGGATTGTTGTTTTGCAAAATCTCTGGGTTACGGGTTTCCCAATGCCAAATAATATCAGTATAGAGGCTAGCACCCCAAGCCGAACCACCTTCTAGAAAAGCAAACTTCAGGGTGGGGAAGCGATGGGTAACACCACCAAAGAAGAGTGCTTTACAGAACGCTCCACCTGCTGAGGCAAAGTGTCCAATGTGATTGTATTGGTAGTTAGAAATTGAGCGGCGAGCAGTCCAACCCATACCAGAAGCGTGGGTTGTGGGGACAACTTTCAGTTCTACACACTTTGCCCAAAAGGGATCATAATCGTAGGCACTATCTAAGGCAAAGGTGTCAATCCAAGTTGCTTCCCTTTGTACTTCTGAAGAATATTTCTCAAAACCAGGGATGACGCGGGTCACGTAAGCGGGAATTTGAATGGCTTTGAGTCCCAATTCTTTCACCGCATATTCCAATTCTTCAATCCCTTCTTGGGGTGTATTCATTGGAATGGTGGCAATTGGGGTGAGGCGATCAGAATAAGGACGGAAAATATCTGCATGATAGAGGTTTGCTGCACGGCAAACCGCCCGCCGCATTTCTTCGTTCTTAATTTGAGGTGCAAGGGTTGCGAGGTTAGGGTACAGTACAGCAAAGTCTGTTCCGGCTTCTTGCAAGCGTTCATGCAGTAGTTTTGGCAAACTGATAGTCGCAAGGTTTAAGGTGTCCTTGGTGGGACGCCCCCAGAAGGGAGGACGGGCAGTGCGGTGAGTACGGCGTTCTTCCCAAGTTTGCTGGAACCAACGATATCGACCAGCTCCTGGTAGATGCTCTTTGAAGCTATCGACAATTTTAGAACCGCCTACTTGAGCTAGGTAGTCGAGAAAAGCAGGCTCAAATTCCTGGGTATGCACATCGGTATCAATGATGGGATAACCCAGTTGCTCCCGAATTTGTGCTGAGCGAGTCTTCTTCTTGGGACGTTCAAGCGCAATTGTCATGATCGTTTCTCCATGCATCCTGGGACAACAGTTATGTCACTCGTTGACTTTCACAAGTCGTAAACCCTGACAAAAATCAAAGCTCAACGACGGAGTAGAAATCCAGATTTCATCTAAATTCCAAACATATAGCTCAATCTCAACCTAAGTTGCTCTGTGTAATGGGCGATCGCAAAGGTAGCGATTTGCCTGTTGGAGTTAAACTCTAGTTTCCGCTCTTGTATGCCTGCCCTTTGACTGGCATTGCTTGTATGAGCTATCTGTACTTGATCCTCAAATTGCCTGAATGATTTCTCTATATGGTGTTGACACCGGAGTCTCAAAAATACTACTGTTTCTTGACTAGTTTATCGATGATTTAGTTTAGTAGTATGACATAGCCCCAGCTAAAAGACAAGCGTTTAGCAAACAAACTTTATGTCCTTCAAAAACTTTTGTTAACTAATTATTAGTTATTCTAAATATATAATGAGACTATGTGATTACAAAAGAGCCACAATCTTGGTGGCGCTAAAACTATCAAGTCCAAGCTAACTGGGCAGTCGATAAACCTGGATATAAATGGTGTGCGAGGCATCCTGCTTCGGGCATTGGTTGATGCGCCCTCCCTCAAGAACTGTATTTGTGAGCAAACGTTAGCGAAAAAGTATTAGAAAACATGACCTTACCACCTTTTCAATCTTCTGTTCAATCAACAACTGTTTCATTTGATCGCATCTCTGATATCTATGACACCACAAGGGCACTACCTGCCGGTATCTCCGAGCAAGTGACTGAAACCATCCTCAACATAGTCTCACCAACATCAGAAACCAAATTCTTTGAAACAGGAATCGGTACTGGCAGAATTGCATTTCCCATTCTTCAAAGAGGTTATTCTTACACTGGCGTTGATGTCTCGGATAAAATGCTGGATGAACTGCGCCGCAAACTACAGGGTATAAACCATCGAGCCACACTCATCAACGCAGATGCAACCACTTTGCCGTTTGATGATAACTCATTTGATGTCGCCATAACAGTGCATGTGTTTCACCTGATTTCCAATTGGCAAAAAGCACTTGCAGAAGTCCGACGAGTGTTGAAACCTGGAGGGCTTTACCTCTACAGTCATGGTCGCATGACTTCAGCGACTGATATCACGCAGGATCAGTTGGATTTTGAGCAACAGTGGCGAACTATTCTTGCTAGCTATAATCACCAAGTTACTCGCTTTGGTGCAACGGAAGAAGAAGTGTTAGATGCGCTCTTGCAACAGGGTGCAACCTTGGAAACAATAGTTCCAGCTAAATGGCGGGTGGATTTGACGCTAGGAGACTTGCTTAAAAGATACGAAAACAGGATTTTCAGCGCTGCTTGGTACATTCCAGATGACATCTTTCCCCGTGCTTTTCAAGATTTGCGGGAGTGGTCTTTGCAGCACTTTGGCTCTTTAGACTACGATTTGTCCCATGAAGCTAAGTTCAAACTTACGATCATACGTAATTGGGGGTAGCGGGTGCTTTTATAATGTATATATGCTAGTTAAATTTGAATCTCAAATTCCTCAAATTTTAGCTCTCCAGTATACATGTTAAACATAGTCGAGTCTCGATAGATATTTGTTACTTCCTGTGCCATTTTTTGGAAAGACTGACGACTCAGATTACTCAAATTGCCAATCAGAATTCCGCAACCCAATACGCCTGGGCTGACGTCTAAAATATTTTCGTCAAGCAAAATTGACATGATTTAAATTCCTTGTAAACGTCTTTTACTGCTGTTTTCAACCTGCGATCGCATAAAGTTATGCAAAATTTCTCTTTCTTTAAGGGTGTTAAATCCGTACCAAAGCATCCCCATAACACCTTTTCTCATCGCTAGACAGAAAGCATCATAATAAGAGTTATTCTTAGCATTTTTCTTGTGAATGAAATAGGGATAAACATGAATGAAATCCTGTGAACTTAGCTCTTCAACTATACTTATCAATCCATCCACGAAATCTTGATTTTTACAATTAATTTTCCTAGTAATATTTAGTTTGTTAGCATAGTTCGCTATTTCTTTTAAGCACGCTTATTCAATGTCAAAGAATACAAATTTATTAGCCGAAGCTCCTAATATATTCAATGCTAAAGCTGGTGAGCCAAGGTATTTCGATACGCCATTTCTGTTCTCAAATATACTGCTTAATGATTTCCAATAAACAGACTGCTGAATGATTTGAGATTTTTTGATATTTTTTTCGACATGAAGAACTCCATACTGTTGCTCAAAGGTACCTGTCAACTGGTACTCTGGAAAGGCAGAATTTGTCTCGATATAGCTAGTCGGTTGTTCGATAGCTAAAAATTCACACAAAGGAATATGCTTCCATATGTCTCCGATTCTTCCAAAGTGTCTATAACTCATAATTCAAATCTCATCAGATATAAGGGCATACGCTCTCCTTTTTCTCAGTCTCCTTTTCAACAAGACTGAGAAGAGCTTAGATGTTCTGGTGGTAGGGCGATAAATCCGGTTTTCACTCCCCGCTTGAATCCTGCACGCTCATAGAAATGTAACGTCTCCTCGCGTTTTGAACTTGTCAGGAGCATGACTTTGTAACACTGTTGCTCCCATGCAAGATTCAAGGCATAATGTAGGACCTGCGTACCAATCCCCTGTTGTCGATAATCAGAATGGGTGACCACATTTTCAATAATGCCGTATGGACGTGCGCCGCGTGTCAGGTTGGGAACGATGGTTAAGTTACACGTTGCTACTAACTGGCTAGCGAGGTCAGCAACGATATAAAAAAGACGTGGATCGTTCAGAATTGCATCCCACATGGACTGTAACACAAGACAGCTGTAAATCTGAATATTACCGTTCTTGCTGAGTCGGTCGGATCAGAATTTCATTTACATTAACGTGCTGTGGCTGCGTGACAGCATAGATAATCGCCGCTGCAATATCCTCACTTTGCAGTGGCGTAATTGACTTGCGCCGTTCTTCACTGGTTTGTTTTGCTACTGGGTCAGTAGTATGATTGTTAATTTCCGTGTCCACCAAACCAGGCTCAATAATAGTAACGCGGATGTTATCTTTTAACACTTCCTGTCGTAATGCTTCGGAGAACGCATTCACGCCCCATTTGGTCGCGTTGTAAATACCAATCCCCGCCCGTGCAACTCGACCAGCTACTGAGGAGATGTTGACAATGTGTCCCGATTGTTGCGCCTTAAGAATGGGTAGGACAGCGTGAGTCGTGTAAAGCACTCCTAGAACATTGACATCAAACATGCGTCGCCAGTCTGCGGTATTTCCGCCATCAATGTTACCAGTCAGCGCCACACCTGCATTGTTGACGAGGATGTCCACTCGCCCCAACTCTTCGTTTGTCTTTTGCACCAAGTTGTTTGCCTGTGTCTCGTCAGTTATATCAGTAACGATGGGTAATGCCTTGCCACCACTGGCTTCAATACGTTTTGCTAGAGCTTCCAGACGTTCGGCACGCCTTGCAGCAATTACTACCTGCGCTCCCTCTGCCGCTAACGCAATTGCAGTAGCTTCACCAATACCTGATGAGGAGCCAGTAATAATTGCAACTTTTCTGTCTAATTTAGCTGTCATATCTAACTGCTAACTGTTGTTTGGTTTAAGTCAATAATCTGTTTGCTTGTAAACATTCGGATTCCATTTCTCCATAAAACGGTTGGGATTATTGAGTTCAGCAAATCCAAATTGTCGGTAGAAGTCTTGAGCATCTTTAGTTGCAAGTAACCACCGACGCAACCCCTGCAATTCCGGATGTGAAACAATTGTTTCTATCAGCCACTTACCTAACCCCTGACCGCGAAAAGACTCTAAAATAAACACATCAGCAACATAAGCAAAAGTAGAATAATCTGTCGTAACACGGGCAAAGCCAATCTGTTCCACACCTTGATATACTCCAAACACAAGGGAGTGTTGGATTGAACGCTTTAGAACTTTTAATGACAATCCTTCTGCCCAGTAGGAACTTGCTAAAAATTGGTGTATGACGCTCAAATCTAAGCGCTTGACATTTGTGCTTATGGTATATTCACCTCGCTGCCATTCTAAAATCATTGAATTCACGGTTCGTTTTTCTTTTAGTGGCTGTGATTCAGGCTACCAAGCATTTTCATTTTAGGTAATTTGAAATTGCTTAGCGATGCCCCAAGATGGGGTGAGGTTTGTAAGGTTCCTCAAGCAACTTTCGTTCCTCATCAGAAAGCACTAAATCCACTGCCTCAACCGCATCTTTGAGATGTTCTATCTTACTAGCACCAATAATGGGTGCTGTCACGCCTGGTTGGTGTAACAACCAAGCTAGGGCAATTTGTGCTGGTTTAACGCCACGTTTTTGAGCTAAGTCTACGACGCGATCAACAATTTGAAAATCCGACTCTTGATAGTAGAGATTATGGGCAAACTCATCAGTTTTTGCCCGCACAGTCTCACCATAGCCTTGCTTTTGTCGATTTCCAGCAAGAAAGCCACGCGCTAGAGGACTCCAGGGAATAATCCCAATTCCCTCAGCGCGAGATAATGGCAGTACCTCTCGCTCTTCTTCCCGATAAACTAAGTTGTAGTGATTTTGCATGGAAACAAAGCGAGTCCAACCGTATTTATCTGCCGTATACAGGGCTTTGGCAAATTGCCAAGCGTACATACTTGAAGCACCAATGTAACGCACCTTACCAGATTTGATGACATCATGCAGTGCCTCCAGAGTTTCCTCAATAGGTGTCTCGTCATCCCAGCGATGAATTTGGTACAAATCTACGTAATCTGTCTGTAGCCTTCGTAACGATGCATCAATGCTATCAAAAATATGTTTGCGAGACAGTCCCCTGTCATTGGGTCCATCACCTACTTTATTGAAGACTTTGGTAGCAATAATGACCTGATCTCTTTTGGCAAAGTCTTTGAGTGCTTTTCCTACTATTTCTTCGCTGACACCCAAGGAGTACACATCGGCTGTGTCAAAGAAATTAATTCCTAACTCCAAAGCAAGTTTGATAAAGGGGCGACTCTCTTCTTCTTCCAGCACCCATTCCCTCCACTGGCGAGAACCATAAGTCATAGTGCCAAGAGACAGGCGCGATACTTTTAGTCCAGTTTTGCCAAGATTGACGTACTTCATAAAGCTGATTTAAGGATATTTGCTTCGTACAAAACTACCAATTTGCCAAGAAAACAACAGATTGAGATACAGCTTTTTAAGGGTGATTGGGCTGCTTAAGTAACTCTGGCAACAATCTCATATCATTAAATACAATACATGCACCAGCTTCTCGTAGTTTTTCTGGGTTCATTCGTTCTGCATAACCAAATACTGTGATACCTGCGTCAACTCCAGCCTTGATACCTGTTGGTGTATCTTCAATAACCACACACCGTTTTGGAGAAAATCCCATTTTCTCAGCTGCATATAAAAACACATCTGGAGCTGGTTTGCTGCGTGCCACTTCTGTAGCACTAAATATTTTACCTAAAAAGTAGGGAAGTAAACTTGTTTTACTTAAAGCCTTCTGTAACCATTCATAATTGCTATTTGAGGCAACACAGTAAGAAAGTTTCAGCTGACTTAAAACATCATGTATTCCCTGTACGGGATGCAAGTCTATCATAAAAGCTTGTATCGTTCGTTGCCTAAATTCAATAGCAAAATTGTCTGGTACAGATTTACCAAACATATCTTTGATAATTTCTAAACATGTAGCCAGGGATTTGCCAACACAAATATCAAATATCTCCTCTAAAGTCAGAGATAGTCCTATCTCGTTGAGCATTTCAGTAAAAATAGTATATGCAATTAGCTCGCTATCTACAAGAACACCATCACAATCAAAAATAACTAAATCAAATTGATCCATTTATTTCCAACCAACTCTTCAAAGAAGTTACTCAATTGAGGATACTTACACTTTCGTTTGAAGTTCCTTTTGGAACAGTTCCTTAACTTTGACCCAGGCATCAGCAGCAGCTTCTGCATTATAACTACTACGATGGTTACAGAAAAAGCCGTGATCTGCCGGATAGCGAAAGACTTTATGAGGAATCTGGTGTTTTTCTAACTCTGCCTCAATTTGCTCTGTTTGCTCTTGGGGAATTCCTGCATCTTCAGTGCCAAAGAAGGCGTAAAGAGTACCCTTGATATTTGGGGTGCGAGTAATAGTAGGCGTACCACCACCAGGGGTAGAGTTAGTGATACCACCACCGTAGAAGGAAGCTGTTGCTTTGATTTCAGGTAGTGTTGCCGCTAAGTATACAACGTGTCCTCCAAAGCAGAAACCGATAGAACCAATTGCATCACTATTCACATTTGGCAGAGTTTTGAGATAGGCGATTGCTGCTTGAATATCGCTCAATATTTCATCTGCTTTGGTCTGTTCTTTATATTTTCTGCCAATCTGGATGTCTTCGGGGGTGTATCCAGCTTCAAAACCAGGAGCAATCCGTTGAAAGATTGCAGGTGCGATTGCTACATACCCCTCCTGGGCTAGTCTTTCCGTCACTTCCCGGATATGAATATTCACTCCAAAGATTTCTTGAATCACAATGACACCGGGAAAAGTTCCCTCAGCGAGAGGTTCGGCTAAGTAAGCATCTATTTGCAAATCGCCATTAGGGATAGTGATGTGAGCAGTGCGAATTGCTGTCTCTGTTGCTGTGTTTGTCATCTTCATGATGCGTCGGGATGTCTTTTTTAGTATACTACTGCATATCGACCGAATACTCGTATTTATGATGAGGCATTGTATGCCTTGAATCAGAGATTCGAGGAAAAGCTTTCTGAAAGAAAACCTCTAGGCATGTACAGGCGATGCGGAAGCCGTCGCCGCCAAGGTGATGCTCCAAAAGGGACCTGCTACGCGATCAGCCGAAGGCTTGACGCAAAGCGTATCGCCAGTCTTAGTATTCTTGTTCTTTTATATTAAGTATGCTAACTTTATGTATATCTAATTTTAAGTTGTTCAAATAAATCATGCAGCAGCAAAATTAGTGAACTTTTGCTCGGCAAGTTCGCGAAATCTCCCTAAAGGAAGATACTGATGCAACAAAGTAATCAAGAAAACTCTAAAGCTGGCAAAGTATTGTTTGGTTTTTTGCAGATTCCACCTGCTCTTAAATCCTCGAATGTCTGTTGTTTCGTCATAGGAGAAAGTGTCTCTTTATTTGGCTCTTGGATGACTCAAATTGCTTTGATATGGATGGTTTATCAACTAACTAACTCAGCCATGTTAGTTGGTATTGCTGGATTTACCAATCAAGCAATAGGTTTAGTTATTACACCAATGGTTGGAGTCTTACTTGATCGTTGGAACGTACGATATGTCTTACTAATTACTCAAATAGTATCTATTTTGCTATCTTCTAGCCTAACTTTTCTTACTCTTAACAGTCACATTACCGTTACATGGATTATTTTCATCGGTATGCTTCAGGGAATAGTAAAAGCTTTTGATCTACCAGCACGTCTAGTAATCCTTCCGAGACTTGTAGAGCACAAAGCAGATACTTATAGTGCTATTTCTATCCACTCCTTCCTGATTAATATAGCTAAATTTGTCAGTCCGATGATTGGAGGATTACTACTTAGTAAATCCGGAGCAGGTGTCTGTTTTTTAGTAGATAGTATTAGTTATATACCTTTTCTATCTGCTATTATAACTACCAAAATCAAGCCAATTTTCAATATTGATTCGCCTCAAAAGTCTTCTTTGTGGAAAAACTTAAAGGAAGGCTTTACTTTTACATATGAATCTTTACCTATCAAATCTGTTTTGATGTTACAATGTTCAATTTGCTTTATGGCAATGACTTATATAAATTTATTGCCAATTTTTACAAAACAAGTTTTGAATGGTAATGCTGAAATCATGGGATTTTTGATGACAGCTTCGGCATTTGGTTCTATCGTAGCAGGTCTTTATTTGCTCCTGCGGAAACAAGTCACGGGCTTAGAGAAAATCATAGCCCGTTCTGCTATGATTCTCGGTTTAGGTTTGATAATTTTTTCTCGGTTAGCTAGTTTAGAAATTTGCCTAGTGTTAATTTTTATTGTTGGCATGACTAATACTCTCACTCTAGCTGCTATTAGTAATTTTATTCAATTAATTCTTGTTGACGAAGATAAACGAGGTAGAGTCACAAGTATATTCACCACAGGTTTTTTAGGAATACTACCTTTTGGCAATTTATTTTTTGGTGGATTAGCTGGTCAAATTGGAGTAGCGAATGCTTTACTGTTTGGTGGTATTTGTTGCTTGATCGGAGCTTATTATTTTGCTAGAAGGTTGCCTGAGATAACAAAGATAGTATGTCCCATATACAAAAATATTGGTTTAATTCCACAGTCAAATAAAAACTGATAGTGAAGGAAAGTGATAATTTTATAGTAATAAAAAAATCCCAAAAACTAAGTAAAAACAGGATCAAATAATCATGTGGTTGAATGCGATTGATCATATTCAGGTGACATACCCTGTGGAAGTAGAAGATGCAATGCTGTTTTTTTACAGCTACGTATTAGAATTGCCTGAAATAAACAAGCCTGAAGCCATCAAAGCTTATGGAGGTGCTTGGTATCTTATCGGAAATATTCAAATTCACCTCAGTACAGAGAAAAATCCAGATAACGAAACATCTACACGACATACTTGTTATTTAGTACATAATTTACAGGAGTTCAAAAAACACTTGCAAAAACATGGAGTGGAAATACTCCCTGATCGCAGACCAATACCAGGACAAAATCGCTTCTTTCTGCGCGATCCAGCTGGGAATCGCATAGAAATAGTAGAAAAGAATAGTCTATCTTCAGAAAAAATCGTCAGCTAAGCAAATGATTTTTGACCAAGCAGAATTTGACCTACGTTGTGAGTGGGGTGTAAAAGGAGTTTCTCAACTCGCACCCATCAGTGATGTGATTGTGATAGTCGATGTTCTATCTTTCTCAACTTCCGTAGAAATTGCTACAAACAATGGTGCCATCATTTATCCTTACCAATGGAGAGATGATTCTGCCCTTGATTATGCAAAGTCTGTGCAAGCAGAATTGTCAAGAGGTCGTTTATTTAAAGATGGCTATTCACTTTCTCCTGCATCTCTAACTAAAATTCCTGCGGGTACTAAGCTGGTTGTACCATCTCCCAACGGTTCTTCTCTAACATTACTGACTGGGAAGACTCCCACTGTAGCTGGTTGCTTGCGAAACTGTGAAGCTGTGGCAAAATTTGTCCAAAAATATGGTTCAAAAATTGCCGTGATTCCCGCAGGTGAAAAATGGGAAGATGATACATTACGACCAGCTATTGAAGATTTAATTGGTGCTGGGGCAATCCTCAGTTTTTTGAATGGTAGTTTATCACTAGAAGCAGAAATAGCTGTAGTAGCATTTCATTCTTTTAAGAAAGATTTGCTAGCAAAATTAAAAAAATGTAGTTCTGGAAAAGAGTTAATTACCAAAGGTTTTGAGTTAGATGTTGAATTAGCAGCAGCCTTCAATGTTAGTGATTGCGTACCTTTGTTGACTGACAAAGCTTATATAAATTCACTTTGAAGATGTAAACCAATTTAACCAGCCATCCCAATTTTGGACAATGGCTGCAAATTCTGCATAACCTGCTGCTCTTGGATGAGCTCCATCATTGGCTTTTGCCTCAGCCAACCAAACAGAGGACTTTACTAACGTCGAAAAAATATCAAGATAAGGAATATCAAGTTCATGACAAACTAAAGCAAACTGCCCAGAGAAATTAGCAAGTTTTTGGTTTCTCTGTTCCTGATTGACATCTCCACAGGGTGGGGGACCTACCATTAAAACTGGATAAAACTGCTTGGCTTCACTCAAAATACTGCGAGTATTTTCGATGGATTCCTTCAATTCAATTCCCTGTTTACTACCCATAGGTTCGGTATCATTCACGCCAAATGAAAAGACAATTCTACCGTTGAATTCTTTGGGTAAACGATAGGAAGCTTCTTTGAGCCAACGTTGTTTAAGATACCGACTTGTTTCTCCCCTAACACCCAGATTGTAGTGGGTGATGTGGTAACCTTTTTGGCTTGTTTTAGCACAAATTCTTCCTGTCCATCCAAGGTATTCAGGATCGCCAATACCATTGACGAAGGATTCTCCAAGAAAACAGATTCTTACATCTTTTGGTTCTGAGTTCAGTCTTGACATTACCGCAACGACTCCTGAAAGATAGAAAAAATTGTGATTTGTGTTTGAAGAAACAAATTACTGCAAGCTCGGAATATGGCGATCGCTATCTTCCAATTTCACGACCAGAATTTTTACGTATCCTATTTTTGAAACTCTACGAGAAACTTATCGATTTATTGTACTATGTAAATTAAAATCTTATGTAAGTGGCATAAGCAAAGGAAGTCTTCGATATCAAAATGGAATTTTGTAAGCATTCTATAGAGCTAGAAAAGCTTCACAAACAGTGAATGATGAGCAGATGAAATCAACCTACAGTAGAGACTTTCCAGGGGAATGTTTTTAAAATTTTGGATGAGGAAGCACTATGCCGGATAAGTCTCGGTTACAAAACTTGCTTTCTGAGGAGACGCTAATTTTGGACAATGGCTGCAAACTCTGCATAACCTGCTGCTGTAGGATGAGCTCCATCATGGGCTTTTGCCTCAGCCAACCAAACTGACTATACCCTCTACAACACTACCAAAGAGATATGTAAAAATAGCTTGATTTACTGAATTGGTCATGCAATACTTCTCAGTTAACAAAGTATAATACCGTAATCCAAGTGACATACCGCATTTTAACAAGATAGAGATTATGCAGCTACTATGGTTCATCCCAACTCATGGTGACGGACGTTATCTAGGAACTGCTACTGGCGGACGGGCAGTTAGCTTTCCTTACTTGCGACAAATTGCTCAAGCGGTGGATGATCTAGGTTACACAGGGGCATTGCTGCCTACGGGTCGCTCTTGCGAAGATGCCTGGATTGTGGCATCAACCTTAGTATCGCTAACTCGGCAAATGTATTTTCTGGTGGCGATACGTCCTGGATTGGTTTTGCCTGGGGTAGCAGCACGGATGGCAGCAACTTTTGATCGCCTCTCTGGTGGACGTTTGCTAATCAACGTGGTGACGGGCGGAGATCCGGTAGAGTTGGCTGGAGATGGTTTGCACCTGAGTCACGATCAGCGCTATGAGTTGACGGATGAGTTTTTAACATTATGGCGGGCGATTAGCAGTGGTGAAAAAATCGACTTCGTTGGTGACTATTTCAACTTTGAGGGCGGTAAACTACTGTTTCCCCCTATCCAGAAACCCTATCCACCATTATGGTTTGGCGGTTCCTCTCCTATTGCCCAACAAGTTGCTGCCAAACATGTAGATGTGTACCTCACCTGGGGTGAACCACCCCAACAAGTTGCCGAAAAGATTGCCGCAGTTCGTAGACTCGCACAGATCCAGGGAAGAACTTTGCGGTTTGGTATTCGCCTGCATGTCATTGTGCGGGAAACTGAGAGTGAAGCTTGGGATGCGGCAAATCAATTGATTCGGTATGTGGATGAGGAAGCGATCGCAACTGCACAAAAAGCTTATGCTCGCATGGACTCCGAAGGACAACGCCGCATGACCCAACTACACAGAGGCAGTCGAGAAGCATTACAGATTAGTCCAAACTTGTGGGCAGGAGTTGGTTTAGTCAGAGGTGGTGCAGGAACTGCCTTGGTAGGCGACCCCGATACCGTTGCCGAAAGAATGTTGGAATATGCTTCTTTGGGAATCGATACCTTCATCCTATCTGGTTATCCCCACCTAGAGGAGGCTTATCGAGTCGCAGAACTCCTATTCCCCCGTCTCCCTCTGGAGAATATTCCTGCAGTTGCTGGACAGCATGTGTTGAGTCCGTTTGGTGAAATTGTTGCCAATCAAGATTTTCCTAGACAGCAGTTTCACCAAAAAAATACAACCACCGTAGATTAGCAGCAATACTAACTAGAATCAGCAAATTTTGACATGACTTATATTGTTGCGATTGCTGGCAGTCCATCTTATTGAGTTATATCTACAAACTCTGGCATTGTGTCCAGATTCTACTCTGGTAATTCACAGCAGCAGTAACAACTCATAAGCAGGCTTCACACAGCACAAAAAGAGGTGCGATTATGGTGGATATTAAATTTGCCTATTGGGTTCCCAACGTAAGTGGTGGGTTGGTTGTTAGCAAAATTCCCCAACGTACAGATTGGACTTTCGATTACAACGCCCAACTAGCTCAAACAGCAGAGCAGGTGGGATTTGACTATGCTTTGGCACAAGCTCGATTTATTGCCAGCTACGGTGCTGAATACCAACTAGAGGCACTGACTACAGTAGCAGCTTTAGCACCTGTGACTGAGCGGCTAAAATTAATTGCTGCAGTTCATCCGGGACTATGGCATCCAGGTGTCGTTGCCAAAATGGGTGCGACAATCGATTTTATTTCTAAAGGTCGTTTCGCCCTAAATGTTGTCAGTGGTTGGTTTAAAAATGAATTCACGATTTATGGTGAACCGTGGTTAGATCATGACGAACGCTATCGAAGATCTGAGGAATTCATTCGCGTACTCAAAGGTATGTGGACAGAAGATGAGTTCCACTTTAAGGGAGACTTTTACCGCATCAACGGTGGTTGGGTGAAACCCAAACCAATTAATCACAATCCACATCCAGAAATTTTCCAAGGTGGTAACTCCAAAGCAGCACGACGCATGGCAGCACGGGTATCTGACTGGTATTTCATGAATGGCAACACGATTGTTGGTGTGCGCGAACAGATTCAAGAAGTTTCTGCTCTAGCGCGTGAAGAAGGACGTAAAGTCAAGTTTGGACTCAATGCCTTTATCTTGGTGCGAGACACCGAAAAAGAAGCTTATGAAGTGCTGCAAGAGATTATTGCTCAAGCAGATAAGGAAGCAGTTGCGGGTTTTGGAGAGGCTGTCAAACATGCTGGAGCTTCCACTCGTGAGCGTCAGGGGATGTGGGCAAACTCAAATTTTGAAGATTTAGTGCAATACAACGATGGCTTTAGATCAGGTTTGATTGGTACAGCAGAACAAGTTGCACAGAAGATTCGCCAATTCTATGAAGTCGGAGTCGATTTGATTTTGGGTGGATTCTTGCATTACACCGATGACTTGCCAGCTTTTGGTCGCACTGTGATTCCTTTGATACGAGAAATTGAGTCGCCTCGTCGTACACCTGATGAATTAGTGACTGTGTAGACGAGTGAGTTTTGAGTTTTCACTAGGATTTTTCCCAACAACACAAGGAAGGTAAAACAAAACATGACATCTGTAACTAGTACCGAGCAGAAAGCTTATGTAATTCGTGATGATCAAGAAGCGATCGCGATCGCCCATGAATTAGCGGCTGAATTTGTCAAAGGAGATTCCGAACGAGATAGACAAGGAAAAATACCCGTTGATGAGGTGAACAGATACTCCCAAAGTGGGCTGTGGGGAATCACTGTTCCCAAGGAGTACGGTGGTTCCTTCGTCTCGAATGTCACCCTAGCAGAAGTCACCAAAATTATCTCGCAAGCTGATTCTAGCCTAGGACAAATTCCCCAAAATCACTTGTATATCGTGGAATCCATCCGGCTAGATGGGAACCAAGAGCAGAAACGTTTTTTCTTTGACCTAATATTACAAGGGAAGCGATTTGGTAACGCCTTCTCTGAGATTGGCACCAAATCAGTGCTCGATGTACAGACACGTTTGCAAAAGTCTGGAGATGGATACGTTCTCAACGGACGGAAATTCTACTCTAGCGGCGCATTGGTAGCGGATTGGATTCCGGTGATTGCTCGCAATGATGATGACAAAACTGTGATTGTTTTGGTAGAAGCTGGCACACCAGGCTTGAATGTCATTGATGACTGGAGCAGTTTTGGACAGCGTACCACTGCGAGCGGCACTACTATTATTGAAAATGTAAAGGTGTCCGAAGAGCAAGTGATTCCTCATTACTTAGCCTTTGAACGTCCGACGACTCAAGGTCCAATCGCTCAAATTATTCAAGCAGCGGTGGATGTTGGTATTGCCAAGGCAGCTTTAAGAGACACGATTCACTACGTTCGCAATTATGCTCGTCCCTGGATTGATGTTGAACTGGAGCATGGTTACGAAGATCCACTGACTATCTATAATGTTGGTAACTTAGTTATTCAGGTTCATGCCGCTGAAGAGCTGCTGCGTCGTTCGGGTGAGTATATTGATCGGGCGATCGCAGACTCAACTGATACCACTGTGGCTGAGGCTTCAATTGCTGTTGCTGAGGCAAAAGCGATCGCTGCTGAAGCTGCAATTTTAACAACCAACAAGCTGTTTGAGTTGGCGGGTACTAAATCTACCTTGCAGCAATATAACTTAGACCGCCACTGGCGCAATGCTCGGACTCATACGTTACACGATCCTGCTCGGTGGAAATACTACGCTGTAGGTAACTTCTACTTAAACGGTGTTAACCCACCACGTCATCCTTGGCTGTAATTGTCGCATTTAATCTATAAAATTGCAGTATGTTAAAGTTGATAACCAAAATTTAGACTTGTCCCGCACTGAAGGTTAGCAGGAGAAATAAAAATGACAACCGCTACCAAAACCTATGAGCTAGAAGGACAAATCCTAGAAGCATGTTCCTGCAATACGCCTTGCCCCTGCTGGATTGGGGAAGATCCTGATGGGGGAAGTTGCGATAGTTTTGTCGCCTATCACATTGAGCGGGGAGAGATTCAGGGTTTAGATGTATCTGGATTAACCCTTGTTAAAATTGTTTATATTCCTGGAAATGTCCTAGCGGGAAACTGGCGAGCAGTTACT
This sequence comes from Brasilonema sp. UFV-L1, assembly GCF_012912105.1. Lineage (GTDB taxonomy): Bacteria > Cyanobacteriota > Cyanobacteriia > Cyanobacteriales > Nostocaceae > Brasilonema. Next base: position 22,331 of record NZ_QMEA01000097.1, read on the forward strand.
TATGTTGATGGTAAGGGAACGGTTGAACAACAGCAGGCACTAGTCAAAGTTTTTACAGGTGAACTTGGAGGGGCGATCGCTGATTTGGCAAAACTCGTAAGTGAAAATCTGGATGTGCGAGTGGCACCAATTGAGTATCAAATCAAAGAAGCTCAAGGGACAATTCGTATTGGAGATGTGCTAGGTGCAGAAATGGCACCCTACCGCAGTGCTGACGGCAAACCTACCAAGCTAGTTGATAGCATCTTCAGCACTATTCCAGGTTCTCCTGCTTACGTTGGCAAAGCTTCCTATCACAAAGTGAATTTACCAGAGTTTAATCTCACCTGGGAATACAACGGACGCAATGCTATTCAGGGTGAGTTTCGCTTTGAGGCTTAGACAGCGATGAATGATTCACCGCGCCAAACGACATCTGCACATCCGCTTTTAAACAGGCTGTATGATTTTCTAACTAATGAGATGATGCCAGTTTGGGGGCTGGTATTTTTAGCTTGGGTGTTAATGCTGCTGATGGTGGTTACGGGTCTTGACCACTGGTCGTATCACGATGCTTTGATTGGGGAAAAATCTCAACCTCTTGTCCTAAAACTATTTATTTTTCTACTGACTTGGCAGGTTATGACAGTAGCGATGATGTTGCCCTCCAGCCTACCATTGATTCGGCTGTTCTCGAAAGTTAGTCGGCAACAAAGTCAGGAAAAAGGTTATCTTCTTTTGGTCGTATTCATCTGCGCCTATGCTACAGTCTGGACTGGCTTTGCTCTCCTCAATTTTTTGGGTGACTGGGGATTACACCATCTGGTTAATTCCTTGCCCTGGCTTCATCAACGTACTTGGCTAATTTCTGGCACAACTGTGCTCATGGCTGGTGCTTTCCAGTTTAGCAGACTGAAGGAACATTGTTTAAAGTCGTGTCGCCATCCTTTGAGTTTTCTTACTCATCACTATCAAAGAGGGCTAAAAGCTGCCTGGAATTTGGGAATTCGCCACGGTCTTTACTGCCTGGGCTGTTGCTGGGCGTTAATGCTGGTGATGTTTGCCGTGGGAGTAGGACATCTTACCTTGATGTTAGTATTGACTGGCGTAATGGTACTAGAGAAAACATCACGCTGGAGCCGTGTGCTAGTTCCAGTAGTAGGTACTGGTCTGCTTGTTTGGGGAACCCTCACTTTACTATATGCTAATTGGTTATGGGAATTCTCGCCTACACATAATCCACTAAACCTGAGAACTTTTTTTGAATTTTGAGAAGCTGCAACAAATGCAATTAATCGAAACTAGAGAGTCTCAAGATTACATTGTTTGAGCTAAGTCTTTGGCAGAGGAATTTGCTCAGACAGCAGTCGCACGGGATGCTAAAGGGGGAACACCAAAAATTGAGCGCGATACGCGTAGCGTCAAGCCTCCGGCTTATCGCTTGCGCCAAAGCAATTTACTCAAACTGATCGTACCCAAAGAGTACGGCGGTCTAGGGCAAACTTGGCTCGTCGCTCTCAAAATAACCCGCGAGTTTGCCAAAGTTGATAGCTCTATTGCTCATATCTTCTCCTACCACCATCTAGGTGTGGTTATTCCTCATATCTTTGGTTCAACAGAGCAAAAAGAGCGGTATTACTCAGAAACTATCCGCAACAATTGGTTTTGGTCCAATGCCATCAACCCCCTGGATCGCAGAACAACACTGATATCACAGGACAATCATTTCCGCCTCAACGGTATCAAAAGCTTTTGCTCTGGTTCCCAAGACTCCGATATATTACCTATTACAGCTACTCATACTGAAACTGGTGAATTAAGCATTCTGGCAATTTCCAGCCAACGGGAAGGCGTTACTATTGATAATAACTGGGATAATATGGGGCAACGCCAAACAGACAGCGGTAGTATTACGTTTGACAATGTGTTAGTCTATCGTGATGAAATTCTAGGTAGTAGAGATAAACCAAATCAACCTTTCAGCACTATCCGCTCATGCTTGACTCAATTAAACCTTGCCAATATCTATTTGGGAATTGCACAGGGTGCGTTTGAGGCGGCTATTTTATATACTTGCACAACGACAAGACCCTGGTTGACATCAGGCGTAGAAAGTGCTAATGAAGATCCCTACATTCTCCAGCACTATGGTAATATGTGGGTTGACCTCCAAGCAGCTAAGAGTCTGACTGACCAAGCGGGAGAATTACTACAAGCAGCTTGGGAACAGGAATGGGCACTGACAGCAGAACAACGGGGAGAATCAGCGTTGGCGATCTGCCGAAGGCAGCAGCGAAGCTATCGCCACTGCCAAAGTCGCCGCCACCAGAGTCGGTTTAAACATTACCAACTGCATCTTTGAAGCTATGGGCGCACGCGCTACCAGTGCTCAATATGGCTTTGACCGCTACTGGCGCAATCTCCGCACTTTCACCCTGCATGACCCAGTGGATTACAAAGTGCGAGATTTGGGGAACTGGGCATTGAATAATGAGTCACCAAAACCCAGCTTTTATTCATAGTTTTATCGGTTGGGTAGCAAGAACTTGTTGAATAAAAAAGAATAGCAGGACTTATGCATTGACACTCATCATATATTTTTTTTGAGAAATAAAATATATGATTTTGTTATTTAGTACATGGATGTATAGAGGTTTAAAAAACACTATGTATCGCCCAATCTTCCATCTTGCCTTTCCCGTCCGAAACTTGGAAGAGTCCAAGAACTTTTATATGTCACAACCTTTGGTGCTAAGGTTGGTCGTGTCCGTGACAAGTGGATCGACATATTCCTCTTTGAAGGACAGATTACTTTACATGAACGACCCTCTGAGGTGTTACCGATAGGAGAACATGGCGTGCGTCACTTCGGCGCGATTTTGGCTTGGAGTGATTGGGAGGTTCTTGCGAATCGCTTTGATGAAATGAAGGTTCAGTTTAAGGTGAAGCCAAACGTTTCTCACGTGGGTACCGACGCAGAGCAAGCGAAGATGCTATTGAGCGATCAAGAGCGGAAATGTGATCGAAGTAAAGGCATACAGAAATCCATCTGTCGCCTTGGAAATGGAGGACTTCCAAGAATGTTCAGCAACTGCAATTTAAACGCCGATTTCAACTAGAATTGAGTACTTGTGCGTTCGCGTAGCGTCTCCTATGCCTAACGGCACGCTTCCGCTATCGGAGAATCGCTTAAATGCGATTGTGTTAGACATTGAAAGCAAAAAGTGGAGCTAAGAGTGATGAAAGAAAACACTATTGAACTACTTACTAAAGCCATTGGCGAAGAAAAAAGTAGCAAGTTATCGCCCAAGCAATGACAATAACAAAACGCCTTACCCACTCTGGTTTTAGCTGGCGGGCATAGTAGGCACCACTATAGCCACCCACAGATGCTCCTACCATCATCACCAGGGCTTGCTGCCACGCTATCGCTCCAGCAATTACAAAAGTGACTATTGCAAAATTATCAGTACACATCATCATCAGCACTTTTAGAGCATTCATCTGATGAATATTCTTGATACCCAGCATTCTTAAAGTTGCCAAAATTAAAAAGCTCAGACCCAAGCCGTAAAAGCCTCCGTAAACGCTGATCAACAACTGAACGAATGATGCTTTGATCTGGAAACACGAAGAATTCTGAGCAGTTTCTTTAGCTTCTTCGCCGTAAGCCCCACG
>NZ_QMEA01000098.1 GCF_012912105.1 Brasilonema sp. UFV-L1
CCTCGCCTTTAGGCAGGGGTGTTGACATTTTCTTCAATCGTTTCCAGTCCTAGTATATATTGCTGAACAAATACAAAGAGAGTGCCTGAGTGTTAGCAAGCGCGTTAACGTTTGCGCAGCGCCCCTAAAAGGGGCTAGTGGACGCCCTGGTCAGCCTCAGGCTGGGAAAGGATTTGACCGAATCAGTTATCAGTTATCAGTTATCAGTTTGAAGAAGAATTCAGCAATTTTGAATTCAGTATTCACCAACAAAGAAATAAAGAATTGAGTTTTTCGATTTCCGACTTCCGACTTCCGACTTCTGAACGCCAGGTGCTTTATGCCGGGGGACCCCTTCGGGTTCGCCAGTTGCCTGTTGTCGGGAAACCCTCCCGCAGCACTGGTCTCACCGTCCACCGCACTGGCGACTCCTGACTCCTGACTCCTGAGTTCTTTCTTGTTAAAGCTTAGTCCCACACAGATTCTTATCCGGAATCAGGTTCAAGATGTTGAGATCTAAACATTTTTCGTACAACTTAACGGACTTGTTCGAGACTTTCAACTTGCTTAGTAAACAACTCAGTAAATAAACTCAGAACCGTCCGTTCTTCGCGTACTTTGATATTGGCAGTAATACCCATACCTGATTGCAAAGACAATTTTCTACCTTGAGCATTCAGAAATTGTTGTGCTAAACGAATTTTTACAGGAAAACGATAATATTGGTGTGTTTGGTCGGGTGGCAATGCATCTGAACCAACCGAAACGACTTCTCCTTTTATATCACCAAATTCACTGTAAGGGAATGATTCAACTCTAACATCCACTTTCATTCCTTCCTTGACAAAACCAATATCTTTATTCGTGATAAAAGCTTCAGCAATAAAGTTATCGTTTGGCACAATTGTCAGGAGTTTTTGGCTGTTTTGTGCCACAAAGCCAGGATTTTTCGCTTGCAAATCAAAAACCACACCAGAGACAGGGGCACGAACTTCTTGGTATTTTTTATTTGTTTCTGCTTGTAAGATTTTGCTATTCAGTTCAGAGATTTGTTTTTCATTATCCAGTAGAATCCTAGAGAGTTGACTATCAATTTCAGCAATACGCTTACTGTTATCAGCGATCTTTTCCTGTACATTTTTACTAGAAGCCGCTACTGTATTTTTCGTCTCTTGTTGCCCTTGTTCAATTTCATATTTCAAGCGTTGCTCTTCTTTAAGAAATTGATCGACTTGTGCTTGAAGATTTTGAACTTGTTTTTTCTGTTGAAGATATTGAAGTTGCGCGATCGCCCCTTCTTCGACCAAAATTTTCATTCTATTAAAAATCTGGTCTTCAATTGCTAAACTTGCTTTCGCATCGTTCAGTTGAACTTCATTTTGAGCCAATTTCTGCTTGCTCTGTTCGACTTTCAATTGCGCCGCAGCAGACCGAGAATCTAATTCCCTTTTAGCTGTTTCTAGACGTTCTTGTTCTTCAGTATTCAAACCTGCAACGCCACCAGCGTTTTTCAATTCTTTACGCAACAATCCATTTTCTGCAACGAGTGCTGCTCGATTTTTTAATAAAAAAGCAGCGTCTTTGGACAAGTTACCTCGTAAAAATTCAATTTCAGCCGCAGTACCAGAACCAATTTCCCTCAAACGACGGTAAAGCTGATTTTCTTGTGTTAATGAAGCACGAATCTTTTTGAGAGAATTTAATTCACCATTAGTTGTAACAGAATCAAAAACTAACAGTACATCTCCAGGATTAACTTTCTGTCCATCTTTAACATGAACGATTTTCACCACTCCATTAACTGGTGCTTGAACTTCTTTAACTGTTCCTTCAGGCTTCAATTGACCACCTGTCGCAGGAACAACTTGCTCAATTTTGGCAAAATATGCCCAACCAATTCCAAAACAGGCTAACACCATCAATGTCACCATGATAGTGCGTGACAAAAATGGAGATTGGCGTAGGACAACAGATTGTTCTAACGGTTCAAAATTATATTGTTTAAAATCTGTTTGTGATGCTCTAGAAGGCTTAGAATCAGAAGTCAGCGTTTTTGAATCTGAAGGCTTTTTACCATTTTGAGAGGTTCCATTACGGTGATGACCATTAAGATGGTTTTCATTAAGTTGAGTCATGGTATTAATTTGGATATAAGGAAGGATAGAGGTATAATGTAGAAACTATGAATGAAATGTATTTTCCAGTTTCATAATTTCTGATTTTTTTACAGCTTAACTTCTTGTTGATTATAGAGGTAGAAATAGTGACCTCTCATCGCCATCAGATTATCGTGATTTCCTTGTTCGATCACTTTACCAGTATCCATCACTACAATAATATCTGCATTTCTGATAGTATTGAGACGATGGGTGATAAAAAAGACTGTACTACCCTTGAAGGCATGTGCTAAATTTAGACAAACTTGCCGTTCTGTAGGGTAATCTAAAGCGCTTGTTGCTTCATCTAAAACTAATAATTTTGGTCTTTGTAAGACAGAACGCGCAATAGCTATTCTTTGTCTTTGTCCACCAGAAAGTCCAGCACCCTTTTCACCGACTCGGGTATTGTAACCATTCGGCAAGCTCATAATAAATTCGTGTGCTACTGCTACTTTTGCAGCTTCAATAATGTCCTCAGTTGATGCTTCTGGATTTGTCAGAGCAATATTTTCCTGAATTGTTCCATCAAATAACAATGTCTCTTGAGGAACAACACCAACCTGTCGTCTGAGAGAATAAAGTTCTACTTTTGCGATATCGTAACCATCCATTAAAATTCTACCAGCTTCTGGTTCGTAAAGTCGCAGCAGCAATTTCATCATAGTACTTTTACCAGAACCGCTTTGCCCAACGATTCCAACAAATTGACCAGCAGGAAAATCTATATTGACATTGCAAAGTTGGAGTGGACCGTTGCTTGTAAACCGAAAGGAAACATCTTCATATTTTACTGCTCCCACAATCGGAGGTAAGGTAATATTGTCGCGGTCTTTTTCCGCTTCTTGTGGTGTATCGACAATATCACTTAAACGCTCTAAAGATAAAGCTGTTTCTTGAAAGCTTTGCCAGAGTTGAGCTAATCGCAATATAGGACTAGTTACGTAACCTGATATAATCCGAAAAGCGATTAATTCTCCTAAAGTCAATTCTCCTTGAAGTACCAAATATGAACCCACCCATAAAACAAGTAAACTGCTGAATTTGTTGAGGAAATTACTTGTTGAATTAGCGAGGGTAGAAGTGACTACAGTTTTAAAGCCAGCTCCTACATAACGAGCATAACGCTCTTGCCAGGAAAATCGCGCTCGCAACTCAATATTTTGTGCTTTTACTGTTTGAATTCCTGACATCACCTCAACCAAATAAGATTGAGTTTCAGCGTTGCGTTCAGCTTTGCTTCGTAGTTGTCTGCTGACGGTGGGAGATACAATCATAGTAATGACAACAAACACTGGAATTGTGATCAAACCAACCAAGGTTAATTGCCAACTATAAATTAGCATGACGACGATATAAACCACCGAGAAAAGTGCATCTAATCCTACTGTTAAAGCAGTCCCGGTGAGAAACTGACGAATGTTCTCTAATTCGTTGATGCGAGTCGAAAGTTCTCCTACAGGTCGGCGTTCAAAATAACGTAGCGGTAGACGCAGCATATGGTCGATAATTTCGGAACCCAAACCCATATCAATACGGTTTGTGGTATCCACAAATAAGTAAGTCCGCAAAGTACTAAGCACTGCTTCAAATAGACCAACGACTAATAACAAAACACCCAAAACGTGCAGAGTACTCATACTATTTTGGGTGATGACTTTATCGATAATCATCTGAATGACTAGCGGGTTTGCCAGTGCTGCCAATTGTACAAAAAATGAAGCGACAAAGACTTCTATAAGAACTCGACGATAACGAGATAAATAAGGAAGAAACCACCGTACACCAAAACGTTGGCGGGGTGTTGCTGGCGTGGCAGCAAGAAGCAAGACTCTGAATTGGGGCGGATAATTGCTTTCTTCTACTTGCAAATGGGTGATGAATTCAGCGGGTTTGAAGCGTAGAATTCCCTTCGATGGGACACCGACAACAATATTATGATCACTTGCTTCATAAACAACAGCATAGCCATCACCATAATGAATCAAGGCTGGTGTTGGTATGCGTGTAACAGCGGAAGTGGGCACATCTACCAACTGTGCTTTTAATCCTGTTAACTCTGCTAGGTAAGCACACAAATGAAACGATATCACACCATTACGTTTCATTTGGTCGTTGAATATGCGGCGAACGACTTCCTTACGAAAGGGCATTTCCAAGTGTTTTGCTAACATTTGGAAACATGCTTGAGCCGAATTCAGTTGTCCCTTACCACCAAAAAAGGGATATTTTCGAGTTTTTTGTCTTCCTTGCGCCTTCGAGGGAAGTTGTGGTGGTATTTCTTCGTCTGGTGCGTATGGAATCTCTAACTCTGTTGTCTGTTGGTTACTCTCGTCTACTTGATACTGTTGTCTGTGTGTATGATCTAGCAGCAACATGTCAGACGCTAGCATTCCCAACAACCGCGCCGGACTGTCCCCGTGTACCTCAACAGTGTCATAATCACTTAATTGTAACCGAGAACCAACAGAGAAGTCCTTGACGGTTCCACCACCACTGACAAACCAAATATAATCACTATCTAATTGCTTATAAAAGGTTTTTCCCGGTGGGATATGATCTATCATAGCCCGGTTCCAAGTGTGTTGAGTCAGTTCTTTGAGGTTGTTACTACCTAAAGCTTCCACTTCCTTTTGCATACTGAGGATATCAAAAACTTCTATCAAATGACAGCGGTTTCTACGAGCCTCTGCAAAATCTGGATACATGGTGAGTAAGCGTAAATACTCTGCAGCACTAAATGTTATACAGATAACTTCGTTGGAAGCAATTGTGATCTCGCAAGCAACTTGCCGTAATAGACTAATTTCGCCCAAAACTGCGCCTGGTTCCAGCAAATTCAACGTCGTTGGCATTTTTGTCCGTAAGTCATATGCTAACAGACGGGCTTTTCCTTCATAAATAATTGCGACTTTTTCAGGGACTCGTTCTTTACCGATAATCTTTTGACCGATACGGTAGCGTAAAGGTTGGAGTTGTTCTGCTAAAGAGGCGATGACTTCAGGTGGTAATTGGTCAAAGCCCTTTAGGGTAGAGAGAAATTCTTGGAAAGCAGAGCTCTTTATAGAGGTCATATCACACAAAGCTTAAAGCTTAAGAATTCACAGTAAATAATAAAGCTAAAATTTACAAGTATGTACACCCAAAAAACTGCTTCTAAAAAATGCTTATCTCGTTGAAGAATAGCTGCTTATCATATATGCCCAGAGGGCACCTTCCCATCAATTATATTAGAACAAAGTAAGTTAAGATACTTAATAAATGTTAAATTCCACGATAACATCTATCATCGACGCAATTTCAGACTGTTATGTTTGCCAAATCTACACAATGACTCACTCTTACAGCAATTCAGCAAAATTTGCTTTGCATAGGGCAGTCGCTACAGGCACTTAGCGCGTAAATAAATCTTCAATCCTTTTTAAAATAAATAATCGGCTACGCCCACAGTGAAACCACAAGGGCGCTACTTCTAACTGCCAACTCAGATTTTTAATAATTTGCATGCATTGGGATGCTCCTTATTTTATAGATAAGTTCAACTTATCAAAATGATGCTTTTTTAGTTTTATTTATATTTTTTTTATTTGTTGTATTTACATTTTCTTGATATTGAATTTTGTGATGAAAGCCAAACTCACACTCTTTATATTAATTTTTATTGCAAACCACTCATTTTCTCGAAAAAAGTTACAATAGATACAGACAATAAAAACGTTCATCTTTATTGAGCGCTGAAAAATGATTTTTCAGTTGAGACGCTTTGTAAAGACGGAAGTAGGGAGATATCCCCAAGGAACGCGCCTCATTATGACTCAAAACTTCACACAATCAATTTCTCCAAAGAGGCGAAGCAAATGAAACTCACATATCGGGGTGTCAGTTATGAACACAATCCCCTGACTCTTGAACCAACTGCTGATGAAATAAGCGGAAAGTATAGGGGCGGAACATGGAAACACAGCTATCCCAGACATATTCCTCAAACTCAACCAACTGCTGAGTTGAAATATCGTGGTGTATCTTATTATGTAGGCGATCCACTACAGGTGGAGTTTATGATTCGCTCCAAGCAACACAGCGATACAGTCAAAGCTGCACAAGTTAGGCAACCAGAAGTTGGACAGCCTGAAAAAAAAGGTGGAGAGTTAGCCAAAACTCATCTCACCAATATCCGTCGTAATTTAGAACATCGCCTGCTAGTAGCCACAGAAAAAAGGGATGAAAACCTCATTCGTCTACTAGAAGATGAAGCAAGGCAAATTGCATAAAGCAATATATCTCAGTTATCAGATAAACAAAGCTGTTTATTTTGATAACTGTTCACTGCGTACTGTATACTGATTTAACTCATTCTGACGATTGATCCAAATGCCTCTGAGTCCGGCTGCTTTAGCTCCGTGATAATCTTCTGTCACACTATCACCAATGTGCCATGCTGCCTCTGGTGAACAGTTATGTTTTTCCAAAGCGATCGCAAAGATTTTGCTATCGGGTTTAGCAGCACCAGCTTGAGTGCAAATAGTGATAGACTTAAAAAACTCTCTGAGTTCCAAGCTTTGTAAGACTGAGTAAATACGAGAATCAAAATTCGACAGTATTCCCAGTTCAATTCCCATCCGCCGCCAGTTGACTAAAGCTGGCAGAACATCGGGATAGATAAACCACGGATTAGCAGTACCAAAGTGAATGTAGAGTTCACTAAAAAAAGTCGAAAAATCAGAAAATTTATCGATAACGCCTGCTTGTTTAAAAGTGTTTTGAGCAATGCCAAGCCACCAATCAAACTCACGCTGGGGAATGTCTTGTTCCTCAGCATCTGGAAATACAGGTGATGGCGCAGCTTTAAAACTCTGTATGAATGTTTCGTTTAAAATTTTCGATGAAACTTCGACTCCAAACTCCTGCGCTATCTGACTGTAGATTTCTCCCACACTGCCTTTCACCCCAAAAAGTGTGCCAACAGCATCTAAAAAAATAACTTGCGGTTTTTCGTTCATAGTTCATATATTATTCAGTTACTAGCTATTAGCTGTTAATTTGTCAGCACTAACTAAAACAGTCGTGTCTGTTGATGATGTAATTTTTTATTTTCAATTCTGCGCAGTATTTAGCACTCACAAAAGAGATCTAAACAAGAAAAAAGCTTTTTTCTCGTTCAATCTCCAGGATTTATCCATGAAGGATTGACTCCTCATACCATTTCTTTGTGAGGCTGCGCCAAATTTTCTTGACTTCTTCTTTCTTTCTTTGTGTCCTTTGCGTCCTTTGTGGTTTGTTCCTCATAGTATTTGGGCGCATCTTTATACAGAATTGGTATCACTCAGGATGCAGCACTCATGAGTGCTGAATTTTATTTGTAAAGTGTCTCTATAAGAGGACGAGCAAGCCAGTTAAAACCAACTTTGAGTTTGTGTTCTAAGGTTGGCAGTCGATAAAGATAGGCAAGACGACGCGCTACATATGCTAACGAGCCTTCTAGTTTGAAGCCTAAACCAGTGAGGGTAGCACTGTCTATCCCCAATGCCATCATCTCACCTAAGAACTGATAGCGGAAGGGAAGCAAAGGACGATTTGTCAAACTTGCCCAAATGTTCCAAGCTGCATAATCTGCTTGTTGGAAAGCAGCCTGTGCTGTTGCAGGAACTTGTTTACCTTCAGCATCAAGACAATCTGCTAAGTCTCCCAAGGCAAAAATTTCAGGATGTTCATGGACTTGGAGAGTTGATTTGGTGCTAATTTGACCACGTTGGTTTTGTTTAACAGGAAGGTTTCGTACGACAGGCGATACCCGCGTTCCTACTGTCCAAATGACCAAATCCACAGGAATCGTGTCTATTTGATTTTTATATTCTAATGAAATGCTGTCTTGAGCGATTGACTCTACCTTCGTTTCTAAATCCAGAAAGATACCTCGTGCATCTATTGCTTTGCTGGCTGCTTCTCTGTTGAAGTCTGGGGAAGTTCGCAAAATTTGGTCAGAGATTTCAATCACCCGAAATCTTCCTCTTTGCCCAAGTCTGTCTGCTAGTTTGCAAGCTAACTCTACACCACTGTAACCCCCACCAACAATAGCTACCCTGATTTTATCTGCATCCGATTCTTCTAACACTCGCAGGCGTTCTTCCAAACGATATGCATCTGCAACAGTCCGAAACGGATAAGCGTAAGATGTTGCTCCAGGGACAATATCCAAAGGTGTTTCACCACCTAGCGCTAATACCAGTTGATCATAGGAAATTTCTGGTCCATCCTGTAAATGAACCTTCCGCTCGTCTATGTCAATTCCCGATACAAAACCTTGACAAAAACGTATACCTGTGTTGCTTAAAAGTTCTTGATAAGGTGGGGCAATTTCCCAGGTTTGCAATTCCCCAGTGAGGAGTTCGTACAGAAGGGGGGAGAAAACAAAGCGATCGCTGTAATCCACCAGAACAATTTCGGGTTTTTGCGAAGGTTCCCAAGGAAGCTGGCTCAAGCGTAGAGCAGTGTGAAGACCACCAAAGCCTCCACCAAGGATACAGATTCTAGCAGGTTGTTGAGTCATCGGTCTATGGGAAGGTCAATCCCAGCGGGGTAATTTCTTTCAGTGTACTGATTTCTTGTGGTCTGTTGCCATCAACCAGCAATCCCAGTATTTTCCTTCTTGTAGTTCGTGTTCGGGCAATATTTTTACCTTGACGAAACCACATTTTTCGTAGCAGCGGATCGCACGAGTGTTCCACACCTGTGGATCGATGACAACTTTAGCAGCTTGCAGTTGTTCAAAAATATACTCTACAGCCAAGGAAACCACTTTTGTACCAATTCCCTGGTTGCAATATTGAGTTTCTCCTATAAATAAATCCATTCCATAAACATTGTCAGTTTCTTCCAGACAATACATTTGCCTGTCTGTCTTAGGTAAGTCGTTAAGGGCGTAATACTGCAAATAACCGATGGGAGTATTTTGATAGTAAAACAAGCAGGAAACAACCGAATCATCTCCCCTGACCATAGGCTGATAAAATTCGATAATTCTGTCTAAAGGAAAAGGATTATCTCTCCCTTCGTAATATTTCAAGACTTTTTCATCAGTGAGCCATTTTGCCATTAATTCATAATCTTGTATATCGTCTCGCATCTGACGAATAGAAATTTCGTCTTTTTTTACTTGCATACTCAGGATTATTAAACATCTTTTTGTATTTTTGATTTGTAAAAACACAAAAGACGGTTTGTCTTTAACACAAACCGCCTGAATATCAAATCTAGAAAGAAAGAACTTAGTTACCGCCAGAAGTGATAGCTTTGTTGTGTTGAGCAGTTACTTCGCCCCTAGCATACCATTTATCATCAGAACCTTGTTCGTACTGGTTCTTAACACTATTCCAAGCAACTTGACGGGCACCTTGTTCACTAATACCATCGCTTTTAGCTGCATTAAATGCTGCAAGAAAAATCTGCTTTCCTTCTTGAGGAAGTTCTTGCAATTGGTCTTTTAATTCTTGAGGTAATTTGTCGTCTACGTTGCTAGCAGGGTCTCGCTGTTGGTTTTTTATTTCTTGAGGTGATTGATTGTCTGTATTGCTTGCTGGATCTTGTAACTGGTTTTTTTGTTCTTGAGGTGATTGATTGTCTGCATTGTTAACAGGCATAGCTCCACTCCGCTTGCTTTCGATGACTTATGTTGTGTTCATCCTAAGAATTTCAAGATAAGATTTTCCTCTTTCCACGAGTAGAGATACAAAATTTATATGATTTTGATCCCATACTTTTGGCATAGGCTTGATAACTGTCGGATCGATCCGACAGTTTGCTCATCAAATCTACTCATATCATGTCCGATTGAATAGTTGTCCGCAGCGTTAGCGTAGCGTGTCCGTTCGCTCTTAGCGTGCCGCAGGCATAGGACATACGAAGCGCCAGCGTAGTGAAGCAATCGCAAGTGCTTGAGATTGCTACCCTGCGGGAAGCCCCCTCCGGGGTCTACGTTTCACTTCGTTCCACTCGCTGCGGACATATCGTAAGTAATTAGCCGGACATGATATCATATCCGAAAGGGAGATTGCTCACTGGAGTGTACGCAATCTCTGCCCGCGCAGCTTTAACTTGAACAACTGGCAGTTGATGCTCTTTGAGCCGTTGCAGATTCAGCCCCAGCACATCACCGTACTTTTGTGCTTGTTCAAGAAATTTCTGCATCACCTCAAAATACTGCCGCTGCGCTTCCAAGAGATCTTGCAACGGTTTTTCGATATTAGTACGTGCTTTAATGAATTTGCGAAAATCTGCTTGATCAACGCGTCGTGCATCCGTTAATTCTCGTTCTCGTTTGGGAATGATATTATCTCGATAATTCACGAGCACATCCCTCACCGGAGTGTACTCAGGTTTATAATCTTCCCAGCGTTTTATCTTCTGAGGCTCCCATGTGGATACTTCTTTGAGGTCGTGAAATTTGCTATAGTCGTCTCGCAGATACGCCTCTAGTTGGTTAATTTTTGATTGCTGATGAGGTGGAAATTGGTACGAATCACTGTAGAGTGGGACAAAAGGCTCATAGTTCATCTGCCAATCCTGTTCTTCTTCTAGCTCCAATAATTGCTGTTCTGCAGAGGTCAGTTGCTGACGCTTTTGTGTTAAAATTAGCGAATTTAGCTCCACTGCTGTCTTCATAGCTTGAAGCTTTTCAATTCGCTGTTCTTCACTCTGAGACTGAGCAAGAGTCTGTTGTATTTGGTCGAACAAGTCAAACTGACCCGATGGCACATCCCACTTTGGTGAGTCTTTGAGGAGAATTAGAGCCTCAGAACTTTCCTCAAGTTGTTGTTCGAGATGGTTGATTTCGGATTTTAGGTTAATAATTTTTGATTCCACATCGGCTATCTGCGTTGCTAGTACATCCGTTTCAGGTTGTGGTTGAGGAGTCGGCGTCGCATCAGTTTTGTTGAGATTTTGCGCAAGCTTGCTTTTTGGCATATGACACCTATTGTGAATATAAAATAAGGTTACCCAAAATCACAAAAATCGCGCTAAACAAGGCGTTTGCCGCTATAGCATGAAACCTCAAGATAGAAACGGGCACAAAAAAATTAAAGCCACAGTTTTAGCTGCGGCAGCAGCTTTTAGCATAGTTTTTACTGTAATGGCATTAGTGTTGCGCAAGACTTCTCTTATACCTTCACTTTCACCAACAATACAACCAACTACATTGTCTACGCCACCATCGTCGTCATTTGATAGGCATGACGATGATGACGATGATGACGATGATGACGATGATGACGATGACGATGATGACGATGATTGAACAGATTCGACGACCATAAGTAAAATTTTTCCACAGGTGGGGTCGCTTTCATCTATGAAAACTTAGCACTTTAACTACTTTGTTTTGTTTTGAATAGGGATGAGTCAGTATCAATCCCCAGGAGTCCAAATGACGAGTGTGCGACTGGTTTATCCATCTGGTACCCAATTTTCTGATGACTTTCTTTTGTTGCCCCAAAGCTTCACTAAACCTGCTCACTCTTAGATTGCTTGAAATTGGGGATACTTGGGTACCCAAAAACAAACAATTGCCAACATTACACAGGCAATGTTGGCAATTTACATTGTCGCCAAAGTACTAAAAAGCATGTCTAGGTACCCGGCTGGAAAAAATGAGCAAACACTTTTTTAAGTCATTACTCAATGAGTTTAGTTCTGCTACATAAAACCTAGACAAACCTAGACTTTACTTCTTTCTTCAACGGGGGCATGGAAGCGGCTATCCCGCGCTAACGCGCCGCTGCGCTAACAGAAAGCATTCACGCCTTAGCCAGACGCGATTCGAGATAAATTAATGGCTCTTCATATAAGAAGAGTGATATTTAAAAACCGAAAAACCAAAACGAAGAGTGAAACTCACTCAAGAATTGGATTCATGCACCCTGATGTATGCTTTTATATATCAAATAAATAATTTGTACCAGGGGGGCTCACCCCTCAGTGCGATCTGCCTTTGGAAGCAGGCTTTGCTTATCGCCCCAAGCTTAGGCAAGATTCTGCCTAAGGTAGTGTTGACTGATACCCTCAGACTGACTAAATTTTTGGCGAACTGAGGGCGCTCAATAGTAGAAGTGACCACGGCACTTTAATATCGGGTATTAACCACGAGTACTTTCTCAATACAGGTAATGCAAACGGTAGCAGAAAGCGCAGAGAACGTAGTGATACAGGACGTTCTCCATTCCTATCTACAAGCCCATATTTCTGAGCTAGTTCCGCAACAATCTGCACACGTCCTGTATGATGCATCACATTTGCATCGCCAGCAAGTTGAGCAATAACCCGTCCTGTTAATAGGGGAGTTTCCCAGTTGTAGCGCTCAGTAAAAAATGAAAAATTCTTTTGCGTTGTATCTTTTTCATCCATTTCAGAAGCTATACGCTCTATGTGTTCAGTACCAACAATACCTGGCCAAATTGAAATAGAAGCGACGTTATGGGGCTTGAGCTCAACCGCCATATCAGCTGCTAATCTATCACAAGCTGCTTTGCCCGCACCGTATGCTGTATTGAAGATATAGGACATACCACCCCATGAGGAAATAGTACAAATGAGTCCAGAGTTACGCTTTGTCATCATCCGAGCAGCAAAAATACTTGCAACATAGTGACTACGGAGACCAACATTGTTGTTAGCATCCCAAAGACTCGGTTCAGAATCCCAAAAAGGTTTCCCATAAGCGTCTCTTAAAGCCTGGACTCCTGAGAAAGCATTATTTACGAGTAAGTCAAGCCGTCCATTTTGCTCGTCTTGGATGCGCTCAAATAGCAAACGCACTTGTTCTGAGTCGCTGTGATCTACCTGAACAGGAATGCATACACCACCAACTTCCTCAATGGCTGATTGGGTATCATTCAGACTACCTGAGATCTCGTCACTGGTATTAGATTTGTTGAGGCTGCGTCCTGTGATATACACAGTTGCACCTGCTTCACCTAGTCCGATCGCAATTCCCTTACCAAGACCTCGTGTAGCTCCTGTGACTAATGTTACTTTACCCTCAAGGTTTTTCATTTGTTTGTAATTATTGTTCTGTCATCAGGACTATATTTTTCAACTTAACATTAAAAACTTAACATTAAAATGGCGAGTGTTTCTTGCAAGGACAGTTGCTATTTCTCATCCTTACCAAAGGACACACAAGGACTGTCAATTTCTTCTGCTGATTGGAATGAATTGCAAAAAATTACACTAGCACAATTTACCTCATATCTATCAGGATGAATGCACTCTATGACTTTCTCTTTCTTGACATGGAAAGCACAGTCGTTGCAAATGACATGATCTGATAATGATTGCTCATAGTTTTTCCTCAACTTATGCTGCTTGTGAGTTAAGTCTGACATAGATGTTAGTTATTGCTACAAAGACTGAAATTCCCTGCCTTCTTCACTGATTTTGACGAAAATTTTTCTGGTTTTTCTCAGGCAAATTTCTGGGTGGGACTTCTCGTCCTTGGTAAAATTGTCTCTCCAAGTTGCCCAAACCGAACCAAATCAAAGCACCAGTTAAAGCAGCTAAGGTTGAAATGGTTACAGTGATGAGAGATGTCTGATTCTGAATTAATACCAATAAGGGAAGCAGTCCCCAAACCAGCGCTGATACCACAGCTACTCCCATCCTCAATCGTTGCAGATTAGTTAAGGCAGTGCGACAACTGGCGCATTTTTTCGTGTGAGAATGATACCTGTCTAGTAGAACTTCCTTGGGTAATGCAGGTGGCAAAGTCTTTCCCTCAAATGGATCAGCACTATATTGGTTCACCCAGAAACGCAACTGAAATACGAAAACGTCGGCTTTAGTTGGCAAGTAAAACGCTTTGGTAAAGTTGGCACTCCCACCGAGTTGTTCGAGATACCGTTCTTGATAATGTAAGAAAATCTGGTCGTCTTCGAGGACGCTATTTTGACCAAGGTGTGAGTACCAACGCGGAGTCAATTTGATAAACAACCCTGGTAATTTTGAAGAGAATTTGAAGGGAAAGCGGGCAAATAACCGACATTCTCCCTTACGAATGGGTGTTGCGTAGACTACTGTGAGTGTCCGACCATACTGTTTGGAGGTTAGGTCGTGCCACATTAATCCAGGAGCGATAAAAGTTGTATCCTGTCGTCCTAGAGTTCCTTTACGAGGACCTTCTGCCCAAGTTCCTTTAAATCCCCACTTCCCTGATTCTACAACTTCTAATTCCACAGGTGCCACGTTCGCTCGATTGCCGACAGTACGGTGATGTGTGTAAGGAATATGACTGGCGTCGAGGACGTTTTCCATCAACGTTAAAGCATCATAGGGTAAGTCTCGAAAGGTGTTGAGGCAAATCCAGCCATTTGGATCTTCTTCGAGAGGATCAACGATGGGAACTTTAGTATGAGGGGCATTCTCTACTTGACCAGGATAAACAAACAATAGTCCTTGACGAACTGTGGTTGCAAGTATTGTCGCACATGCTCGCCCTGAAATTTCTGCTTTTCCTTCTTCTCCTTGTTGGGGAATGCGCGAACACTCACCTGTTCCTAAAAAAGCCCAACCATGATAAGGACATTCGAGTTGTCCAGACTCATTAATTCTACCTTCTGATAGTGGTGCTAAACGGTGCGGGCATTTGTCTACAAACGCTCGCCACGTCTGTTCATTTTTGTCCCACCACAAGACAATATCTTGCTCTAGCAAGGTGAACCGAGTTAGCTGAGACTTATCTAAGTCTTCAATGTAAGAAACAGGATACCAAACTTCTTGCCAATCAAAGCGCTCTGGAGCTAGTCCACCAGCAGGAAGGTCTTGTGCGACTCTGCCTTGGGATGTTACTGCTTGGTTTAAATCGTCTTTAGGTAAAACGCTGTTGGACATGGTAGGAGCGAGAAATAATCATTTAATCTTCTATCCACAAAAAATGTAACAATTTTTTAACGATTCTGGTGGACAAGAGTTCACAAATCAGTCTTTCTTTCCCCTCACACTCCTACACTCCTACACCCGTAAGCTTTGTTCATTTGCACTTTTGGGCTGATGAGAGAGTTTTCAACCCCAATTGTGCTGTTTGATAAAGCCGACTAAATTCTCGCTCATAATGTGCGGCGACGGTAGGGTTCTGGATAAACATCAAGGTTTCATCATTTGAATAATTTCCTGAATTAGACCAGTTATGACTACCAGTGATGACTAACACTTCATCCAAGATTGCCATTTTACTATGAACACCGCGATCGCCCATGAAGCCTGTAGGAAAACCAACACTGGTGATTGGATTCTTCCAAGGTTTGACTTTGATTAAGCTACGTTTTTTACCTGGACGAGGGCAAACACCCATTGCATCGTATGCTTTTGAGTAAGCTTGTCTAAAGAAATCCGGATCTATGAGAACTTTTATATCTTTAACACCTTGGTCATGTACACTACCAAGAGTGTCGCTAATCTTTTGGTCTGAATAAACAAATACCGCTATATGTACACTCTTTTTGGTTTGCTGTAAATAAGAGGCAATGATTCCATTACTGGTTGTTGCAATATCATCTTTTTTGCTCGCTGGCGAAAAATTGACGGTGATAGTTCCTAAGCCAACTGGAATTGTGACAGGATATCTTTTTGGCTTATGGGATTTAAATAATCCCTGCCACATATAGTTAAATTCATGAGTAAAAATCTTGGCAACTTGAGGATTATCAGGGACAACAACCATATTGTTGGGATTACCACGACTTTCAAAATTTCCAAAATCTCCGTGCAGATCTGATGTCGTTAAGTTACCACTAGATATAATCGTTGTCTTTCCATCTATGACGACAAATTTATGATGCATAAGTCCACTACCTTGGGTTGCACCGTTAGATGTGTCGTCTTTGATCTCAATTCCATGTGAACGCAACATCGCTAAAGCATCAGCAGGATATCGTTTTAATTCTTCATACGCGTGCTTATCATGCCGATTCATCCGTGCAATTTCTTCTTGTGTGTATTTATCTAAAGTTTTGTTGTACTTGTTATCTATAAGTAATCTAACTTTAACTCCCCGCTTGTGAGCAAGAGTGAGTGCTTCAGCAACTTTGGGAAGCCGAAACTCCATGACTGCTAAATCCACAGTTGAGTTTGCTTGGTTAATCCCATCCATAATTTGTTGCTCTAAGTTGTCTCCCTTTCGAGTAAAGTGGCGGTATGGGTCTTCGTAGGAAGACACTGGATTGTGATTAAAATAGACTTTAACAGCAGGGTCTTGAGGTAAAGCTTGGAGAAGTTTTGTATTTGATGCAGGTTTGAAGATGTTAACTAAAACAATCCCGCCGATTAAGAGTAATAATAGAAAGATTGCTCTTCTAAAAAGTTTAAGATTTCGTTTTTCAGAAGTGATAACATATAGTAAGGTTTTCATGAAACAATAAGGAAGTGTGGCGCGTAAATTTGACCCAGCTAAAAAACTGAAGTTATCTCTTTTATCAGTATTCTTTTAAAAAAATGTCACAACAATACGGGGATTACGGAAGTTAATTGTTTTAAGCACAATTTCTTTCAGTAATTGCACGAAAGGCAAGTCTTTGCTTTCAATTAGCTGCTTAATAACAGCATATAGAATTTGTCCTTTTGGTGTCCTGGTTGAAGTAGAAAAATAGCTTTACAAGCAGTGCAAAATATCCACCTACATATGTATAGATAAGTATCTAAAAAGTTGTAAGTCTTTAGCAGATTAACTATATAGTCTGAAAATAAATAGGACTTACGCAAAAACCCTTTTAAACTCTCTTAACTTCGTGCTCTATGCCCTGCGGGCACGCTACGCTAATGCGTCCTATGTCCTATGCCCTGCGGGCACGCTGCGCTAACGGACACGCTAGCCCCTAAGGGGGCGCTGCGCAAACGTTAATGCGGTTTATTTTTTCATTATTTTGCGTAAGTCCTGATAAAAATAACCCATTGCCCAGCGTATTCTCATCTCACAGGTTATGCGAATTTGGTTATGCAAATTTATTTAGATTACAGCGCAACGACTCCCACTCGCCCAGAAGCAATAGCTGCTATGCAAGCAGTCTTCAACCAATATTGGGGTAACCCCTCTAGCTTACATGAATGGGGACAACGGGCAGCAACAGTTGTGGAACAAGCAAGAATGCAAGTAGCAAGTTTAATCAACGCAGCTGATCCTGAATCTATTATCTTTACTTCTGGTGGCACTGAAGCAGACAATCTGGCGATTATGGGAGTTGCCCATTTGTATACTAAACCTCAACACATGATTATTTCTAATGTTGAGCATTCCGCTGTTGCTGAACCAGTAAGGTTATTAGAGTCATGGGGTTGGCAAGTGACTCGCTTGCGGGTGGATGCAAAAGGAAGAGTAAACCCTCACGATTTAAAAGCAGCGTTACAAGATGATACCGTGTTGGTATCGATTATTTACGGTCAAAGTGAAGTTGGAACATTACAACCGATTGAAGAACTCGGAAAGATTACCCGTAGCGCAGGTGTTTTGTTCCATACGGATGCTGTACAAGTGGCAGGACGCTTGCCCATATATGTGAAAAATTTATCAGTAGATTTACTGAGCATTTCAAGTCACAAAATTTATGGTCCCCAAGGTGCTGGGGCATTGTATGTACGTCCTGGCGTAGAGTTGATTCCTTTACTGAGTGGTGGAGGGCAAGAAAAGCGACTGCGTTCTGGAACACAAGCAGTACCTATGATTGCAGGATTTGGGATAGCAGCAGAATTGGCAGTTCAAGAAATGCCAACAGAAACACCTCGATTGATAAAGTTACGCGATCGCCTATTTTCCCAATTAAATGACATTCCTGGTTTGCTCCCCACAGGTGACTCGCACCGCCTACCGCATCATGTCAGTTTTTGCTTAGAATACGCTGATGGAGAAAAACTCAGCGGTAAAACTCTCGTGCGACAAATGAATCTAGCAGGAATTGGTATCAGTGCTGGTGCGGCTTGTCATAGTGGTAAACTCAGCCCTAGTCCCATACTATTAGCAATGGGCTATCCAGAAAACGCAGCTTTGGGAGCTATCCGTATGACATTAGGGCGTGAAACAACAGAAGCTGATGTGGATTGGGTGGCGATGGTATTCAGGCAGGTTTTGCAGCGACTCTCACCTGTAGAATTGGTTGTTAGTCATTAATTGAAATCCAAATTCTAAAAGTTTTTAAAATGACTGAATTTCCAAAGACTCTAGAAGATGCAATTGCTCAAGCTGGTGAAGCAACCAAAGCAGCACTTGCAGAAGGTTATAAGCGCTTACAAATTGAAATCCTCATTCCAGAACTCAAACCTATACTTATAGCAGAGCAATTTCTGCCAGTTTTTGAAGAATACGGTTCTCGCCTGAAGGTTTTCTTTCCAGATGCGGGTGGTGCTGCACTTGCTGTGCGTGACTGGGCAGATGTACCATTTAAGATTCTTGATATTGGCACGGGGAAATTATCTTTGGAGCAGAAGATAGAACCAGAAGATGAAATTTTCTTTCTGATTGCTCCCACAGTCGTGGAAGTCATAGAAGTAGAAAAGATAGCTCAATTAGTAGGCGATCGCCCACTCGTCATCTTAAACCCTCGTTTGGAAGATTTAGGAGCAGTGGGTATTGGTTATGCAGCGCGTCAATTACGTGAGCGTTTCGTCAATACAATTGAACGTTGCTACTACCTGCGCCCCATAGATAATGAAACCGCCGTATTTCGCTGTTATCCTAAACTGTGGGAAGTTTGGCTAGAAAAAGAGGACGAGTATCAAAAGATTGCTGAATTCCCACAAAAGCCATCTGGTGACGAGTTGGATTTAATCTTAGCTAAAGCACAGCTGACGTCAGGCGCACAAGGTGTTTCACCTGTGAAGCCGAATTTGTTTAAGGGTTTACAACGTTTCTTGCGGGCGTTGAGGAATTAGCCTGTTTAACTTTTAGTGCGGGTATAACTCCCTCACTAAAAGTTCACCTATTGTCAACAATCAGAAATTAATCAACAAAGGATGAATTTTTGCCTCAGCACAACGATCTAAAACTTAGAGAAGCTTCAAGCCAGGATACCTCACTGCTACTTGAGTTCATGGCTGGTTTCAATCAAGAAGAGAGCATTGATTTTAATCGAGAAGCTTACAGAGAGAGAATAAGCGCTGCATTTTCTTCTCCTCAACTCGTAAAAATTTGGTTAATCGTCGCCAATTCATATATTGTTGGCTATGCAGTTTTAACTTTTACTTTTAGTTTCGAGTTTGGTGGTGTTCAAGCAACGATTGATGAAATCTACATTATGCCTGAAAAACGTGGTAAGGGCTGGGGAACATCGGTTTTAGAGCTTTTAGCGCAGAAAGCCATAAGTTTTGGAGCAAAAACTCTAAGTGGTGATGTTTCTGACGAAAAGCCCTGGCTCTCTACTTTTTACAATCGTGCTGGCTTTGCATGTTACCCGTATCGTCCTTATTACAAGAAGTTATAATACTAATTCTCAATGAAGATGCACTTAATATTTATTAAACGAACCGCAAAGAACGCAAAGGACACAAAGGAAGAAAATGGAAGTCTGGTGGCGCTAAAGGAGTAATTTATTAAGTGCATATTTACTCCAGAGTTGGTATAAGCAATTATGTAAGAATTGCTGCACTTCTTGAATCAGAGGTCATAATTTATAAGGAATTTCTTATGATTGCTATATTAGACCTCTTGCATAAATACTTAAAATGTCATGTTGAGCGGAGCGAAACATCTCGCGAGATTCTATGTCCTATGCCCTGCGGGCACGCTGCGCTAACGGACACGCTTCGCTAACACTGCACTACGTTTCGTTCAGAATGACATCCCCAACTTTTGGACTTTTGCAAGAGGTCTATTCATTTCATCAAATGTTGTCCTGATTCTTTTACTATTCTGATTTCTGGATTCTGGCTCCTGAATTGTTACGCAATTATGAGTACTTTTTGATTTCTTCTGTTACGTTGAACTTAGAATCATTCGCGCCAATTCACAAAAACCCTCACCTTCAGCAGCAGAAGTGATATACACAGGCTGATGCTGAAGTTGATTTGCATACTCCAGTACATTTGCGACACCGACAGAGATTGGAAAATAACGCTCATCAAATAAACTTTCATCGTTGGGACTATCGCCAACAGTGATAACCTGTTGTGGAGTGTATTGAGGGAAATATTCTCGCAACACCTGTGATAACCCATTTGCTTTGTCTTGTTCCAGAGGTTTGATGTGACACTGCACGTTGCTGTAGGTGAAACCCCAACCCATTTGCTGACAGAGATGATTTAGGATTTTAAGGTTATCTGTGCTTAAAGATTGGACGTCAAATGTCCAATCAGTCACGCGAAAACGATTATCTGCAGATTCTTGGATGTGCGGAAATTCAGTTTGTAATTGTTGAAAAGCTGATGCCAAGTTTTGACGATGTGCTATCAAGTCAGGAATAGGTGTTAAAGCAACTGGTTTCTCGCTTCCACCAGAAAAAAATAAGCCACCGTTTTCAGCCACAGCACCAACAATGGGTAGATAATATGCTAAACCACTCACCCAACCAGCACTTCGTCCGGTAATAATCACGACTTTAATACCAGCAGTTGCTAAATCTTGCAAACTTTGTAACAGTGTACTGGTAAATTTTCCCTTCCTAGTCAGGGTACCATCCATATCTGTAGCAATCAGACGAACATGACTCAAACATTGAGTCGATGAAACCTCGGACAAAGGCAAGAGTTTGTACATATCAGGATTTCGGTTTCTTAGCTTGCCTAAACTTTACATCTTTAAGGTCTAAGAGTGTCAAGTTGTGAATCACGAGCTAGGATACCATCTTCCATCTCCACAATGCGATCAGCTATATCCAAAATCCGGTTGTCGTGAGTGACTAGTAATATAGATGTTCCTTGTTCTTTGGCTAGGTGCTGCATCAATTCCACAACATCGCGCCCTGATTGTTTGTCTAAAGCCGCTGTCGGTTCATCTGCTAGTACTAATGGTGGACTATTGACTAAAGCGCGGGCGATCGCAATCCTTTGTTTTTGTCCTCCAGAAAGATTTTCTGGATAATAATCAATTCGTTTTTCTAAACCCACTGCCTTCAATATTGCTTCTGATTTCGCAATCGCTTGTTGTTGAGAAATATATTTATTCAGTTCTACCGCCATCTGCACATTTTGCCTAGCAGTTAAAAACTCTAACAAGTTATGAGCCTGGAAAATGTAACCAATCTTTCGTCGAATATTAACTAATTTATTCTGACTCGCTCTATATAACTCTATACCTAAAAATTGTAAGCTTCCTTCTTGCACAGACCGCAAACCACCAATCAAGCTCAGTAATGTTGTCTTTCCTGAACCAGAAGGACCAGTCATAATGATTATTTCACCAGGATAAATCTCTAAATTAATATCAAATAGAATTTGTCTTTTTAGTGTACCTTTACCATAATAATGATTCAGGTGTTTGATGGAAATAACAGGCTCTTTCTTCAGCATTTTTAGAATTAAGCTTAGGATTGGCAATCTTTTTTAGAAAATATCTGCTGGATCGGCAGAACGCAATTTTCTCATAGCAATAGTACCAGAGATAAAGCACATAACAATAGTCAAAATGAATACCATTACGCCTCGTCCCAAGCTCATAAAAACTGGTAAGAGTGTTGCATCTCTGGCTCTATTATATAAAAACATAGTTATCGCAAATCCTGGAATATATCCTAAAATTGCTAAAATAATAGCTTCTTGTAAAATAACCATCAACAAATAGTTTTGTGTATAGCCTATTGCCTTGAGGGTTGCATACTCAGCTAAATGGTCTGCCACTTCAGTGTAAAGTATTTGATAGACAATCACAGTTCCTACAATAAAACCCATGATTGTACCTAAAGTAAAAATAAAACCAATTGCTGTACCACTTTCCCAGTAGTATCTTTCATAATCAATAAACTCTTGCTTAGTAAAAACTCTAATATCTTTAGGTAAATAGTTTGTCAAAACTTGAGCAACAGTTTTTGCGTCTGCTCCTGGTTTTAATCTTATCAAACCGATATGAATTAATCCTAGGTGATGACGATTTTGGAATATTCGCAAAAAATTGACATCACTTGTCACTAAATTTCCATCCGCTCCAAATGAGGCACCTAGAGTAAATAGTCCCCCCACTTTCATTTTTCGATTATTGACTTCTGCTGCTACAGTTTTTCCTTGTTCAAACTCAGCAGCAATCGGTCCATATTCTTGTCTAGAAGAACGGTCATATAAAACAACATCTGGCAGTTTAGTTTTATCTAAATTTTCCTGAACTCCAGGTAAATCTAAGATGTTAACTGCTGGGTTAATACCAATTACTAAGAGATTACGAGAACGACCCGTGAAAGGATTTTTCCAGGCAGTGTAGTCTAGATAAATTGGATGCACACTTTGCACTGTGTCTACATCTAAAGCTTTGTACAAACGCCTTTGAGAAAAAGTTTTCATCGAAAGCAAAGCATTAGATTGATTGTTGATTAAAACAATGTCACCTTGTAAACTGGTATGAAATCGAACGTTACTATAATACAGAGAATCCCGAAAACCAAGCTGCATAAACATTAAAATATCAGCAAAGGCAATCCCTGCCAGAGCCACAGCTAAACGAGTTTTTTCTCGTTTCAGTTGTAACCAAGCTAGAGGAATCTTTTTCATGATGATTATCCTCAGTTATGAGTCATGTGCTCATCAACAATTGATGTTTTAAAGATTAATGTCAACAATGACTTTAGCGTAAGTCAAACCTGCCACTTTTTTACTATCTTGTGGAGTCAGGGTAATTTTCACTTCCACAACTCTAGCATCGACATCTGCTGCTGGGTCTGTATTCAACACATCTTTTTTGCCAATTTTTCTACCAATTTCAGCAACAATTCCTTGTAATTCTCCGCTAAAAGCTCCATTATCACTGGTTATGACAGCTCGTTGACCAAGGCGCACTTTACTAATACCATCTTCAGGAACTTCAGCGATAATAATCATCTGCTCAGTTCGTCCAATTTCAGCAATACCATTTGAACTTATGCTTTCTCCGGCTTTAGTATGAATCTTAATAATCTCACCAGAGATTGGTGCTTTGATATAGCTCAAATTCAATTGAGCTTGTGCTTTTCTCATCGCCGCAACTGCATTGCTAACTTGTGCTTGTGCAACTAGTAAATCAATCGGACGAACTTCTTTTAGTCTGTTAAATTTGGCTTTTTCTTCTTCAATTTGTCTTTGCAAAGTCGCGAGAATTTTATTCCGGTTTACCCTAGCTTCAACCAGTTGCTGTTGCAAAGTTGCGATTGTTTTGACTTGGTTAGCTCTAGCTTCAGCAAGTTGCTGTCGTAAAGTTGCAAGCGTTTGCTTTTGGTTTGCTTGAGCTTCAGCAAGTTGTTGAGTTGAAGTTTGAGCAGTTAATTGTCTTCGATTGCGTTCCTGCTGGGAAATAGCGCCTTCAGTGTATAACATCTCATAACGTTGAGCATCGACTTCAGCATTACGTTGTTCAGCGCGGATACGAGAAACTGTTGCTCTGAAGGCTTCCCTTTGCCCTTCGAGTTCGGCTTGGATGCGATTAATTGTAGCTTGTAGAGCAGTTTTTTCTCCTCCTAATTCTGCTTGCAAACGAGCGATCGCCGCTTGTTGAGCATCTAGTTCCCCACGTAATTGTGCTTCCAAGCGAGCAATGACGGCTTTTTGAGCCTGAATGTCTCTTGGTGAACCTGCTTTAACATTTTCTAAATTAGCGCGAGCTTCTTGCAGTTTTGCTTTAGCCTCGTCCATTGCGGCTTGGCTGCTGGGAAAGTTATCCAAAACAGCAATGATTTGATTTTTTTTGACTTGCTCTCCTTCTGTTACAAAAACTTGTTCTACTCGCGAAGTTCCTTGTACTCCTGCTGGAGCAGACAGTTTAAAAACTTCACCTTGAGGTTCCAAACGTCCTACAGCATTGATACTTGTAATCGGCGCACTGGATACAGGCATATCAAACTTTTTCAATTGCTCCATTTTAGCTATGCTTAAGACTCCAGTAGCAACTATGACTGGCAAAGTTACAGCAATTAACCACCAAATTTGTGGTTTATCATTTTCAAGAAACTGCTCTTTTACGCTTGATTGATCACTCACTCTTGACATGGTATTGCTCATGAGTTGAAATTGTTTGCATATACAAAGTAAAAAAGCGAGTTAGGCGTAATTGGATTCAGTTAAAAAGGCTTTTCAAAAACCGTTATCTGTTTTTCTCTATTCAAAAAATTATTTTGCCGAGTATCCAGATGAAAAATAATGCATTACAGCATACAAGCCTTGTACTGTAAATAACCAAGTACTTAACCTACCCTCATGCAAATGAAATACAAGACTATATTCGGAAAAATGACAGTGGTTGAAAGCTGAGTTACACTTTATAAGCAACTCCCTAAAGATTTTTGAAACATCGTTAAAATCGTTTGGTTTGTCTATCTAAAGAGACAGTAAACAAAACTAGAAAATAACTGCATTGTCTTTGAGAAAAAAAACTATGACAACAAGGTAAGTTGATTGGCTTTGAGTTAATGTCAGCCAATTCCAACTTAACCCAGAACATCATAGAGAAGCTCTTTGGAAATGAAGTTTACATTGAATGATTGTGTGACTCGATTTTGCTTGAGTTAAATGAATTCTACATTTGTAAGTTGCTTGAAAACGTAGCAGAATCTACAGTTGAACCTTTGAGATTAAACTCTGTTGATTATAGTCATAACTTTTAAAAGTTATTTTCTCTGGCTAGACTATCTATCATGAGCATTCATGATCATTAGACTTGTCCACCTCTGGAACGAATAATCTGCCCTGTTATCCATTGCCCTTGTAATGAGGCAAGAAATAACACTATACGTGCTGCATCTTCTGGTGTACCAACGCGACCAAAAGGTGCCTTGCTCTCAAGCATTGAACGAATTTCGTTGCTCATCCAGCCTGTATCTGTTGCTCCTGGATCTACAGCATTAACAGTAATGCCTTTGCTTGCCAAGCTAGCACTTAAACTCAATGTTAGTGCCTCTACTGCTCCTTTGGTAATAGCATATGGTAGGTTTTCAGGCATTGGTGCTAGACTTTGACCAGAAGTCAGATTAATAATTCGTCCTCCTGGTCTTCCATCATGGCGTTTGGCAAATTCGGCACACAATAGTGTAGTACCGCGCACGTTGACAGCGTAATGGACATCAAGCAATTCATCTGTCAAACAGTAGATATCTGCTTGTTGATCATGAGCAGCGTTATTGACCAAAATATCTACTGGACCAAGAGTTTCCTCAACAAAATCAAACAGGTTTTTGGGTACCAAAGGTTCAGAGAGATTAGCCTCAAGCCCCGCCGCTTTTACCCCCTGCAATTTCAGTGATTGAATTATTTCTTCCGCTTCAGTGAGTTTACTACCCCAAGGCATGAGCTTGTCGTATGGTCGATAGTAAGTAATGAAGACATTTGCACCAGATGCAGCAAGTGAATGAGCAATGGCTGCACCAATTCCAATGTGTCGGCTGACTCCAGTAACCAAGGCAACCTTACCCGACAAACCATAATCTACCATTTTTACCAAACCTTGACATACCCCCCTTGTTGAAACGAAGGGGATTCAAAAAGGTTGTTCCACAACA
>NZ_QMEA01000099.1 GCF_012912105.1 Brasilonema sp. UFV-L1
AGACAGTCCCTACCTCCCCCCACTCGCACCACAAGTTGGTGGACACCTGGTAAAATCATAGCCATAGCGGTAGTAATGGCTACTGCTGTTGGTGTAGGTATATGGGGAGCAAATCAATTATTTGATTCTTCATCCCTCTGGCGTAATGATCCAAAACTTTCCTTAGAAGAACGACAACGTAAGGGAAAATTAGATGAACGCCGTCAACAACTGGGTATCGACAATAAATTCTTTACTAGCTTAGTCAATCAAGTTTTTTGGGAAAAAAATCCAAGTTTACGCAACCGCACCTTGACAGATAAGCCAGAAGATGCTGAACTGCGGACACAATGGGACAGCATGGCAGATGAATTGCTGGAAAAGCTCGCGGTATTGAGTTCGAATGCACGGAAACAATTGGGTAGTTTCACGCAAGCAGAGCGCGATCGCGCTAAAGTGGAAGTTAACCAAATCAACGTTGGTAGTCGCTCTTTATATGATTTAGCAGATGCTGCTTTTTTGCAGCAATTTCCAGAACAGCGCGGCAAGAATTTTATCGAGCAGCCAATTGGACAAGTCTGGCAAGGGTTTGTTGCTGACAAACTCAATGCTATCCTTGCTGGCAGTGCTTTTAAGAAAATCGTTTTTGACAAAGGTGCCATCAGTAGTAGAGTGAGTGGCACCCTTAAACCAGGAGAAGGTAAAGTTTTTATCGCTGAGCTTCAAGAAGAGCAATTGATGAAAGTCAAGCTGGATGGTAATTCTAAAAATTTACTTTCCGTGTATTCCCCTAGTGGAAAATTCCGATTTTTGGAAGATTCTACACGACGCACTTTATCTATTAAACTTCCAGAAACTGGATTTTATGAATATAGTATTGTTTCTACAGGGTCGAAAACGTCAAATTATACGCTTGTCATCACCGCAGAAAATCCTGCCCCACCTCCATCGCCTACACCAACTCCTATAGAAACAGTCACACCCACACCAATACCCTCACCGACATCCACGCCTACTCCTACAGTTACAGCGATACCGATACCGATACCGACACCAACATCCTCACCCACGCCTACAGAACCCACGCCTACAGATACACCAACACCTACGCCCACACCGACACCGACATCTACGCCCACACCGACATCCTCACCGACATCTACGCCCACACCGACACCGACAACACAATAAGCAATACAAAATTCCAAGTTAAGCCGGTAAATTAGCTTCTGAATTGAGAATTTCAAGAAAAAAAGCTTGTGTTTTCAGTGAATACATTTTTGGTCTCGGTTTCTTCTGTGTTCACAACTTATCTAAAGGAAAATGGTAGAAAATAAGTTTTTAATTCGTTTGGCAAAATCTGATGATTTGGATGTCTTGGTTGAATTTAATCGAGCAACAGCACTTGAAACCGAGAATAAAGACCTCTCTATAGAAATTGTCACTGCTGGTGTAGAAACGTTATTGAAAAATCCGATTTTGGGTTTTTATATTGTTGCAGAAAATCAGAATAAAGTTGCAGGTTCTCTGATGGTGACAACAGAGTGGAGCGACTGGCGAAATGGGATATTTTGGTGGATACAAAGTGTTTACGTTAAGCCAGAATTTCGTCGTCAAGGGATTTATCGAAGACTCTACGAGTTTGTGAAAGAAAAAGCTAGAAAAGAACAAAATGAACTAAGAATATGTGGTTTTAGACTTTATGTGGAGCATCAAAATACTGTTGCACAAAAAACTTATGAAGCTTTAGGTATGAAAGACACAGGCTACAAGTTATATGAGGAACTTGAGTTGGGATTACAGTAATCCTTGCTTTGGCTCAATACGGTTCAATTAAACAGAATTGATTTAGCATCAACCATTGTAGAGAACGCCACATCGCTCAACGGGGAAACCCCTTCGGGGAAGACCTCCGGTCTCGCTGCGCGTTCCGCCAGTTGCCTGTTGTCGGGAAACCCTCCCGCACTTCTGTTGTCGTCACCGCGCACGCAAGTGGCGCAGTTGCATCCCGTCGTTCTACACACTGAAAATTGCCACCATTGGGCCCTAACAGCAACCGTATTGCGCTTTGGCTGGCAGTTTTGATACCAAGTTGTAAAAACCTCACCCCCATCCCCTCTCCTTAGTAAGGAGAGGGGTGCCCGTTAGGGCGGGGTGAGGTGTAAGTCATGAATGCAATACACGTATCAATTGGGTAGAAAGCAGGTTGGTTGTCGCGGGGTTATTTCGCCGCAGCACAACTCGTAGATGTTTGCGGCTCTCGTTGTACACCAGTTTTGGTAGGATCATAAGCGACCAGCACCACCTCACCTTTTTCATTAAATATCCATCCTCGTGCTGGTATTATGGGTTTGTCAGTTGGACGCTTAGATGGCTGATGATGAGTTGTACTTGTTGAACTCACCTTACTGGCGACGGGCTTGACTAAATCCACACGTACATTGTCACCACTGATGACTTCCTTTGGATCAGTTGGAAATCCACCACGTCCGGTGATGAGAAATTCGCCACCTCCTCGTAGACAGGGATTTTGAGCTATTTGCTCTGCTGGGTCGATAACAGTCTCTAATAATTCAAATAACCCTTGGCTGGGGTCAATCTCGGGTGTGTTAAATTGCACCGTACCACTGAACTGGGCACCAGCTTCAGAAGTAGCAGAGATGACGGTATCTGGTGAAAGAAATCTGCCTCCTTTAGTTGTAATGATGACATTCCCTCCATAACCTAGCTGGGCATTGGCAGTGATTTTGCTATTTTCCAGGACAACTAGGTTGTTAGTGTTAATCTTAATGTTGCCTCCATCAGCCGTGCCAGTGGCATTAGTGGTGATTTTGCCGTTGTTGCGCAAGATTAAATCGCGAGAATTCACGGTAATGTTGCCTTGTCCCCCACTCGTGTTAGCTTCAAGCGAACTGTTATCAACCTTAATAGTATCAGCCACAATCTCCAAATTACCAGCGTTACCCGCGCCAGAGGAGTTGGTAGTTATATTTGCACCGCCGGCTACAGTCAATGGACCTTTAACAGTAATGTTGATGTTTCCAGCGTCACCTTTACCTTTAGTGGCTGTAGATATATATGCTGTATCTGGTGGATTTTGTAGTACTTCCAGAGAGCGTGCGGTAATCTTGATTTCTCCACCCCGACCTGTGCTATTTTCCTGCGCCTCGCTTTGAATAACTCCTTCAAGCCGAAAAGAATTTGCACGGATGTTGATTTTTCCCGCGTCACCCGTGCCAAAGGTGTTAGTCGTTATACTTGTTTTGTTGATCACAACAGAGTCTGCTACATTAAAGTTGATTTCTCCAGCTTGACCTGCGTTTTTCGCCGTGCTAGAGACACTTGAGGTGTCCATCTGCAAAGAATTTGCATTGATGTTGATTTTGCCAGCGTTCCCCGTGTCATTGGATTCGGTACTTATACCTGTACCGACGGCTGTAGTCAATAGACCTTTAACAGTAAGGTTAATGTCTCCAGCGTTACCCTTACCATCAGTGGCTGTAGATATAACTGTACCTTCTTGTTCTGTATTTTTTGGTAATTCCAGAGAGCCTACGGTAATGTTGATTTCTCCACCCCGACCTGTGCTATTGTTCTGTGCCTCGCTAAGAATCTTTCCTCCAAGCCGAAAAGAATTTGCACGGATGTTGATTTTTCCCGCGTCACCCGTGCCAGAGGTGCTAGTCGTTATAGTTGTTTTGTTGATCACAAGAGAGTCTGCGACATTAAAGTTGATTTCTCCAGCTTGATCTGCGTTTTTCACCGTGCTAGTGAAAAACGAGCCGTCCATCTGCAAAGAATTTGCATTAATGTTGATTTTGCCAGCGTTCCCCGTGTTATCGGATAGGGTACTTATACCTGTACCGGCGGCTGTAGTCAATGGACCTTTAACAGTAAGGTTGATGTCTCCAGCGTCACCCTTACCATAAGTGGCTGTAGATATAACTGTATCTTTTGTCCTATTTTCTGTATTATTTTTTAGTAATTCCAGAGAGCCTGCGGTAATGTTGATTTCTCCACCCCGACCTGTGCTATTTTCCCGCGCCTCGCTAAGAATCTTTCCTTCAAGCCGAAAAGAATTTGCACTAATGTTGATATTTCCCGCGTCACCTTTGTCATGTGTCTGAATACTCAGACTACTGCTATTCTCTAACTTGATGTTGTTAGCTTCCAGTGTAATTTGTCCGCTGTTTCCTAAACCGAAGGTGTCAGAGGTGACGCCAGACTGATTGAAAACTATAGAGTCACCGACAATGCTAATATCTCCCCCATTTCTATCAGCAAGCGTATCAGATAAGAGAATTGATTTATCGGTGACATTGATATTCTTAGCTGTAAGCGCGATCGAACCACCGCCATCTCCTGTGACATTCACGAACGATTGACCAGAAAACTGGATGTCTCGAAAACTGGGTGTGCCTTGATAACCAAGTGAAAAACCTTCTTGTGCTGGGACAAGATTCACAACCTGATTGCTGTCAAAACTGCCGATTTCAATACGTCCTCCTTGTGACCTGAGTACACCACCCTCAAGTGAGACATTCCCTCCTACGAGTGCTAAGGTTTTTCCTGGACTGACTTGCAATCCCGTAACGCTCGAGTCAAATTTGTCACGGTTTAGTGAGTTGATAACATTATTATAGTCAACTCCGTGCCCCGGTCCTTGTACCTGAATCGGTTGAGGATTCTCCCCATACCTCAACCCAATTGGAAGATTTATAGTTAACAATGGTGGTGCTTGCGGATTAGTCGCACTAAACTCAAACCCATTATCAAACACAAAACTCTTCGCCGTACTCCCCAAAAATGAACCACCAATATTTAATCTGGCATTTGGTCCAAAAAGAATCCCCGCAGGATTGAGTAAAAATAAGTTAGCTGTGCCATTGGCTTTAATCAAACCATCAATATTAGAAATCGAACCACCCGTCACCCGGCTAATAATGTTTTGTATATTAGCTGCATTGTTGAAGTTAGCCGAACCACCTGTGGGTACAGAAAAATCTTTGAAACTATGAAAAAGGTTTGCTCCTCTTGTTGTACCATCATTGATATCAAAATTTTTGCCATCAGGAGTGGTAACTGTGGTGGATACAGTTCCATCCGCAGAAACTTGCGCTATTGCTGTGGTGAGTGGCGCAAAAGTTGCGATGGTTGCTAGAGGTAAGGCGAGGAAAAAGAGTCTGTGATGCACCTGTTTCATACTCATTACCTTACAAGTTCATGATTATGAGGTTGGGAAAAAGACTGTAATTAGGACGAGTCAAAATAGTTGCTCTTGAATACTAATAACAGGTTTTTAAGCTCCGATGATGGTTTGTAAGATTTTTTGACAAAATGTTGTAAATTTTACGACAATTATGATTGCTTTCTATCAAGAAATCGTAACTTTCTCATTCTAGTTCCCTGACATTGAGCGGGGATACATAACTGTGGGCTGTTGCCTGAATATCATTCAGCAGGAGACAGCAGCCCACGGTAGTGCGTTCCCATCCAGAGCATAGGAACCAGAGAGCTTTACCGACTGTTACATGTTGCATTAGAATACTTTAGTCACTAATTATTATGGCAATATTGTTGAGTTACCTAAATTCCACTCCTGGCTACTAGTTGAAGAGTTAGTAGGCAACGTAAAAAGTATTGTCAGAAATTGCAACACCGCCTTGTTCAGTCTTTTATCCATGCAGCTACCATTCAAATTTATGCAAGTTAATGAAGAAGTTTCAGAAAAAGAAAAGTTGAAAAAACCCAGTTCAGATAGAGTGCGGGAACATTTAGCAAATGAACGTACCTATCTTGCATGGATGAGAACTGGAATTTCCTTGATGGGGTTTGGTGTTGTGATTGTCCGCTTGCGCATCCTTCGTCCTCCTCTTGCACCTCAATCCCCTGGTGATGGTTGGAAGTTAGGTTTAGCCTTTTCATTAGTTGGTTTGTTGACAGTTATGCTGTCAACTCAGCATTACCTTGTTGTGCGCCGTGATATCGATCAGGATACCTACGAACCTGCAGACCGATGGATTATCCTCTCTAGTCTTGCTGTTATACTTCTTGGAATTGGAGTTGTCTATTACGTCTTCACAATACCTTTGGAATCATTAAACACAGTCATAGTTGAGTAACAAAACTAGGTGTAGATTTTAGGACTAAGGTTAGTACACGGTACACCAGCGCTGCACGACGGTGTACCACCAACGTCTTTGCTCAGGCGTAGAGGGACCGTTACAAAATTGATAAAACTGATACAATAATTACCTGTGCTTAAAATACAATACTAATGTCTAAACGCCAGACAGAAATGCCTTTTTACTCCTGACTCCTGACTCCTGACTCCTGACTCCTGACTCCTGACTCAGGAATTATGCTTTCACTGATAACTGCTCCCTGTTAAATGTAATACATTGGACCTTCTTGCAAACGAGCATCTCTTTGTTGACACAAATCTTGGAGTGTATAGTTGTGCAAAACTTTAACACAAGCAATGTTGGCTTGCTCCCAGATTTCGTGAACCAAATTCCTTTCCAAAGTGGGATTAACGAGTGGTTCTTTCTCTTTGCGTTCTCCTTCCACTAAAGTGACAATCTCCAGTAAGGTGATTTGCCAAGGTTCACGCGCCAAAACAAAGCCTCCTCGCGAACCTCGATGACTCTTTACCAAACCTGCGCGCCGCAAACTGGTCAGAATTTGTTCTAGATAGCGCTCAGGTATCGGTTGCTTAGTAGTAATTTCACTCATAGTTAAAGGGGTTTTTTTTCCCTTGTTACTTGCTAGTTCTAAAAGTGCTAGCAGCGCGTATTCAACTTTGGAAGACAGATCCAAAAGGTTGTAGTTTTGGCTATTCAAGTTTTTACTCTACATACTACCGTTAGTCGATGCATTAATCGTAATTTTATGATAAATTAATCCTTAACGGCAATGTCTCGATGTGATAAGGTCTCACAGGTTAATCAAAAAAAAATCGTAATTGTATCGACTTACCGTAGCTTATCTAACGCACTTTCTACAAATGACATAATTGATGACATAACTGACACATCTAGTTTGTCTGTTGAGATTTGGTGTAGGAGCATATTTTGAATTGCTTATGAACTTCCCTAGATAGGAACAGATTATGCTACTTGCTGATTTGCGAACGATTTATGAGCGTGATCCAGCAGCCCGTAACTGGCTGGAAGTGTTGTTCTGTTACCCAGGTTTTCAAGCTATACTCTTTCATCGAGTGGCACATTGGCTTTATCAAACGGGGATTCCCTTCATACCTCGGTTGATCTCTCATATCAGTCGGTTTTTTACAGGAATTGAGATTCACCCCGGAGCAAAAATTGGTACGGGAGTTTTTATTGATCATGGTATGGGAGTGGTGATTGGTGAGACAGCTGTGGTGGGTGACTACAGCTTAATTTACCAAGGAGTTACCCTAGGTGGTACTGGCAAAGAGACAGGAAAGCGCCATCCTACTGTTGGCAATCATGTTGTTGTAGGAGCAGGTGCCAAAGTATTAGGTAACATTAATATAGGAGATCATGTTCGTATCGGAGCAGGTTCAGTTGTCCTGCGAGATGTGCCTAGCCACACAACAGTCGTAGGAGTTCCAGGGCGTGTGACTCGTCAAGACTATGAAAACGCCGATGTTCTTGCTCACAATAAACTGCGAGATGTGGAAGCAGAAGTCATTCGCGTCTTATTTGAACGAGTTAAAGTTTTAGAAAAACAAATCCAACAGTTAGAGATGCAGTCATCTTTACACGCATTGCAAGTCAGCAACTCACAAACGAACAATGGTAAGTGTAATAGTGATTTGGTGATTTCAGAGTTTTTAGATGGTGCGGGGATTTAGGTGATGAGGGCGATCGCCATTTAATGGATGAATGCGATCACAGCTTTGCTTACAGTACTGCGATAAGCCGGAGGCTTGACGCTGCGCGTATCGCATTTTCAAAGAATGAAATTTACCTACTTTGTAAAAGCTTTAACTCAGTTGCACAAGAAGCCACTGCCAACAAAAAAATACCAGCATTCCCAACACTATAGTTAATAGCAAATTCCTTGTGTAAAAGCTGATCAAAATTGCAGCGATCGCTCCCATCAAACGAGCATTGGTATAACTGAGCATCACTTCACCCTTACTACTTATAAGAACTGTAGGAACCACAATTGCTGTTAAAACTGCAGGAGGGATATAGCGGAGCATTTGCGTCATGGAAGCAGACAGCTTAATCCGACTACTCATCCCAAGCAATCCATAACGAATGAAAAACGTTATCAGTGCCATTCCAACGATAAGACACAGTTCATTCATGGCGCGACCTTTTTAATTGAATTTTTTCTGTTCCAACTCCCGCTAAGATACCTGCCAACACTGCTACAATTAAGCTCAATTGATGTGGTAGCGAATGTACCGCTTCATTTTCCATGAGCCTTGGATGGACAACCCTATACAATGTCTACTCGTAAAACCCAAAATCTGGGTGTATTTTTGCGGTGAATCCAGCGCCGTGCCAAGAGTTGTTTGAGCGGAGGTTTCCTCCGATCAAAGCTATGCCCTACGGGCACGCTGCGCTATCGGGGGGTTCCCCCCGTTGAGGCGACTGGTTCTCCCGTTGGGCCCTACCCAAGAATTTGGGTAAAACTAGTTGACTGGAGGCCGCAAAAATACAAGGGTTGTCCATCCTTGTCAAGGGTTTGCCCAACCCATACTGAAACTATCCCTGTCACCATGACCGTTACAACCATTGGCTGAGTGATGAGGTAGGGAACAACCATGCCGATGAACGTTACACACA
Source organism: Brasilonema sp. UFV-L1 (assembly GCF_012912105.1). Taxonomy (GTDB): domain Bacteria; phylum Cyanobacteriota; class Cyanobacteriia; order Cyanobacteriales; family Nostocaceae; genus Brasilonema. The sequence goes on from NZ_QMEA01000099.1 coordinate 8,763, forward strand.
TAGCGAAATCTAGTCCCCAGCTTGCAGGAAAAAGAAAATATGCCGTGGATAGAGTTAAGCCTCGATACAACACACGAGGCTATTGATTGGGTCTGTACGCTGCTTGCAGAGACTATCGATATTGATGACGTAAATATCGTAGAATATACAGAATCGAACCAACCCCACCCAGTTGCCCACGATATCACACACCCTCGATGGACATTCACTGTTTACTTATATCTACCACTAGATACCCAGTCGAGGACACGTGTAGAAAAAATCGTTCATCTGCTCTCGCCTTTACACCGTACTGGATTAACAACTGCAATACAGACGAGTGTGGTTGAAGAGAAACCCACTGACACAGACGGACTTCACTCCAGAGTTCATCGAATTGGGAAACGCTTCATTGTGCTGACTGCTGATGCACCATTACAATCGCAGACAGCAGACGACATCATCTTAAGAATAAAGACAACGCTCTCTTTTGGCAGCGGTTTACATCCAGCAACGATTATCAGCCTCCGACTGCTTGAGCGGTACATTGTTCCTAGTATGAATGTCCTTGATTTTGGATCAGGTTCAGGTATTCTGAGTGTGGCAATGGCAAAGCTTGGGGCAAATGTCTTAGCACTGGACAACGATAGTATTGCTGTACAAGCCACTCAAGACACCGTACTTCGTAATGGGGTAGACCAGCAAGTCACAGTCATGAAAGGAAGCTTGGGGGCGGGAAGTGATATGGGACATTGGATGGGCAAAAACACCACCGACAATGTGCCAAATATTAACGCTACAAAAGCTTTTGACCTCATTGTTGCAAATATTTTAGCAAGGGTACATATTGCTCTTGCTGATGATTTTCAGCGCGCACTGCGTCAAACTTATGATCAAACTCATGCACACGCTGGACTTCTGATTACCGCTGGTTTTACGAAAGATCATGAGGATGATGTTAACGCAGCTTTAGCAGAAGCAGGATTTAAGGTTGTTGATTGTGAACGATTAGACGAGTGGGTTGGATTTGCCCATCGCCTTGTATAGCAACGAGACAGATGAGGCAACTCTAGCCCTATAGTTTTAGCTATGGGTACACAGTCTCAGCAACGAACACAGGCTTATTTCTGTAATCTGCTTCCAACTGTCGTCTCACCCTCTCATCCCAAGTTATACCGTAGTCTCGTTCAATATCTGCAGCGACAAACGGACGAACAACACCCACCATCCCTACTGTCTGATTTTTGTTAATCACCTTTTTTGGTGTTCCGACTAATAAAACCAACAAATCTTCCGCACCTAGCGAGTAGCTTTCATCTACTGTGAACAAAACGGGACTTTGAATGTTATCAACATCGCCCGTAATTGCAACCCTTGTGCCATAGTACTTGCTAGGGTTTTTGGTAATTTGTCCAGGTCTTGGCGCTAATAAAATTGACTTAGCAATAATCGCAGGTTTATTGATGTAGTTTTTATAAGATTCGTCCTCTAAATTAAGCTTATAATCGCGCTCAATGTTTGAAATATCTAAGTTACGAACATCACCCGTAACTTGAACTCTTGTTTGACTGTCAGTAGGTAAATCAAAAGGTAAACCCGAAGCATTCACCACTACTATAGGTTCGCCACTTAATAATCTCTGATCACTCACTGTAAAAGAGGTTAAACCAACTTTTTGAATCGGTTGGCTTCTCACTGTCACAGTTTCACCAACAAAATTTTTTGTGTTTTTGCTGACTTCATATGTATTAACAACTGGTGCAGGAGCTGGTGTATCACTGCTAAAACCAACTCTAGCCACTAGTGCGATCAATATTATAGAAACGAGAACTTTTGCGTCCCAAAGCTTTTGAAGTAAAAAATTCGTTTCACGATTGACTTTGTTTTTCATCTCTTGGTTATTCATACGCTCAGAGTTTTTTATTCAAGGTTTTCTTGTTAGTCTAAAAAATTAAATATCACACTTATTCAATAAAAAGCAAGAATACTAAGGACTATTCCTACAAATCAAAATGCACTTTTTCATCTAGCTATCCACATAAAGAAATATCAAATTGAGTCTTGGAAGATATGCAAGCATAATATTAGCGAATCCATGTCATTTTCTCTTCTTACTGAGGTAATATAGTTCATATCCAATCAAAGAAATTGCCAATACTATCGATAGATTCTTATCTTCCTATCGACGATAGGTTGAACAAGGAGCACAGCCATGCCTATGTTCCGCCTCCGGTCACAAGACAGAAATCTTCCAGCCATAGTTAGATGTCTATGTTGACAAAAATTTTTTGTTTATTATAAAATTTAACGTCAATTAAAGTGTATTTTTTTATACCAATAGCAAACAAAGAATTTATGGGTAACATCAAAATCAATAATTTGCAATCTGCCAACCCATAACATTCTTAATTCAATTATGAATAAAGTGAACTACCTACACTGACCTGGCGGTGGACCAGGCAAGTCGTGCTGCTGGTGTTGTTGTGCCAGTTCAGGGACAAGTTAAGGAGGTGGCGCAGTGGTTTACAGGAAAAACATCCTCTGAAAGAGGACTGATAACCTTGACTATATATAGTCATGCTCGGCTAAATTATTTTTGTTTTTAAAAAAGTTAACAACCCGTCCTTCCATCTTTATTTATATTAATATGACTATTCTAATGACTTTATCTGACCTTTTCTGACTTGTTGAAACCGGAAAAATAGAAAATCATAATGTAGTCTCTATTAAGAAACAAAATTACATTAAGAAGGAGTCAGCAAGTCCTGATTCAGAATTCAGAATACATCCCCATAAATAAATTTAGGGGACGCATGAATCCATAAAAAACGGAGTCAGCACGCCAGGTCTCTCAACGCGCTTAACCCGCGCACGAGACTGGCTCCTTTGTCTAGTTTCACTGTCGGCACCCACGAGTACTCGTTCTAATAAGGCTGACTCCGTTTTTTACCGAATTTTTCCACGGGGATTTGATTTTGACGCTTTGTTTCATCGCACTACGTGTCTCGAAACAACTCTTTTTTTATTTTCATAACGGAGTTGGGGGCTTGAACCCCCAAGTCATCCGCCAGTCGCCACTTGCCATTCTGGCTCCTGGCTCCTGACTCCTGACTACTTTCAAAGGTCAAAAGCCAAAACGGCTGATTGCTGTTGAAGCACTACAGCTAACTACAAAGACTCAAGTCAAAATTTAGGAGGATTAAAACAATGATTATTATTATGAAATACCAAACTCCATTATCAGAAATTGAACGCGTCTGTGATGAACTCTCCAATCAGAATATTACACCAGATAAATCTGTTGGTAAGGATAAAGTTGTCATCGGTTTAGTAGGTGATACAGCATCTCTCAATCCGGAACAAATTCAACAACTTAGTCCTTTTATTGAACAAGTTCTTCGAGTGAAAAAGCCATTCAAACGAGCTTCTTTAGAATTTCGTCATGGTGAATATAGTGAAGTTGTTGTCCAAACACCCAATGGTGCAGTCACTTTTGGTCAAAACCATCCTGTCGTTGTTGTTGCTGGACCTTGTTCTGTTGAAAACGAAGAAATGATTGTCGAAACAGCTTTGATTTGCAAGGCTGCAGGAGCTAAGTTTTTGCGTGGTGGTGCATACAAACCCCGGACTTCACCTTATGCTTTCCAAGGTCATGGTGAGAGTGCTTTAGAATTGTTGGCTAAGGCTCGTGAAGTGACTGGACTGGGTATTATTACAGAAGTTATGGATACAGCTGATTTGGATAAAGTTGCATCTGTGGCGGATGTAGTGCAAATTGGCGCACGCAATATGCAGAATTTCCCACTGCTACGGAAGGTGGGTGCGACTGGTAAACCTGTGTTGTTAAAGCGGGGACTTTCTGCCACGATTGAAGAATGGTTGATGGCAGCTGAGTATATTTTGGCAGCTGGTAATCCCAATGTTATTCTGTGCGAACGTGGTATTCGCAGCTTTGACCAAAAGTACACTCGTAATGTGTTGGATATTTCTGCAATCCCAGTTTTGCGCTCTCTGACTCACTTACCGATTATGATTGATCCGAGTCATGCGACTGGGAAATCAGAATTTGTCCCGTCGATGGCGATCGCCTCGATTGCTGTAGGTGCAGATTCGTTGATGATTGAGGTTCACCCTAACCCTGCTAAAGCACTTTCAGATGGTCCTCAATCTTTAACACCTGAAAAATTTGAGCAACTTATGTTGGAAATCGCTCCTCTTGCTAAGTTCTTTGGTCGTTGGACAATGCTACCATTCGCAACTACAATGTCAACTCATTGGCTTCATGAGTTTGTTGATTCAGCTAAGTAATATCAAGTCCGGTTAATCACTTATAAAAAAAATATGTCTGTCATACTGAGCGAAACGTAGTGTAGCGAAGTATCAAGGGAGATTCTATGTCTTTCAGACACGCTACGCTAACACTTCGTTCAGAATGACAATTAATCACCCGGACTTGATATAAATGCTCAAGCACTTAGGGAATTCAAAATTCAAAATTCAAAAAAAAAGATTCAACCTGTTTGAATTTGAGTGTGATTGCGGGTTATCAACTGGTGCAGAGTTTTCGTTGCCAAGTTTTTAAATCTTGCCAGGATGTTTGTAAGTTTATTCCTGTCACTCACGCACACTCGCAAAGCTAGCCGGGTGGAAGATTCGATCCGGCAAACTTTGCGCCATTTTGATTGGATCTCTGAAGTATGGCTGTCTTTGCTCCTTACACCAGCGTTCTTTTTGGTCAATATTTCCTTCTACCTCCTTGTACTAGTCACCACTAGAGAAAGACCTTTGTCAATTGTTGTTTAGTGTATCCTGGCAAGCAACAGGCACTTAGATAAGATGAATAGCATTTTAGTAAATCACAGCCCAGTAATGCTAGCAGAGATTAACCCCGGAACATTAATAAACAATCGCTATCAGATTCAAAAACTTCTTGGACAAGGAGGTTTTGGAATAACTTACTTAGCAGCTGATACTCAACGTTTCGGGGATTATTGTGTCCTTAAAGAATTTGTACCTACAAACACACAAGAGCATATACTTCTCAAATCTCGTGAGCTATTCGAGCGCGAAGCGAAAATTTTATATCAAATTAATCATCCTCAGATTCCTAAGTTTCTAGCTTGGTTAACTGAGAAAGAGCGGATATTTATAGTTGAGGAATATATTGAAGGAAGTACCTACTCTCAACAGTTGAACGCTCGTCTTGTGGCGAAAAAAAAGCCGTTTTCTGAGGCAGAAGTTATCCGGTGGTTGTTGGATTTATTGCCAGTTTTAGACTATCTCCACCAACACAATATCATTCATCGGGATATTTCACTCGATAATGTCATGCTTTCCCGTAAGCTTTCTAAACCTATACTGATTGACTTTGGAATAGTTAAGCAAAAAGTCACTCAAATACTGGCGGCTGATTCTTCAAATGTTTTGCACTCTGTTGCTGGTTCGGTAGTTGGAAAGATGGGATATTCTCCACCAGAACAGATTCGTATGGGATATTGCTACCCCTGTAGCGACCTCTATGCACTGGCTGTTTGTGCCATTGTTCTCATCACTGGAAAACCGCCACGTTTGCTGCTGAATCAATCTTTTCAGTGGGAATGGCTTTCCTACGTTAAAGTCAGTGATTCTCTCGCTCAGATACTAGAAAAAATGTTGGCAGATAAACCCTCAGAACGTTATCAGTCAGCTAGAGAAGTTTTGAATCTGCTTCAGTTACAAAGTTTATCTGGCAGTATGGACTTGAGCGAGTCACATCAAAAAGTGCAAATTTACCCTGACTCTGTAAATCAGCTTGAGTTTTCAAAAACTGGATATTTTGAAGAAACAAAACAGCTAAGCCGAAAGTCACAAGACCCTCGGCAAAAGCTTCAAACAAAAACCTTATTTCCAGTAGAAAGTACAACGAGTATTAATCCAGATTTTTTGGAGTATTGTCTGAGGGAACTAACTAGTTTTATCGGACCTTTCGCTAGTTTTGTTTTTGAAGAAACTTTGACTCAAAATCCAGAAATGACACCAGAGGAATTGATAGAAGCTTTAGTAGAAGAAATTCCTTATCAGCAAAGAGCACAAGAATTTAGAAAGCGTATTCAAGAAGTCATTCGTCAGAAATGAATATTCAAAATGTAATCTTTTAGGGATTGGTGTCCACTCAGAGATTGTGGACTACCAAATCAAAAACAACGAGTTAGAAGTTATGAATCAGCAATATTCTCTGTTCTTACACTGGTGCTTGAGAACGTCCAGGCGTGTAAATTTTACGATTGCGTTCTACCAATCCATCCCACTCCACGATTAGAGTACTTCCTATTTGTTCTTGTTGTTTGGCGCATGTTGAGAACAAGTCAAGACACGAATGGTCTATGTAGGCTAGTTTATCGAGGTGAATATGCAATTCTGTTCCTGGAGAAACTTGCTCTAAAATACTGGCCAGTTTTGGCAAACTCACAAATGTTGCTGCTCCTTCTAGATAAATGTCCAGACGTTGATTTTCTCGATCACTAAGAGTTTGGATATTCAACGTGGACATTTTGTAGATGAGTAAGACAGCAGTGAGCACAATACCAATGAGTACACCTGTGAGTAATTCGGTTGTCACAATTCCTATCAAGGTCGCAAAGAATATGACTAAAGGAAAACGTCCATATTTTCTGAGCTGGCGAATATGTTCTACTTCGATGAGCTTGTAACCTGTGTATACCAGGATTGCAGCCAAGCTAGATGTAGGAATCATTCTTAATAAGCTAGGTGCAGCAATGACTAGAATCAGTAGCCATAGACCATGAAGCATCGCAGACAATCTGCTTTTAGCACCCGCTTCCACATTTACAGAACTGCGGACGATGACTCCTGTCATCGGTAAAGCACCGCAGAAACCGCACAGCATATTGCCAATTCCTTGTGCAGCTAACTCCCGGTCAAAATCTGTTCTTGGTCCAGTGTGTAGTCTATCTACTGCTGCTGCGCTAAGCAGGCTCTCTGCACTGGCAATGAATGCGATCGCCATTGCTTCGAGTAAAATGGGAGCATGAATCAGACGTGGCAAGCTATTCAGCGATGGTAGTTGAATTGCCTCCAAGAGATTTGAAGGGACATCAACATACTTAAGAGGTAGTCCGTACACTTGGGCGATTATAGTCGCAATTGTCACAGCTATGAGCGCACCAGGTATAAGCTTTAAACTGCGTGGCTTAAACTTTTCCCAGAGCAAGAGTGTGATGATTGTCGTGATACCTATGAGTGCTGCAATGTGATGAGCGCTACCATCCATTGGAAACACAGCTTTGTGGATAGCACTAGGAATGGCAATCAAATTATCGATTCCGTGGGTACGCGGTTTGTCATCAAGCATGACGTGAAACTGCGAACCAAGAATCAGTACGCCAATACCTGCTAGCATCCCATAGATGACTGCTGGGGACATGGCACGAAACAACTTACCAGTTTTGAATATGCCTGCAAGGAACTGCAATAACCCCGCCAGCATAAGAATTGGACCGAGCATTTCAATGCCGTAGTCTCGTATGAGTTCTGCAACAATAACGGCAAGTCCAGCAGCAGGTCCGCTCACAAGCAATGGTGAGCCAGAAAAAGCATTGACAATTAGTCCGCCCACGATTCCTGTGACAATACCGCGAGCTGGAGGAACTCCAGAGGCGATCGCAATTCCCATGCAAAGAGGGAGGGCGACGAGAAACACAACAAATGATGCTGATAATTCATTGGTCAACGAGGGTTTATTTTTAAGACTCATCAGGTTTCTCATTAGCTTCTCCTTGGATGTCAATATTTAATCGCTTGTTTTTGGATTCATCTCCTGACTAAGATACAGAGTCTTTACGGTTGACATTCCACAGAAAGTTTGATAATTGTCAAGGATGTCAGGAGTTTTTCAGTTTAAGAATCAATGTAAAGTGCAAAACACAATCATAGTTCTGTACCCTGTTAACACACCCTGCGAATAAAAGCTGCTTTTCTCAACCATCTTTTCTCGTAAAATCAGCGCTCTTTTAACGAAGCACCCATCAAGCTAACACAGTCATTGGATTGACTCATAGCTATCGTTACTATTTATATTTCTTTATTTTTCTAAAAATCATCAAACCTTTCATGAAAGGTTTATGAATGAATCATGAGAAATTTCTCATGATTTTTGAGAGCGTGCCCTAGAAAACTCTTTTTCTGAATTTTGCACACATTACCTGAACAAAGCTGTATAATTTCATCTGTACAGCGTTGCTCAGATGAAAAGGAGTCAGAATTCAGAATTGCTGGAGCGGAGCCGGAGCCGCTCCGCCTCCGGTCAGAATACCCCATGCCTGAAGTCAGGGGTTTCAAGTAAAGTGCTGAGCATTTTTATTCCTCCATACTTGAAAGTAGGGGCTTTAAACCTCGACTCATCCGCATAAGGAGTACAGGAGTCATTCTGACTCCTGACTCCTGACTCCTGAGTTCTTCTTCTGGTAAATGTTTAAAACACCAAAAGAAGCATCTTCTTATTTTGGAGTTTGCTTGCATACACTGAGGCGTTGGGAAAAATCTGGAATTATTAAAGCAATCAGAACGCCATCAGGTCAACGACGATATGACATCACGAGCTACACGGGCATATCAACAAAGGGAGGAGGCAGGACAACTATCGTTTATGCCCGTGTTTCAAGCCGTGGACAAAAAGCAGACCTTGATAGACAAGTTGCTGTCCTTAAAAACCTGTATCCCGACGCCGAACTCATCACCGATATCGCCTCCGGACTCAATTTTAAAAGACCGGGACTTAAAGCCCTTTTGGGACGAGTGCGTGAAGGCAATGTCGGACTTGTTGTGGTTGCCCACCGTGACCGACTCGCCCGTTTTGGGTTTGACCTCATCGAGTGGTTTATTGAGCACGAGACAGCAAAACTCTTGGTTCTCAACCAAGACAACCTTTCTCCCGAAAGAGAACTTGTTGAGGACATCCTTGCCATTGTCCACGTCTTTTCGTGTCGATTATTGGGCTTGCGCAAATACAAATCTGCAATCAAAGAAGATCAGGATCTATCCAGAAACAGAACTTCATAAGACATGGAAACAATGGCTAGCTGCTTGTCGGTATTGCTACAACCAAGCTATTTCAGCACAGCGTAATTCCTCTACCCGGATAAGTAAGCTTAAGCTGCGTAATCTGGTTATGCAATCCAATTTGCCGGAATGGGTAAAAAAGACACCTTGCCACATTAGACAAAACGCAATCTTTGACGCTCATCTAGCTTATTCTGCAAGTAGAGAAGCTAAATTCCGAAGCATTAGAGATATCCAGCAGTGCATCAAGTTCAACAACTCGAATTTCACTAAAGGCAAGTGGTATAGCCAGATTACTAAAAATTTGAACTATACAACCAGTGAGCCAATTCCGGTTAATTGTGAGTACGGAACGCAGTTAGTTTATCGACGTGGAAAATGGTTTGCTATATTTCCTGAAGTCATGCAAATTAGCACTTCTGTCTGCGACAAAGTAATAGCTTTAGATCCTGGAGTGCGAACATTTCTGACTGGCTATGACGGCGATAAAGTGATAGAGATCGGATGCAATGACATGGGTAGAATAACCCGTCTGTGCCAATATCTCGATAACTTGATGAGCCGTTCTAGCAAAGTAAATGCAAAACGTCGTAGAGCTATGAAACGTGCTGCAAACAGCATGCGTGAACGTATTCAGAATTTAATTAATGAAGTCCACAAAAAAGCAGCGCATTACTTAACTAGTAATTATCGAATCATTTTTCTTCCCACTTTTGAGTCTTCCCAAATGGTAGCCAAGGCAAAAAGAAAGATTCGGTCTAAAACTGTTAGAAGTATGCTCTGCTGGGCGCATTACCGATTTAAATTAACTTTAAAACATCAAGCGCTAAAGCGTGGTTGCATAGTGATTGATGTTAGCGAAGCCCACACTTCTAAAACTTGTGGAGTATGTGGTCATCGTCACGCAAAGCTTGGTGGAAATAAAGTTCACAAGTGTCCAAACTGTGGAGTTCAAGTACCTCGCGATGCTAATGGTGCGCGGAACATTCTGTTACGCGCTTTGAGGGATACCTCCTATTCTGTTTCTCAAGACGGGATAGCTATTGTTTCATTCAGTGCGTTGTCAACCAACGTTCATGAATGTTCAGCATAAATGTATCAGTCAGTTCAACAAATGCATATGCAAAAAGCGTGCCCATCAGATGAACACGCCAGAATACTAGGTAGGCAGTCGCAACCCAACACAAAATGTTTATGGTTGGGTTGACCTCAGGAAACCCAACCTACACATTTTTGTTTTTTGGGCAAAACCCGAGAAGTATTAGGATCTGTACAGATCACTTAACTTTTGGTTACACCAAGAAACCTAAGCCAATATGATTGACTTAGGTTTTCCATAAAAAAATCTTTTTAGGACTTACTTTTGAGCAGGAAATACTAAATATGAGGTATGGGTTTGGGGCATGAAAACCTGATTCTTCGCTCATCTTGAGCGCGATACGCTTTGCGTCAAGCCAGAGGCTTATCGCCACCCATGTGGTGGTAATTGTCAAAAGCCTGGAACGACCAAATTCCATTCATACACATGATGTCCTATTTGTGAGCGTGCGTAAGTCCTAGTCTTTAACTCACACTGGTCATGCCACCTTAATTATTTAATTGGGACAATTTACAGAGTGGATAAAGTGGACAGTCATTTTCTGTCAAAGTCGTTGTATTAGTTGCTTGGCTACTCGATGGTGTAGTAGTGCTTTCAACCGAGATAACTTTTATCTGGACTGTCATATCATCAAAGTCTTGATCTCCTCCCCCGTACGTATCTTCAAAACCAAATGTATCCTCTGATAATGCTTTGATATGAGATTTCTTATCAGGGTTTGCTTCAGTAGTTTTAAAGTAAGCCTTGGGAGTTACTGTTGTCTCATTTTTGGGGTCTTCCAGTAAAAATTGTTCTGGGGTTCCATTTGCAATGAGGAACACTTGATAGTGACTTCCACCAAGCAGTTCGGATGTAAATGTCTGCTGAAGTGAATCCTCATTGTAGTTTGCTAACTTAACGCGATTTCTAACCGCAGTTTCTGCATAATTAGGCTCCCCTGGTTTGACACCAGCAACGCTACCATCTGCGCTGGTGGGGAATATACCAAAGGTATTTTTATAGCCAGCAGTTCCTGGGTTAACTGTTATCTGAACATTGTATTTTTTATCAGGTTCAGTGACGATGACAGCACTATCTTTAGTAATTAAAGATGGTTGCAGCTTGCAGTTTGCCTTTGCCCAAATACAAGTGTTAGGGTCAAACTTTATCTTTGTACTTAAATCTGGTGAGTTTGTAAACTGACCTAAATTTATACTGTTGTTAGCAACATTGCTTGGTTTAGTAATCGTAATTCCGTTACGGACTACTTTAACATAGGCTCTGACTAAACCTGCGTTATTACCATAATCATTATCCCAGCAGGCAAAAGATAAATGACCTATAGTGAGAACTGTCATTTCCAAATGGGTTCCTACTGAAAAGAAAGTTTTGCCCCCGTCTAAAGTGCCAACTAGACTACCATATTTAAAAATGTGGTTGAATAATCTGTCAGTATTTCCGTAGATAGTTCCATTGGATCTTCTACCATTAGTAGTCAGGTTAGTATTTGAATCTCCCGACGTTAAAGACCAGAAATCGAGAGGATGAACATCAACGGTGATTAAGTCTCCTGGTTGTAAATAAAGACCTGTTTTTAAAAGACGAGAGGCAGTGTTGTTGGATACAGAATTGGCCTTAGCATCAACATCAAACTGCCATCTGTCTGTAAAAAGATAATTGCTAAGTTCTAGGGGAATATTAAATTGTTCTAAGTCCTTTTGCCTTTGGACTTCTACAGTTAGGGTAACAGCATTGGTACTAGTGCTGCTGTCACTCCCCCAAAAGACAAAAGAAAGATTCCCATCTGGTTGTAGAACGGTCATTTCCAAGTGGTTTGCTATGGGAAAAAAAGTTTTGCCATTGTCTAAAGTCCCCACCAGGCTACCGAAAGGAAATTCATAAAAATTCGTTGTTGATTCAGCAAACGGGATAAATTCATTCAGTGGGTGTGTGCCATCATAGACACCATAAGGATTTCCACTTTCGACATTAATGATGAGTAAGTCCCCTGCTGTTAAAGCCGGAATATCTGTATTTGATATTTTGAACAGAGATGTTTTTGAGGAGTATTTACTGGTCTCAATTGTGAATTGTTTTTTTTCAACTGTTGTTGTTACCATGATTGTCTCCTTCAGCTTTATTGTAATGGTTCTTTAAGACGTTGTAGGCAGAGGTGCGGAACTTGCTCCGCACTCAATTCACCTGAAATTTCTGCCACCAATTGCTTTCCTATTTGCTAGCACTGAGGTCAGACTTTAACTTGGTGTTTAACTTGAGCAGATTTGTAGAACAGTCTAAAGTTGAGTCATCAATTTCTGTTCCGCTTGATGTTCCGGTACCTATCTGAGTATTGCTGCCATTTCCAGTGCTAATGACGGTTTTGATGTTTAGATTAGTAATTGGCACGCCATTACGAACTACTTTGACATAGGCTGTGATAAAACTTCGGTTATTACCCGTATCTCGATCCCAGCAGCAAAGAGAAAGCGTACCTGCACTTAAAACTGTCATTTCTAGGTGAACTCCTACAGGGAAAAAAGTTTTTCCCCCGTCTAAAGAGCCAGCTAGGCTACCTTCTCTATAGTTGTGTCCTTTATAGGAATGAAGACTCCACTGGGCTTTTCCAATGTCTGTGCGAGTAGCAGGACCGACAATTCGACCATTAGCATTGGCAAGTCTTTCTCCTGTATCCTGACTCCATAAATCTCTAGGAGAGACATCAACTGTCAGTAGGTCTCCAGGTTGTAATTCAATAGCTGTATTTAAAAGAGGTTCAGGAAGGTAGTAGTTGTTGGATGCATACCAAGCTAACGAATTGGCATAAGAATGAACGGCAAAAGGAAATGTATTGGGAAAGTCATCAAAATTAATTTTTGCGGGTTCGGTTTCTTTTGATGTTGCGATGGCTTGCTCTTCAGCTTTCCCCCTTTCGACCTCTACTGTTACCGTAACCGCAGTGCTATCTGCACTGTTATCGGAACCCCAGAACACAAAAGAGAGATTACCTCCTTCATCTAAAACCATCACCTTCAAATGGTTTCCTACCGGAAAAAAGGTTTTGCCCCCGTTTAGAGTGCCCACTAGACTGCCTACAGAAAATTCAAAATCACGATTGGTGGTGTTTTTACTGTTAAAATTGGGTTGTCTTTGGTTAGAGTCAATGGTTAATAAATCCCCTTCTTTTAATGCCAAATTCGTATTAAACAAGTTTTGAGAAGTTGAATTTAAAAAATTGTTATTCGCGTTAATTGTAAATTCTTTAGTTTCTATGGTTCCCATAAGATACTCCTTTTTTGAACTAGAGTTTTTGGTGAATTCCTTTTACATCAATAGTTCCAAGTGATCATTCATCAAGGCAAGGTATGTTAAACTAGGAACATGTTTGTATTTTTTATACTCAGCGTACCTTCGTTTCAAACTGTCATTTCCAAGTGAGTTCCAACCAGAAAAAGGTCTTGCCTCCGTCGATAGTACCAATCAAACTACCTACAAAAAACTCAAAATTAGGATTGGTAGTAGTATTAGCATTCTGATAGACAACATCAAAATTTTGTCTTACTTGGTCAGAATTGATTTTTCATAAATCTCCTTCTGCTAAAGAGATTTTTGCCTCTGGAGTAAAAAAGGTTTTGGAAGTTAAATTGAGGTAGTATTTCTTCGCCTCAATTGTGTAACTTGATGCCATTGTTTCTCCTTGTAGTTTTATTCGACTGTCTTGTGATTATTCTTGACAGACCAAGTTTTCAAAGTTAGTCTTGTTTGGAATTAAATCTACTACTAGACTAACTTTTGAGCAAATAATGACGCTCAAATACAACTTGGTATTATTTCCTCAAACACATATAGAATTCCTGTCTGATTCCTGAAAAGGATTTCAGACAAAATCCTTATAAAACGGGCTTTTCAGTTTCCGTCTGTTTTCAAAAACCTTTGGAGGATTTCCATAGATTAACTTACAACATATCAGCACTACAGTAAATACTCTCAAAAAATAAAAAACATTTTAATATTTCACTTGTTTTTTTTATATGTAAAAAATAATACGATTAGCCACTGCTCACAAAACGCAAAAATCTTGATTTAGACATAAAAAATCAATAAAAGCAAATTTATATTTAGTGTCATATTTTACTTTTAATTTATTTTATTTTTTAAATAAAAAATATAAAAGAGGATTTACATATCGTGATATTAGGTATTTGATATCTTGTTTACAATTAGGGACTTAACATATCAATAATGTCAAGAATGGGAGCAAATAAGGACTATACAAAAGCGCCTGAGATAACCTGCTCTCATGACAAGTATATTAATTTGTACAGTGCGTAACAGCCTTTTCAAGGTGTACTGATTCGCAATAAATTAAGGTTATGATGTGTTTATCAAAAAGTCATCAAATTTAAAAAACCTCCAAAAATCATAGTAGAAAACATATCTTCAGCGATCATGTGAAAGCGATCGCATCTTCCCTGTGTTAGACTTGATAAAGATTCCTAATTATTTGGTTGATGGTGGGCTGCTGGCATCAACAAAGATTCTGCAAAAGCTATTGTTTTTCCATCAGCTAACTGTGCGAGTTCTTCTCGACTTGGCACAGAAATATGCCGTAGGAATCGCGCACCATCCCAAGAGCTTGGTGCGTTAGACGTTCCGTCTAACGCACCCTACAATGACTACAATGACTTAGATTCTTTCAAAATTCAAACCGGCTCGCTATAAATTGGACTTTAGACTAACAATAGGCGATCGCTCGCACCGTGCAGTGTGATTGATGGGTATAAAAAATGAAGGGATGCCTGTTGATAAAACAAACACCCCTTGGGTGGAAGATGAAAAAAGTACTACCTAAATTCACTGGAGTTTAAACTAAGGCAGGCGATCGCTGGCTTTTAAATTCAACTGCACTAAAAGCCAAGACGAATGTACAGGTATAAAAAAAATGAAGGAGAGTCTACGGTTGATGCACAGGCATGGGTGCCAACGTCAGAGACAAATGACTAGCATGGGAAGGGGGTAAAGAAAGTGGCATTGTACAAAATTCTTGTGAAAGCCTAGATGGGCTTTGGGGCGTGCCAAATTGGTTCAACTTAAAGGAATTGCGATCGCACACCCAAAGACTTTTCGTGTGAGTCCGAGTTGCGCTCTGGGGCTTGGGCGGACAGGTGCGCGACTGTCGAGAAACCGTAACGGAGGTCGCTCATGGGGGAAACCCCCAAGACCTCAGCGGTTGGGCAAACCCAGCCTACGGCTCGCTACGCTAACGACAAAAATGGACAACCCTTGTATTTTTGCGGCTTCCCGTCAACTAGTTTTACCCAAGTTCTGGGCGTCGTAGCCGCAAAAATACACCCAGATCTTGAGTTTTACGAGTAGACATTGTTGTCGGGTTGTCCATTTTTGTCTATGGAAAATGAAGCGACTACCCCCAGCACTGTCCTCCCCAAGAGGAGTCTCACGATAATGAGAACATCCCAGTTTTGCTGACATTCTTTGTGGAGGAAACAGTAGAATTTTGTGGACTTGCAAAAGCAGAATGTTTTTGTTCAACATCCCTAGCTGCTAGTAGTCCACTCAGGGCATTGATGACATGAGAGCTTTCTTCTAAAGTGGAGTTGATTTGTTCTGCCAAACAGCTGTGGGCTGTTTTGAATTCATGAATCAGAGTATCGCGATCGCCTTGCATGACGAGTTGCGCCAACCGATTATAAGTATTCGCCAGTCTGCAAATGGCTTGTTGACGTTCTGGTGTAGCAAGCATAATGTCTACTATCAAAGGTGCAGACTGAGCAAATAAGCGGCTGATAAAGCCGATTTCCATACGGAAAACAGGGCTAGAAAAATCTAAGCTGCGGCGAATATCAAGCTCTTCTTGGGCCAAGAAAGTTCCTAAGCTAAACGTCGCAAAGTTGCGGATTGCTTGAATAGCAACCATAATCTCATCGTGTTCTTCCGCACCAGACACAATCAATTTACCACCCTCGTTCGAGATCAGATCCAACAGCCATTGAAAAGCCTCATCTTGACGACCTGAACAAACCACAACATTTTGAGACAAGAACGATTGGACGCCTGGACCAAACATTGGATGCAAGCCCATGACAGGACCACTATGATGCTCAAGCATCGCTTGTAATATTGGAGCTTTAATACTGGCGATATCAGCTAAAGCAGTCTGTGGACCAAGGTATTTAGCAATTTTGCCAATAACCTCTATCGTAGATTCGATAGGAACACACAGTAAGACTAAATCAGCTCCTTTCAAGAGTGACTCTGCTTGTTCCCAATCACTCCGTGCGAGAATACTGACATGGTGACCTGCAGCAGACAACCGAGAATTAAAGAAGCGTCCCATCAAACCACTTCCACCAATAAGAGTGACTCGTCGTGGCTCGACTTTAGCTGGAAGTGAAGATCCAGTGCCAACTGCAGCAGCACAACCTGTGACAATGTTTTTCCAAATCGACTCTGGAACATCAGCCTGAGCGAGGGACAATGTAACATTAGCAAATTGTTCCTCTAGACAAATGTGTTCTAATTCACCTAAGACTTCTATTCTTTTGCCTAGTAGATGAATAAGTTGTTGATCTATTTCTTGCAGTTTGTGTTGAAACATCATACGAAATCCTAAGTTTACAGAGACGACAGGTATCCTGTCTGTTTTAACAAGAAAGAATAAAGATATAAGGAGTCAGAATGAGCGCATGAATTCTGTGTGACTGGAGTGTTAGTACTGCAGTTCTTGTTTATCACGTCTAGGCGACTGCTGTCCAGGCTTTTAGCCTATGGGAAAAACAAGAGCATTGAATGATAAGTTCACAGCACTAACGCCAAATCTGGACGTAACTGAGCAGCACGACGCAGATAAACACAGCGTAATGCATTCTGGGGTAGAGGGGTGTTGAGGTGAATAAGCACTCGAATACACTTCTCGAGGCTACCAACAACCTGCATTTGCTGCACGTCTAGCAGAAGAACTTGCTCCCAACCTGGACGACGACGCGCGACTGTTGCTGGAAATATCGCATCTAAGTCAGGAGTTGCAGAAAAGATAACACTGACGATTTCAGTAGGATTTAAAAGATTGTTTGTTTCTAAGGCGTCCAATAACTCATCTACAGCTTCAGCAATTGCTTCTTTTGTATTTTGACTAACTGTAGTTGCACCTCGGAGTGCGCGCACCCGCCAGACTTCTGGTGTTTGTGATACGTTAGTCTGTTGGTATGTGTGTGTAGCAAATGTGAGTTTATCCATATTGATTTGATAGTTGAATTGATTTGATAGTTGATATGTTAATAACTTTTGGTGTTTTTTGAGAATAGGCGCTGCTCCATATTGTGTTAACAGTTAAGTATCATGTTTGTGTTTGTTCTAGGCACAGAAATTGCCATCTGTATACAACACCAAGTTTTGATAATTTCATGCAGTATGAAAATCTGATTAAGCACCTTTGAAGCGTTGTTATATGGTGTAGATGCTATGACTAAAAAGAAGGCAAGTATTTCAATTTGTGCAGAATAATAACCGGATTCAGGGAACTACTATCGCTGCCGAGTCAGTCAAAATTCGCTGATTCAAAAAGCTTACATGATAAACTTTGCGTTAATTTGGAATGTAAGCTTTATTTGGACCGTAGTGTACGAATAAATATCTTGAGTGTGGGTGCATCTGGGTGCTTTTTTAGAATTCTCTAATAGCTACAACTTCAAGTAGGTGTTTTCCTGATTTATTTGCCAAATATATATTCTTTTTAGATTCTTTTTAGAAAAGAGATGCACCCTTGAAATTAAGCATCTCTTTTCAATGGAGTCAAAAGTTTCCCCACTCAAAATCAGCTTTACACAGATAGTGTTTGTCGGCGCTGGCGACGACGGAAGATCAACCAAGCGCCCACTCCCAACAACGCAGACACTGATGCTGGCTCAGGAACCTTCTCTATCTGGGTTCGGATAGTTCCTGTAAACAGCCGGTTACCTATTGAATTAGGAAAGTTTACATTTGGGTAGATATTAATTGTTGCGGTACTTGGAACAGTAGTTGGTAGCTCTCTGGATCCACCAAACGTCCCTATTGGGTAACTAAAATAACTCAATAACGCGTACTCGGACTGTGGTTCCCGTTGAGAAGCGCGTACCTCCAAAAGAAAATCGTCGGTTTCTGGTGCTGTAATACCACTACCTTGGCGTACTAAAAAAACAACCGCATTAGCAGTTGTACCCTGGAAAACACCTTGGTCGCCTAAATCAATTTTGTATTCCCGGACTGCGTCGTAATATATAGTAGAGGTGGGTGAATCCTGAGTACCTTCAGTAGAATCATCGTAGACAACGTAACCGTTAACTCCCTCGCCCTCAAAACTGTATTTAAACAGGGCAGCTTGAGCGGAATCTACACCGAAAGTTCCTAACGTCAGAAATGCTGCGGCGCTAGTTACAGCAGCTAGTGATAATTTTTGCAACAAAGCCATTTGAGTTATCTCTAAAAAAGTGGATTGGAGACTTGAGGTTGTGTTTGTCGGCGCTGACGACGGAAGAAAAACAAAGTGCTTACTCCTAACAAAGCAAACACAGTTCCTGGCTCAGGGATTTTCTCAAGTCGGGTGTAGACAGTTCCTTCAAATACCAATTCGCCGATTGTGTTAGGAAAATCTAGGTATGGATAGACTTGAAGTGTTGCAGTACTTGGAACACTAGTCGGTAGATCCGTAGATCCTCCAAATGTTCCTTTTGGATAGACAAAATAACTGACTAAAGTATACTCAGATGTTGGCTGCCGATCAGGACCACGAACTTCTAATTCAAACTCATCGGCTTCAGGTGCTGGAATACCATCTTCATTGCGTGGCAAAAAAACAATTGAGGTTCCTTTTGTTCCCTGATAAACGCCTTTATCGCCTAAGTCAATTTTGTAATCAACAACATTATCAACATAGGCTTCAACGTTCCGGTTTTCGCTTAAACCCGTCACCGCATCGTCGTAGATAATGTAACCATTTGCTCCTTCACCCTCAAAACTGTATTTAAATAAGGCAGCTTGAGCAGGAGATGTGCTAACTGTTCCTACTGCAAGAAATGCAGCAGCACCAGTCACAACAGCCATTGATAACTTTTTCAACAAAGCCATTACTTTTCAACAAAGCCATTACAAGGTTTTTCTTAATAACATTGAGTTTGCAAATCAAGTGAATCAGTTCAGGAAACCTGAACAATCTGTCACTGCTCATGAGTGACAGATTAAGGTTATTGCATTTGTCAATATACCTAAAGATTGAAAAATTTGCTAAAAACCGTAGCAGAAAACATAGTTTTTGGGTTAGTGATTGCGTAATGTTTGTACTCATCATTCACTTTTCTGCTGCTCAAACAGTACAAAGCTTAGTTTTATACCTAGTTTTTGACTTCTTTTTCAACATATTTTCTAATTGACAAAAGCAATATTATTTTGATACGTCACGAATGGTCACTGATTATGAATGCTTTGAATAGAGATCAAAGCAATTCAGAAAAAATTATTTGCTACAAGTTTGAATTGAGACTTGCAGTGGTGTTTGTTGGCGCTGACGACGACGCAAGAGGAACAAAGCACTGACTCCGAACAATGCAGACACTGATGCTGGTTCCGGGATCTTCTCAAGCCGGGTTTGCACAGTTCCTGTAAATAATGTTTCACCTCTATTTGTAGCCGTCGCATTTGGTTGGACTTCCAGGCGTGCAGTGCTTGGTACACTAGTCGGTAGCTTAGTAGAACCGCCGAATGAATCCTTTGGGTAATAAAAATCAGCCAAGAAAGTGTAGTTGGACTGTGGCTGTCGATCAGGACCAAAAATCTGCAATTCCAAAACGTCAGATTCTTGTTCAGGAGGAATACTTGAGCTTATATCCGAGCGAGCAAAGAAAACATTAGCCGCACCGGTGCTTCCCTGAAAAACGCCCTTCTCGCCTAGGTCAACTTTATACTCAACAACTGCGTCAGGATAAAGGTTGAAGGTGGTGTCTGATGCTGCGGCGTAATCTGGATTTGAGGGAGTTTCCGTTTCATAGATAAAGTAACCGCTTGCTCCTTCACCTTCAAAGCTGTATTTGAACAGGGCGGCTTGAGCAGGATCACTCATCAAGGTTCCTAGTACTACACAAGCCGCGCTGGTTACAGCAGTCATCGATAGTTTTTTCAACAGTGCCATTTGAGTTATGTCTACAAAATGATTGTTTGCAAAATTTTTAGTGACTGAGAGTCGGCTAAGTTGAAATCCTAGCTGTTCTCTTGAGGTACTGCTGATTTGCGCTGACGACGATAGAGGATGAACAAAGCTCCCCCTACTACCAAAAATGCCAGCGATGATGCTGGCTCAGGAATCTTCTCTACTCGGACAGATACAGTTCCGTCAAAAGCTGCGTCTCCCGTTGAATTCGGAAAGTCCCAGTATGGGTAAGCTCTTGCTCTTACCGTGCTGGGAAAACTTGTTGGTTGAGTATTCGCATCACCACTGGGAAAGGTTCCTTCTGGGTAACTAAAGCGAACTGATAATCCGTATTGTCCATCACGCAGAGCTTTCGGTATGTAAAAGATAAAGTCGTCTTCATTGTTACCGTCATAGCCAATATTTCCAGGGCGTGAAATAAAAACAACAGTTCTTGCCTCATCGCTGATCTGGCTCTGTGTTCCCCTCTTTCCTGTCTCCGTAATTTCTCCTGTATCTCCTTGAAAAGTCACAGAGTACTCTGTAACAGAGCCATCATAATCACGAAGATAATCAGTGTTGAGAGGTTGGTATCCGACTGTATCAGTGTCATAGATAAAGTATCCGCTTGCTCCTTCACCCTCAAAGCTGTATTTAAACAGGGCAGCTTGGGCTGGATTGCTGCCAAGCGTTCCTAGCGATAAAAATGCAGCGACGCTGGTAGCAGCTGCCATCGATAGTTTTTTCAACAGAGCCATTTCAGTTATCTCCACAAACACTACAAACAGATTATTGGCTGATAATCGTTGCTGATACTGCATTTTCTGCTTAAATCAGCTTGATATTTGTAACTCTTATTATGTCATTTTCTGTAACCTTTATTACCTTCAAAAAAGGAAATCAAGGTAAAAGCGAAGAACTGCGAAAAACTAAGGATTTAATGACCTAAGACTCGAATTCTTCGCTGTGATCACCAATTCGATTTATGAATGTTACAAACTCTCCTCTTCTTTTTATTTCGCTGCAACCAGAGGAAACTGCGTAGATAAGGAATTGTAAATGTGACAACAATAAAGCGAAATGGTATCTCTGAAAAAATGGTACGATTTCTATGCACAAGCCTTTGAAAAAATTCAAAAGACTTCACAAATCGCTTTAGTCTTCTTCAAGAATTAGTTCACCTATGCCATTGCCTCTGCTGGTTGAGAGTAGTACTCTTCAGATAAAACCGTATCTAGTGTTATTGCTGGGGTAATATCTTCGTTGACTGGGACTAATTTTAATTCAGGTTGAGTCATCAGACGCAAACCTTCAAAATCTGGTAGGTATCCAAATACCCCTCTCCACAACTGCAAGAACACTGCTTGATGCTTTGGATCTAATTCCGCAGCAACTTTAGCTGTACCTGCCAATTCTTCGGCAACCATCAGTCGAACACCTTGCTCTGCTTTGGTTAAGAGTTCCACCATATGTTCTGCCACAAGATCACGGATATGGGGTTGAGCTGTCTGTAAGTCTTCTACTTCAGCAATAAAGCGCCTAGGTCCAGCGGAGGGATCGGCATCCATGTCCATATCCTCAGGTTTGGTGGTAATATGGTAGAAAGAAGATACAAAGATCAACAAAGTCAAGTAGTGGAATCGGTGAGTTTGATCATAGAAAGAATAAGCTTTTTCCTCTGTGACTTCATTTCGCAGTATGCTTCCTATACAAGCTGCAGACAAAATACCGCTGAAAAATGCCAAATGCACTCCAGTAGAGAGCAGTGGATCTAGAAAACATGCGGCATCTCCTAACATGAAGTAGCCAGGACCAGCAAACTTCTCAGCAGAGTAGGAGTAGTCTTGTTCAACCTTGACTGGTGAGACTAATTCTGCTGTTGACACCAAATCGGTGACGTACGGGGTGTCAGCTATTCCCTCGGCATAAATTTCTTCCAAGCTTGCTTGCGATTTCCTTTGCTTGTAAATTTCCTTGTTCATGACTAAACCAGTGCTCAAGGTACCGTCACTCAAGGGAATTGCCCAAATCCACCCAGAACCATCATTAGTACGAGCACTGACAGTGGCATTTTCAGGCCAGATTTTGGAAAAGTCTGCATTCTTCCAATATCCCCAAATCGCTATGTTTTGGAATTCCTTATGATAGCGTCGGTTATGCAAGTATTGTGTTGACATCAAACCATATCGGCCTGATGCATCAACTAAAAAGTTGAAGGAAATCTCTCCAGAATTATCTACAGAAGACCAAGTAGCACTGGTTGGTCGATCGCCATCAAAAGATAGCTTGCGAATCTCGATTCCTTCAAAAAATTTAACTCCAAGACTTGTGGCGTGATCTAAAAGCAACCTGTCAAATTCACCGCGACGAACCTGGAAAGTGTACTTATCAAGTAGTCTTTGAAACTCAAGTCCCCACTGCCGAGGTCCCCACACAAAGTATGCTCCCTCTTTTTGCTGGAACCCATAAGATTCTACTTTCTCTCTCACACCCAATAGATCGAACATTTCCAAAGCTGCGGGCAATAAGGATTCGCCGATATGGTAACGGGGTGTGATTGCCTTCTCGACTAAAGTGACATCAAACCCTTGGCGGGCAAGGAGAGTAGCCGCAGTAGATCCAGCAGGCCCGCCTCCGACAACTAGGACTTGTGTAGAACTAGGTAGTTGTGTAGACATGATTGTTTTCCTCAATAGAATACAGCTTTGTGAATGAATTTTGGTAAAAACTGATTATTTTAAGAACACCTCGGTCTTAGTTGCGCTGTTTTAAAACTTTCACAGCTATTACCGAAGTTTGGTGTCAGGGTGGATTCACTTATTCCAAAGACAACTCTCTAGAAAAGAGTTTTAATAGGTGGCATCCGTGCCCTTATCTGTATTATCTTCATAAAAAAACTCTTTTAGAGTCTAAATAATAGGGAACAAAACTTTTTTGTGCTACTCGTTAAGTAAAGGTTAGGAGCAAGGGATTAGAACATCCCCAGTTCCTAATCTCCAAACACCTAGCTAACGAGGAATGAGAATTTTATTCTCCTGTTGAGAAATACTAATTGAGGGAGCAGGAGCAGATCCGAGTGCAACGTCACCCCAGCGCATTACACTAGCACCTGCATTAGATGATGAACCCATTGTGTAGACAAGAACCACATCGTTTTCCTTGATTTTGCCTGCGTGTGCAGCGTGGTAAAGATTAGCAACAGGGAACGTCGGCCCAATGTTGGCATACAAAGGATTGATATTGATTGTCTGCTCTGAGTCGATGCCTAATGCACGGGTGCAAACTCTTGAATACCAAGCACTAGGTGTATTGAAAACAAAAAAGTCGATATCACCCAAAGTTAGACCAGCATCAGCGATCGCCCCATGACAGCACAGACGAATAAACTTCACTGTCGTCTCGTTGAACATCTTGCTTACACCTTTACCGCCCCGGATGAACATCTTGACATTGCCTTGCTCATCGGTCGTGAATTCATTGTAGAAAGCACCACAGGTGACGGCGGTATTCGCTATTTTGGTACCGAGAATTCCTTGATCCTCTTTAAGCCTACTTACCACAAATGCTCCTGCACCATCGCCTGATAAAAATGCGAGAGTATCATTTTCGTCGGTATAGCGAGAGTAAGTCGTAGAAATGACCACCAGCACATTACGGTACTGTCTTGTTTGCACTAATGCACAAGCACTCTGGAGCGAAACCAATGCAGAAGTGCAGGTTGATTCAATATTCCATGCTGCACCTTGCAGCCCTAGTTTACCAGCTAAGAAAGCGGCATTGCCTGGTGTGACTTGCTCTGGAAACAAGGAGGTGACAAGCATAAGGTCAATGTCATCGGGGGAAAGCTTTGCCGCCTCAAGAGCATCGATAGCTGCACCATACTCCAGCGATAGCGAGGTTTCATCAGGAGCGACGACTCGCCGTTCAACAGTACCCCGGAAGGGGTCTGACATATACGGCGCTACCTCTTGTGACCAGATGTCATCGTCGTTGTGAATTGTGGAGTTGTCAGGCACAAACAACTTTGCTAAAGTTTTTTGCTCAGCTCGGGCTATCAACTCTGGGTAATTTTCTCTGTAGTAATCGTTGGTGCGAATGATGCTGGGAAACTTAACTGAGATTGCACGAATACCTGCTGGACATAATTTCATGATTATTCTCCTTTTGATTCTAAAATGGCACCTTGTTTGATCAAACTCCGAATACGACCTCCAATTGGTGCAGGTCGGGAGGAGTCAATGGTCACATCAACAACAAATGGAACTGTTGATGACATTGCTTTTTTTAACGCTAGTTCTAGGTCTAACTCTGTTTCCACACGCACACCATCCGCTCCCATAGCTTTGGCGTACATGGCAAAATCTGCAGTTGGGATCGTCGTATCCACACCTTTGAATCCCTGCAACGACATCCCTTGGGCGCACATATTGTAGCGTCCATCGTTCAGTATAATCCACACAGCGGGAACCTGAAATCTTACAGCTGTACTGATTTCATTGTTCATCAGCATTGCTCCGTCCCCAACAATGGCGACGACTTTGCTATTTCGTGCCAACGCAGCACCTACAACCCCGGTGACAGCATGACCCATAGCCCCGACACCAGTACTGATACGGTAACGACCTGGTTGAGTAAATCGCAGCAAATTTGTTGCCCAAGCAAAGGAATTACCCGCCTCAGCCATGACTAGAGCATCGCTTTGTTCAACAATGAACTGTTGAATCGCATTCATCAGTGCATCAGGTCGCACTAAGCCATGTGTGTGTGGAGCGATCGCATTGCTTTCAGGATGAGGCAATGTTGATGTCGGTGACCAATTCAAGCGCTTTGGCAACTGTTTGAGCAGGTTTGTCAAAAACAATTTGACTTCAGAGTGGATAGAGAAAGTTGGTACTGATGGATAAGCCACTCCTGGGACTTCCGGATCGATATCCACATGAACAAACCCACTAGCAGGAACCATCAACGGATTCCAGAATGAAGTCGGCTCACCCAGGCGTGTTCCTAAGACTAGGATGCGCTGCGGACGTTTTTCCTGCATATATTTCAAAACAGATTCATGTCCACTAAAGCCTGTGACACCGATATACTGGGGATGATTCTCTGGAAAGATGCCTTTACCACGGGGTGATGTCATCACCGCTGCGCCTGTTTTCTCAGCCAACTCAAGGATTTCCTGTGCAGCGTGTCGCGCACCAAAGCCAACCCAAATCGCAAAGGATTCTTCTGAGAACAACCGCACACATTCGGCGATCGCTTCTTCACCAGCAGTTGGTACAGAATAAGAAAACTCTGGCTGTGAAAATTGTGCTTTGAGTGGCGTCATCTGAAGAGGGGTTGGGATACTAATATGGGCGACAAAACCCCCTGGTTGTGCTAACCCAAGAGCAAGTCTGCGAGAAATTTCTGGGATTTCATCGCCAGATTCTACAGTCGTTGCATAATTGAACAGTGGACCTGAGGTAAAAATACCTGAAATTGGCATCGTGTGAGCACTTGTTTCCTGACAAGCCCAACGACCGCGATTTCCAGAAGGAGTTGCAGCGGACAAAAGAATGACCTTTGCTCCATCTCCTCGTGCGGCGAAAAGCCCAGTGATTACGTTTGTAATGCCAGGTCCTGTAGTCGTGAACACCACGACAGGACGACCACTTGCAAAATGAGCTTCGCAAGCTGCAAAAGCCGCTCCTGATTCATGGCGAAAATGAACGACTTCAATTGAACTGCGATCCAATGTTGCCCAAAGTGGCCCGATACCTCCCCCAGAGATACCAAAAGCATGGCGCACTCCGAGATTTTCGAGAACTTTGACCACAGCTTCTCCAACTGTCTGTTGTGGTGCTTCTAACTGGCTAGACTGTTGATGAGTGGATGGTGAGGAATCTGTAGGCGGCGAGAAAATAGAAGAACCAGCAGAATACTCAACTGAGGTATAGTTGGATTTGGTATTAGTAGGACTCATAGAAAAACCTCTTTTTTTTCTGAAGTTATTAATCAGTTAGTGACAGTAGCTAAGTGCGGTGTTGATTCTGTTCGTAAAACTCGCTTCAGGACTTTACCTGTTGGGTTCTTAGGAAGTGAATCCACGAAGTCAATGATGCGGGGGACTTTGTAAGTTGCCATCCTCAAAGAACAGAATTCAATGATTTGTTCTTCTGTGAGTGCGTGACCAGCCTTAAGTACGATGTTTGCCTTGACTCTCTCTCCTTTCAAATCATCAGGTACGCCATAGACTGCACATTCAGCAACTGCGGAATGTTGATAGATAACATTTTCTACTTCACTTGGATAGACCTTAAATCCAGAAACGTTGACCATATCTTTTTTGCGATCAACGATATAGAAAAAGCCATCTTCGTCCACGCGACCGATGTCGCCAGTATGAAACCAACCATTTTTAATCACTTCAGCAGTTTCAAATGGGCGATTCCAATAACCAAGCATGACGTTTGGTCCCTTAATGACTATCTCACCCGACTCGCCAGGTTGTACTTGATGACCATAATCATCAACAATTTTCATTTCCACGTTTTCAATCGGAGTTCCAATGGAACCAACTTTATATTTCAGGTCATGGTTGTAACAAGCACATGGTGATGTTTCCGTCAAACCATACCCTTCATGAATGACTTTTCCGTATTTATCTAGCCATTTCTGTGCAATTTCAGCGGGCATGGGTGCTGCTGCTGAGAAATAATAACGCAAGCTTTGAAGATTTTCAAAAGAGATGTCTGTATTCAGCAGTTCTATAAAAATTGTCGGAACACCAAAGAACATTGTGACCTGATGGGTGCTGATAGCCTCAAGAACCTGCTCAAGCTTAAACCTGCGTTGCATGATAATGGTGGCGCAGACGTTGAGTCCAGCGTTGAGAATAGCGTTTTGACCAAAGCAGTGAAACAGTGGTAGAGAAAGCAGCAATCGGTCATCTGGTTGCATTCCACAGCAACGATTATGGGAATACATATTGGAAACGATGTTACCGTGAGAAAGGGTAGCTCCTTTTGGGAAACCAGTTGTTCCTGATGTATAAACAATGCTAGCAGGAGCGTGGCGATCCATTTCCACAGCATGTGCTTCCTCTGAAGCACTTTCCATAACTTGTGCTAAAGTTATTCCCTTATTTGCTTGACCTTCTGCAATCAAAATGTGTTGCAGTTCGTATAAGTCTGCCTCTAGCACCTGTTCGCTTTGCAACTCTGTTGTGATGATGGCTTTAGCTGCACAATCATTGAGAATGTAGCTAACTTCAGCGCTTTTAAGCATCACGTTGACTGAGACAGCAACAGCACCAATTTTGAGAATTCCAAGATAAGAAATAATGAATTCTGGGATGTTTGGCAAAAACAAGGCTACGCGATCGCCTTTGTTAATTCCCAATCCCCGTAAACCATTTGCTACACGATTGGTTAGCTGGTTAAGCTGTTTGTAAGTAAAAGACTTATTCTCAAAAATCAGAGCTGTTTTGTCAGGAAATAACAGATGACCTCGTTCTATGTGATGTGCGATGTTCATAATCAAAAAGATTCTTTTCGTTTAATGATATTTACTTACTTCGACGACAAGTTAATGAGTTATTAATGCCTTTTGAGTATTTTGTTGATTCATTTGACCAAGGTCTACTCTTGGCTCTAATGTCATCAGGATGCCGTGGCGTGTTTGCAAAGTGAGTAGTGGAGCTCTCTCAACTGGGTATTCAGGCACCAGGTTCAGACGAAACTGTTGAGATACCATTGCAACAACTAACTGAATTTCAGTCAAAGCAAAGATATCGCCTAAGCACTGACGTGAGCCGCCGCCGAATGGAAAGTAAGCATACCGTGGACGATTAGCAGATTGTTCTGGCGAGAAGCGTTCAGGATCAAACCCTTCGGGGTTATCCCAGAAAGCCGGTAGGCGATGCGTTACAAATGGACTCAGTAAGAGCATTGAGCCAGCTGGGATATGATAACCGCCGATCACGTCGTCTTTCAAGTTATTGCGGGCGTAGACCCAAGCACCTGGGTAAAGCCGCATTGCTTCCTGGACAATCATTTTGGTATATTTTAGATTGGGCAAATCTTCAAAAGTTGGAGTTCGCCCATCGAGTACCGTAGAAAGTTCCTTTTGCAATTGCCTCTCTACACTGGGATACTTAGAAAGCAAGTACCAAATCCAGCTTAGCACTGCGCCAGAGGTCTCAAACCCAGCAGAGAATAGTCCTACTATTTGGTCATGCAATTGCTGATCGCTCAAACCCTCGCCTGACTCATCGCGGCTACTCATCAACATTGAGAGTATGTCATTAGGAGCATCGTTACCTTGCTGGCGTTCTTGGATGATCCGATTAGCGGTTGTGCGTAGTGTGTTTATTGCTTGTAAAAACTGACGGTTTTTCGGTGTGGGGAAGCTGATAGGTGGTTTGAAGACAGCCCACAGGCGATCGCTCAGGAACTTATATATAGTATTCCATGCTTGAATCAGTTCGGTGGTGTCGCTGCTGGTGTCGATACTCAATGTCGTCTTCAGAAGCATCTTCTGCGTCAGCAAAAGCATTTCGTCATATGCATCAAGTGTTGCACCGCGCTCCATTTGGTGCCAGCGCTCTAGCATCTGGGCGATGGTTGCAGTCATGTCATTGACCATCGCTGCAATTTGCTGGCGGTGAAAACTCGGCTGCATCAGGCGACGCTGGCGACGCCATGAGTCACCCTCGCTAATCACCAAGCCTTCACCGATGACCAGCTTCATTTCTTGAAAATTTTCACCTTTTGTGTAGTTCTGAGGATTTTCTTGCAGAACATGCTTCACACAATCTGGGTGAGCGATGAGGTAAAGTTGTTGCGGACCGATTGCTCCCAAGTGGACAACATCACCATACTCACGCGCAGCATTGGTCAGGAATTGCAACGGATTTGATGCCATTTGCAGAAAACAGCCAATAATAGGGAGACCGCGCGGACCTGGGGGAGCTTTGTAGATGTTTGCAGATATATTGTTTTTAACCATTATACTTTGCTTGTTCTACTTTGTGTGTAATGTGAATTCGTGGGTTTTTCGTGACTCCAATGTCATCAAAAGACCGTGGCGCGATCGCAGTGCGAGCCTTGTATCAACTTCGACTGGGTGTCCGGGCACTAGCTTTAGGCTTAAGTGCTGGGATATCATAGCGACAATCAACTGGATTTCTGTCGTGACAAAAACATCACCTAAGCACTGACGTGGTCCGCTACCGAATGGAAAGTAAGCATAGCGTGGACGGCTTGCTGAGCGTTCCGGTGCCCAACGCTCAGGCTCGAAGTTTTCGGGATTTTCCCAGAAAGCTGGGTGGTGGTGTGTCACATATGGACTCAGCACGATCATTGAACCAGCTGGGATATGATAGCCGCTTATTTGATCGTCAGCTATGTTGGTCATGCTTAAAATCCAGACAGCTGGGTAAAGCCGCATCGTTTCCTGAATAACCATTTTGGTATATTTCAGGTTGGGAAGATCTTCAAAAGTAGGGGTACGTCCACCTAGGACTGTTGCAAGTTCTTCTTGAAGCTTGCTTTCTACATCTGGATACTGAGAGAGCAAGTACCAAACCCAACCAAGCGAGGTTGCAGATGTATCAAACCCAGCAACAAATAACGCTACAATTTCGTCGCGCAGTAATTGATCGCTTAAACCCTCACCGGACTCATCACGCGCACTCATGAGCATTGAGAGTACGTCATCGGGGTGATTGCTGCTTTGTTGGCGTTCCCGGATGATTTGGTACACAACTGTGTCAATTGTCTGCACTGCTTGCAGAAACCGAACATTTTTCGGTGTAGGTACACTCAAAGGTACTTTGAGAAAAGCCCAAATGCGTTCTGTGTGGAAAGCTAACACAGTATGCCACGCCTGGATGATCTGTGCAGTTTCGCTGCTGTTGGGATCAAGACTTAACAATGCTTTGATCACAATCTTCTGCGACAGTTCCAGCATTTCGGCTGCAACATCGATCTGTGCATTCTCCATGCTGCGCCAATGTTCTATCAACTCCTCAATCACCTTGGTCATGAGGGTGACCATTGCTGCAATCTGCTGACGGTGATGAAAAGCGGGCTGCATCAAGCGACGCTGACGCCGCCAAGCCTCACCCTCGCTGTTTATTAAACCGTTGCCTACTAGTAGTGTAAAATCTTTATCTTTAAAGTTCGCACCTTTTATATAGTTGTGATAATTATCTTGGAAGACATGCTTCACACCGTCTGGGTGAGCAAACAGATAAAGTTGTTGTGGACCTATTGTCCCTAAATGAACAACATCACCATACTCACGCGCAGCATTGGTCAGAAACTGGAGCGGATTTGACGCCATTTGCGGAAAGCAGCCAATAATTGGGTAACCGCGTGGACCTGGGGGAGTTTTCTGGATGTTTGGGGAGATACTTTGTTTTATCATCATGCTTTCCTTTATTCATCAAGGATTTACTATCAGATGTATATCTTAAAAAAAATAGCGCTAACCAGATGAGATTTAATTATTCTTTTGATACCAAGTTGTATGTATAAGGTAAACATATCGGTTTGGTGAGGTAGACTGTTGAGAATTCAAGTTAACTCTCAACAGTTAACAATTCCAATAAGTTACATATTTGAAGACAACTTGGTATGAAGAACGCCCTCGTTATCTTCTTGCTTGTTCACTGCAACAATGACAAGCAAATTTAGACTTTTGATGGATACTCCAATCTGGAGTGCTTAACAAAACTGGGACGTGGCTCTAATATCATTGGCAGACCACCGCGTGCTTGCAGTACGAGCTTCGGCTCAAGTTCGAGCTGATATCCTGGTGCTGGGCGCAAACGATATTGTTGAGCTATCATGGCGAGAACCAACTGAATTTCAGTCAAAGCAAAGACATCGCCCATGCACTGACGTGGTCCACCACCGAATGGGATATATGCGTGACGCTGACGCTCAAAGATTCGTTCTGGCGCAAAGCGCTCAGGCACAAAATCTTCAGGATTTTCCCAAACCTCTGGGAGGTGGTGCGTCACAAACGAACAGAGCATGATCATCGAGCCACCAGGGATATGATAGCCACCGAGTTCATCATCGCCTATGGTGCTGCGGCTGTTAATCCAGACAGCTGGATAAATCCGCATCGCTTCTTCAACAACCATTTTGGTATATTTCAGGTTGGGCAAATCCTCAAAGGTTGGGGTTCGCCCACCCAGAACTGTAGCAAGTTCTGAGTGTAATTTCTCTTCTACCGCTGGATACTGGGAAAGCAGATAAAATGTCCAAGCAAGCGAAGTACCTGATGTTTCAAACCCAGCACCAATTAAAGCACTGATTTCATCACGCAACTGCTGGTCGCTCATCCCTTTTCCGGATTCATCACGCGCCATCATGATCATTGATAAGATGTCATTAGGATCATCGTTGCTTTGCTGGCGTTTCTGGAAGATTGGCTGGAGGATTCCATCGACTGTGCGTACTGCTTGGAGAAACTTGCGGTTTTTTGGTGTAGGAATGCTCAAAGGTAGTTTGAATACAGACCAAACGCGATCGCAGTGAAAGTCAAACGCGGTACTCCAACCACGAATCAGCTCAGCGCTTTCTTTACTGTCAGGTTCAAGACTCAATAACAACTTCAGAATGATTTTCTGTGTCAGCAACAACATCTGTTTAAACATGTTGATTGGCTGAGCATTCTCCATACGACGCCATTCTTCAAGCATCTGGGCAGTGATATCAGTCATGACGGTTGTCATATTTGCGACCTGCTTACGATGTAAGGCGGGCTGCATCATACGACGCTGGCGTCGCCAGAGTTCGCCTTCACTACTGACCAGACCATTGCCGATGATGGCGGTCATCGCCTCATCTTTCTGATAGTTCGATCCTTTGGTGTAGTTTTGTGTATTCTCTAAGAGCATATGTTTCAGACTTTCCGGATCAGTGACCAGGTAAAGCTGTTGTAAACCCATCGCTCCTAGGTGGACAACGCCACCATACTGACGCGTAGCATGAGTCAAAAACTGGAGTGGATTTGATGCTATTTGCGGAAAGTTACCAACAATGGGGAGACCGCGTGGCCCTGGGGGAGCTTTACGAATTACTGGGGAGATACTTTGTTTGATCATCTTGCTTTACGTCCTTTCTTCATTCAGGAATGCCTATGACTTAAAACTAGACAAGATGTCGTTAACAGCTTCTACAATCTGACCGCCAGATGCAATATCTTCTGCAATGCGAGCAATGTGTAAGTCTAAAGCTTGTTCGTGGTCGTTCCAAATGTAGGGGCGGTCAGCAGAAGGTGCTTGTCCAACAACATCGCGCACGGCGAGATAGAGTTCTCGGGTTGCAGGTGATAGGGTGTCGCGGGCGTCATAATGGTTAGCTACTGCATAGGTGCGTAAATCAACCGCTTGCACTCCAAACATGAGGGCGATCGCCATATACTGTTGGAAAATATCTACTGAGCGACGCGCTAAATTTGCAGAAGCAAAACCTTGGCTGTTGATATTTTGGTTGAACTGTTCAGCGTGGGTGGGGAATCTATCGGCGATAGAATTTCCATAGAAGGTCAACAAAGGCATAATCGAGTTGCCTGTGATTTGTAACCCCTTGAGTCCCATGTTCACAACACGCTCTTGGTTCCCAACTAACGAAGCGGGCAGTCCATTGTTAAATTCTGGCGCTACCAAATAGGCTATTTGCACATCCAGATGTTTAGCTAACAAGCCAATGTAATAGCGCAGTTGATCCATTCCCACACCAACGTATTGACCCAAGAAATTGCCACCATGATAACTAGCTTGGTTCTTAACATCAATCAGTGGGTTGTCAGTCGCAGAATTAATTTCTATTTCAATTTGTCTGGCAATCTCTTCAATACCATCTACAATTGGTCCCATATACTGTGGCAGGCAGCGCAACGAATAACGGTCTTGAATTGGATGTTCACCGCGATAGTCGTGAGAACCGTCTAACTCTTCACGTACTAGGCGTGAACCTGCAAGCAGATTTAGCATTTGTGCTGCTGCCTTTTTCTGCCCTGGATGTGGTTTTAGCTCATGAATAAATGGGTGGAAAGATTGATTTGTACCATTCAAACCTTGGATTGCGAGAGCGTGCGCACCCATCGCGAGGGCTAATAAAATTTTGGTGTCATATACACAGTTAGCAGCAATGGCTGTCATGACTGAAGTACCATTCATCATTGCCAACCCTTCTTTAGGAAGTAGTTGCAATGGTTCTAAATTCAGTCTAGACAGAGCTGTTGGTGCGTCTAGTTCTTCACCGTTAAAGTCAACTTTATAATTGGAATCCAGACCAACCAGCGACCCACAGATGTAAGCTAAAGGCGTTAAATCTCCACTTGCACCGATTGAACCCAACTCATGTATATGGGGTGTGACACCAGCATTTAAAAACGTTTCCATACGCTGGATAAATTCCAAGCGAATACCAGATGCACCATACAAGTGAGAGTTGGCTCGTAACAGCATTGCTGCCCGCACATCAGCGTTTGATAACTTTTGACCTGCTCCTACTTTGTGATAGCGCATCAAGTTATTTTGGAGGAGTGCCGCACATTCACGGGAAACCACGACGTTTGCCATACCCCCGAAGCCACTTGTCACACCGTAAATTGCCGCTCCTGACTCTACAGCTTCGTGGATGTAATCACAAGATGCTTGAACACCTTGCAAGATATTCTCATTATCAGTAACACGTACTAAGAAACCACGACGTGCAACATTGGCTACGTCTTCTATTGTCAGGTTTTGTTCGCCCAAAACGACGGTTTTTTCTGAACTCCCATATAGGGGAGATGACAAACGAGAAGTTGTGCTTTTGGTAAAGGATGCTGTTTTTTTCATTGTAAGTTTACTTGGATTTTGTAGTGGTTGATTAAACATCTCCAAAAATCAAACTTGAGTCTATATAGGATAAAGTCTTCATGCTTATTTTCGGAGATGCCTGGTGAGAAAAATGATTAACTTGTTCAAATACGCGCGGTGGAAGAAATTTTTGGAGCAAACTTAGGCAAAGTTGCACTGGTGCTATGGTTTTGATTCCAACGACCGAAGTATCTGCTTAAAGGAGCTATTTCTTGCATAAATAGCTCAAATGCTTCGATTGTCAGAGATTGAGGTCCATCTGAAAGCGCTTTTGCTGGGTTGGGATGTACTTCAATCATCAAGGAATCTGTACCAGCTGCAATTGACGCCATTGCCATTGATTGCACAAACTCTGATTTGCCAGTGGCGTGGCTTGGATCAATCATGATGGGCAGGTGAGTGAGCGTACGCAATACTGGAATTGCAGATATATCCAGGGTATTGCGGGTGTACTGCTTGTCAAAGGTACGAATTCCCCGCTCACACAAAATCACATTTGGATTGCCTGCTGCCAGAATGTACTCAGCTGACATCAACCAATCTTCAATCGTCGCTGATAGTCCCCGTTTTAAAAGTACTGGCTTACCAGCAGCTCCCACCTTCTTCAGTAGGGAGAAATTCTGCATATTGCGGGCACCAATTTGCACCACATCTGCCACATCTGCAACCTTGTCTAGGTCAGCTGTATCCATGACTTCAGTGATAATCCCCAAACCTGTCACTTCACGAGCTTTTGCCAACAAGCCTAGAGCACTTTCACCGTGACCTTGGAAAGCGTAAGGAGAAGTCCGGGGTTTATATGCTCCGCCTCGTAAAAACTGTGCTCCTGCTGCTTTAACTGCTAAGGCAGTTTCAACAATCATCTCTTCGTTTTCTACAGAACAAGGTCCTGCAACGACGACTAGAGGATGGTTTTGCCCGAAGGTGACAGCCCCATTTGGTGTTGGTACAACTACATCACTTGGCTCACCATAACGAAATTCTAAAGAAGCCCGCTTAAAAGGCTTTTTCACGCGTAGAACCTGCTCAATGGAAGGACTCAAGTTTTGAATCTGTCTTGGATCAAGCTCTGATGTATCGCCTATTAACCCAATGACTGTTTTGTGACTACCTAACGAGATTTCTGGGATGATGTCTAAATTGCGAATTTCTTGACTGATTTGCTCAATTTCTACAGTCGTTGTGCCGGGCTTCATGATGATGATCATAGTTCAAATCCTCTTTAGAGATTGCAAGTAGTCGTGTGTGTGCTTGATATAAACTCAGTGATTTCAGTTTGATTTCGGAGTTACACCTTGATAGAAATCTGATTAGGTAAAATGCCTCATCTTCTTATGCAACAGAAGTTCAGCTTGTTGTCATCCTTCTATATTGTTAATGGGTGTAAGGCAAAATCTACATTTATGTTCTTTGTGGATGGAAAGGAAAAAGAATACTATCAAATTAACTGCTTTCTGGACGGAGCCTATTAAAATGGTGAAGGCGATCGCCTTTCATGCTGTTGAACAATTGGAGTGGTTCACTTAACTGATATTGCATGATTTGGTAGATGCACATAAAGTAGTAACTTGTGAAGTTGGTCGGATAATTCCTTTTGGAAGTCTCTAATTACTAATCACTTCGGTTCCGGTGTTTTACGCAAAAATAAAAGATAATTTTTTCTAATCAATATTTCGTTTATCTCTAAAAAAAGATTAGTTTTTACTATCCAAGGACTATCTTTCATACATTTGGTAAAAACACTGAGTTTTCCTATTCGAGAACTTAGAGTACAGGCTTAGCTTCCTACAGGATATTCACAGTTTCAATTTCTTGGAAACAGTAAATTGATTGCATTTTAAGATCATGAGTCAAGCCGTCCACTTTATTCAAATATTGACTCACACATGAAAAATTCACACGCTAAAGATATCATGCCTGCTAAACATTTGGCATAGCTGTGTGGTCAGTTTAAGGCTTTTTTGTGTCTTCTTTTCGAGAAGCTAGGAATTGCAAAATAGTCTGTCTACAAGGCATATTTGATGCTTACTCTTTGAGCAAGCTATGCAAATGTGTAGTCTGCTCATAGAGAACACATTTGAAAGCAGCAAGGCTCACATGACTTTTAGACAGTCATAAGGAACTCATGACGACTGAAATTTTGTAAATCGACTGAAGTCAACGTTGTAATGTATAGCTCGTTGCACTGAAATAAGCAATGACAATTTTATACAGAATTCTAGAGTGTTTCTTGAGATTGCTAGAATCTACAAATTATCATTGATGGTTAATCAACTTTCTGCAAAATTCTACAGTTGACTGACACATCTTTTTCAAGCCTGTTCAATGAATCATTTCAATTTTCCAAAACAAACTATTTATAGTTTGCTTTATCTATAGAGAAATATTTTTGCTCAAGAATAACTTTCGTCAATATTCTCTATTATTTTGAACTGTTAATAGCTTGATTGAGGTGGGTTTTGAGTTCAACAAACTTATACCTGCCACTACAGGTACTAAAGACCAATAACTTTCCATTGTGGCATAGCTCATTAACATCATGCACTCCTAACTTATGCTTTGATAAAAACTTAAAAGTTTTCGGTTTTCATCAGTGTTGAGAGTTCAAAAAAAGATAAATTTGGCATTGTTCATCTTTTCTAAAATCTATACAGAAAGTTCTTGTTTGTCAATACTCTGAGTAAATTTTCTGAAAAAGAAATATACATGTCAAAAAAAGATGAAGAATTGATGAAGTGTAGAAAAGACAGTCTTTCTCTTTTTTCTACAAAATATGCGAATCGCCATAAGCATATACATTTACTAGCTGATTGTCAGATACAACAAGCAGCTACTAAGAACAACGAAACACATAATAACCCAAGTTGCTAGTTATCAAAAAGCGCCTTGTTTTAAGTACAAAATTCCAACCAAGTATTTTTCATTACTTGGAAATGTACTTTCTGTATCAAAATGATACGGTTTGAGGGCACTAATTAGCAACTTACGTTAATAGACATAATTAAGTTGTGTCTGCATATTCTTTGTTGTCACTGCCTCAGAAAAAAACTTACAGCGATTTAAATGATGAAACTACAACAGTTTATAAAGCGGACAACACCCACTCTGTAGAAAATTGTTGTCAAATCCTGATTAGGATGTTTGAAAAGTATCGACTATGTCATCGTGTTCACAAAGCGTGCCATAGACATCGGTAGCGAAGCACAATAACAGGTGTAGCATGGTGGTTGAAAAATAAACAACTTAACTTTAATAGGTTATGGCTCATGAAACTTATGCAGTAAACAAACGTCAGGTACTCTGGGCTTTTATTCCCACATCTTTGGTAAGACTTCAGCTTCAGTGGGTTAGTGTTACGCAAAATATCGTAACTTCGTAACATTTCTTAAAATAAGGAGTTGACATTTAAGCATTTACTTATCTATACTACGAGATAGTTAAGTATTTGGTTAAATATTTGGATGAGGCTAATGAGAGGATGAATGAGAAGATTTTTGCTTTTTCAAGCAACGAAGTGATGAACTGACAATGCCTGCTAGCCTAGTTTACCTGCTCCAAAATGCATAATCGCTATGAGTAGACTTGCTGTCAGTACTGATGTCTTTGCGGCGATCGCAGATCCAACAAGACGAGCGATATTAGATCAGTTACGTGCTGGTGAGCAACCAGTCAAACAGTTGGCTGAGCCTTTCGCCATGAGTTTACCAGCGATTTCTCAGCATTTGCAAGTGCTGTGTGAAGTTGGTTTAGTACAGATGCGAAAAGCAGGACGACAACGCCTATATCGGCTGAACCCAGAGCCTTTAAAGCAAGTTTCTGACTGGATTGCAGATTACGAACAGTTCTGGCAAGAAAAACTGGATATCCTTAGCAACTATCTGGAGGAAAATGTATGATCCGAGACTTGAAGAAAGAAGTTTTCTATCCTCATCCGCCACAACGGGTTTGGCAAGTCCTCACCAACCGTCGTGCTTTGGCTGCATGGTTGATGGAAAATGACTTTGAGCCGCGTGTCGGACATAAATTTCGATTTCAGGACTCCACACTGCCAGGACTAGATGAAAGTATTGATTGCGAAGTTATTGAATTAGATGAGCCAAAGCGGCTTTCTTACACTTGGCAAGACAAATTCATGCCCAAGCCTTCCATTGTCACTTGGGTTTTGGAACCACAAGAAGGCGGTACCCAGTTGCGGTTGGAACATAGAATTTTGGAAACCACTGTAACTAAGTCGCCAAAACCGTCGCAAGGTGAGTTTATGCAAGAGCAAACCACAACAAGCGCTCTGTATGGAAAGTCACTGGCTCTACAGACAAAATCACCATCTGCCCTGCAAACAAGAACTTTAATCAAAACGAGTGGCGAACATCAATTGCTCAGTTCTTGGTCGATAGGTATGGAATTTCAAGCATCGACTAGCGTGATTCTTACTTCCTATCTCAGTAGCAGATGGGAGTACAAACTTGAACATGTATTACCGCAAGTTCTTGTACAAGGAAAATAGAAATTTTTTGTCAGGGAATTTTGTCAGGGAATTGAGCTAAGAATTCTTTTGATAAATAAATACGAGTGAAGCCATTGTTCATTGGCTTACTTTTTCATGACAAAACACCACTGCATACTTGGCAACTTCAAAAGTTAGGGAGATAGGAGTTGCTGGTTCTGTTGCTTGTCCTCAAGTCAATGCTTGCAGTATGACAACCTTTCGTCAAATAAGTTTTTAGTTTGAGCTAAATATGTATGAATGAGCAAAATTTTGTTGACACAAATACTGGACACTGGCAAGAAATTGAGCAACTACCAGGAACAAAAATACTGTCATTGGCTGAACCAGTGTCACAAGGCTCAATCCATAAATTACAAATGGCTGCTGGTACTGTCATTCCAGTTCATGTTCATCCCT
Organism: Brasilonema sp. UFV-L1; assembly: GCF_012912105.1. GTDB lineage: Bacteria > Cyanobacteriota > Cyanobacteriia > Cyanobacteriales > Nostocaceae > Brasilonema. Next base: position 47,818 of record NZ_QMEA01000099.1, read on the forward strand.
GTGATGAGTATGTCTATGTTCTTAGTGGAACTATCGAAACAGGTGGACGTGAATGCACAACAGGTACATTTTGGTTTACACCTGCTAACACCAAAAATGGTCCTCATAGGGCAATGACATCTGTCGAAATCTTGACAATTCGTCTTGGTCAGATGGGAATTTTTGAGTAGTTTTCTACTTGAAATAAGGTAAAGATAATTTTTTGAAAAGACCCTAGCTAGCTATTTTGACAGTTGGGTTAATTTGCCATTCTCTATTTCTTGGGAGACAAACGTTATGAAGAATTCTTCTCAATTCAGTATTCCAATAGTAATTCAGCCATCTGATAAGGGAGACAGAGCCTTTGATATTTATTCACGTTTACTTGCAGAGAGAATTATCTTTTTGAAAAGTGAAGTGACTGACGAAACAGCTAATCTCATTGTTGCACAATTGTTGTTTCTTGATGCTGATGATCCAGAGCGAGATATCTTTTTGTACATTAATAGTCCAGGAGGTTCAGTAACAGCGGGAATGGCAGTTTACGATACCATGAATCAAATTCGTGCAGATGTTTCTACTGTTTGTGTTGGTTTTGCGGCTTCAATGGGAGCATTCTTACTTTCTTCAGGTACAAAAGGCAAAAGATTTGCTCTGCCAAATGCTCGAATTATGATTCATCAACCTTCAGGAGGTGCCCAGGGAGTCGCTACTGATATTGAGGTTGCAGCTAAAGAAATTTTGCGTACTAAAGCAACAATCAATAAGATACTAGCTGAGAATACTGGTCAATCATTAGAGAAGATTGAACTTGATTCAGACCGCGACTTTTTCATGAGTGCTGAAGAAGCACAAGCTTACGGCTTAATTGATGGCGTTATCCTGAAAACGCCCACTTCTATTCAATCTTCAACTAATTTTCCAATGGATAAACATCAGTTAAATGGAGGCTAACATTTGTTTTGAATTTGTCTTACTCCCTTCGGTGGTCTAAGATTACCTATACTCACACCGAATGCACCAATTGCGTTATTGCAATTTTTGTAAGGTGGGCACTGCCTAGGCTTCGCTCAAAACCTTATTTTTACATTGTGGACAGTGCCCACCCTACGGTTACTGAGTGACTTTAGTTTCCGGCAAAATGCAACACAATTAAAAAGCAAATTACAATCTTTTGATATAAAAATGCCCTTAACAATTAGGGCAGATTACTTGCTGTCGAATTTTCCTTTGGAGAAAATAGCTATGAACCCTTCTCAACTTGGCTTTGCAAATGTTATTCATCCACCACAATTAGGAGAGAGACCACTTGATATTTATTCTCGTTTACTTGGAGAAAGAATTATCTTTTTACGTGGAGAATTAACATAAGATATAGCAAATCTAATTGTAGCACAAATGCTATTTCTGGATGCAGAAGACCCAGAAAAAGATATTACATTGTATATCAATAGCTCTGGAGGCTTATTAACAGCAGCATTCGCGGTTTATGATGCTATGACTCAACTTCGTACAGATGTGTGTACTGTATGCATTGGTACTGCGGCTGCTACAGCAGCATTCTTGCTTTCTTCTGGTACTAAAGGTAAAAGGTACTCTCTTCCAAATGCGCGAATTACAATCCGTCAAGCATCAGGAAGCACTGAAGGAAAAGCAACTGAAATTGAGGTAGTAGCCAGAGAAATTTTGTACCTCAAAGAATCAATTAACAGAATACTTACCGCCAATACTGGTCAATCAAAACAGCAGATTGAACAAGATTCAAACCGTGACTTTTTCATGAGTGCTGAAGAAGCAAAAGCTTACGGTTTAGTTGACACTATTATCCAGAAAACAGCAGTTCCATTGTAATTTATAAGTAAGTCGGCGTTGAAAAATAAATCTATTAGGACTTACGCAAGAACTCTCTAAAACTCTTATTCCTATGCCCTGCGGGCACGCTGCGCTAACGTGTCCTTTGCGTCCTACCCTGCGGGAAGCCCTTCGGGGAAGACCTTCGGTCTCGCTGCGCTAACGCAGTCGCCTCTGTCGGGAAACCCTCCTGCAGCGCTGTCTCACCGCTGCGCGTCTATGCGGTTCGTTTTTTCATAAATTTGCGTAAGTCCTGTCTATATAACGTGTCAAGTCAGCAAATGGTTTATAAATAGCTCATTTGACAGTTTTTTACAGAACTAAACATAGATAGGTTTTATCGTGCCGACTTACTTATTTCACTATCTTTCCAGCTGATAAAAATTAAAAAATAGTTGAGTAGTTGGGTTTCATTGCTTCAATCCAATGTCCTAAATCTAGTGTGTCAAAAGGATGTAAAACTTGAAAATTCTAATCATTGGTGGCACTAACTTTATTGGTCTTCATGTCGTTCCTCACCTCTGTGCGATAGGTCATGAAGTGACTTTATTTCATCGAGGAAAAACCATAGCTGAATTACCATCAAATGTGCATCAAATTTTGGGCGATCGCACTCATCTACATGAGTTCAAAAGCAAGTTTAAGGAAATTTCTCCTGAAGTCGTCCTGGATATAATTTCCTACACAGAACATGATGCACTCACACTGATGAACACGTTTAAGGGAATTACACAGCGTGTCGTCGCAATCAGCAGCATGGATGTGTATCGTGCCTATGATGTGATTCTGGGTAGAGAATCTGAAGTTGTTCCAGTACCTTTAACTGAAGATTCACCTGTGCGTCAAAAATTTTATCCTTTTGAGGATATGCCAAATAGACCCTTAAACACGCCTGTTAATTACGAAAAAATTCTGGTTGAACAGGTTGTCATGTCAGACTCTGACTTACCTGGTACTATTGTTAGATTACCAATGGTATACGGTCCTAACGACCCCCGACACCGTCTATATTCTTATCTCCAACGAATGGATGATAACCGCCCTGCTATTGTCTTGGAAGAAAGTCTTGCCAGGTGGCGGGGTTCTTATGGATATGTGGAGAATGTGGCATATGCGATCGCTCTAGCTGTGTGTGATCAACGTGCGAAAGGTCGCATTTATCATGTCGCCGACACAGAAGTATTTACCGAGGCTAAACGCATAACTAGAGTTGGCAAAGTAGCAGGATGGCAGGGTGAAGTCATTTCTGTATCTAGAGACAAATTACCAGCAGAATGGAAGCTGACGGTGAACACAGAGCAACATTGGTTTGTGGACTCTACTCGCATCCGCCAAGAGTTGGGATACAAGGAAATTGTATCCTTGGAAAAAGCACTACAACGAACCATTGACTGGGAGCGAATTCATCCACCTGAAGAACCTGAGGAGTTGGCAGAACCTTGGTTACTGGACTACGGAACAGAAGATGGGATTTTGGCAAAGCTTGTATGAAATTTTGCGGTACAATCTTTTCCCTGATCTCGCGTTTTTGGTTACCAATCATCTTGATTGTGACAACAACACTTATAGTTTTGGCTTATCACTCAGTTCACTTTCAAACACAATCCACTCCAGTTAATCAATTGGTAACTAGTATCCTTGGCGAACCCCAAACCTTTAACACTGCTTTTAATCAAGCTGGAGTTAATATTTTTGGCTTGACTTATGAGGGGTTGGTCAAAGAAAACCCAGTCACTGGTAAAGTCGAACCAGCCTTAGCCGAATCTTGGCGAATTTCCGACGACAAATTACGGATTGTTTTTAACTTGCGTTCTGGGTTGAAATGGTCTGATGGTAAGCCTCTAACAGCTGATGATGTGGTGTTTACCTACAAAGATATTTACCTTAACGAAGAGATTCCCACAGTTGTCATTGATACATTTCGCATAGGTGAAACTAGGGCATTGCCTAAGGTTCGCAAATTAGATGAGCATCGGATTGAGTTTATTCTACCAGAACCTTATGTTCCTTTCTTGGGTATGACAGTGGCTGATGTTTTACCTGCTCATGTTTTCCAAGCGTCGGTGAAAGCGAAAGACAAAGAGGGGAAGCCGATGTTTCTAACTAAGTGGGGCACTGATACTCCTGTCGATCAACTGATTACCAACGGTCCTTATATACTAGAGCGTTACGATATTGGTCAACGTTTGGTGTTCCGGCGCAACCCTTACTACTGGCGCAAAGATGCTCAAGGCAATTCCCAGCCTTATATTGAACGCATTGTTTGGCAAATTGTGGCATCGACGGATACTTCCTTGCTCCAATTTCGTTCCGGCGGGTTGGATGTTGAAGCGCTGGAACCGCAACACTTTTCTTTACTGAAGCGGCAGGAAAAGCAGGGGAATTACAAAATCTATGCCCAGCCTAGCTTCCGACCAGAGTTTCTTGTTTTCAATCTCAATAAAGCGACAAGAGATGGAAAACCATTAGTTGATCCAGTAAAGTCACGTTGGTTTAATACAGTGGAATTTCGACAAGCTGTCGCCTACGCTATCGACCGTCAAACGATGCTTAACAACACGTTTCAGGGCTTGGGTAAAGTAGAAAATTCTCCAATTCTCGCGCAAAGTCCTTATTATCTTTCACCAACCGAAGGGTTAAAAGTTTACGATTACAATCCACAAAAAGCGAAGGAACTGTTACTAAAAGCCGGGTTTAAGTACAACGACAAAAATCAGCTACTAGATACTCTTGGCAACCGCGTCCGCTTCTCTTTAATTACTGGTGCGGGAAGCAAAACAACAGACGCAATCGGATCGCAGATTAAACAAGACTTGAGCAAAATTGGTATTGCAGTCGATTTCGTCACAATGGTAAATAATGCTCTTGTAGACAAGCTCTTGAACTCCCAAGATTGGGAAACTTCTTTTGGAAGTTTTCTTAGCAGTTTAGAACCGAACGATTTAGCAGGTGTCTGGACTCCTCAAAACGGAGGTCCTTTGTTTAATCTAAGCCCTCGAACGGGACACAAGCCGATACAAGGTAGGGAGGTGGCTGATTGGGAAGCAGAAATTGGAAAGCTTTACAGCCAAGCTGCACAAGAATTTGATCAAGCAAAGCGTAAAGCAATTTATGCCAAAACTCAGCGGCTTGCTCAAGAGTATTTACCGTGTATTTACTTGATTAACCGTTTGGAAATGTTGGCAGTGCGCAATAGCATCCAAGGCATTAAATACTCCGCCAAATACACCCCTATTGCTCACAAATTTTGGAACATTCATGAAATCAAAGTCACACAATAAGGCATCCAGATTAGGATTTTAACGGAGGTTATATGAGTCTTTTCTGTTTAGTTCACGGCGCTTTGCAAGGCGCGTGGTGTTGGGATTTGCTGATTCCCGAATTGGAAGCACGAGGTCACAAAGCAGTCGCAATGGATTTGCCTATCGAAGATGCATCCGCTACTTTGTCCGATTTTGCAGATGCAGTCGTTCAAGTGATACCAAAAGATGAGGACGTGATATTAGTCGGTCACTCAATGGCTGGTACTGTTATTCCCATTGTCGCCACCCAACGTCGAGTTCGTCGGCTTGTGTTCCTCGCCACGCTCATTCCGCATGTAGGAACAAGTGTCCTCGACCAGTTCTATGATGAGGTTGATCCCAATGCCCTTAAAGCACTAGGTTACGAACTGCCAGAGGCGAGTAAGTTCGAGCAGTTCCGTGATGAGCCTGATATGTACAACCCAGCTGTGCTTGGCGCTGCGCTTGGCAAAGACTCTTCAGGGAGCGAAGCACTAGCAATGGAAGTTCTGTTTCACGACTGTGAACCTGATGTGGCGCGTTGGGCAATCTCCAAACTGCGGAATCACCAATCAATGGCACACATTTTCGAGGTCACTCCCCTGCAAGCTTTCCCGGATGTGGAGTACACCTATATTGTCTGCACTGATGACCGAACAATTTCCCCCACATGGTCGCGGTATGCTGCACGCAAACGTTTGGGAGTTGACGCCATAGAACTGCCTGGAGGACATTGCCCCTATCTGTCTCGCCCTGCCCACCTTGCCTCAATACTTAGCGCTGAGTGCTAAAAAAACCGATTATGACCAAAGTTGTAAAATTGCAACCTTCCATAGCCAAGAAATTGACCATGAGCTTGCTCTCCCGGTGGAAACGCTGTGACTCCAAATAAATATACGCCAGCAACCGTTGGGTTTTGCACTGGTTTGAGAGCTATTGTGATGGTTCTCCCTGGAGAGACTGGCGGATCAAAAGTGAGTGATATTGTTTTCGTTTTGCGGTCGCTTGTTACATCTTTGAGAGCAAGTTTTTGACCTTTGTTAGAATCCGTTCCTTCAAAAGCGGAAGTGTCTTTGAGGTCAAAGCGTACACGATCTACTCCCTCACGCTGGTTAATCGTGATTTTTTGCAGCGGTTCTCCAGCGTTTTCTGGCAAGCTAATGGTAAAATAGTATGTTGCGCCCCATATATAAGTATCTTTGTAGGTTGTCACTGCACTTACTAGTTGCGGCGGTTGGACAAAATAGACTTTACCATCTCGTAACTGAACTGCTTGGCTCAAGTCCGCAGTGTATCCGCCTATGACTGCTGTACAAGCGATCGCGCAGAGTGTCTGCCCCAAGGAGGCGATAGCTAGCCCCTTAGGGGGCGCTGCGCAAACGCTGCTGCGCGGAGCGCAGATCGCTTTACCTAATAAAAATGCTATGCGCATTGTTCTGCATCCGGAGGAGCTATCACAGGTGGCGAACTTGCCTTACGGTTTGATTTTACAGTGTGGAAGCAGAAAGCTCATCCCCTTATAGAGGTAGGGACGCTAAACACATGCCACTTGCTACAGCGAGGCGCTTCAGGGTCCCCAGCGAGTGGGGATGGATGGAGTCCCCTCCTGCGCCGTGCTGGTCTCACCAGATACCAAGTAAGAGAGAATGCGCTTGTGCTCTACTTTTCAGTGCCAGATAAATCGCTTTTTTGATATGATTTTTTTTATCATCTACTTTATGGTAGATAAAATTATTTTTTTTCACTACATTTTCAGATATTTTTTCTCTAAAAGCTTTACATCATAAAGATTCTACCCTGCTCTTAAGTTGTTCATAACACACCTCAAAAATATATTTGTTTGAGAAATAAACGTAGAAAAAGAATCTTTTTCTGGTTGCAAAAATGACAAAATTGATTGACAATGTTGGTTGCTGACTTAACTCATAAAAGTTATTTCGTGCCTATTTATAGGTCGAAATACTTGTGCTCCACTTGCAGAAGTTTTTCTTGGAGATTTACCGGTAAAAATCTTTACAGAGGGAGTTATTCCTGATGCTAATTCACTCAATGACTTGGATAATAGGCTGCTGAAAGATAATGTCTTCAGCTACTACTCTTTTGAGGTTGAAGAAATTGTTAAAGCTCCAGTCAGTTCGTAGTTTGAAGTGACGTTTGAGCCTATATTCTGCAGGTTATCTCTATAAGATTTGAGACGACACAAGTTTGACCATCTGAAAGTGTTGCTTTGCAATACTTGACGAATACTCAAATCTCAAAAAATATCTGCTCATACAATATTACCTTGCAAAAACTAGGTTTTAGGATTTGAAGCAACGAGGTATAACCCATCAATGAGACTTCTAAAACAATCATCTCTTCTAGCAGCTCAAGTTGTCATGCTAGGTATTTTTCCGACAGCAGCGCTAGCATTAACTTTCAAACTAGAGGAAGCAACCATTTCTGATGCCAAGGCAGCATTTGAGTCAGGTACTTTAACAAGTCAAGAACTCACACAAATGTACCTTGACCGAATTACTACATACGACCAAGCAGGACCAAAGCTAAATTCCATTGGTTTTCTCAATCCAAACGTGCTGCACGAAGCAGCACAGTTAGATGTGCTGCGTACTCAAGGCACTATTCTCGGTCCACTGCACGGTATACCAGTGGTCGTGAAAGACTCATACAATGTTAAGGGTTTGCCAACAACCAATGGCGTCGAGGCTTTCAAGTCGCTGATCGCGACGGAGGACGCCTTCGCGGTCAAGAAGCTTAAGGAAGCCGGAGCAGTCATCCTGGGCAAGGCGAACATGAGTACCTGGGCTTTTTCTTACGATGGGGTGAGCGAGGCATACGGTTCGGTGATTAACCCTTATGCGCCAAACCGCACGCCTGGCGGCTCCAGCAGTGGTTCGGGAGTATCGGTAGCAGCTAATCTGACGATGTTTTCTATGGGTGGCGAGACTGGTGGTTCAATCCGTGTACCCAGTACCCACAACGCCCTGGTCGGTCTTAAACCCACTGCTGGTCTAATCTCTGTCGATGGTATTTGGCCCCTAACACCAGAGCGGGACGTGATTGGTCCGATGGCTAGAACGGTTGCAGACGTTGCCATTGCGATGGATACGTTGGTTGATTACGACCCAAACAACATCTGGAATCCTTACATCCCAAACAACACCCGCCCTAATTCCTACATTAATTTCCTTGACGACACTTCGCTCCAAGGTAAGACACTGGGTTTACCCCGACCTTACATTGGTAAGGGCGATCCCGAAAAGGGGGAAAGCTATCCCATAGATCCGCAGGTCGCCGCAGCGTTTGAGCAAGCCAAGACGGTATTAGAAGCGCAAGGAGCTACGCTGATTGAGGTTGACATTCCTGCTCACAAAACTTGGTTCATCGATTTTGGTCCACAAGACTATCCCAGTTCCAACAAGCGAGTGGATCAGAGTCGGGCTTACTATTACGAACAACTCATCAAGGAGTACAACAACGACGAAATTAAATCATTCGTTGACTTGCTCAATATTATCCCAGAGGATAACTTAAACTACTCATACGTCGAGGGTATTGCCGGAGTCATTGCCGGTGGAGAAGCTAAGCCGTGGGAGGAGCTTCCAGAAGTAGCCCAAGCACTGCAAGCTCTCGCCAGGCTCAGGACAGAACAGTATGAAGACTTTATGGCAGCGAACAGCATTGATGCCTTCGTCTTCCCAACGCTCAACTACCTTGCGCCACCACAGGGAGATGCAGGAGACGAGATCTACCAGGTCTACGGTGAGCTTCCTGCACGGTTTGAGGCAAACATCCTCGGTTTGCCAGCTATTACAGTCCCAATGGGATTCTCGACTGAAGGAATTCCCATGTCTTTGGAGTTCTTGGGCAACTACTTTGGCGAAGCAGAAATTATCAGCTATGCATATGACTACGAGCGTGCTACACAGCTTCGTCGTCCTCCCATACTTGTACCTGAACCTTCTACATTACCTGCTCTGGTGTTGCTTAGTTTGGGATTTCTCACATTTAGGCTCAAGCGTCAGCAGTCGTTTCTCCGTAGGTGATTGGTTTTCCTGTTGGGTCCAAATGTTAGCGTGCGTAGCGGATGTTTGGGCAGTCGTGAGAGGATGTCAAAATTGACTTTTCCATACTCTACGTTTTCATCAAACTTATTTGTTATTTATCTTCAATTTACTTTACATTTTTTAATGCCACTTCTTAATGTATGGCAATCTTATTTGATTTGTGAAAGTTGAAGACACAAATCCCCGACTTCTCGCGAGAAGTCAGGGATCTTGTTTTTCACGTTGGCGTAGCGTACACGCAGAGCTTATGATTTAGGACTGCTACAAGACTGGAGTTGTGTAAAGAATACCGAAATTGCTTTGCAAAGTGATAATAAATTTGTAAAAGATAATTGACATCTGTTGTCACAGCGCTTTGTTACGTTAGAAACTAGAGATATTAAAGATACGCAATTATTCAAAAATATGAACTCAGTTTCTAGCGTTGAACTTAAGCGACCCATTTGGCAGACCATTGCCGTATTCACTTTAGGCTTTTGGCTTAGTGCGAGCCTCTTTCTAGACTGGGTAATTATGCCTAGCTTGTATGTTTCTGGCATGATGACTCAATCCAATTTTGCAACAGCCGGCTATGTCCTTTTCTGGAATTTTAATCGTATTGAATTATTGTCTGCTGGGTTAGTGTTAACCAGTGTGTTAGCTGTGTGCAACAGCCAATCCAACTGGCGGCGCAGTGCAATTATTGCGTCCGTGCTACTACTTGCTGTAGCTTTGGTTGACACCTACCTGTTAACTCCGCAAATGTCTGCCATCGGACTCAATCTGAACCTATTTCAGACAACTGCTGAAACTCCAGCAGGTATGAATATACTGCATGGTAGTTACTGGATTTTGGAAACAGTCAAGCTATTAGTAGGTGGCACACTTTTGGGCTGGTGTTGGCGGCGTTAAATCATGAATGAGGAATGATGAAGCATGAATGATAAAAAACTTCATACATCATCATTCATCAACTTCCAGCGAAGCTTCCTCATTGTTAAGAAATAATAGGCGTACTGCGAGGATGGCAAATCCCACGGCAGCAATTGCTTTCAATAACCTTGTGGGTAATATCTCTGACACTGCCCCCCCTGCTAAGGCTCCTAAAAAGCTGGTCAGAAGCAGTGCGCCAGCTGTACCGAAAAACACTGCACGCGGAGATTGACAACGGCCTGAAAGCGCAATTGCCGCTAACTGACTTTTATCACCCAATTCTGACAAAAAAACTGTAATAAAGCTCAATCCTAAAAGATGCCAATCCATAGTTAAGAAATTCAAAATTCAAAATTCAAAATTCAAAATTCAAAATATGGCACTTCGTGCCACAAAGGAGCGATCAAAATTGGGCTACGTCCCAAAATAGCATCAGGGAAATCAGCAACAGCATGACTCCTGATGCTTTTTCTATGGTTTTCGGTGAGAGTTTGCTAGCTATCCAACTCCCTAGCATCACACCCAATAGACTTGTCGTGACGAGGGCGGCGGCTGAACCCAAAAACACGACCGATGGAGATTGTGATTGTGCGCTCATCAACAGGGTAGATAGCTGTGTCTTGTCACCAATTTCCGCTAGAAAGATGGTCACAAAGGTCGTGGCGCAAATGACTGCTGGGGTTTGCGGCTTCTGATATTTACCAGAAACCAAAGGTGAGGACTGCTCAACTAACGTAGTTGTAGAATTGCAGTCTGTTTCGTCTTCTAGCTTTAGCTGCTTTTTAATCTCAGATGTGGAAAGGTTTAAAGGTTTAGAGTCAAGTTTCACGGGCAATATTTTCTGAATGTCAAGTTATTTTCATATTTGTATCATTTTCTCAAGATTCTTTACAAATGGCAAGCCAGGAGCCAGGATTTAAGAGAGCTTAGTTTGATACTGATGTACAAATTGTCACTAGGACTAAAGTCCTAGCCTAGTGTAGCAAAAATGTGAATAACGACCCTAGCGGCAAAAAATACTGTGTTGTAGAGTAGGGGAAATTCTTTGAGTGAATTGTAGATAGATACAAGATATCCTGTTACTTACACTTGCTGCCGTGAATCGCCTGATTCAATTCCAATCTCACCCGTTTCGCTTACTGCTCCACCTAGAGTGGATTCTCTTGGGGATTACTCTGCTTCTCCCGACACGTCCGCCACATATCCCCCAAGTCTTGCCTCAGCCACTAGCATTCTTCTTTATTATCTGCTTTGGAGCAATGGGTTTATGGTTACCAACGGTTAACCTGTTCTCAAAAGTGTTTTATACGGGATTAGGGTTGGTATTGATTTTGTTGGTTAATGTGATAACTGGTCCAACAATTAAATTCCCACCACTGCTGTTGATTTTAGTCATTCGCAGTTGCTTGGTCTTCAATTTCACTGGACGCTTGCTCGTAGCAGGTTTGGGATTTATATCCTTTGTTGTCACCTCGTTGATTCCGCTAGTCACACACCCACAATTAGAAAATCGTTGCCAAAAACCAGTTGTTGATATCTGGAATCTTGCGTTAAACGCAGGGCTGATGTTTGGCTTAGTGCTGGTATTTGTGTTGTTGTTGGTGAATGCTTTGCTAGCAGAACGGCAAAGTCGAGAGAAATTGGCGATCGCTCATCAACAACTAAAAGAATATGCCCTCCGTATTGAAGATCAAGCGACTCTCCAAGAACGCAACCGTATTGCCCGTGAAATCCATGATGCTTTAGGACACTCGCTCACAGCTCAAAGTATCCAGTTAGAAAATGCTTTGCTCTTTCTGTCATCAAATCTTGATAAAACCAGAGCCTTCTTGGAAGAAGCCAAGCAACTTGGTAGCAGTGCGTTGCGAGAGGTGCGCCAATCTGTAGCAACGCTACGTTGTGATCCTTTGCATGGAAAATCCCTGGAATCTTCACTATTGCTGTTGCTTGGAGATTTTCAGCGCCAAACAAATATTATTCCAGAATGTAAGCTCAGTCTACCCCGACAATTACCCGCTGAAGTGAGCACAACAGTATACCGGATTGTTCAAGAAGCCTTAACAAATATTTCTAAGCATAGCGCCGCCACTCAAGTCAAAATTAACTTACATACAACTGCTGATTCTTTGTACTTACATCTTTGTGACAACGGTAAAGGCTTCAACCCAAACCAAAATACCACAGGATTTGGTATTCAAGGAATGCGAGAACGAACGTTGACTCTGGGAGGTCAATTTCACATTGTCAGTACGCCCAAAGCTGGTTGTCAAATTATTTGCAATATTCCCTTATTGAGGCTTGCGCAATGATTCGCTTGTTATTGGTAGACGACCAAATCATTATTCGTCAGGGCTTAAAAAGTTTGTTGGAGTCAAAGCCCGATTTTCAGATTGTAGGTGAGGCAGAAAATGGTGAAAGTGCGATTTCTATTCTGGAAGGCTTCGCGAATACCCAAGCAGAAGGTTTAAAACCAGATTTGGTCTTGATGGATGTCCGTATGCCTGTCATGGATGGTGTAGCCGCAACTGAAGTCATTTCTCAGCGTTTTCCGAGGGTGAAAGTGTTAGTTTTGACGACTTTTGATGATGATGAATATATCTCACAAGCGATGCGATTTGGAGCAAGGGGTTATTTATTAAAAGATACACCTTTAGAACAATTGGCAAATGCTATCCGATTGGTTCATCAAGGGTACACTCAGCTGGGACCAGGGTTATTTGAAAAAGTCTTGTCTCCTTTACTACACTCTGCTACACCAAAACCTTCAACTGACTTACCTGGGCTTGCTGAACTGACTCCAAGAGAAAAAGAAGTTTTGCGTTTAATTGCTAGTGGTGCTAGCAATCGAGAAATTGCAAAATCTCTCTACATTACAGAGAGAACAGTGAAAAATCACGTGACGAGTATTCTTAGTCGGTTAAATTTACGCGATCGCACCCAAGCTGCTATCTTTGCTAATTCTTGTCTATCGCTGTTGGAAAATTCTCCTAAATAATTAATTTCTGATTTTCATCTGTTGTTGACGTCAATAAGTACCTACTGCTTGATCGAAACGCAACATTTCTAAGCTTCTGTCCCCATAAACTCCTTCTATCTGCTGACGACAGCAGTCAATCGCAAAATCGTTTAACTCTTCTGGTTCAATACCATACATATCCTGAAAAACTTCTGATTCTACACGGCAAAATCGCGGACGATTTGCGTAGATGCGACATTCTCGCGAATCTTTGTCGAAATTTATACACCATCCTCCTTCACCAACCATGCTCAGATACAGTTCCAGTTCTTCTGGTAATAAATACTCATCCAAGTCAGGACGATCTGCTGGGTCAAGATGACAGCAGGCTCCACATTGCTTAACACATTGCCAAGTTGCCATGACGAAAACCTGTTCTAAATAAACTACATTGTTTCAGTCTGTATCGTTTTTTTTATAATTTTGTTAAGTAAATTAAAGATGACGGGCGATCGCCGGATATGATCTATTGCGGGTTTTGCAGTTACATCCCTTTTTTCAAGGAGGACAAATGGACGCTATATTCAACACTCTAGGCAGTATTCATTGGGAAGTCATTTTCCAGCTACTTTTTGTTGCACTCATTATGTTAGCTGGTCCTGCAGTCATTTTTGTGCTGGCATTTCGCAACGGCGACCTATAAGAGTACTCTTGCTATGAGTGCTGAGTTCGGAGTCATTCCCACTCAGCATTCTGATTGCTCAAAGAAGTTGATAACGCTTGAAAAGCTGTTTGAATAATTTGGTCGTATTGGGGTTGAGAAACATCAACCTCTACAGCTTCCTGACGACTAGTTCCCAGTAAACCGATGGTGTGTCCTAGCTGAACAGCTAAGATATGACCTTCAGGATTTCCGATTCTTAATTCTGGTACAGAACCGTTTTTATAAATCCCACACTTGTAGTGACGTTGTTCGTACTCAAAGGCGCTTCTTAATGGCGCTGATTGTGCGGCGAAAAAAATGTGAGGTTGAGTTGGAAGTCTGACGCCAAGCAACTCCAACTCAATAGTTGTATTGCCATTGAAGTGGTTTTCTCTGAGTTTGTAAGCGATATCGAGTCGCGACGGTAGAGGAAAGTACTCACGCCAGCGCCAGGCGATCGCCTTAATTTTGTACTCTAAATCATCAATAGTTTGTGCTAAAGTCAGCTTGAGATGACCCTTACCCACAGTTGCTTGCTCAATGACTCGAACATGAGATGTCCAAAAAACTGGATCTGGGTTATCGATTCCACATGGCTCTAAAACATGAAGCTGTTGATAAAGCTGAGGATGAATTTGACTGAGGTTGGCAGATGTGTCAATCCTCAGAAGTGGTTTGAGGTGCTGAGGTTCTAGACACTGATTTGCAAATTCACTCAGACTTGATCGCAACGCCTCTAAATTTTCGGATGGTAAAGAGAAGCCTCCAGCGGCTTTATGTCCGCCAAATTTGCCAAGCAAATCCCGACAATATTCTAAAGCCTCGAACACATGGAACTCTGGAATTCCACGTGCTGAACCGCGAATGTGCGTCTCATCCTCGTATGTCCCAATAAACACCGGAACACCGTAGCGTTCCACCAAGCGAGAAGCAACGATACCAATCACACCATGATGCCAGTTAGGTTGTACAATTACCAAAACACGGTTTTGCTGTAGAGAAGCAAGGTAGCACGTCTCTACAATTTCTCTTGCCTCATTCTCAATTTGCTCACACATTTCCTGACGCTGGCGGTTAATTGCTTCACACTGCATCGCCCGCTCTTGCGCTATCCCCATATCATCAGTCGTCAGCAATTCAATGACAATCTGTGGATCCGCAATACGACCAATTGCATTAATTCTAGGACCTAACCGAAAGCCAATATCCTCCGGCTTCAATGATTTTGAATTTTGAATTTTATTCGCGTACCGTGCCCTTTGGGGATATTTTGAATTTAAGGAACTAGAAGTTATACTAATCCCTCCCATCTCCCCACCTC
>NZ_QMEA01000009.1 GCF_012912105.1 Brasilonema sp. UFV-L1
TACTCCGAATCAGTGTGGGTAGTTTACTCACGAATCAGTGCCGTCAGAATCACCCGTTGACCGTTGAAGGCAGTTCTACCATGTGCTGCCAGAATGTTATCTAGTATTAGTACATCAGAGCGTTGCCAGCGTACTGGTACTGCTGCATCCTCGAGCAGATCGCAAATGTGCAGTATGTCATTCTCATCTACTGCTGTACCATCACTATAAAACATTTGATCTAATAAATCCGGATTTTTGCTTAATGTAGTTTCCATCTGCTGAACAGAATCATGCCGCCCATCTCTGAGTGCCCATTTTAAAGAAGCTGTAGGGGTAAACAAATGTATCTGATTGCACCAGACTTCATCGTTAGTTCTAGGGTGCGTTCGCATGGCAGGGTGAACTTCCTGCCATAGATACATCGATTCATCTGGTAGCCACTCAACTTTCCAACCACGCTTCACGACAATGCGTTCGACTTCTGCACGGTCAATGGTATTGAAAACCTCAGTCCATGACTTGGGGACGCCTGGTTTGTGATCAACATTTTCCTTGCTTGGAAGGTTACGGCGCAATTGAAGGTTTTTCTTTTGTTTAAAGCGATCGCGAACTGTTGGATCAATGCGTTGGGTGATGGTACGCATATCACCGATTGTTGTGTCACCGCCGCTAGTGGGTGGTACTTGACAAAAGAAGGCAATACGCTCTGGAGGATAGAGGGTATAAGCCATTTCTTGATGAAGCGGAATCGAATAGTTACCAGGCAGTTCAGTTGCGCTCATAACTTTACCATAGACCACTTTACGCGGGGAAGTGCCACCAATGTAATCCATCAAGTTCGGTGCAATTGTAGTGATCACTCGCTCGAAGTCACAACCAGTAGCAATGTTATAGAACCCACGCAGCAAAATAGCACCATATTTGTCGAGAAGTCCATCTATTTTAGGTTTGTATTCGCTCAGCCAAGCACAAATCTTGTCAAGACTAGCATCGTTGTCCTTGGTAATCTGCCACACTAACGGTAGAGAATGATCTCCTAGAAAGCCTTGTTCAAACTGAATCATGAATTATTTTCTCTGTGAATTGAATATTTGTTAGGAATATTGTCTAGGTATGTAAAAATAACAGACATGCTAAAATCGCTCTAATATCTCTGATTTTACACCACACAACCGTTTAAACTCCTCTGTTTTGAGAGCTTTAACTTGCTCGTATCTCATCAGCAATACTTATTTTTTTGGGAGATTGCTCACCAATTTGTCCCCTAAAAAATGGGCGTCGCACTTGGGCGAAGAAAAAGAGCCAGCCTAGCCCCAGCAGGGGGCGCTACGCAAATGTTTGTTGATCTGTGGGCGTAGTCGAGTATTCGTTTTTATAAGGCTGGCTCTTTTTCCCAGTCGCAACCCCGTCAGGGCTTGTTAGCGCAGCGTCCCTCTTAGGGACTAGCCCCATGATTAATCCTAGGGACAAGACGACTATCGTATTAGCTCTGCCCATTTTTTTCGTGTTAGACTCGCTCACCTGTACCTGGTTAGCGTACTCGCTTCTTACAAGTCCTCATTTTACTCTAACAGGGACTTTTGCAAGAGGTCTATTCATGAACAACAAGATTCCCGACTTTTCGCGAAATTAGGAGTTGTAAAGAAATTCATCTAAAGATTTCACAGAATTTTTAGTCAGAATCAGACTGTAAAAAATTATTACAAGTTGGAATTCAATTGCAAATATTCAAAGCTATTTTCAAGCGATGTTTAAATTTTGATAAAGCTTATTGTATGGATTAATATTATTAGTCTATATTGACGTTGCATGTGTTAAGAAGTAAAAACGATTAAATTTTATAGTCTTTTAACAGTTTTCAGAAAAAACATGACAAATCCTTCTATAAGCTAGGGATCATCGTTAAGTTTTGAGCAAAAATTTAGGTAAAAATGACGGCACAATTATTGAATTTAGAGAAACAATTCCATTCACAACAAGCGAAACGAATTTTGCTCATTGAAGATAATGATATCAATAGAATGTTACTGCATGATTATCTGAGTTACTCTAAATATCATGTTCAAAGCTTAGCACAAGCTTCTCATTTTTTTGCAACTATAGATGAGTTTCAACCAGAACTAATATTATTAGATATAAAGTTACCAGATATTGATGGTTACTCGTTGCTCAAACAACTCCAGCAAAACCCAGAGCTTTCAAAGATACCCGTGTTCATAGTTTCAGCTTTTGCATTCAAATCAGATCAAGAAAAAGCCTTGAGATTAGGGGCTCGTCGCTACTTTGTGAAACCTGTCAATCTTACAGTTCTGATGATGGCAATTGAAGAAGAGTTGACTAGTCTTCGCACGTAAACTTTTATCTGAAAATTTACTTAAAATAGATATAGGTAAATTTGTAGAATTACCAAACACTTGTTGTGACAACATCTGCTCAAACAGTATCACTCGTCAAAGAACCTGAACGCCTGGAGTGGCGACTACAAGAAATTCCGCTAGAACCGGGAGTTTATTTGATGCGAGATGGAAGCGATCGCATCATCTATATAGGAAAATCGCGGAAGTTGCGATCGCGTGTTCGTTCTTATTTCCGAGATTCACAAAAACTAAGCGATCGCATCGCGACAATGGTTAAGCAGGTGACAGAAATTGAATTCATTGTCACCGATACCGAAACTGAAGCTTTGGCGCTGGAAGCCAACCTTATCAAACAGCACCAACCCTATTTCAACGTATTACTCAAGGATGATAAAAAATATCCTTACGTCTGTATTACGTGGTCAGAAGATTATCCGCGTATTTTTATCACTCGTAAACGCCAAATAGGTAAACAAAAAGATAAATTCTACGGTCCTTATACAGATTCTCGCATATTGCGGGAAATATTGCGCTTGTGTAAGCGGATTTTTCCTTTGCGACAACGTCCTCAGCCACTATTTAAAGACCGTCCTTGCTTAAATTATGATTTAGGACGCTGTCCAGGTGTGTGTCAGCTGCTGGTTTCACCAGAAGAATACCGCAAAACAGTACAAAAAGTAGCGATGGTTTTCCAAGGTCGAAGTCAAGAACTCATTGATATCTTAACCGAGCAAATGCACAAAGCAGCTGAGGCTGAGAACTTTGAGTCAGCAGCACGGATTCGCGATCAGATTATTGGGTTAAAGTCACTGAGCGCTGATCAAAAAGTCTCTCTACCAGATGATACAGTTTCTCGGGATGCGATTGCGCTCTTTTCAGACGAGAAACTCGCCTGTATTCAATTATTCCAGATTCGTGCTGGGCAATTGGTGGGACGCTTAGCTTTTGTTGCGGATGCTCATGCTGAACCGGGTGCTATCTTACAAAGAGTGTTGGAAGAGCATTATCAAACAGCTGACTCAGTAGAAATTCCCACAGAAATTTTGGTACAACACGAATTGCCAGATGGGGAGATATTAGCGGATGTCTTAACAGAGCGCAAGGGAAGAAAAGTCACGATTTTAAATCCACAGCGACAAGTTAAGGCAGAATTGATTGAGATGGTAGAGCGAAATGCTCAATATGAATTGCAAAGAACGCAAAAATTCAGCGAACGCAATCACGAAGCAATGCAAGATTTAGCTACCATTCTCGATTTACCTGATGTACCTCACCGCATCGAGGGTTACGACATTTCCCATATCCAAGGTTCAAACGCCGTTGCTTCTCAAGTCGTGTTTGTTGACGGTTTACCCGCCAAACAGCACTATCGCCATTACAAAATCAAAAATCCTACTGTGACAACGGGACACTCAGACGATTTTGCGAGTCTTGCCGAAGTCATTCAGCGTCGCTTTCGTAAGTATATCGAAGATCCGCAGCTACAGAGAATGGGAAATCCTGATTGGCCAAATCTTATCATGATAGACGGTGGTAAAGGTCAGTTGTCATCTGTCGTTGCTGTCTTACAAGAAATGAATTTATTGGAAGATTTACGAGTCGTCAGTTTAGCAAAACGGCGAGAAGAAATCTTTTTACCAGGAGAGTCACAACCGCTGGAAACTGACGCAGAACAAGCGGGAGTACAACTGTTGCGGCGTTTACGAGATGAAGCGCATCGATTCGCCGTCAGTTTTCATCGACAGCAGCGTAGTGATAAATTAAAGCGATCGCGTCTAGATGAAATTCCCGGTTTAGGACATCATCGACAAAAGCAGCTTTTAGGACATTTTCGCTCAGTTGATTATATTCGACAAGCAACACCTGCACAGATTGCTGAAGTTCCGGGTATTGGCGATCGCTTGGCTCAAGAAATTTACAATTATTTCCATCCTTCTTCAAATTAGTATCACTCAATACTGTTTTTGTCACCAAAACAAAAAAAAATGATGGGTAATTGAAATTTGGGAAAAACCCATGACTCATTACCCATTACCCATTACCCATTACCCATTACTAATAACCAGATTAGCAAACATAAGTCACCATATTAATCTCCATCATTGGAATTTTTTATTAAATTTTTGCTCACAATATCAATACTAAACAAAGCTTAATAAAAGCGAAGAATTAACATTTTGTTACTCATCATCAAGATATATTTAGTTTTTAACGACTACTTTCTTTCTTTCTTTCTTTCTTTCTTCCTTACACCCCTACACCCCTTCTTCCCCACATAAGGCAGTTTGAGAACTTGAGGTTGAGAAAAAGTAGGTGATGATTGCTATTCTTCGACTATTCTGGAGTTTTTAACTGTTTCCTGTAAATACCGCTTCAAAAAAAAACTTGCATTGCTCATCGTTAAGAAAGATAAAGTAGATCTGACTAAAAAAAGGTGAGTCTCAACGTCTTAGTCATTGGGATCAGAAAATTCATTATGAAGGTTGAATGGCTTGAGATGATTTATATATCTACAGTTGGATAACATTTCGTTTCAAAATAAACATAATTAAACAATACAAATAAAAAAATAACAGCTAATTTTGTGTTATTTTAGACGATATATAATTTATCGTTTGTTGTTTGTTGTTGAGTTTCGTAAATCTTTTAGATTTACAGGTTGAATTTACGTTTTTTCAAAAGAGCATGACATATAAGGGTTTCAAAATGCAGATAGTACAAAAAATTCGCTGTCCCAATTGCGGTAGTGAAGGTGAAAGGCACTATTTATCAGAGAGTCAACTGACTCGAACACAATGCCCAAGTTGTGACTACTTAATGATTAGTTGTACACGTACAGGCAAAGTGATTGAAGCTTATGCCCCAGGTATTCTTGCACAATGTTAATTGAGGGTTAAATCAGTAGACAGTTATCAGTTATCAGTAAACAACTGATAACTGTTGAGTATCGAGTACTGAGAGGAAATAACTTCAGGATTCAGAACTTGGAACCTTTTTGACTCGCAACTGTCCACAAGCAGCATCAGCTTCTAAACCACGGGAGTAGCGAACACTAACTGCTATTTGTTGCTGCTTGAGGACTTTAACAAAAGCTTGAATTCGATTTTGGTTGGGGCGTTTGTAGTCTGCTTCTGTGATGGGATTGTATGGAATCAAATTAACGTGACTCTGAAATCCTCGCAGGTGTCGTGTTAATTCTAGTGCATGTTCTGGCAAATCGTTCACGCCAGCAAGGAGAATATATTCAAAACTCACACGACGCCCAGTCATTTTTACATACTCCCGACATTCAGCAAGCAAATCTTCTATAGGATAAGAACGAGCGCTGGGAATGAGTTGTTCCCGCAGTGCTTGGTTGGGAGCATGAAGACTCACAGCAAGAGTGACTTGCAACTGATGTTGAGCAAAGGAGCGAATGCGATCGCGTATTCCAACAGTAGAGACAGTCAAGTTACGCTGTCCAATACCCACATCTTGATTTAAAGATTTGATAGCTCCTATAACATGATCTGTATTCAACAACGGTTCACCCATACCCATAAATACCACATGGCTGACTCGTTGTTGAAAATCCTCCTGAACTGTCAGCACCTGATCAACGATTTCATGACGTGCTAAATTGCGTTTATAACCTTCTTTACCAGTCGCACAGAAATCACACGCCATCGGACAACCGACTTGAGTTGAAACGCAAACAGTCAGGCGCTTTTCTGCGGGGATACCGACACATTCAATAATTTGATTATCTGCAAGTTGCAAAAGATATTTGACAGTGCCATCAGAGGCGACAGAGCGGTAATGTATGTTTGAGCGTCCAATTGGAATTTCTGCAACTTCAGCACGCCATTGTTTAGGAAAGACAGAAATATCCGAGAGCGATCGCACTCCCTTTTGATAAATCCATTCGTGCAGTTGCTTTCCTCTGTAAGCAGGTTGTCCCTGATTATATACCCAAGCGGTTAACTCCTCTAAACCTGCTCCGACAAGCGGTGGAATAGAGAAGTTTGCCTGTTGCGCAATATTACTAGTTTTGGGGGAAGGGAGTACAGGGACAGACTTAGCAGACATGGTAGTTAAAAAATTCGCCTTGAATCTCTATGTTAGGCGATCGCTGTTCTTATTGTCTGGGTTTGTGATTGCAGTTTCCAACACTTCTCCTGAGTCATCTAAACTTAAGGAGGGCTGCCACAGATATTCTCGCAAGTTAATTTTTCCTTCTGGGTTAAATTTTATGCCTTCTTGCTCAAGGAGCGATAGCTGTAAATTATCTGCTCCGTATCGTGAAGGAGATTGGGATATCTCGCCTTTGGCATTAATAACTCGATGCCACGGGACGTCGGATAAGCTTATATCCACACGGTAGAGAGCATAACCTACCAGACGCGCTTTCCCATACAAGTTTGCTAAATCTGCTACCTGTCCATAGGTTGCTACTTTCCCCTTGGGAATTTGACGCACTATTTGATAGATGACATTGTAAGTAGACACTGGCGCTAATTCAATAGAGTTCCAAGACATTATTACAATTTTTATTTCTCGCGTGATGACGCTGCATAAATTAAGCCTTTGATATTCACGTAGCTAGAGGAGTGTCAATTGGATACTATTGAGGAGATTGTGCTTTTGCTAAAATACCTCTTGAAACGATAAGCAACAAATAATGCTAGTCTCACGTCTGCATAAATTTTTTACTGCTCCGATAGACAAATCATCTACTTGTGAACACTTTAGAACCTCTACATCAGTTATATTTTGGTTTGGTCTGAGCCTATCGTTTGCATTTTTTTATGGTATTTTAGGGCTTCTGAAAGCTGTCAGAAATGAATACGTTGTCCAGGATGATGCGCGGGAGTATGTGTTTTGGATGCAGCGGTTTATAGATCCAGAATTACTGCCTGATGATTTGATTGCAGATTACTTTAAATCCATCACACCACCTGGATTTGCTACTGTTTACCAGTTGATGGCAAGTCTAGGTATTAATCCACTTTTACTCAGTAAAATCTTACCAATCGTATTGAGCTTGATTGCTACCGCCTACTGTTTTGGCGTTTGCCTCCAGATTTTTCCAGTGCCTATGGCTGGATTTATTACTACATTCCTCCTAAATCAAAGTCTTTGGTTCCAGGATGATTTGGTTTCTGCTACACCTAGATCTTTTGTATATCCATTGTTTTTAGCATTTTTGTACTATACGCTACGTACATCTTGGCTAGTCGTGTCCGTAATACTCGTTCTGCAAGCGCTTATTTATCCTATACTTACATTTATTTCAGAAGGAATTTTGTTCTTACGGTTATGGGACTGGAAGTATTGGTCACCCCAGCTTAAGCAAAAGCACAGTAGCTTATTGTTGTGTGTGGCTGCTTTGGGGCTAGGCTTTCTCGCAATGCTCCCTTATGCCTTAGCTTCCTCTGAGTTTAGTCCACTTGTCACCGCTACACAAGCCAGAGCAATGCCGGAGTTTTGGTCGGGAGGACGACATCCTTTTTTTGACGACAACTTTTGGAGGTTTTGGCTAATTGGACAACATAGTGGTATTGTGCCGCCGTTATTACCTCCTTTGATTTGGGTTGGGTTATTGTTGCCAATAGTGCTGCAAAATATGTCTTACTTCCCATTGGTTAAGCAGATCAAAAGCGAGGTTATAGTTTTATCTCAAACCGTGTTGGTATCCTTGTGTCTATTTTTTGCATCTCATGCTTTGCTACTAAAACTGTTTTTTCCTACCCGATATACAGGTCATACTTTGCGAGTTGTCATGGCGCTTGCTGCTGGAATAATGTTGACCCTAATACTGGATGCACTCTTTCGGGCTTGTGAGCAAATGACAGAATCCAGTCTCCGAAGAAAAAGGTTCGGGATTTTAGTATTAATGCTAACATTAGGAGCGACGCTCTTGCTGTTTCCTAATTTATCCAATGGCTTTCCAAGAACGAATTATAGAGTGTCTAATGAATCAGCTTTGTATAAATTTTTTCAGAGCCAACCGAAAAACATTCTTATTGCTACCCTATCTGATGAAGCAAATAATATCCCGACGTTTGCCCAACGATCTATTTTAGTTGGTAAAGAATATGCACTTCCCTTCCATCTAGGCTACTACCGCCAGATTCACCAACGAAGCATTGATTTGATTCATGCTCAATACAGTCAGGACTTATCAGCAGCACGACAGTTGATTCAGAAGTATGGGATAACTTTCTGGCTGTTGGATCGCGTAGCGTTTACACCTGATTATTTGAGCGGCAAAAGCTGGCTTAGAAGTTTTCAGCCAGCGTTTACAGAGGCTTTAACCAGCTTGGAACAGGGAACAGTTCCGGCATTAGTAATGCTAACAAAACGCTGTTCTGTGTTTGAGACTAAGGGTATGGTTGTGCTGGGAACAGACTGTATTACTCATGCACTACAGCAATAACTACTAATTATTGCCATTGTCATACTGATACCAAATCCAGTTTTCAAACCCGTAAGGGTTGGTAGTATATGAGGATGTCAAAGAAAAACTGGCAGCATTTGTACAAAAAAATTAACCGAAAGTTGTACCATTCCAGCCCCACATCATACCCCTAGCGTCAGCAAACTCTATGTAAATGCGATTTTGAGGTACCTTGAGTGCTTTGTTAATCTCCTGGCAAAAGTCTTGGCTCATCGCCTGGGTTTGGTCTGGCTTCATTGTACCAACACTTTTAACCTCGATGTAACATACTGAGTCAGTCGTGCCAGCAAATGTCATCGGAACTCCTGCTTCAAAAGCTGTCATCACGTAGGATTCTGGTTTTCCCGTATACTTGGCTAATTTAGCTGATAGGCTTTTGAGTAGTGCTTCAACTTCTTCTCCAAGAGGAGCAGATACGGAAGTTTGTACTTTAATTAAAGGCATTGTAACAATTCAATATTCAAAATTATCAATCTTGATAGTATCAATTCCCCTGTTTATTTTATCGAACCACATGAGGCAACTTTAAATTATCTAGCTACGTAGTTCAGTGTATTCGCACTGGTAAGTATTCTATTGCCAGTGCTAGCTTGGCACCATGACTCAAAGTCCTGTTGTGTCATACATTTAACTACTATAGGCAGGGATAAAATGGATTCTAGTCATGAAGAGCAAAGTAGCAAATTTATCACTACTGAGCCATTAAAAGTTAGCACTGAAGCAGGTGAGCAGAAAGTTTGGGATGCTGTAAAGAGTGCTTTTTCTGATAGAAACTGTATCGGATACTGGCGCTATCCAATTTTCTCGAAGGTTGGAGAAATCCGTAAAGAACCTGATATTCTGATTGTTGATAAAGAATTCGGTTTAGTGGTTATCGAGGTCTTACCAGTCGTTATTGACCAAGTTGTTGCTATTAATGGTGATATTTGGCAGTTGCAAAACTATCACACCACAGAAGCTAACCCTAATCAACGAGCACAACATCAACTGCGAGCGTTGATTGCCTATACAGATCGCGAATCTGCTATTTGGCGTAAAGTCACCGGACGAGCGATCGCTGTATTACCTCTGATCACCCAAGAACAATGGCAACAAAAAGGTTTTGATCAATTACCTGAGTGTCCTGTTGTGATATTCCAAGATCAATTAGGTAAAGTTGGTTTAACCGAACGCATTCAACAAACTCCTGCCATAATTCCAGGAGAAAATCTGGAAGATAAAGACTGGGAATTGCTACTGTCAGTTATCAGTGGAACACCCGTACTTCGCAAACCTCCTCGTGCGACAGTTTCGACGACAGGCATAACCCGCGCCACTATAATGGACAGTTTACGGCAAAGACTATACGAAATAGATTTACAACAAGAACATATTGGTAAAGAAATTCCCCCAGGACCTCAGCGAATTCGCGGTATTGCTGGTTCAGGTAAAACAGTGTTGCTGTGCCAAAAAGCGGCGATGATGCACCTCAAGCATCCAGATTGGGATATTGCCTTGGTATTTTTTACCCGCTCTCTTTATGATTTAATGATTGGGTTACTAGATCAATGGATACGGCGTTTTAGTGGTGGCGAGTTGCAGTATGACCCGAAAACTAATCTTAAGCTGCGAGTACTGCATGCTTGGGGAGCAAAGGAACATCCTGGTTTGTACAGCACAATTTGCGACTACCACGGTAAAAGACGCGGAACGGTTGTAGATACCAAAGAAGGACAACCTAACCGAGGTTTGGCAGACTTATGTAAACGTCTACTCGAAGAGATAAAAATTGAACCGATGTTCGATGCCATCCTGATTGATGAAGGTCAGGATTTAGTGGCTGAAGATGATTTAAAATATCAAGATAAACAAGCAATTTATTGGTTAGCTTATCAAGCGTTACGACCTGTGAGTGAAGAAACACTAGAGGAGAGGCGCTTAATTTGGGCTTATGATGAAGCACAAAGTCTCGATAGTATAGCAGTCCCAAAAGCAAAAGAGGTATTTGGCGAGAACTTAAGCAATCTTTTGAGTAAGCAACCACAATATCATGGTGGTATTAAACGTTCTGAGGTGATGCGTCGATGTTACCGCACTCCGGGACCAATTCTCACAGCAGCTCATGCAATTGGTATGGGTTTGCTACGTTCAGAGGGGATGCTTGCAGGTATCACTAACAAAGATGATTGGAACAAAATTGGTTATGAAGTTAAGGGAGACTTCCGACGTGTTGGTAAGCCGATAACTATACATCGACTCCCACAATCTTCACCCAACCCAATTCCTGAACTTTGGGGCAAACCTGTTTTGGAATTTCAAACTTACAGTTCTCGCGAAGAAGAAATGACAGTACTGGCCCAGAACATTATGCATAATATTGTTCATGATGGTCTTAATCCTAGCCGTGATATCTTAGTCGTGATTTTAGGTTCTCCTTCCGAGGCGATGGATTTAGAAACTGAAGTTGCGGGTTTTTTAATGGACCAAAATATTGATGTTTATATCCCCACAGCTTTGACTTTAAATGATTTGGTTCCTCAATGGCCCAACAACGACCCAGATAAATTCTGGCATGAGGGTGGGGTTACAGTGTCTCGCATCAATCGCGCTAAGGGACATGAAGCTGATATGGTTTATGTGGTGGGCTTTGATAATGTCGCTCGTAATGAAGATGATGTCAATTGCCGTAACCAATTGTTTGTTGCTTTAACTAGAGCGCGGGGTTGGGCAAATCTGAGTGGTGTCGGTCATTATCCGATGTATGATGAAATGCGGCAAGTCGTTGCTAGTGGTGATACTTTCACGTTCACTTATAAGCGTCCATCGAAACGTGATATTGGTGATGGGGAAGCAGTCTAGGAACGGATGCTGTCACAGATGTAGCGGAAAACGCCCTTAGATCGTGACAATATCACTTTGATTGGGGCGATCGCCCCAATCGAGTTTGTACCTCAATCTCCTCTCCATTCCTCATTTCTTACCCTGTATCCCACATAGCTTTTGTCAGAAATTTTCCATGTGACACTTCAAAGGGCGGAATGTGGGATAAAATTATCTATTGTGCCATTCTCAAGCAAACCAGGATAATAAATCTATCCAAAAATTAGTCCAAAACCCTTTTATCACTTGGATTTAGGATTTGAGTGTAATTTCCACAAAGGTGTAATCAATTAAAGGCTAGAAATATGACGTTGCTATCACCCAAGGGCGAATATAACTATAAATCGCACCTTGCTGATACAGTTTACGAAGAAAAACTACGTCAAAGTTTTGCTTATTGCTCAAATAAATGGGATAATGAAACTTTAAGTTATCATTCAAAAATTAGAAGGCAGTGGTTGTTAAATACAATCCACGAATATTGTCAAAAGACACTAAAAAATAATTTTCATCTGAAAATATTAGATGGTGGATGCGGCAACCGTCTCTATCTAATAGAGATTGTAGAAGCTTTAGGAAATATTTATGGTGTAGGCGTTGAGCTAACTATATTCAGGCTTTAGTAGATAGCGATGCTCTTCAAAAGAGTTTCAGCAAAAAAATAGTTTAATATAGGTTTTGAGTATTTCAAAAAGTTTAAAGAATCTGTAATCTCTCTTAGTAGAAGCTATTTAAGCACAAGTAAAGAATTGAGAAAATTCTCATAAATTATGAGCAACCAAAAACCAATTACAGAAAGTGCATTTGCAGAAACTGTAGCGATCGCCAAATTACCCAGCGAATTTGGTCAGTTCAAAATTTATGGTTACCGTAATACTCTGGACAATTCAGAAAACCTTGCCATCATCAAGGGAGAAGTGGAAAAGTTCGACAACCCGTTAATGGTAAGAATACACTCGGAATGCCTAACGGGGGATGCCTTGGGTTCTCTGCGCTGTGATTGTGGAATGCAGTTGCAAACAGCACTGAGGATGATTGAAAAAGCAGGTCAAGGGGTGATAATTTATTTGGCGCAAGAGGGGAGAGGGATTGGTTTGTTGAATAAGGTGAAAGCCTATTCTTTGCAAGATTTGGGACTGGATACAGTAGAAGCAAATGAACGTTTGGGATTCTCTGCTGACCTCCGGGACTACAGCATGGCGGCGCAAATACTTAGGGATTTAGGGGTGAATCAAATTCGCTTGATTACTAATAATCCTCGCAAAATAGCTCGTTTGCAAAACTACGGTATTGAGGTAGTCGAACGAATTCCCTTAGCGATTGAACCCAATGACTACAATTTCAATTATTTGACGACTAAAACCACGAAGCTGGGGCATCTTCTCGAATTAAAAACCCGACAATCTCTAGCAATAAATGCGTTTAAAATTGATGATCATTTAGACGATATTTGGTCGGCATTGCTGGAATGTAAAGAGGCAATGAAAAATGAATCTCCCCAAAAGAATGAGTATTGGGCTTTTTTTGGGAATGCTGAAAGTCCGTGGAGTTTCCAAAAAGTTTCTAACAAAAAGGTACCCAAGATTCCGGAAAGTGATTTCTTGATTATCGTCGATTTGACAAATGATTTTTGTCAAAACTTGAATTTTGCCAATCAGGTATTTTCTCAAGTACACTCTGCCATTGTATTCAAAAGCGGCTTCCCTTTGAAAACTGATTTCGTGCAAGATGCTCAGTGTTTTAAAGGAATGTGGAGCAGCGATGGATGGCAAATATTTTCCTTATATATAAGGCTTTTAGTTGCTCAACGAGAAGCTTACCTAGAAAAGCGTCCATTTCTGATGGCTCACTTGGCACAATCTCTGGACGGCAGAATTGCAGCAATCAATGGACATTCTCAATGGCTTAGCAACGAGGCTAACTTGAAACATGCTCATCGTCTGCGTGCTCTTCATGATGCCGTTATGGTAGGGGCACTAACAGCAACACTCGACAACCCTAAACTAACCGTTCGTTTAGTAACAGGTAAGCATCCAATTCCTGTCATTATTGAAGGACAAAGCGATTTGAAGCTGGATGATTTGCAGATGATGGCAGTCCATGAAAAAGTTATTGTGTTGTATCCTCAAGGAAAGCAAGATCGAGTCATACCAAAAGCAGTCAAAGACAAAATTTTAGAGATTCCTATTTCTCCCAAAACAGACTCTCAAAAAAATAGCGTTTTGGCTCCTTCAGAAATATTAAACGTTTTATACGAAAATGGCATTTCTAGTATTTTTTTGGAGGGTGGAGGACAAACCGTATCCTATTTCTTGCAAGCTGATTGCATAGAGGTATTGCATCTCCATTTTTCTCCTTTGATTTTGGGTTCTGGACGGTCGAGTTTTACCCTTCCAGTTATAGACTCCATCAATAAAGGACTCCGTTTTCAAATGAAATACTTCGATCTTGATGGAGAAATTTTGATAGAACTTTCGCATCTCAATAAGAACTGACCCATTTGATTTGCTCGTTAAGGCTGAACAGATACGTTGAGGAGAGAAATTAACCGTTTTTGCTCTCGCTTAAGACTACGCAATTGAGATGTACAAAAGATGTCTACAAATTCTGCCGCTTATGCCTACTGGTTAGTCTCTCCAAGCGTTGGTGAAATTAGAGAAACCTCACTAACACCCTTGCTTAGAGAACCTCTGTTTTTGGAAACGCTATACAGTGGTATTAGTCCGGGTACAGAACGGCTGGTAGGTCAAGCAAAAGTCCCCGAAGAATGCTGGGAAACGATGCGCTGTTGGTATATGGAAGGCAGTTTTGCCTTACCTTTAAAGTATGGTTATAGTCTTGTCGGTCAAGCTTATGAAGGTTTCAATCAGGGTAAACGATTTTTTGTCATGCATCCCCACCAATCGAGAGTCGTAGTGGAGAGTTCTGATGCTTTAGAATTGCCAGATTGGTTACCTAGCAAGCGGGCAACTTTAATTCCCAACACGGAAACAGCCCTGAATGCTGTCTGGGATGCCGAAGTGAGTCAGAAAGATAGCTTCGCTGCTGCGCTTTGCGCAGATCGCATCTTAATTGTTGGTGCAGGTATTGTAGGTATTCTCATTAGCTTTGTCCTCAGCAAAGAGTATGGCATTGGGGCAGACTTTTTAGAACAGGATCAGCAGCGAATTCAATATCTAAAACAACTACCTTGGCTACAAAATTCTCGCTTAGCAACCGACTATAAAGAAGGCAATTACAATATCGTTTTCCATACCAGCGCTTCTGCTTCTGGACTTCAGAGTGCAATTAATGCACTAACTTTTGAAGGTCGCTGTATTGAACTGAGTTGGTACGGAACACAATCAGTTTCCTTGCAATTGGGTGGTTCCTTTCATTACCAGCGCAAACAAATTATCGCTTCTCAAGTTTCCGCGATCGCCAAACCCATGCGAAAGCTAATTGACTATCGCCAGCGTAAAGAACAAGTTTTGAGCTTGCTCGCAGATGCAGCCGTAGATATTCTCCTGGAACCTGTGATTTCTTTTAGAGACTTGCCACAATTTATGTCACAGTTATATCAGCGTCAAGTGCATCCAGTTTCGCCGTTAGTTGAGTATTAAAAATTATGTTTTCTGTTGCAGTAAAAGACCATATCATGATTGCCCATAGCTTCCAAGGAGAAATTTTTGGACCCGCTCAAAAGCTGCACGGAGCAACCTATATAATCACAGCTGAATTTAAAGTAGCTCAGTTGGATAAAGATGGCTTAGTGATTGATATCGGTCAGGCGATCGCAATTCTCAAAGAAGTTCTAGAACCGTTAAATTACCAAAATCTAGATACTCTTGAACAATTTAAGGGTATCAATACAACAACGGAATACATGGGTTATTATATCCACCAACAAATTAGCAAAAAGGTCGGCTCTTTTTTTAAAGGCTCTCTCAAAATCACCCTGGAGGAAAGCCATATAGCTTGGGGAAGCTATGAAGCAGAGGTATGAACTGAAATATGATCTATTTTATTCAGCCTAAACTAAATTTCACATCAGGAGGGTCGCTCTACAATTTAGAAATTGTCAAGCGCTTGGAGGAGGAAGGCAAAGGAGAGAATTTTTTTTATCCCTTAAATGGATCTGTTTCTGGGCTTCTTGAACATTTGAGTACTTTGCCGTCTAATTGTATCCTTGTGATTGACGCACTCTACTTGACAATTCCTGAGTTCAATGCTTCCTTAAAGGAATTTCTTCCCTATGCTCAACGGACTTACTTGATGCTCCACCATCTTGAGTCATTGAATACCTACTACTCGACTCAGGAAAAGAAAGCGCTCTGGAGTGATGAAGCGCGGTGGTTAAAAGCTATGAAGGGTATTATCGTTCCTAGTTTCCAACTGCGGAATTATATGTTAAGTGGTGGCATCGAAACAGATAAAATCGTGGTAGCATCACCTGGTATCGATAAGGCTCAAGCTTGCCATTTGCCTAATCTTAAAGACCGCTCGGAAAATGAGCAGATAACTCTAATTACCATAGGAACCTTCTATCGACGCAAAGGCCAACTTGAATTAGTGGAAATGTTAGCCCAGATGGAAACAAAGAATTTTAGGCTGCATTTGATTGGTGAGTGCGAAGAAGAAGACTACAAACAGAAGACTCTGGCGTTAATCAAGCGTGCGGGACTACAAGATGCCGTCATTGTTCATGGGCTTGTTCCTCAGAAGACTATGTTGGAGTTGTTGTCCCAGTCCGATCTTTATATCTCCCCAGCTACCTATGAGAGTTATGGTATGGCCACAGCTGAAGCAGTTGCTCATGGGTTACCAGTATTAGCTTATGCAACTGGAGCAATTGCTGACTGGATTGAGGATGGAGTCAATGGGATACTGATTGAGCTAGGTCAGCAAGAAGAATTTTTCATGGCACTCAAAAGGTTACTTACAGATCGTAGTGAACTTAATCAGTTACGGAAAGAAGCTTTAAATCGTACTGTAAACTTATCCTTTAACGATTGGAATCAAACTTATAGAGATTTTTTACAAGCATTTACAAATGACTAGTACCGCTGCCTTGGAAGTCAAAAGCATGCCCTTGTTAGCGCAGCGTGCCGTAGGCAGCGTTTGCGCAGCGCCCCCGAACGGGGCTAGCGAAGGGTCAAAAGCATGCCCTTGAGCGATAGCGTTGCGGTCAAAAGTAGTATATATCAAGACTTTTGGCTGTTTCAAATGGTGAATCCAGCGCTGCAGGAGGGTTTCCCTCCGTAGGCGACTGGTGTTAGCGTAGCGAGACCGGAGGTCTTCCCCGATAGCCGTAAGGCGTGGCGTTAGCCATAGGGTTGCTTTATTTCCGCCGCGTTGTACTAGACAGATATAATAACATCTAAGTTATGATTTGATCGGGGTTGATAATGAAATGGGAAGAAACTTTTACTTGGAACGGAAAATCTTTACCATACAATCGAATTCCTTATAATAATACTGCGGAGCGCTCGATTGAAATACCAATTGTACTAAATTTTCTATCTACTAATGGTAAGGTAGAAGATAAATTACTTGAAGTAGGAAATGTACTTTGTAACTATGAGAACTAATACAATAAAATATCTCGCACAGTAGTTGACAAATATGAAATAGCTACAGGTGTTCTAAACATAGACTTAATGGATGTCTCTGCTGTGGAAAAATATGATCTGATAGTAAGCATATCAACAGTTGAGCATATAGGACAAAACTGGGCTAATTTTGAAAGTTCTATAGAGCGAGATTTAGAAGCTCCTCTTAAAGCTATTGTTAAAATTTACAGTCTGTTGAATATTGCTGGAAAAGCTATTATTACCGTCCCTTTTGGGAAATTCACTGATGGGATTTGGTATATTCAATTTAACCAAGATTATTTAGAATTGCTTATAAAAAAATACAAATTGCCTGAAAGAGCCATTCAAGTAAGTTACTTCAGACGTATTGCTTCAGAAGTAGAAACTGATAATCCTTATCAAATTTGGATACAGACAAATCAAGATGAGCTAAAAAATGTTTGTTATGATTCTCCTTATAGTTGTGCTAATGGATTAGCTGTTATAGAACTTAAAAGATAGATAATTTGTAAGGATTCAGGTAGGGGTGGGTCGTTGACAGGGAATTAGAAAAGATTAGAAGGAATTAGTTCACAAATTAAATTTTTAAACTTTTCTATGGTATTGGACTTTGGACAAAAAAAGTTGTTCGCGAATACATGACTTTGTTGGCGAATCCCGTTTACCAAATTGATGATTTGTGAAATAAGTTCATAGCAATGAGAACAGTACTAAAAATCAGCAGGAAACAATTAATATGTCATCTTTCTGGCAGCAGGTAGGGATTCTTCGCTCATTATTAATGTACTATGGTATTCCCTTTCGCATCCGTCAGTTATCACGCTTTTATTCACTGTTTGTTCAACCAGGCGATCTTTGTTTTGATATCGGTGCCCATGTTGGCAATCATCTTCTTGCCTTGTCTCGTCTTGGTGCCCACGTTGTCGGCATCGAGCCTCAACCTCAATGTATGCAACTCTTGAAACGCTGGTACGGTGATCATTCCCAGATTACACTTATTGAACAGGCTGTTGGCGTAGCTCCTGGAACGCAAACCTTGTTGGTGAGCCGACGTACTCCAACTGTAACCACTCTCTCCCGTGATTGGATGCAAGCTGTTCAACAGGTTGACTCTTTTGCTCATGTGCGCTGGGATACAACTGTGTCTGTTTCGGTAACAACCCTTGATAGCCTCATCACTCAGTATGGTAAGCCAGCTTTTTGCAAGATTGACGTTGAGGGTCA
The DNA here is from genome assembly GCF_012912105.1 of Brasilonema sp. UFV-L1. Lineage (GTDB taxonomy): Bacteria > Cyanobacteriota > Cyanobacteriia > Cyanobacteriales > Nostocaceae > Brasilonema. The sequence goes on from NZ_QMEA01000009.1 coordinate 18,435, forward strand.
CGAACTCGAAGTTTTACGTGGTTTGTCGCAACCTATCCGTGCTCTTTCGTTTGAATACACTCCGAGTGCAATAAACATTGCTCTGGCTTGCATTGAACAATTGAACCATTTGGGACCTTATGAGTTCAACTGGAAACCGGCAAAGTTCGGTGAATCGTATCAATTGCAGTCAGCTAACTGGCTGAATTCTCACGAAATGATCACTCTACTCAAAAGCATACCTATTAATGCAAACTCTGGTGATGTCTATGCACGTTCTCTGCTGACTCTCGATAGCCTATGAAGCAATTTTTATTCCAACAGACTCATTCATCCCAGTTAAATTTTATCTCAATAAATAATTTTAAGGCTTGATTGAATGGTTGCTAAAATTCAGCAAGCATTTGAGCTGCTTTTGCGGGAATATTTTCTTTAAGAACCAGAATTCTTTTCTTTGCAAGAAGTCCAATGAATAAAAATCAGAAATTAGCCGAATGGCTGGAATTGCGCATTCCCTATGATGCCAAGGGACGTAACTCAATTGTGGAAGCAAGCTGCCAAGAATACCTGAAAAAGCGCAAAAGCCTTAAAATCGTTGATTTAGGAGCTGGTACGGGTGCTAACTGTCGCTACTACCTTAGCAAGATTTCTCAGGATCAGGAGTGGTTTTTAGTCGAACAAAATCAAGAACTTTTAGAAATCGCCCTCAATAGGTTAATCATGTGGGCGCAGGAAAATCGATATGATTCACAATTGCAAAACTCAACATTGGTCTTGAAAAATCAAGTCTATAAAATTACTATCCACAGAATTGTCGGCTCTATTTTGGATCTGGAGAATCTAATAGACTTAAATACTTTCGATTTAGCTGTCGCCAATGCAGTGTTCGATCTATTTAGCGAAAAGCAGTTTCAAACATTCCTGGAATGTTTAAAAAAGTACCAATTGCCGCTTCTAGCTACTATTAACTATACTGGCACAAATTTTCTTCCTCAAACTGAGGACGATTCTTACTTTATTAAATACTACAATCAGCATATGCAGCGCCAGCAAGACTTCGGCAGGGGGATGGGACCTGACTGCGGTTCCTATATGTGGGAAGCAATGAAGCATATTAACATGAAGGTATTACAAGGAGAAAGTCCGTGGGAAATTAGTAGCAACGATTCTGTCTTTCTTCAGTTAATGTTAAGGTTTATGGAAGAATCAATTCCAGAAATTCTTGAGGAAATAACTTTACAGGATAAGCTAAACACTTGGTTGCTTAAAAAACAACAGATGATTGCTCAAAAAAAACTTAGTTGTAACGTTACGCATCAAGATTTTTGGGGTTACTGGGAGTAGCTATAATTTAAGTATCAAGAAAAATACTTAAGAACAAAATCTTATATATAAAAAAGATATTTTGCGAAAAATGTCTACAATCAAAAAAACAAAACAACAGCAGAAAATATTACAAAAACTCAAATGGCGTACAGGAATATTTTTTGCTATTGTATTGGTCATCATCTTGCTTTCCATCCCGCAAGCCATATCACAGGAACTAGTCGTCCTGAATATGATGTTGAATGCTACTGATGCTGCACTTTGGAAGCAAAGCATTATCAAAGACTTTGAAGCAAAAAATCCGGGCATTCGTATCAATCTTATCGAAGGTCCAGGTATGCCTAATTTACAGGAAGACCTGCTGACTTCAGCATATATCTTGGGAGATTCTCCTTATGACATGGTAATGATGGATGTCATTTGGACACCCAAGTTTGCTGCTGCTGGATGGTTGTTAGATTTGAGCGATCGCATAACAAAAGAAGAGTTAGCTGATTTTTTTCCGGCACATGTAGAAGCAGGACGTTACGAAGGTAAGCTCTACAGAATTCCCATGTATGCTAGTGCTGGAGTTCTCTACTACCGTAAAGACTTGCTCAAAGGCGCAGGTTTTCAACCACCAGAAACATTCGCAGATCTACTCAGAATTTCTAAGTCATTACAAGAGCAAGGAAAAGTTAAGTGGGGTTACCTTTGGCAAGGTCGCCAGTCCGAAGGACTAGTTGCCATGTTTATGGAAGTTTTGCAAGGTTTCGGTGGATTTTGGATTAATCCTGATAATTTAGAAGTAGGGCTAGATAAACCTGAGACATTAAAGGCGATCGCTTTTCTCAAAGATACAATTCAACAAGGAATTTCTCCGCCTGGAGTCACAACATATATTGAAGAAGATACAAGACGCATATTTCAAAGCGGTCAAGCAGCATTTTTACGGAGTTGGCCTTATGTTTGGCCTCTAGCTAATGCTGAAGATTCCCCTGTAAAAGATAAAATAGCCATGAAACCAATGGTTGCTACCCCAGGCAACAGTCCAGGAGCGTGTTTAGGTGGTTTTGGTTTAGGAATTAGCAAATCTTCAAAACATCCTCAAGAAGCTTGGAAGGCAATTCAATTCTTTACCAGTAAAGAAACACAGCGCCAATTTATTTTTAAATCGGGTTTTGTACCAAGCCAACGTTCACTGTTTACAGACCCACAAGTTGTCAGCAAATATCCTCATTATCCTGAGTTACTCAAGATAGCTGATAAAAGCATTTTACGTCCGTCCATTGGCCAATATGCTCAAGCATCAGATATTTTGCAACGTTATCTGAGTGCTGCACTGACAAATCGCATGACTCCTGAGCGCGCGATGCAAGCGGCTGCTAGTGAAACCAGGCTATTACTAAGGACTAAAAGCTAATAATGTAGAGAATTTGTAAGTCTCTACAATGACTATTGAATTGCTTAAGTATAGTCTTCAACTTGGGGCGATCGCTGCATTAGCAGAGCGGCAGGATTATATTTTTCTGGACTAGACCTCTTGCAAAAGTCAAAAATCGTGAATGTCATTCTGAGCGAAACGCAGTGTAGCGAGGAATCTCAGAGATGTTTCGCTCCGCTCAACATGACAATTCAAGCATTTTTGCAAGAGGTCTACTGTATCGCGACTCGTTAAATAACTTAAACCTAAAAGTCGTTTGACTGAATTGAAGATGCTTTTTTATTGGGAGGTGTGAACAGTCACCATGCAAGGTTTGAGTGAATTTATCAACAAGACGATGCAAGAGTGGAAAGTACCAGGGCTGGCTATCGCCATCGTTAAAGATAGCCAAATCATTTTTTCTGAAGGCAATGGATTGCGAGATGTAGAACAAAATTTAATTGTTACACCACAAACTCTCTTTGCAATTGGTTCTTGTACAAAACCCTTTACCACAATGGCGATGAGTATCCTGGTAGAAAGAGGTCTCTTAGACTGGGATAAACCTGTCAGAAATTATTTACCTACTTTTAAACTTTATGACTCTTATGCAACTGAACATATCACACCCCGTGACCTCGTGACTCATCGGTCTGGCTTACCCCGTCATGATGCTATGTGGTCTCAAAGTCCCTTCACCCGTCAAGAAATAATCGACCGCTTACAATATCTCGAACCCACTCACGAATTGCGTACTGTTTTTCAATATCAAAATTTGATGTACATGAGCGCTGGCTATTTGGTTGGTGAAATTGCACAGAGTAGCTGGGAAGAATTTGTGCAACAGGAAATTTTTAATCCTTTAGAAATGAGAGATAGTAATTTCTCTGTAGAGAAATCCCAAAAAGCTGCTGATTTTGCACTTCCTTATGCAGAAAAAGACGACAAAGTTGAGAAAATCCCCTTTTGTAATGTCGATGTTAGTGGTCCAGCAGGTTCGATAAATTCCAATGTTGTTGATATGGCTAACTGGCTTTTACTCCATCTTAATCAGGGTAAGTATGGCGATAAACAAATTATTTCACCAAGTCATCTGCAACAGATGCACTCTCCACAAATCGTGATGACTCAAACACTGGAATATCATGAACTTTTTTATTATTTTTATGGTTTGGGATGGGCGATGACCTCTTACCGAGGTCATAATTTAATTCAGCATGGCGGTAATATTAATGGATTTTCTGCGCGGACAACTTTGCTGCCTCAAGACAATATTGGTATAGTAGTTCTGACTAATATGGATGACAATCCAGTCATACATATTGTGACTTATTATGTATGTGACCGTTTGCTCGGTCTAGACGAAGCTCCTTGGAATGAACGAATGAATAAAAAATATGCTCAAGCTAAAGAAGCTACTGCAAAAGCCAAAGAGCAAATAGTCTCAACCCGTAAAACTCCAACTCAGCCTTCTCATCTTCTAGAAGATTACACAGGTGATTTTGAGCATCCAGCATACGGAATCTTATCAGTTGAAATTGATGATAATCGTTTAATAGCAACTCATAATTCAAATATTTATAAATTAGAACACTACCACTATGATATTTTTGTTGAATATGAGTTGTTTGATCAACCAAAACTTATATCTTTCTTAACTGATACCAAAGGCAATATTAGTAGCCTGACCGTTCCCCTAGAACCGACTGTGAAGGAGATTTTATTTACCCGCATACCTGAAAGCAACTCTCGTTAATCCAGGTAGCAGCGTAGAGACATACCCTGATACGTCGTCACCAAGGCAACTATCTGTTAGCTACTATCAAATACTACATGCTGAGTTTCCAATCCAGGAGCGATCGCCCCAAAGAGCGAATCGCACCCTTAGCAATCTTCTCAACTAACAATACCTATTCCGAAGGCTTGTTCCTTGCTCGTTCTGCACGCGCCTGGGCTGATGCCATCACTTCATCCATATTTTCTAGCATCTCACCAGCAAAATTTTCCAAAATTCTCGTGGAAAGAGCAACTCGACCTTTACCTTCATCTATGTCTATTATGACAGCTTTTATCGGCTGACCGATTTGAAACACCTTTTCGAGATTTTCGATAAATTTCTGGCTCACTTGCTTAATATGAAGCAAAGCGCCTGTGCCATCTAAATCCACAAATACGCCGAAGGGTTTAATGGCACTTACTTTCCCTTCTACTAGCTGACCAACTTCCAATATACTGAAAGTAGCAGAACGAGTTGCTATGCGTTGCGAAAGAATAAGTTTATTGTTACTGCGGTTAACTTCTAAAAAGCCAGCAGTCAGTGATTGACCTTTAAGTGCTTCTAAATTATCTCGCTCAACCAAGTGCGATCGCGGGATAAATCCCCGTAAACCCTGCACATTTACGGTGACACCGCCCTTATTCATATTGATCACACGCACTTGTGTTGTTTGAGAATTTTCTTGCATTTGCGCCAGTCGTTCCCAAATGTGATTGATTTCTAACTGCCGTCGCGAAAGGGTAATTTGACCTTCGGCATCTTGATCTCTGATGATGATGAACTCTAAACTCTCATTTAGTGGCAGCACCTCCGACAAATCAGTGACTGCTCTCAAAGAAGCTTCATCGCGGGGGACAAATGCTGACGACTTGCCACCAATATCGACATATGCCCCATCTGGATCAAGTTGGAATACTCTTCCGTTTACCACCTGTCCTTTTTGAAACTGGTAATCGTGTTTTTCCAGTGCTTTGGCAAAGTCGTCCATTGTAAATGGCGAATCGGCTTTTTGAGAAAACTTTGCTTCGGAATCCATGACTCTTAAAGATAAATTGTTATTCTAGCTGATGCCACTGGAGTTTTATTCAACACCAAACAACACTATTCGAGTGACTATGATTGCTTATAAAGACTGTCCTTAGGAACGTGGAGCAAATAACATGCAATTTTTCTTGTTGCGATGTAACCTCACCCCTATTGGTGTGAGTTCCCATAAGGGTGCTGCACTTGGTGGGTGAGGTTTTGTTTGTCTTTGATCAAATCCATGTTCCTTAGTCATTTGCCATTATGAAAGACTAATGACTAGGAACGAGCTTAAAGCAATCAAAAATTTAATCAATTGAATAGCTAGAGTTGTTTAAACAGTTGTTTTACCTGCTCCCAAGCATCGGCTGCGGCTATAGAATTATAACTGGCACGTTGGTCGCAGAAAAATCCGTGGTCAGCTCCATCGTAGCGAAACACACGATGAGGAATGTTGTATTTTTCTAACTCTGCCTCAATTTGGTCTACCTGTTCCACTGGAATGCTAGCGTCTTCCATACCAAAAAAGGTGTAGATGATGCCTTTAATGTCTGGGGTACGTGTAATGGTGGAATTTCCACCTCCAAATGTCCGAGTAGGGATACCAGCACCGTAAAATGAAGCAGTGGCTTTGATATCTGGTAAAGTAGCGGCAAGATAGGCGACATGACCACCAAAACAAAAGCCGATGGAACCGAAACCATCTTGCTTTACATTTGGTAAAGTTTTCAGATAGTCAATGGCTTTTTGAATGTCGCTCAATAGTTCTGACGCTTTTGTTTGGTATGCGTATTGTCTACCCACTTCTATATCTTCTGCAGTGTAGCCAGTTTCAAATCCAGGGGCAACTCTTTGGAAGAGCGCGAGTGCAATTGTCACATAACCTTCCTTGGCGATACGTTCTGTGATGTTCCGAATGTGGGAGTTGACTCCAAAAATCTCTTGCAAAACCACAACTCCTGGGTAAGCACCTTCTTCAGAAGGCTTTGCTAGATATGCGTCGATTTGCAAATCATCTTGCGAAAGATTAACTCTTATGCTGTCTATTGCTCGCTCTGCCATAATAGTTTTTACCAGTGCTGTGTGACGACTATAAAGATATAGCTGTGCTCATCGCTTAAGGCAATGTTCAATCAAATTATTAACTATAAGTAACAACCACACCAGAATTTTCCAATAGAGAAATTCAATATATAAGTAAAATATTTGACGGTTAGTAGTCACAGCTGGTTACATGCAGCCACTATCACGCAGGAGATTTGGTGATGATTCAATTTCGTATTCAGCCAGACAGTGAAATCCCGGCATCAACCCAGCTGTTTAATCAAATCCAGTTTGCGATCGCCTCTGGGCAATATCCCCCCGCTTACAAACTGCCGAGTACGCGGGCGTTGGCAATGCAAACGGGGTTACACCGCAACACGATCAGCAAGGTTTACCGCCAGTTGGAAGAAGAGGGATTTGTAGAAAGTCTTGCTGGATCAGGAATTTATGTTCGCGCTCAAGGACATGAGGGCGGTAGTAAACTGCAATCGCCAATTCTCAAACAATATCCTCAAGCGTACAAAGTTGTCCAGCAAGCAGTTGACGAACTGCTCTCTCAAGGTTGCTCGCTTAATCAAGCGCGTGAGATATTTTTAGCTGAAATTGATTGGCGTTTGCGTTGTAGTGCGAGAGTGCTGGTGACAGCACCAAAGCAAGACATTGGTGCTGGGGAATTGATGGTGCATGAATTGGAAGAAGCCCTTAAAATCCCAGTGCAGTTAGTCGCTATGGAACAATTAGCTGCTGTGCTAGATCAAACTTCCTCAGCGACAGTGGTGACACATCGGTATTTTATCGGGGAAGTGGAGGCTCTAGCAGCGCCGAAAGCTGTGCGCGTCATTCCTCTTGACATACAAGACTATGCCAAAGAGTACAACCAGTTTAAAAATCTACCAAAAGACAGTTGTCTTGCGATCGTCAGCCTCAGCCCTGGCTGGCTGAGAGCCGCAGAAGTTATCATCCACGGTTTACGGGGTGATGAAATACTGGTGATGACTTCGCAACCAAAAGATAGCCACAAACTTCAGGCGATGGTGAGGCGGGCACAGGTAATTTTTTGCACCGATAAACCGAGTTTGACTGCGGTGCAAGAAGCTATGCAAGTTGTTCATGAAGATATTATTCGTCCACCCAAGCTGATATGTGGTGAAAATTTTATCGGTAGTAACTCGATTAACTTGCTCAAACGGGAGCTAGGGTTGGGATGAAGAAGGCAGCTATACTGGAGGCAGCGGCAGTCGAAGGGTTTCAAACAAGGACGCCTTATTTTTTCGTGCCTACTCTCCGTTCAAAACCAATCTTTTTCTTTTCCTGATATCTTGCAGCATTCTCAACAAGACCCAAACAAGCGGGTTTCTGAACCAGAAATTAAGGTTTATAAAAGCAAGCATTGTCAAGAAACCCGGTTTTTCACTTCATGCAAGATCTGAGTTTCTCCATACCTTAACCTGAACCAAGGGATTGTGTTGCAAAAACTAGTGCTGCTTTGAAAAAAAGTCTTTTGGGTTGAGTGTCGGTAGTACTTGTATGCATAAAAATAAGACTTAACCCAGATAAATATTTAGCAGCTAAGAACTACAGATAAAGTAGTTGACAAGCAACGGTGACAGAATACACCACAGAATGACAATTCTTCATACTCTGATTCAGCAACACTAAATTCAGGAATACTGTGTGTGGCTTGTGTTTTTATTTAAGTGTATTTTTACAAATTAACTCCTGAACTTATTGCTCCATAGTTGAATAATTTTATGAATCGTATCTCAGTAATGGTGTACGCTTATGAACTCAGAATCAGAATTTTCATGGATAATTGCCAAAGATTTTGTTGATCAGGCTGTATTGTACAATACAGGTAAGCATCTGAGCGATATTGAAATAATGGTTATTCAAGGCGCTTGGGAGGGAAAAACTTATGATGACATAGCAAGAATTTATGGCTATAGCGTTGAGTATTTAAATAAAGATGTTGGGAATAAATTATGGCACAAACTTTCAGAATACTTAGGAGAAAGAGTTACCAAGAAAAATTTTAAGGAAGCATTAAGAAGAGCATGGAATCAACAAATATATACATCATTTAACACCACAAAAATACCCTTTCCTGAAGGGTCAGTGGCAAAAAACTCTCCTTTTTATGTCAAGCGTTCTGACATTGAATCTCTATGCAATGAAACAGTTATGAAACCTGGTGCTTTAATTAGAATTAAAGCACCAGAGCTAATGGGTAAAACCTCTTTAATGAACAGGATTTTAAACTATGCTGCTAAACATAATTATCAAATAGTGTATTTGGATTTAAAAAGTGTAGACAAAGAAATTTTAACTCATTTAGAGAAATTCCTTCGCTGGCTTTGCTGCATGGTTGGTCGGCAGTTAAATTTAGAAAACAGGTTAAATGATTATTGGGATATAGAAATTTTAGGCAGCAATGATAACTGTACAGTCTATTTCGAGGAATATTTATTGACAGAAATAAACAGTCCAGTTGTTTTAGGATTGGATGAAGTGGATAGGATTTTTCCCTATACTGAAGTGGTTGAAGATTTTTTCGGAATGCTGCGAAGCTGGCATGAGAAGGGGAAAATTTTTAAGATTTGGGAACAACTGCGGTTAGTCATAGCACATTCCACCGAAATTTATATTCCCTTGGACATGAATCAATCTCCATTTAATGCAGGAATACCAGTGGAATTGGGAGAGTTTGATGCCAAACACATAAAAGATTTATCTTGTCTTCATGGCTTGAATTGGAATGATACCCAAGTAGACGAATTAATGAAAATGGTTGGAGGACATCCTTATCTGGTGCGGTTGGCAATGTATTACGTTAGTTCTCTTAAAGTGATGCTAAAGCAGCTTTTGCAAGAGGCTTCCACAGAAGCAGGAATTTACAGCAACCATTTGCGACGATATTTGAAGATACTGCAACAAGTTCCAGATTTAGCTCAGGCGTTAAAACAGGTTGTCACTTCACCTGAACCAGTGGAATTAGATCCCATGCAAATTTATAAATTGCATAGTATGGGATTGGTACAAAGGCATGATAATCATGTTACGCCTCGGTGTCATTTATATCGGGAGTATTTTCAGCGAGTTTTGATCTAAAATTCATCCAACTAAACGTTTGAATATGAGTTATTCATCGTCTGGCTGATCCGGTTTGATTGTATCGTTGATGGGTTTACCAAATTGAGTTGTACCAAGCACAGCCATATTACCCAGGTATGCACCTAATGTCCTTGGTTCATGATTGCGTCGATTGGAAAGAACAACCACAACCACACCGTCATCAGGATAAATTCTCCAGTAAGATCTTGCACCAGTCCAACTACCAGAGTGTGCTACGACTTTTTGATTACTGACATTATCTTTTCCCACATTCCAGCCAAAACCATAGCCAGTGAGTCCAGCTTGGGACTTCTGTCTAGTCCACATTAAGTCTCGTGATTCCTGATTCAGAATTTCACCTTTAACGACTTTCATCCCCAATTGACACAAATCAACCACAGAGGATTGATAACCACCACCAGCATATTTCCAACTCAAATCATCACGTTTTATGAGTTGGTTATTTGTATTGTAAATTTGTGTGTGATTTGCGTCTTGAACTTGTAAATTTTCTGGTTCGAGACTCTTTAATCCCCAAGCAGAAAACCGCTGCGAAGCATACTCCCCAAAGCTTTTGTTTGTCATTTTTTCCATTGCAGCAGCCAGGACAGTATATCCATGAGTGCTGTATTTGTAATTACTTCCCGGTTCGATAACTAACTGGTCGTTGATAAACAATTTCAAGGCATCTTGAGCGGTAGAGTAGTATTGGTTTGGATTTTTAGTTGGGTCATTGCCTTTTTTGTAATGACGAACGCCAGATTGGTGAGACAGTAGTTGAGCGAGAGTGTAATTATGTTGTGATGGCAATCCAGATAGGATATTGCGAATATTACTATTGAGTTTTAGTTTACCTTTATCCCGTAATTCCATTGCTAGAATTCCTGTTACAGCTTTACTGACAGATGCCAATCGATAGCGGGTGTTTTGAGAAGCTTTAATTTTCTTTTCTACATTGCTCAAACCAAACCCTTTTGCGTAAATAAAATTAGCATTTTTACAGATAGCAACAGACATACCGGGAATATTATTTTCATTTCTGTATTTTTCAATTGCCTCATCTGCTTGATTTGTCAAACTCCATTGTTTCGCTCGTTGAACCTGAGATAGTGTTGGTGTAGGATGAAGAGCAATGGGACTTATAAAAGAAAAGGAAACAGCAAGTGAAATTGCAGTTTTTGCTAATAAAAACCGAGTGTTTTTAGCCATATGAAATTATCCTGATACTAAATAAATGAGTCATTTTTACAGTGACGTGTACTAAATCGGCGGGAATCCCGCCGACTTCCTTTAATCTCTTGGTACAGGGATTGGGTTGTTTTCAGGACAATCTACTGGATCAATGACACCCTGTTTACATTTATTAATACGAAACTCTTGAGGTATTTCTGGGGGAAATTTGACGCGACTTGACGGAGTCGTATTTCTAATTCTCCTGTTCTCTTGTACAGGTTGTTTCGTCCTTATCTTATTAGGAATACAACCAATTTTGGGATTAGGTGCAGGAACCCAACCATCGGGACAACCTGGTTGAGGATGTGGTGTAGATGCAAAAGTCACGCTTGATATTGAGAGTGTAACTAAAGCATTTACGACCATGAAAGAAGTTAATAATTTATGTTTCAACATCACATGAACTCCTAAAAAATATGCGGAAGTATGACATTAGTGAAAAATTAGGTTTTTGTGCGATCGCGCTGGCTCCTCTGGAGCGGAGCATCGCACTATACTAGAAGCACGCTACACAGAGAATTAGCAGGCTGACCTTTTTTGAATGAGCGAATGAGCGAATTTGAGCGTTTGCGCAGCGCAAGAAAGCGGAGCTAGAGCATCAGTACAGTAATCCCAAAAACCCGGTTTCTTTAAGGTGGCTCAACGAAAAATTAGTCTTTTCGACGACAGAAACCGGGTTTTTAATCGCTCCTGCTTGACTAATGTACCGGCGCTCTAGCGAGTGACTTTGGTGTGACTACAATTAATTTGTAATTTTTACAGTACAGCCACTCCAACCTAAAGTTTGGCGCATATTCATAGCTTGTGTAAAAATGTCACTTCCGTTTCCTGTGACTTTTTTCTTTCCTTGAATACAGGAAAGCTGTCCTGTATTCTGAGCATTGGTTTTATAGTATCCCCATTCTCCTCTATCTACACTTTTACCAGCATTCAAAAGTTTAGTAAAAACCTCAAAACAAGCTTCTTCTACCGTACTACTTCCCCATCTCATCCAACTAACACCTTGATTTGACGCTGATGTGCAATAAGGCTTTTGATTAGCTGATTGTGCAATAGCTTCATTTGTAGTTATCGATTGTGAGAAAGTGACAACACCCAGCAATAAAGCTGTAGATATAGCTAGTTTAAGCTTCATATTCATGACCTCTTAAAATTAGATTTTTTGGTATGAATAAGCAAACTAATTTGCTTTATAACCAAAGACTGAGTATGGAAAATGGGAAAGTAACCAGTTACAAATTTCTTTGTTTCCTCTGTTCTATTATTTATTGACTCAACTAAGAATCAGAAGTTAACTGATTACTTTTACCCCATCCCTTAAACCTTTGCCTTAGTTTTTGGTTGTTCTATGTCAGTCTTCTATATATCGAATTGGGTCAACAAAATAACATCTGCAAATGTTATTTCACCGTTTGTTACCACAAAGTTAATAGTGTTATTGCCATGTTGGAGAACATTGGCATCAATAACTTCATGGAAGGTTTTTACTTCACTCGTACCAAAGGTATAGTTAAGTTGGTTGGAGCCGTTGACTTCAACTCTGAAACTAACTGTTGCATTATTCAATGTTCTAAAAATAAGGATAGAGCGAGAACCTAGATGAGTCTCATTAGGAAGAGAAAAAGGGATCTGTCTATCAATATCCCCACCGACTCTCAACGTGAAAGGAGCATCTTGAATGACACTGTAGTCTGCAATTCTAGGCATGATTTTCTCCTTTTGAAAAAATAGAATCAATTGAATACCCTATCAAGCTGTTTTATCAGAATTTGTTTTACTGCTTGATATTAATTATTTTGTTATAGGGTTTAGAAAGTAACCAGGGGATAAAATCAGGTATCTTGATTGTTTATAAAATTTATTTTTTAAACAAGCTTGCTCACAAAATCAGTATAAATTAGGCACGTAAAGCAAAAAATAGGAAAAAATCAGGTACTTTGGTGAAACTGAACCAATCTATAGCAGCAATAGTATACTCATAGAAAGAGTTGACACTCTGTAATCATGACAGAATCAACATCAAACTATGAATATCAAGTTGGTGGAAGTCTCCCCATTGATTCACCCAGTTATGTCACGCGACAAGCTGACACAGAACTTTACAAAAGTTTACTCTCAGGCGAATTTTGCTATGTATTAAATTCCCGGCAAATGGGTAAATCCAGCTTGCGAGTACGGACAATGCAAAAACTGCAAGCCGAAGGATTTATCTGTGCTTTTATTGACTTAACCGGAATTGGTAAAGAAGATGTCACAGCAGAAAAATGGTATGCTGGAATTGTTCAATCTATTGTGAGTAACTGTCAGTTAAGCCAAAAAATAAACTGGCGCAATTGGTGGCGAGAAAGGAAGGATTTACTTTCCCCTGTGCAGCGTTTAAGTTTGTTTGTTGAAGAAGTTTTGTTAGTCGAGGTTGAGCGAAGAGTTTTTATTTTTGTAGATGAGATTGACCGAGTTCTCAGTCAGAATTTTTCTCTTGATGATTTTTTTGCTTTGATTCGGTATTTCTATAATAAAAGAGTTGACAGTACAGCATTTCAACGTCTAACTTTTGCTTTATTGGGTGTAGCAACTCCCAGTAATTTGATTACCGATAAAACCCAAACCCCCTTCAATATTGGCAAAGCAATAGAACTACATGGTTTCCAACTTGACGAAGCGCAACCATTAGCAAAAGGATTAGAGGGAAAAGTTGAGTATCCCCAAGCGGTGATTCAAGAGATATTGAATTGGACGGGAGGACAACCGTTTTTAACACAAAAAATATGTCAACTTGTGTTTCAAGATACCCAGAATGGGAGTCTAGTCACTGCTAACTCTGTTTGCGAGATAGTGCAAAAACGCCTGATTGAAAATTGGGAAACCCAAGATGAACCAGAACATTTAAAGACGATTCGTGACAGAATTCTCAGGAATGAACAAAAAACTGGACGATTGTTAGGAATCTATCAAGAAATCTTACAACATGGAGAATGTTTGGCTGATGGTAGTTCGGAACAAACCGAGTTGCGTTTGTCGGGTTTAGTTGTTCAGCAGCAGGGAAAATTAAAAGTTTATAACCAGATTTATCTGAATGTCTTTAATCAAAATTGGGTTGATAAACAATTAGAAAAACTACGCCCTTACTCTCAAAATTTTCGTGCTTGGGTTATTTCTGATTTCCATGATGAATCACGACTTCTGCGAGGTCAAGCTTTACAAGATGCCCTGTCATGGGCAAATCATCAAAGTTTGAGTACTCTTGATTATCGATTTTTAGCTGCTAGTCAAGATTTAGAAAACCGTGAAGTTCAACAGAGTTTAGCTGTCAAAGAAGAAGAAAGTCGAATATTAGCTCAAGCCAATGAAACCTTAACTCTGGCAGAACAAAAAGCTACAGCAGAATTGACTCAAGCAAAACGCAAAGCAAGGAGGATTACTGCCATTGGTTCTGTCATTTTAGCAATTTCCTTAGTCACAGCAGCCGTCATTCTGTTACAAGTTAAAAAAAGGGAGCGAGAACTAGCAGAAAGCAACGTATTACTTCTCAGTTCATCTTCACAAACAACCTTAGCTGAAAATCCCTTTGAAGCAATGTTGAAAGCTGTGAAAGCAGCGCAAAAACTCAAGGAATTAGAAACATCAAGACCTGTAAAAGCTGAGATAAAGAAAGAGGTAACATCTGCGCTTCAACAGGTCATTTATAGTATCAGAGAACGTCATCGTCTTCAGAGTCATCAGGGTGCTGTTAGAAGCGTTAGTTTTAGTCCAGATGGCAAATTTTTGGCTTCTGGTAGTGAAGACGATACAGTAAAGTTGTGGGATAAAAATGGTAGCTTGCTATTCACCCTTAAAGGTCATCACGACAATATTTGGAGTGTCAACTTTAGTCCAGATGGTAAAATTTTGGCTTCTGCAAGTGATGATGGTACGGTAAAGTTGTGGAATGTGCAAAATGGTCTCTTACTAAAAACCATCGCTGCTCATCGTGAATGGGTTAGAAGTGTTAGCTTTAGTCGGAATGGTAAAATTTTGGCTTCTTCTAGTTCTGATGGCACAATCAAGCTGTGGAATGTCGAAAATGGAACTTTATTAAACACCCTTAAAGGACATCGTGGTTGGGTTACGTATATAAGTTTTAGTCCAGATGGTAAAACTCTCGCTTCTGCTGGTGCTGATACAACAATCAAACTGTGGAATTTAGAGAACGGTACAGTAGAGCAAACTCTCAAAGGTCATCGTGAGACTGTCAGAAGTGTCAGCTTTAGTCCAGATGGCAAAACTTTGGCTTCCGGTAGCGAAGACAACACAATCAAACTGTGGAATCTAGAAAATGGCAAGGAACTGAAAACTCTTGCAGAGCATCGTAGCGATGTTTGGAGTGTTGTTTTCAGCCCAGATGGTAAAACCCTAGCTTCTGCCAGTTCTGACAGCACAGTGAAATTATGGAATATAGATGATATCAATGATGCTTTACCAGAGCCGCAAACCCTCAGAGGACATCAAGGTAGAATCTGGAGTGTGGTTTTTAGTCCAGATGGCAAAACTTTAGCATCTGGAAGTGTCGATAAAACGGTAAAGTTGTGGAGTTTAAATGCCGGGGAACCACAAACTTACTATGTTTCTCGTAAGGATGTCATCAGCGTCAGCTTCAGTCCAGATGGAAAAATTTTGGCATCCGCAGGTAACGAAAGTACAATTAAATTGCGGGATATGCAAAATGGTAATCTACTTTTTTCCCTCAAAGGACATACTAAAGCCATCCGCAGTGTCAGATTCAGTCCCAATGGTCAGTTATTAGCTTCTGCTAGCAGTGATAAAACAGTACGTTTGTGGAATGTTAAGGATGGCACTCCCTTTAAAACTCTTACTGATAAGAACAGATATAGTATTGTCAGATTTAGTCCAGACGGCAAAATCTTAGCAGCCCAAGGTACTAAAAGGGTGAAACTATGGAATGTTGAGGATGGTACCCCGATAAAAACCCTCAAAGAAAAACCAGACAAACGCTGCGGTGTTAAGAGTATCAATTTTAGTCCTGACGGGAAAACCCTCGCTGTTGCTTGTTCTTATGGTAATTTGCAACTATGGGATGTCACAACAGAAACTGTGGTCTTAAACCTCAAAGGTCACAGTAGTCATGTTTCTACCGTCAGCTTTAGTCCAGATGGTAAAATTCTCGCTTCTGGCAGTGCGGACAGTACGGTAAAGCTATGGAAAGTTGCAGATGGCAGCCTCATCAATACTATCACAGCCCACTTGGATCATGTTAGAAGAGTAACATTTAGTCCAGATGGCAAAACTTTAGCTTCAGCAAGTGATGACAAGACAATCAAACTATGGAATATACCAGATGGTAGCCCAATAAAAACCCTCAAAGGACATCGCGGAGCGATTATCAGCCTTAGCTTTACCCCAGATGGTAAAACTCTTGCTTCTGGTAGTTCTGATAACACCGTGAGAATATGGAATTTGGATCTTGATGGGGATTATTTACTCAAGCGTAGTTGCTTGTGGCTGAAAGATTACCTCACGACCCATCCGCAGGAAGAAGGAATACGAGAAATTTGCCTACCCTAGGTTGGTTAGATTCGCGACTTCGCAGAAGTTATTAGGAATCTTGCGAAATCGTGGTGAGAAATTCGGGATTACTCCCATCCCGCTATAGATTACCTATGTTCTCTGTCTCCTTCTCCTCTGCGTTCTCTCTCTTGAAAAGGTATGATTCTCCTTCACCAGATGCTGCGCGTTAGCCCTTTGGGCGTGCGCATTAGGCGCAGCCGTGCCGTAGGCATAGCGCATACGGAGGAAACCTCCGCTCATACTTTTCGCTGCTTCCTCTGCGGTTTTTAATATTGCAAAAACTCTCGCACCCGTATGAGGTAAGTAGCTGCATCTTCCAACATTGGAAAATGAGCCGTATTTGGAATCATGACAAACTCAACTTTATCGTTGAGTGCGGCTGCCTGACGACCCATCTCGGCTGGAATAATTTTGTCGTACTCACCTGCTACTAGTAGTGTAGGTACACTCAGTTGAGCAAATTCCTCCGGCATCAATTCAGCTGCGGCTTTACTAACAGATGTAAAAATTGTGCCCAAAGCTGCATCATAGTCTGCTATCAGAAAATCTTGTAAGAAAGCCTGACGTTCTGCTGCTGGAATGGAACGACGTAGAAATCGTGCCATAAACATCCTGTCAACAAACGGTATTTTCTCCAACCACTTTGGACGAAATTTGACTACGTAGCCACCGAATTTATGAAAAGCTGTGAATGCTTTTTCGTCGTACTCAAAAATACCGCTACAAGTCAAAATTGCTCTTTCCACTCTTTGAGGGTAGCGGTTGATAAACAAAGTCGCAATGGATGCGCCCATAGAATGAGCATTAATATATACGCGTTGAAGCTGCAATTTATCGAGAAAAGCTGCCAAGTCGTCAGCATATTCCTCAAGCTCATAAGTTAACTCTTGAATTGCCAGAGATTCTGCTGACGGCGACTGCAACTCAATAGACTCAACAACAGCTTCACTTGCTTTGGCTACGGTTGGTTTTCCACGGGAACGCCCGAACCCCCGTAAATCGTAAAGTAAACAATCAAATTGTTCTGATAGAGCATGAGCAGTACCCTGCCAATACCCACAAGAACCTGCCCAACCGTGGATAAAAACCATCACAGGCTTACCCCCTGTATCTGATGGCTTTTTTATCCACTCGTAGTAATGCTCAACAGCACGGACGTTTATGTAGGGCATTTGTCAAAAGTCAAATATGAAAAGTCAAGAGTTAAGAGTATTTTACTAATGACTAATGACTAATGACTATTAAGCTGATTCTGGTTTGGGTAATGTAGACGGGTGCATCAGGAGTTCGGCAGTGGAACGCTTTTCTACCATTTCCCGTGTGACTGTGCAACGAGTGACATCTTTACGTGAAGGCAACTCGTACATCACATCCAGCATCAATTCTTCCACAATACCCCGCAGTGCCCTTGCGCCTGTTTTGCGCCGGTATGCTTCTTGAGCGATCGCTCGCAGAGCTTCTGGTTTAAAGTCTAACTGGACGTTATCCATCTTCAGCAGTTTTTGGTACTGCTTCACCAACGCACTACGTGGTTGGGTCAAAATTGCCATCAGCGCTTCTTCATCCAGCGGATCTACGACCGCTACCATTGGCACCCGCCCAATAAATTCTGGAATCATACCAAACTTCACAAGATCATCTGGCTCTAAATAGCGCAGAGTATCTGCTGTACGCTTGTCTTTGGTCTGACCTTCTCCTGGTTGTACGAAACCTATTGACTTTTTGCCAGTTCTCTGCTCTACAACTTTTTCTAAACCCACGAAAGCACCACCGCACACAAACAAGATATTGCTCGTATCAATCTGTATGCAGTCTTGATAGGGGTGCTTGCGTCCTCCTTGGGGTGGTACATTGGCGACTGTCCCTTCTAACATTTTCAGCAAAGCTTGCTGTACGCCTTCGCCGGAGACATCTCGCGTAATTGAGGGGTTCTCGCTCTTGCGAGCAATTTTATCTATTTCATCAATGTAGATAATTCCCCGCTGCGCTTCTTCTACATCCAAATCTGCAACTTGTAACAGTCGCAACAAGATATTTTCCACATCTTCCCCTACGTACCCTGCTTCTGTCAGAGTTGTGGCGTCAGCAACGGCAAAAGGGACATCAAGAATTTTTGCTAGAGTTTGTGCTAGCAAAGTTTTACCACAGCCTGTGGGACCAATAAGCAAAATGTTAGACTTTTGCAGTTCTACCGCATCATCCAAACCTTTGCCACTGCCTTTAGCCTGAATCAGTGATAGCCGCTTGTAATGATTGTAAACTGCGACTGAAAGTACTTTTTTAGCTTCGTCTTGACCGATGACGTGTTCATCTAAGTACTTTTTAATTTCTTGTGGCTTAGGTATTTGATTCAACGAGAGATTAGAGGAGCGGGCACGACGTTTCTGGGGTGGTTCTGACTTAGGTGCTGGTTGCGACGCTGTTGCACCATTTGTGTCGAGTAACTCCTCATCCAGAATTTCATTACACAAGTCAACGCATTCATCGCAGATGTAGACTCCCGGTCCGGCGATTAATTTACGTACCTGCTCCTGAGACTTTCCGCAAAACGAACATTTTAAATGGGAGTCGTACTTAGACATACCAGCCTCTTATTTCAGAATGGTGACGTTTTCCCCTGGTGAGGGAAGATTTTGCCTGGAGATAACCTGATCAATCAACCCGTAGTTTTTTGCTTCTTCGGCCGACATGAAGAAATCGCGCTCAGTATCGGCTTCAACTCTTTCTAACGGTTGACCAGTATGAGTCGCCAGTAACTGATTCAACTTAGACTTATGATAAAGAATTTCTCTAGCTTGTATCTCGATATCAACGGCTTGCCCTTGCGCACCACCGAGTGGTTGGTGAATCATAATCCGGGAATCGAGAAGAGACATCCGTTTACCAGCGGTTCCTGCTGCTAACAAAAACGCCCCCATACTCGCAGCTAATCCAAAACATATGGTGACTACATTAGGGCGAATTTGCTGAATGGTATCATAAATTGCCATGCCTGCTGTCACAGAGCCACCAGGAGAATTAATGTACAGTTGAATGTCCTTTTCTGAATCTTCAGCGTCTAGAAACAACAACTGGGCAATAATTGAGTTGGCAACGTTATCGTCGATTGGTGTCCCTAGAAAAATAATCCGTTCCCGAAGCAAGCGAGAGTAGATGTCAAAAGCGCGTTCTCCGACGCCGGATTGTTCTACCACCATCGGGACGATGTTGCTAGGACTGTTCAGGGAATAGAGTGTAAACTGACTCAAACTATTAACTTGGTAGTTTCCCGACTGCGATACAAGCATAAAAGAACGTTTGACACTAAGTGTAACAATGATTTCGACAGCAACAGCTGCCTTTTTGAAGAACCTAATTTTTGATGTAGCTATGTGTTAACCATTATGCCTTATATAAATTCTTATCGTGTAAAGCAGTATTAAAGCAAGGCTGTGAGGTACACTCTAACTTCTACCCCCCTCAGAGGGAGATGGGAGGCTAGGGGTGCCTACTGACCTTTGTCCCGTTGTCTCCAGTCGCTTAAATTCAAAGTTCAAAAAAAATTTTTATTATTTTGAATTTTGAACTTTGAATTGGTTTGTCCTCTTGTCGTTTATTGTCCCTGTGTTGACTCTGTGTCTTGAGACGAAGTTTCTGCACTCTCCACAAGAGGTTGTTCTGGAGTTTCTGTCGCTGCGACTGGTTCACCTACGGTGACTTCTTCAGTCTCAGTTTCTGTAGTACTCAAAGAACCTTCAGGTACCAACTCAATTGTTGAACGTTCTAGAAGCCAATCAATGATTTTTTCGGTCAACAATTCGTTTTCTACAACTTCACGCAGTCTTTCCTTGTCTACATCTGTGTTGGAATACTGCTCCATCAATTCTTTGACTCTGGCTTCGATTTCATCTGCTGACACTTGAATGGACTCGCGTTTACCAATTTCCTGCAGCGCCAGAGAACGTTTCAGGCGCTCAACTGCTTCACCACGAGAACGCTCCCGTAACTGAGGAATCACATCTTGGGTAAATAACTTTCTGACATCAAGTCCCTGCTGAGAAAGCCGCATGGCTGTTTGCGTCAGCATCTCGTTGACTTCTTGTTGAATCATTGTTTCAGGTAAGTCAATTTCTATGTGCTTGAGCAGTTCAGCTAACAGGGCTTCTTGTTGATTCGATTTTGTTTTCTGTTGGGCCTCTTTTTGAAAGCGCTCTTCTAAAGATCTACGCCATTCGTCAAAACTATCATAGTCCCCAACTTCTTGGGCAAAGTCATCATTCAATTCAGGCAGTTCTTTTTCCTTGAGTTCTTTGAGGGTAACTGTGAAAACAGCAGGTTTTCCAGCTAAATCTTCGTTGACATAAGGATCTGGAAACCTAGTTGTGATTTCTCTAGTTTCGCCAGGATTCATTCCTACTATCCCTGTGACAAAGCCGGGAATAAATTTGTCTTCCTGCATTTCCAATTGGAAATCAGTGGCTTCCCCGCCGGGTATTGGTTCGGGTTCGGCGGTTTCGTCTTCACCTTCACCTTTGACCAAAACACCTTTAAAATCGACCACAGCGACGTCACCGATTTGTACCGCTCGCCCTTCCACAGGAATTAATGTAGCCATTTCTTGGCGTTCTTTTTCCAAAACTTTGTCTACCTGTTCTGGATTATACTTGATTTCCTCGGCTTGAAATCGCAAGCCCGTATATTCTCCCAAATGAGCTTCTGGTTCCACATCCACAGCAGCAGAAAATATGAGGGGTTTTCCTGGTTCATAATTATTAATTAATTCCTCATATGGAGAGCGTAGCTGTGGTTGACCAAGCACTTGGATTTTTTCCTGTAAGAGTGCTTGCTCAATGCCATCTTGAATGACTTCTTCTAGCGCAGCTGCCTTAATTCGAGTGACGCCAAGACGCTGTAACAATATTTGCCGAGGTACCTTGCCTTTGCGAAACCCAGGAATATTTGCAGTACTCGCTAAGTTTTTAACAACTTTTTCGTAAGTTTCCTTGGTCTTTTCTGGCGTAATCTCTATTTCCAGACCAATTTGACTGGCGGGAAGTTTTTCCTGGGTGACTTTCATGCTTCGTCTCTATTATTTAGTATTTATTTTTACTAACTGTGTACTGAGGATTCAAAAAATGACATCTTTGAAGTTGAAGTTGTCTGACTGAGAGCAAAGGTGCCTACATCGGTTGCCCTGTTCCAAGTACAGAGGGCTGCCTGACAGTTATCGTGTTTGCTGAACGTTGTCAAAAGCCTTGACATTCTAGCGCAAACTAGTTTGTTTGTTTCAACTCCAAATTGTTCTTTCTCAAAGGGCTAACACCGTGATATCCTGGTTTTCAACAAGCAGTTTGCTTTAGCCAAGCTGTAACGTTGGAACAAACCGCTATGTGAAATTGAGCTCAGCTTGTGCCTTGCTCCTGTGTCGGGGAGGTCAGCTTACACAGCTTTGCCAGTTTAAGTCCATTGAATCATAGTACACTAATCATCTTAACAACGCATCTCACAGGCAAAAAACCTGTCTTGAATTCAGCAAAAGTTCAGGTCAATTCAGAAGTTGAAAGATGAACTGATGTATAATAGGAGTCTTACTTAAATTGAAAGTTTAGTAATAAACTGTAAACTGCTATATTAATCAGCATAGCTAACAAAAGAAATGTATTACATTAAGAATTACAATCATTTTTTCAAAACACTCAACTATTAAAAGGTAAAAATTGCTGTACTCAAGAGTGATTCGTCAGAAGTTGTAAGGAGTCTAGTATGATTAATATATTCATGCATCAAATATTTTCTTGATTCTTTTTAACTATTCTAACTTTTTGGCAGAGCGTAGGCATGAGTCTGCTTCAGCCTCTGAGCGTAGGCGTGGGTGGGATCCACCAGTTCTGACGAATGATTCTTACAACAGAAGGTTTATTGAATGTCTGCTATTGCCATTTAACAGTGTTTGAATATCTAAAAATTAAGTAAAGTTTAGTAAAGGAGGAAGTCAATTTGTCTAAATCCTACAGGGTAGCTATTTTGGGAGCAACTGGTGCCGTTGGTCAAGAGTTGTTGGAATTATTAGAAAGCCGTCATTTTCCTGTTTCTGATTTAAAGTTATTGGCATCAGAACGCAGTGCAGGACGAACACTGGCTTTTGAAGGGGAAAATTTCCCGGTAGAGCCAGTGAGTGAAAAAGCGATTGAAAACGTAGATCTGGTGCTGGCGAGTGCAGGTGGTTCCACCTCAAAAACTTGGGCACCAAAAGCTGTTGCGTCTGGTGCTGTAGTGATTGATAACTCCAGCGCATTTCGCATGAATCCGGATGTTCCTTTGGTGGTTCCAGAAGTTAATCCAGAAGCAGCGGCCAAGCACAAAGGTATCATTGCTAATCCCAACTGCACGACGATTTTGATGACAGTCGCAGTATGGCCCTTACATAAAGTTTCACCAGTGCAACGCCTTGTTGCTGCAACTTACCAATCAGCCAGTGGTGCAGGTGCTAAGGCAATGGAAGAAGTGAAAACTCAAGCAAGTGCCATTCTACAAGGCAAGCAACCTGTTGTTGAAGTCTTTCCACATCCATTAGCATTTAATGTGTTTCCGCACAACTCCCCCTTGAACGATTTGGGGTACTGTGAGGAAGAAATAAAAATGGTTAACGAGACTCGTAAAATTTTTGGGACTCAAGATATAAGAATTACTGCAACTTGTGTACGGGTTCCCGTACTGCGTAGCCATTCAGAAGCAATTAACCTAGAATTTGAAGTACCATTTAGCCCAGATAAGGCGAGAGAAATTCTAAGTCAAGCACCTGGTGTGAAATTGGTAGAAGATTGGAAAGTAAACCGTTTCCCAATGCCAATAGAAGCTACAGGTCAAGATGATGTATTGGTAGGGAGAATTCGTCAAGATATTTCTCACCCGTGTGGCTTAGAACTGTGGTTATGTGGTGATCAAGTTCGCAAAGGTGCAGCTTTGAATGCAATACAAATTGCTGAGTTATTGGTAGAAAAAAATCTGCTAAAACCAGCAGTAGCTGCGACTCATTAGTTCTCACCTCATGAGTGATTTAGTGATGAACACAAAACAAAAGACTCTTGGAGTTTGCTAGTCGTCGATTTGTTGTGACAGTTGGAAAGCAACTTGGGTGCGCTAGCTCACAAATGACATAAGCATAATGTGTAAATTACGCTTGAAAGTCATAGTCAGATCGGTTATCACAATATAAAACCACCAAGACCCACAAAAAACGCAGAACAAAAAAGAATATTTAGGAGTGAAAATAGGGTGGTAGATTTTGGCAGAGTTCTAACCGCGATGATTACGCCGTTTAAAGAAGACGGCAGTGTTAATTATGATGTCGTAGCATCACTGGCAGCACATCTAGTTGGCAACGGAACGGATACAATTGTGGTATGTGGCACCACAGGAGAATCTCCAACCCTGAGTTGGGATGAACAATACCAGCTGTTTTCTGTGGTGTTGCAGGCGGTAGCAGGAAAAGCTTTTGTGATAGCAGGGTGTGGCTCCAATTCAACCAAAGAAGCAATCGCGGCTACTCAAAAGGCGGTTAAAATAGGAGTACATGGCGCATTGCATGTGGTTCCTTACTACAATAAACCCCCGCAAGCAGGGCTTTATCAGCACTTTAAGGCGATCGCCCAAGCAACGCCTGACTTACCACTGCTGTTGTACAATATCCCTAGTCGTACTGGTCAAAATCTTCAACCAGAAACAGTTGCTCGGTTAGCTGAAATTGACAATATTGTCGGGCTGAAGGAATCTACTGGCAATATAGACCAAGCAAGCGAAATTTGTGGGTTGACGCCAAAAGAGTTCCAGATTTACTCTGGTGATGACCACATGACTTTGCCTCTTTTGGCAATAGGGGCAAAGGGTGTCGTCAGTGTGGCTTCTCATCTGGTAGGAAACCAACTACAAAAGATGATTCAAGCCTTTGAGTCGGGTCAAATTCAAGTAGCCAGGGAAATACATCTCCAACTCTTCCCTCTGTTTAAAGCTTTATTTGCAACCACAAACCCCATCCCAGTCAAGAAAGCACTAAATCTTTTAGGTTGGGAAGTTGGTTCAACTCGTCCGCCGTTGTGCGAAGCTGACTCACAAATCAGTCAAAACTTAGAAGTCGTTCTCAAAAAAGTTGGTCTCATTTAGCAGGAACTTAATAAAACTGACAGGTTAATTTGCTGAAGATTTTTATAAGAATTTGCTTTTTTTACGAGATTTTGAGTAAAAATTCTGTGCAAAGACTGGATAAATATATCATGAATTTTGAGCTTTTAAAGCCCAATTAATCAAGTAACAATTGAACATCTGATAAAAAATCAGCTGTTTTCAGACTGATTTAATAGACTGCTTGTCTTGTCAGTTTTACAACAAGGTTAAATTCCACATTTTTACCGACAAAGAACAATCTCTAAATTTCACTTTTTTATTAACTAAAAAACACTCTCAGGAGAAAATGGCTAAAAACGAAACTTTAGCCGCCCTAAAAATTATTCCGTTGGGCGGTTTGCATGAAATTGGCAAAAATACGTGTGTTTTTGAGTATGATGACGAAATTATCCTCTTAGATGCAGGATTGGCTTTTCCCACAGACGGGATGCATGGAGTCAATATTGTTCTCCCAGACATGACCTATGTACGGGAAAATCGTCATAAAATTAAAGGAATGATTGTGACTCATGGTCATGAAGACCATATTGGTGGGATCGCTTTTCATCTTAAGCAATTTGAAATTCCTGTGCTCTATGGTCCTAGACTAGCACTGGCAATGCTAGAAGGAAAATTGGAAGAAGCAGGAGTACGCGATCGCACCGAATTGAGAAGCGTCCTTCCCCGTGATGTCGTCAGAATTGGCAAACATTTCTTTGTAGAATATATTCGCAATACCCACTCCATCGCTGATAGCTTTACCGTAGCAATTCATACACCTGTTGGTGTGCTCATCCATACAGGAGATTTTAAAATTGACCATACGCCCGTAGATGGTGAGCGTTTTGACTTGCAAAGGCTCGCTGAACACGGTGAAAAAGGCGTACTGTGCTTGATGAGCGACTCAACAAACTCAGAAGTACCAGGGTTTACACCTTCAGAACGTTCGGTATATCCAAATTTAGACAAGATATTCAGTCAAGCGACTGGACGACTGTTTGTGACAACTTTTGCTTCTAGCGTACATCGCATTAACATGGTTTTGCAACTAGCGCAAAAGTACAAGCGCGTCGTGACCGTAGTCGGTCGTTCCATGCTGAATTTGATTGCCCATGCCCGTAATTTAGGATACATCAACTGTGATGATAATCTCCTTCAGCCGTTGCATGCTGTCCGCAATCAACCAGATGAAAATGTGTTGATTTTGACGACTGGTTCTCAAGGTGAGCCAATGTCAGCGATGACGCGGATTGCCAATCAAGAACATCCTCATATTAGAATTCGACAAGGAGATACAGTCGTATTTTCAGCTAACCCGATTCCTGGAAATACAATTGCTGTGGTCACTGTCATCGATAAGTTGATGATGCAGGGAGCAAACGTCGTTTATGGTCGGGATAAAGGAATTCACGTCTCTGGTCATGGATGTCAGGAAGACCAAAAGCTGATGATTGCTTTGACTAGACCCAAGTTCTTTCTCCCTGTCCACGGAGAACATCGAATGTTGGTCAAGCATTCTCAAACCGCTCAGAGTATGGGTATTCCTGCAGAAAATATGGTTATTATTCAAAATGGGAATATCGTCGAACTGACTGAGGAATCCATCCGTATTGCTGGTAAAGTACCATCCGGTCTGGAACTGGTAGATACTTCTGGTAGTGGCATGGTTAGTGCAAAAGTCTTGCAAGAACGACAACGCATGGCAGAAGAAGGTATTGTGACAATTGCAATGGCGGTAGATTGGCATGGCAAGCTGATGGCAAAGCCAGAAATTCACCTGCGAGGCGTTGTGACGAGCATCGAGCGCTCTTTGCTGCAAAAATGGGTACAACAGAGAATTGAAGAAATTCTTAGTGTTCGGTGGTCAGAATTTACCCGACCTTTTGATGGTGAAAATCAAGAGGTAGACTGGGGTGGATTGCAAGGACATTTAGAGCGGGAATTAGCACGCTCTTTGCGAAAGGAATTACATTGTCAACCATCTGTAACTTTATTGATGCAAATTCCTGACGAACCACCAGTAAAAGTTTCTGATGGCAGAAGGCGGCGTACTCGTACTGCGGCTCAAGTTGCATCGTAGGCGGATAGATGATAAACTCACACCAAGGTGCAAGGAAGCTAAGAAAAAATTTGCACCTTGGCGTGAGATTTGAAACGATTTTCTCCCGCTTCTACAAGCGTAAAGTGTTCACAAAGCTAGGTGCTGCCAATTCAGGGTAGTGCATAGCCAGGTCTTTTGCTCGTTACTAACTAATACCAAGAGCAGGTGTGTGAAGCTCGAACTTCTTAGCATCAGTTGCCCACACGTAGTAGTCACTGTCTCCCTCGCGTTTATACAAGATTCTATGCCCCTCATCAGCGTCTCCTGGTTCTACAGAAAGGAGAACACTCACCTGAGATTGCGCTGATCCGGTTTCATTTTTCTCGACTGAGATCGTAGCGTGGTAAAACTCGCGACTGCCAATAGGGATAATACCATTAAACGTCAGCCTTTCACTGTGAAAGTCCACATCCTCTATACCATGCTGCCAAATAAAATTTGCTGTACCGTTCTTGGTAGTGACGATGAAAGTCCCCACACTCGGAGCGAGAAATCCCACATCCTCGAAATCAGCAGGAATAGTAGGCTTGGCACTCGATAGATCTTCACTGAAAGTTTTGGGAAACGTCATATGTAAATTCCTTTGTGTACTTGAGTCAAGTTGAACACAAGGCGTTTTGATGCCTTGTAACTTTTAATAGATTTCAATGAAATCAACTTACGCAGTTATCGTTATATGCTGCGGGTGATGGAGGAGTGATTCGGATAGCGCACTTGATGAAAGCGGCGTCACGGGAGTATGAAAAATTGGGGCGGACGTGGCAGATGAGGGTGCCTCCTAGTGGAACATAACCTTGGCTATAATTCAGATGCATACCTGAAGTAGTGCTAACAACAGGGCAAGGGACGTGCGATCGCCATGACGACAGCGACAAAAAAACTAACCCTAGAAGAATACCTCGCTTATGACGATGGGACAGACACGAAATATGAGTTAGTGGATGGAGAATTAGTGGAAATGCCGCCAGAAACTAATAGAAATAACCGGATTGCTCTCTATCTGCTATCTGAATTTCTCAAGCTCGTCCCTTTACACCTCATCTGTCACAAAGATACCGAGATTGTAGTAACGGGCAGTCGCACTCGCGTGCGCCTACCAGATTTGATGATATTAACTGAGGAGTTATTCGCGGCGATTGGTGGCAGACGTGCTACAATTACTCAGGATATGCCATCTCCTGTACTGGTAGTTGAAGTTGTTTCACCAGGCAAAGTTAACGAAGATCGGGACTACCGCTACAAGCGATCAGAGTACGCCGCACGGGGAATTCCTGAATACTGGATTGTTGATTCGCTTAAGGCAAGAGTTACAGTGTTGACGCTGGTAGATGGATTATACGAAGAAGCGGTGTTTCAAGAAAGCAATGATATTGTCTCAGCTACTTTTCCTAATTTGAAACTGACTGTAGTGCAAGTTTTGGCAGCAGGCGAAGGGTGAATTGATTGACAAACCTTGCTTAAAACTTTTCGCTACCATAGTTAAAAACTCCCCTATTGCAATATTTATTAACTAAAATTTATCTTCAAAGACATTTATAAATTTTACTTAAATAAATGTTTTCTAAGGTACTTTATTTTTTTATTGTTGATCAAACAGTGCGCCAAACTTATTTACTTTGGTTAGTCAGATTTCCGCCTTTTTGAAGAAGTCGGGAATCTTGCAAAATCGTGGTGAGAAATTCGGGCTAAAGATATTCTAATGAATCAACAGGTACACTAGAAGCAAAGTCACAAGTGTCAGCGGTACCCCAAAGCGCAGATGTTCCCAAAAAGTCAATTTGTAGCCTAACTTAGCAGCAGCTTCCGCGACGATTAAGTTGGCGACTGAACCAAACAAAGTTAAATTTCCAGCTAAAGTTGAGCTCGCTGCAAGTAATAGCCAAGATTGGGGATCATCTTTAGGAATTAAGGGTTGTAGTAGGAGTACAGCAGGAACGTTAGAAATTAGGTTAGATAATATAGCTGTTACGCTCAAAAGACCAACGGAAGAGTTGACTGCATAAGTGAATGGCTCTAACAAGTTCAACTTTTGTGTGACTTTTGTTAATATGAAAAGTCCGGAAAACATCACCAGCAAATTCCAGTCTACCTCTTTGAGAATCCGCTGTGGTTTAATCCTTCGAGTCATGAGCAAAAGGCTAGCAGCCACCAAAGCAGACACTGCAAGGGGTAAACCCACAGCAAAAGCGATAAGCAACCCAGTGGTGATGATAATGGTTTTTTGATAAAGAGGTTTGAAGATGCGCCCCTTTCCAAGGAGTAATTGTTCGCTGGGTTGAGTTGAGCGCACTTCAGGGTAAAGTAGCCATAGTAATCCTACCTGAATTGCCAAGCCTATCAGGGCGACAGGAGCTAACGTTCGCAGAAAATCTATGTAGCTAATACCAGAGAAAGAGGCAATGAGAATGTTTTGGGGATTACCGCTCAAAGTGGCTACAGAACCAATGTTAGTTGCTCCAGCGAGTGCAAGTAAATAGGGGAGCGGATTCAAATTGAGCGCTTGTGTCAGACTCAAGGTTAATGGTGTGAAAATTAGCGCTATGGTGTCATTGAGAAAAAAAGCGGAGAGGACACCACTGGCAAAAGTCAAGGCGATTAACAAGCCAAAGGGACTGCGGGTGACACTCAACAGCACTGCTAGTGCCCGCTGAAAAAAACCAGCAAAGGATAAATTAGCATTGACAACCATCATGCTTAACAAAAACACGATGGTAGTGGCATCAATGGCATCCCATGCTTCTTGCAAACTCAAAACACCTAAAGCAATCAGAAATGCAGAACCTACCAGAGCAATTGTGGCACGATTCATGCGTAGACCTGGAAGATAGCCCAGTGCTAATCCTAGGTAAGTTAGCCCCAATACGCCATAAATTGCAAGTTGTCGCAGAAGAATCACAAATTTATTTAGCTATTGTCAGCAACGATATAGCTATCAGCAAAATTACTCATATCCCAATGTAAGATTACCATTTTTAAACTGCGAGTGAGAATGTGGGGAAAATCATAGAAAAATAGGTTTGAAAAAATCGTAATTCTTGATTTTCGATAAATTTTCTTGCTTTTCTTCTTTCTATCTCCTACTTAGCCTCTTTTATATATAAGTATTTTTTTTGGGAAGGTTGTAATATTTAAAAGTTGCTATCAGCGTGAAATTTACGCAGCGTTGCTATTGACGAATAACTACCTGAATGCAAAACAACAGTATTTATACTTAAGCATAGATGCTGATGTCAAAATGTAGTTAGAAAATTTTAGTAAACGTGACATTTTTTTCTATCTAACAGTAGATGTCTTTACTAAAAGTTTAATTAAGTCAAGCGAAAAACAAGATTTTTCTATCGCACCCTTGACAAAAAGAAAATCGCGCTTAACTTGACGTAATATAGAACAGGCTCTGATGTCAGTAGCTACTAAATCATCAGATCAAACAAATCATCAGATTGTATCTTAGTCAGGACAAGATTCTTCCGGGACAAGTCGTGGCAACGTTGTAGATGTTCATCGGGTAGTTCAGAAGCCTCAATCGAACAGAGGAGTGAACCATGAAGGTATACCATAATACCACAAAAAGAATTTTTCTGGCAAGCTGGGTGTCGATAAATCAAACACAGGAAAATGCTCCAGCATCTCAAATGCATCGTCCTTCCGCCAAGCCTCACTTTGATATTTTTCAATCCATACGGCGATGGTTAGACAATGTTCCAATTCGCGATCGCCAACTCGCCCATCGTTTGTGTAAGCTTATTCCTTCCCAGTGTCCGTTTGAGCGCGATGTGAAATTACTTGGGAAAACCCTGTTTCATATTCCGCCAATGTGCAAACTCAATCCTGTCTATGAAGAATTAGTTAGCTTACGTTTTCGAGCACTATGCTATCTAGCTGATGAATGCGGCGAAGACGTTACACAGTACTGCTAATAAGCCAGTACCGTTGTTGTTGAGAATTATTTTGTCAGTGACCAGTTATCAGTTACCAAGGAAGCGCAGTATCAGTTATCACTGGTCACTGGTCACTGGTCACTGGTCACTGTATACTGTTTTAATAATTGCTCATGATCAAAAACTAGTCATGACTGACTGTTTTTTCGCCATTGTGCAATTGCATTTTGCGCTTCTTTGTATGCGGCTGTTCCCTCTGGAACGAGAGCTGCGGTTTCAATTGCAGCTTTAAATTCTTTTCGGGTAGCTCGTTTTTTGGCAAGATGCAAAATATTTTCGCTCCATGAGTTGATAGATTTTTGAGCAATATCAAAACCTGGTTCATCTCGTGGGACTTTTTGAGCAACTTCTATCGCGCGATTGTAAGTAGAAGCCTGTCCATCCCGAATTAAGCCAACAGCAGCATCGATAAGGGTTGTATTGCTCACATACTGCTTTGCTTCTAGCCGCCATTGCTGAATAGATGTTTGTGCTTCTGAGTATAAAAGTTGCTCTTTAGGGACTAACTGTGCAGCGGAAATAGCATTAGCATATTGTCTTTGCTGAGCACGATTTTGGGCTAAATCTAAAATCATGCGGCTCCAAATCTTGATGTTTTCCTGAGCTTGTGTGTAGTTGGAATCACCAGGCTGAATTTTACTAGCCGTATCAATTGCTTGTCTCAAATCACTCGCTTGATTTTGACTCAGTGACATTTTCCGCAATTCCAACAGTGCTTGATTTCGTTGTTTAGATTCGTCGGGGCTAGGAGTGACTTGGGGAGTAGAAGTAACTTGAGGGATGATTAATTGGGTTTTTGGTTGAGTGAGTACGGTTGGTGATGGTGTGAAGTCAGGTTGTGGTGATACCTGATCAATCTTTTTGTTGTTAGTAGTCCTCAAAGATGGTGGTAATATCTCCGCTAACCTAAATCTTGCGCGATCGCGGAACAAAATAACCACAATTAAGCATAGAAGAAGCATCGTAGCTATGCTCCACACCAGAAGCTGCAGCAAAAATTGGTTGTTTGACGATCTTTTCTGGGTATGAGGAGATGAGGGAGTTGGGGGAGTTGGGGGAGTCGGGGAAGAAATGACTTGCTGGGCTTGACTTTCTACTTTTGCTTCAGTTTTATCCTCCAATTGAGGCGAGGTTACCTGCGGCTTGGGTACAAGAACAATGACAGGGTTTTGTGTGGGACGCCAGTAGTGTTGACAAAGTTCCGGCGTGCGAACACTCAAATATTTTTCTAGATTCGTCAAATTGCGGCCATGATTGTAACGCAGAGCTTCCAATAACGCAGCTGTAAAGAACCCGTGACCTAATTCCCGACTTTCGTGAGAATATTGCTCTGGTTGGCAAGAAAGAATAGTAGTAATTTGTAGTTCTTTAGCTAGTTCTATTGTTTCTTTCCCAATGTAAGCATCTGCGTAGGTTCCGAAGGCGCGGTTGATATCAAGCAATAGCAATGCATCGAGGTTAGCCACTTGCAGGCTTTGCATTAAGGTTCGTACTTCTATACCCGTTTGTTCAACGTTATTGGGATCGCCTTCCACTGGGATTAAATAATCTTGTCCCTTGTAGTTGACGCCATAACCGCTAAAGAAAAACCACAATCGGTCTTGCGGACGCCAGAAAGCAGCAGCAAAATCTTCAAGCAACAGTAAAATGTTCTCTTTAGTGGGATAGGTAGATCTATCTCCAAATGGTGGCGAAGTCTCTGTGATTAGCAGACACTGTTGCGACAAAAAACCACCATTTGTCACCAAAAAATTTTTGACCGCCTCAGCATCTGCTTGAGCGCAGTCTAAAGGTTGAAAGAACTGATATTGATTAATACCAATTGCGATTGCCCAGTTATTTGCCATCGCGATTTTTTTGACTCGTTGTTTACTGACCCACGAGAGTGGTTGGCTTTACAAAAAACAAGGCTAACCTATGTCTACTAACCTATGTCTAATAGTCTAGGTGATTCTCGTTCAACTTTTATAGCACCTGCCGTCCCTTTGTTGTCTGTCTAATGGTAAGGAAGTTGAGGAATTGCAGTTTTTAGTTAATCCAAACAGCAGGACTCGACTTATGCATCACCAACGCAAACCATAAGATAGCGATTTGTACCTAAGCACTCACCGCATTTGTTTCTATGCCTTAGAATGGAAAGGCTGTCTACATCTAGAGTACCCGTTACTATGGCTGTTCCTAAGAAGAAAACATCCAAGTCCAAACGAGATAAACGTCGAGCAACATGGAGGCACAAAGCCGCAGTTGAAGCTCAGAAAGCTCTTTCTCTTGGCAAGTCTATTTTGACTGGACGTTCTACTTTTGTCTATCCAAGTGCTGAACAAGAGGAAGAAGAGGAATCATAAGACGGCTATTCGGTAATTAGTAGCTGGTTGTTGACCTGATGTTAGTTGTTAGTGATTTTTCTACTAACTACTAACTGTTTACCATCACCCATAACTTATGACTGATTACTCTATCACCATATAAAAATTAGAGTGTCTTCAGAAAACTTATTTTTTTGCAATTATGGTGAGAAAATTCTTTCAGAAGCCTGCACAAGAACAAAGCGATCGCGTTCCTCCTGGTCAGTACTTAACTAAGGGATTCCCTGTATTAACTTATGGTGCGACTCCTCAAGTCAGCACAGACGAATGGGAATTTCGGGTATGGGGTTTGGCAAAACCTACAACCTTTACCTGGTCAGACTTTATGGCGCTTCCGCAGCACGAATTTACAGCGGATTTCCACTGTGTCACGCGCTGGTCGAAACTTGATGTCAAGTGGACTGGTATCAAGGTTACAGATTTTATGAAACTCATTGAGGTAGGCGCCAAAGCAAACCATGTTATGGAACACTGCTACGGTGGTTATACTACCAATATTTCAATGAAAGACTTTGTGCGAGAAGAAAACTTCTTTGCTTTTAAAGTCTTTGGAGAACTGTTACCAGCAGAACATGGGGGACCACTGCGGCTTGTCGTTCCTCACCTCTACGCTTGGAAAAGTGCCAAGTGGATTAATGGTTTAGAGTTCCTAGAACGCGAAGAGTTAGGTTTTTGGGAACGCAACGGCTATCACCGTCGTGGTGAACCCTGGGCTGAAGAACGTTACAGCAATTAAAAGGTTAGTAGGGCGAGTCATGCCCTACTGGCTTAATTCATACTTAATTTATAAGTACCTATAACTTTTGTTGTTTTGGGATGACAAACAGCGTTGCATATGACAAGGCTAATTTCAGTCACCCGCATTTCTCCAATATAAAGACTTTCCAATTCTTTGACTTTCTTTTGAAATGATGAGCTAGGCTCACGTGTAAATCTACATAAAGTCATATTTCCAAAAAAGACTGTATCAGAAATATATTTTTTATTATCCGGTACACCTATTTGTTTTAAGCCCAAATCTAACGCTTGAACTAACTTTCTTAGCGTTTCATCACAATACCCTACAAGAGAAACACTCGTTGGAAATAAAATTAAACCCTCCAAACGAAAAGTGAATGATTGAAATTTTGGAACTATTTGAGTAAATAATTCATTCACTTTCACCACATCTTCGTTTTTAAAAAGCGGAGGATTGTTTACATATCGTATATTTTTTATAGTTATATGTAGGCATTCACTCGAATAATAGAAATGGTGGGAATCTACGCTTTGTAACTGAGCAATGATTTCTTTTGAAATTATTTGGGTAATGTCTTTTGGAGGAAAAGAAAGTGATGCTAGACCAATGGCGTCATCGTTTTCATAATCACTTCGCATCTCAACAATGCTTAATTGACTTTGCCTTTGCTGAATATTATCTTTCAGTTGTTGGATAATTTGTTTTTGCTGTTTGATGTAGTTGTCACTCATTATGAAATAGTTGTTTTTGTGCAAATAAGCGTCTATTGCTGGACGTTAAGCAATACGGTTCGGACAAGCACCCGGACAGAAACCCGGTAACTTTTGCAAAACCAGGTTTATAAGCACGCGAAATACCCTTAACCGAACCGTATTGGGACGTTAAGAAGACAATCCTACTTTAACAGCTAAAATTGCTAACCAATGAATCGTTTCAGTGTAGATAACTTGTCTTTATAAGGAGCGTATCGCAATTTTAAATCGAGCCAGAAGGAATTGTGCAAGACACTTTTGTAATGTGAAAAGGTGTCAAAACTAGATTTCCCGTGGTACTTGCCAATTCCACTGTCACCCACACCGCCAAATGGTAAAGATGAAACTGCAACCTGTATCACTGTATCGTTAATACAAACTCCTCCAGATGAAGTTTCTTGCAAGACTTGTTGTTGTAGATTTTTGTTATTAGAAAAGAAATATAAAGCCAAGGGTTTCGATTTAGAGTTAACTAAATCAATTGCTTCGCTTATGTTCGTGTATTCTATCACTGGAAGAATCGGACCAAAAATTTCTTCCTGCATAACTAAGTCTGTTAAGGAGACATCTTCAAGCACTGTTGGAGCAATATAAAGTTCTGAAGAGTTGGTTTCTCCACCAATGCGAACTTTGCCTTCTTTCAGGAAATGAGTTAACCTGTCAAAATGTTTTTGATTGATAATCCTTGCATAATCAGAACTACTTTCAGGATTCTCACCATAAAATTCTTGCAAGCATTTCTGAATTTCATTTAATAAATTTTCTTTGATTTTTGTATCTACTAAAAGATAGTCTGGTGCGATACAAGTTTGTCCGGCGTTGAGAAATTTGCCCCAAGTGATACGTCTTGCTGTGTGTTTGATATTAATATCAGAATCTACAATGCAAGGACTTTTCCCACCCAATTCTAGGGTGACGGGTGTCAGATTTTTAGCAGCTGCTTCCATCACTATTTTGCCGACAGCCGTTCCACCAGTGAAAAAGATATGGTCAAACTTTTCTGCTAGTAGTTGTTGACTTGTTTGCACACCTCCTTCGATAACTGTAATATAAGCTGGCTCGAAAGATTGTTCTATGATCTCACTGAGAAGACGAGAAGTGTTTGGTGCAAGTTCTGAAGGTTTGAGAATCGCACAGTTACCTGCAGCAATAGCGCCGATTAAGGGTGAGATGATTAAATTAAATGGATAGTTCCAAGGACCAATAATTAAAACCACTCCTAGCGGTTCTGGATAAATGCTTGCGGATGCAGGAAAAAATTGCAGGGAAACTGGTGTTTTCTGAGGTTTAGTCCAAGTTTTGATATGCTTGATAGCATAGTTAATTTCTTGGATTGCTCCAATTTCTGTTGCATAACTCTCAAATTCGGGTTTATTTAAATCTGCTTTCAGTGCGCTGATGATAGCTTCTTTATGCTCAGTGACTGCTTGTTTTAAAGTTTTGAGTTGTTCAAGTCGGAAATTAATATCTTTGGTCTTACCAGTTTTAAAAAAAGCACGTTGTTTGTGTATGATATCGGCAATTGAGACTTCTTGAGAAATCATTGTTGTTTGTCCTAGTTAGCTAAGTTTCATCAAGTCTTCAGCACGTAAAATTACTGTTTAATGGGCAAACATACTGTAAATACACTCCCTTTACCGACTTCTGAATTCATGGAAATTGTACCTTGATGTGCTTCGACAATTCGGCGAGAAAGATACAGTCCTAAACCACTACCAGAACGCGTATGACTTCCTTGGCGAAATCTTTCAAATAAAGTGACTTGTTCTTCAGGAGAAATTCCTGGACCTGTATCTGCGACTTCAACTGTTATACAATCATCTGAAGGGGTCGCTGGAGTGATGCGAATGCTGACTGAACCAGTGTCAGTAAATTTGACAGCATTACCTATAAGATTGGTGAATAACCTGTGGAGTTCTAGGCGATCGCCCATAACTGCACTCATCCCTAAGTCCTCACCGACATCTAAATTGACTGTAAGATGTTTTTGCTCGGCTAAAGGACTCAATTCTTCTGAGACTTCTTGTAGTAACTGACTCAGGTTGACTGGTTGAAACGCTAAGTTTTTGCGACCTGCCTCAAAGCGATAAACTTCCAGTAAGGTGTTTACCATAGTCAGCAAGTTACTGTTACTGCGAGCCATAATATCTATGACTTCCTGCATTTGCGATGACAGCTGTCCCAAAGCACCCTCAGCAAACAGCATCAACATCCGATCCGCTGCAACCAAGGGTGTACGTAAGTCGTGAGTCAGGCGAGAGACAAAATCTTGCCGTTGACGAGCGATTTCATCGCGTTCATCTATACTATGCTTGAGACGGAGGAGCGATCGCACCCGTGCCAACAATTCACCGACTGTGACAGGCTTACGGATAAAATCGTCCGCGCCCAAGTCTAATCCATGAGCAATGTTAGGTGAGTCATGTGCGGTAATAAGCAGAATTGGGATAAATGGCAAAGTCATATTTTGCCTGATGCGTTTAGTAACCTCATAACCATCCATTCCCGGCATCATCAGATCTAGTAATACCAAATCACAAGTCGATATTTCGAGTTTTGCCAATGCTGAAGCACCATTCTCTGCCGTGCTAACCGTGTAGCCTTCTTCCTCTAAAATGGTTTTGACCAAAAATACATTGTCAGCAGAATCATCTACAACCAGAATCTTGTCAGACTT
This sequence comes from Brasilonema sp. UFV-L1, assembly GCF_012912105.1. Lineage (GTDB taxonomy): Bacteria > Cyanobacteriota > Cyanobacteriia > Cyanobacteriales > Nostocaceae > Brasilonema. The sequence continues at coordinate 55,604 of NZ_QMEA01000009.1, forward strand.
AGAAGATTTAGACATATAGCATAGAAGAGACGCTCATTTCACAAAAAAGAAAAATAGCTTTAGCTCTTTGCTACTTTTCTCCTTTACCAATACTACCCACTTATTTGGATATCATCATGTCTTTGTGGTTGTTCAGGTAAAGATTCTCGCGGTGTTTTGAGTAAAACCCAAAAGAGGTAAAGTGAGAGAATCTGCTTTTTCAGCAAGAAGTTGAGGCGTTTGAGATTGCGCTCATTCAGCAGCCATTCCCCAAACTTCTCTAGTAACAGACCAAAAATAATTTCAATAGATTTATTAATGATTATTTCCAGCATTGCGATCGCCTCAGTTGCTTGACTGAGTGTACTGTCGCAATTTTCTTTTGTAGTTATTTACTTGACTTGCGGTGACTTAGCTTGACTTATCCTGATATGTCTTGATTTGCAAGAATTTTTCAGAAAAGTTTGGCTAAACTGAATTTGAGAGCGATTTCAGGCAAGGTATATGTCGTTACCAGAAAGCTTCCTGACACAACTGGAGCAATATAGTGAATTGTCGCAACGAGAAAAGGAAGTTTTTCTGGAAATATTTGGTCGTGGCAAAAGTCGAGTCGAAGTCACTCAAGCGATTAACATCTCCGATAGCAATCTCGGTAGCTGCTTAACAGGAATATACAAGAAATTCAGCATTAGTGGTAGTGGTCCTATTAAAGAAAACCGCCTGCGGGAGTACTTGAGCAAAAGATACGCGCAGCAGCAACCCTCTGGTCACTTAACTATTGATATTTCAGATAATGATATAGATACGTTAGTTCAAGAAATCCGTGAACAAGTCAAACCCAGCATCAAAGAACGCTGTGGAACCATGCGCGTGCTGGACATGACTCAACCGATTGAGTTGACTGGAGAACGGGGTATTTATACCAACGTCAATATTTTGGAGAAAATCACAGGACGCAGGCGACAAGAAATTGCAGAACTGCTGCAAAACTGTGACGTGGAAAATTTTGAGCGCTTTGGACTTAGCCGCGTGAGTGAGAAACGAGTACCAGGACTGGAGGCGGTACAACGGTACAGTAAGCTGATAGTGTTGGGGAAACCAGGAGCAGGAAAAACCACGTTTTTGAAGTATTTGGCGATGCAGTGCATTCAGGAACAGTTTCAGACAAACCGAGTTCCCTTGTTTATCACTCTCAAGAATTTTGCAGAAGAATCCAAACAGCCAAATATTCTGGAATATATTGCTCAACAGTTGTCGGTTTGCGGGGTGAGTGACGCTAACCTCAAAGTAGAGGAACTACTGAGACAGGGTAAAGCATTGATATTGCTCGATGGGTTGGATGAAGTTCGAGAAGAAGATACAAAGCGGATTTTACGGCAAATTCGGGAGGTTTGTGATCAGTTTCACACAAATCAGTTGGTCATCACCTGTCGTATTGCTTCCAAAGAATATACCTTTGAACGGTTCACCGAAGTGGAAGTGGCAGATTTTGATGAGGAGCAAATCGCTATCTTTGCTCAAAACTGGTTTAGAGCTAAAGACTTCGATAATTGTCATGCTGAATGGAGCGATAGCGGAGTGAAGCATCTCGAAGATTCTAAAGATTCTGGATTCTATGTCCTTCGGACACGCTTCGCTAACACTCCACTGCGTTCCGCTCAGAATGACAAGGCAGAGAAGTTCATTCAAAAACTGAAGGATAACAAGCCAATTCAAGAACTAGCAACTAATCCCTTGCTGCTGACTTTACTTTGTTTGGTCTTTGGTGAAGCTGGAAATTTTCCGGTCAATCGTTCCGAACTTTATAAAGAAGGTTTGGACGTGTTGCTGAAAAAATGGGATGCCAAACGCAACATAGAGCGAGATCAGGTTTATAAAAACCTGTCTTTACAACGCAAGGAAGACTTACTAAGTCAAATTGCCTTAACTACATTTGAGCAGAAGGACTATTTCTTTAAGCAAAAAACTGTTGAAGCATACATTGCTGATTTTATTCGCAACTTACGCGATGCTCGTACTGAGCCAAAGGAATTAGAACTGGACAGCGAAGCTGTTTTGAGGTCGATTGAAGGACAGCATGGGCTACTGGTGGAACGGGCAAAGGGGATTTATTCCTTTTCACATCTGACGTTTCAGGAGTATTTTGCTGCATGGGAAATTGTTGCGAATTCTGCATGGGAAAAGTTGGTGGAGCATATTACGGAGAAACGCTGGCGAGAGGTGTTTTTACTCACTGCTGGGATGATGAGGAAGGCTGATGATTTGGTGTGGTTCATGAAGCGGAAGGTTGATGGTTTGGTTGCTTCGGATGAAAAGTTACAGGAGTTTCTTACCTGGAACAATCACAAGTCTCTTTCAGAGGATTTACCTTATAAACCAATCGCAGTTCGAGCATTTTACTTCCTATTTTATCTTTCAAAAATTAAGCCTACAGCTGCTCGTTCTGTTGCTAAATTTTTTGCTAACACTTTTGATATAGGCTTTAAGTTATCATCTAAATTAGAAGTTGAGATTGTTCTTGCTCGAGTGATTGATGAAGCTGTCATGATTTCTTACAACTTTGGTCGTGCTCATACCCGTACTCAAGCGATTCATCTTCTTTATGACATTGATACTGTTATTGAGCTAGATCATGAGTTACGGTACCAGATAGAAGACCTCAAGTGTCAACTCCCTGATCCTTTTCAAAGAGAATTTAAGGAGTGGTGGCAAATTAAAGGTAAAGTCTGGATTGAGCAACTGAGAGCCATGATGATTGAGCATCGCAATATTGGGCATGATTGGCAGTTCAGCGAAGCACAAAAGCAACTCTTGCAACAGTATTACGATGCCAATAAACTACTAGTAGACTGCTTAAATAGTGATTGTTATGTCAGCCGCGAAGTCAGACAGGAAATTGAGGAGACTTTGCTGTTACCTATGGCGGAGATTGAGAAACGACAGGGGTGAGGTGATAGCACTAGGGAGAAATTAGGCGATCGCCCTCCATTACACAATTTCCACTAACTGAATGTTAATTTCTATTAAATTAGCCAATCTCACATCTCATCCCTAACTTGCTGCTGATATTCTAAAGGATCTTGAGTAAGTTTAATGACACCTGCATACTTGTTTAAATTAAACTCTTCTTTTTGTTGTGATTGATAAGCCTCCAAGATTTGCTCAATCTTTTGCCAGTCCTGATAATCAATCAACACTGCCACTGGACGCATTGCTTCATCAGTTACAATTTTTTTGTGAAAAGATAGCATTATAGTTTTCTTCCAACGCAAAGTTTAACTCTTACAGAGTATATTGAATAAAATAAATACAAGATAGGAATTTTATATTTTACAATTCTCCCTCAGATATTCTCTCATTCAGAACCTGCTGAAACTCTTCTATAGAACCAATTGTAATAGCAGTTGTGAAAAGCATTTTTAGCACAGATAAATTCTCGATTCCATTAATACTTTCCACAACTGGCTCAGGCACTACTCCAAAGCGAGTTTGTAGAATTTTAATCACATGTTCTCGATTTGTTAGGAGCATTCCTTGCTCAATTCCTTCTTCCTTTGCCAAGCGCTCAATACTTGTCACGTACCGCATTCTATCTGCCTCCTCGTCATTTCTCAATTCTTGTTTAAAACTACGCGCTAATTCCTCTGGCAATACCATTATCCAGTCGATAAACCGAAATAACCCCAGAATATTTTCTCGACTATATCCCCGTTCAAATAATCTTCTAACTAGACTCAATTTCCAATGTAACCGACTTTCTGGATTTCGGTGCGTAGCCTTAGTTTTCAGATGTGCCATGACGACTACACTGAAAGGATTGGTGCTTTGTTCTAGAGTTTCCCACTGTGCTTCATAGTCCAACAGTTTCGCCACGGGAAACTCTAAACTAACACGACATCCTCCTAGTAAATACCCGTAACTTGAAGGTCGCCAAGAAGCTTCTTCGTCTGCCAAAACTGCTAAACTAATAACTTGTTTCTTGTGGCGGTCAAATAACCGATAATTGTACGTGTACATCCGTTGACCAAATTCAGTGTCGTACTGTCCTTGGACTTCCACATGAACCAATACCCAAGCTTCTTCACCATCAAGTAGCCAAACCTTCGCCACTTTATCGACGAGTCGCTTACCAATTTCTGCATCCGGTTCTAGTTGTTGTAATTCAGTATCGAGAAATTCATAGCCTCGTTCCCAGTCAATGACGGCGTAAGCCTGAGGAAAAAAGAATTCCAAAAAGCGAGGAAAAAAGCTTTCAATAACGTCCTTCCAAGGACTGTCGTAATCAGTGCGTTGCTCGGTCATTCAATCTATTTTTTATTTATTGTAGTTGTTTAAAAGGCGATAGCTTCGCTTGCGCTCCTTTGCAGATCGCCTCTGACACTGCGCAAAGGGCGATAGCTAGCCCCTTAGGGGGCCTGCGCTAACGCTGCTGTGCAAAGCGCAGATCGCATTGAGGAGAAATTAAGCGATCAGCCTTTGGCTTTAGCTTGTGCATATTGCATTCTCAGCTTCGATTGCAACACTCAGGATAATACTTGTAAAATTGCTTCTATTTGCTGCTTCAGGTTTGGCAAATCTCGCTCAACAGCAAACCAAACCACGTCTAAATCAATTTCAAAGTAATTGTGAGTCAAAATATTTCGCATCCCGATAATTTGTGACCAAGGTACTTCGGGATGTTGTAACTTAATGTCAGCAGATAAGGCGCGAGATGCTTCACCGATAATTTGCAGATGTTGAATAAACCAAGTTTGAATCAGTTCATTTTGTTCAAAGCTTTGCCTTCCTTGAATTGCGTACTTGTCTATACGTTCAATTGCTTCTAAGATATCACGCAATTTTTCGCGATCGTCTCTCATAACGGAACAGCTTCTGTTAAAACCCGTTCCCGAATACGCTGGCGTAATCCCTTTTCAGTTACCACATCTACATCACGATCCAGTAGCTGTTGCAACTCCATCAGCAGTCCACCTAAGTCAAAAAGGCTTCGTCCAGGTTCCATTTCTACCAGAAAATCAACATCACTGTCTGCATCAGCCTCTCGGCGTGCCACAGAACCAAAAATACGTACGTTGTATGCTCCATGTTTAGCAGCACTTCGGAGGATTTCTTCTCGTTTTGCTTGCAAAAGGTCGTAAACATTCATGGTTTGACTCCCGTATCTACAAACAGTTTAGCCAAATCAACAGTCATGTTTGACCGTCCTAATCAAAGGAGTAATGCTTACGCACTTTCAACATCGCCTACATCACAACCGTTCCCACTCATCCTTGCCAATTCCAGCTTGTCGTAATATCTCAGCCAAAAGTCCCTTGCCAATGTCACTTTTGTGAGGGTTTGGTATTCGTACTGTAATATGGTCTTTGACCATATACTGATGCTTGCTACCAGAGTACGGTCTTTCAAAACCAAGTTGTCTCAAATACCGAATTAAATCTGAGCGCTTGATAAGTCCGAAGGAAGGCATTATGCTACTTGCTTGATTGACAGTTCAATGCCATCAATTATGGGTAATGGCAGATTGCGAGAAACTCGTAATAAAATCCACTCTTCCAAAACCTCTGCTAATTCTTCTCTACAAGCTTCCAATGTATCCGCATTAGCCCAAACTCCCTGAAATCCCGGAATCTCTCCGTAAAATGTGCCATCTTCTGACAAAATCTTATATTTAGCTTCATACATTGCGGCTTGTATGTACTTTGTGAACATAAGCAGAGTCTCTGAATTGTTTAGACATAGTTTTGTCAAATTAACAGTTATCATATAACATTTCAGCCCAGTTTTTATAAAGCAAGTCAAAAGTCAACAGTCAAAAGAAATAAATTTTTCTTTTGCCTTGTTCAGTCAAGAAAAGGGGTGTGGGGGTATAAGGGGAAAGAGCTAAAAACTTTGCTAAACTTACTTGTACTGATTTAGTTGGATGTCAAAACAAAAAGTATCTTTGCGCCATCGGTAAAACCGTCGCAGGTTCACAAATCAGTAACTCTCCATCAGCCCTGACTTCATATGTTTCGGGATCTACTTCAATATGAGGTAATGTATCGTTGAGCTTCATATCTTGCTTACTCAACTGACGTGTTCCGGAAACAGGGACAGCTTGCTTGTGCAAACCCAACTGACTAGGAATCTCCCTTTCCATAGCTGCTTGCGAGACAAAAGTTAACGATGTAGAGTGACGCGCACCTGCGAAACTACCAAACATCGGTCGCATATGTACTGGTTGCGGTGTGGGAATACTTGCATTTGCATCGCCCATTTGTGACCATGCAATCATTCCTCCTTTTAGAACTAGTTCTGGTTTCACACCAAAAAACGCTGGACGCCACAAACACAAATCTGCTAATTTACCTTCTTCCACTGAACCCACATACTGAGCAATACCATGAGTTATTGCTGGATTTATAGTATACTTAGCAACATATCTTTTGGCACGGATATTATCATTAACCGTTACATCTGTTCCTAATCCTTTGTTACCGCGTTGCACTTTCATTTTATGTGCGGTTTGCCAAGTACGAATTATTACCTCACCAACTCGTCCCATTGCTTGCGAGTCGGAAGAAATCATACTGAATGCACCTAAATCATGTAAAATATCTTCAGCAGCAATCGTTTCTCGTCGAATGCGCGACTCTGCAAACGCCACGTCCTCAGCGATCGCTGGGTCGAGGTGATGACACACCATTAACATATCTAGGTGTTCATCTAAGGTATTGACGGTGTAAGGACGTGTAGGGTTAGTTGAAGAAGGTAGAACGTTTGCTTGACCACAAACTTTGATAATATCTGGTGCGTGACCGCCGCCTGCGCCTTCTGTATGGTAAGTATGAATCACACGATTCTTAAAAGCGGCGATGGTATCTTCCACAAACCCCGCTTCATTCAAAGTATCTGTGTGGATTGCGACTTGTACATCGTAGTCATCAGCAACGCTAAGACAGGTATCAATTGTTGCGGGTGTAGTTCCCCAGTCTTCGTGCAGCTTTAACCCGATGGCACCAGCTTCTACTTGTTCCACGAGTCCTTGGGGTTGACTAGTATTACCTTTGCCTAAAAATCCTAAGTTCATAGGGAAGGCGTCGGCGGCTTGTAGCATTCGGTAAATATTCCAAGGTCCAGGAGTGCAGGTAGTCGCATTTGTACCTGTAGCAGGACCAGTACCACCGCCAATCATGGTGGTGATTCCGGAGGCGATCGCCACTTCAATTTGTTGAGGACATATAAAATGAATGTGGGTGTCGATACCGCCAGCAGTAAGAATCATTCCTTCTCCAGCGAGTGCTTCAGTACCAGGACCAATAATAATATCTACATTGTCTTGAATATAAGGATTTCCAGCTTTACCAATTTTGAATATTTTACCGTCTTTAATGCCAATATCTGCTTTGACAACACCCCACCAATCAACAATCAAAGCATTCGTAATCACTAAATCAACTGCACCATCAGCGTTGGAAATAGGAGACTGTCCCATTCCATCACGAATAACTTTACCGCCACCGAATTTTACCTCATCGCCGTAGGTGGTGAAATCTTGTTCAACTTCGATAAATAATTCTGTGTCGGCTAGTCGGATGCGATCGCCTACTGTTGGACCAAAAGTTTCCGCATAAGCGCGGCGATCCATTCTATAACTCATCACCTAGTTCCTCTTATCTAAAATTCACTTATGAATGTAAACTGACGTTGGTTCAATTCTTAATTCAGTTCTCCATTTTGATAAAGATTTATCCCATTGTTCTTCCCACTTTTGCGCCAAGCGCGGGTTTTGCTTTTCACCTTATTTTATATCCCATGGTTATGTGCTCTAACAAAGCACCAATGCTTTCTGGTGATTTTATGAGTGTAATTAATAACCCTCCTCCCTATCGGTTTTTTTTAGGATAGTGTCTCTTTTGTCAATAAGTCAATATACTTAAATTTGTTAAAACTTGCTATTTCCCGCTTATTGATAATGAAGCGGAATCAGTATGAGTTCAATTTTTTAGCGGGTTTCTAGCCCAAATGGGGAAGCTGTGAACATTCAAACCCAGGATTTAATCTTCTAACACTTGATTTTCTACATCGTACTGCTTGTTTCTCCCCTACTTGGTGAACACCGATGAGATTTTTTCTATGTAAGTTATGACTGCACTAATGGTATGAAATATTTAGAATGCATTTGTGGACTTCAAAGGTTTTATCGTTGGTAGCACTCTTTCATAGCTAAAAAGAAATGTCAACACGAGAACTGAACGAATTATTACTAAAAAACCCTGTCTTAATTGGTATTTTTACTGGTACAATTGGTGCTTTTATTGGAGCAGTGATTACTATACTTAACACATTGTTATCTAATGTATTCCAAGAACGTAGAGAAAAACAACAAACTTTTAGAGAAAATTTGCAACAACTATATAGAGATTCTCTTTCTGTGCTAGCTTGGTTTAGTCAATTAGGAAAGTGCCAGAGTCTTGTGGTGAGTGAACTGAGAGAAAAGATAGAGGTATTAATCATCAATTTTGACTTTTTGTCTATCTATTATTTAACTGATACTCGTTTTCCGAATTTGATTTCTCTCAAAGAATCTTTGGTAGATTTAGTAGAAAACTTATGTTGTTCTACTGCGCAAACCGAAGAATTAGGTATCACTCTGAGTAAAGCAGATGTGAAAGAGGTACGAGAAATGTCCAGACAATTAACAAATCAACTCATCAAATTAGCATCTGAGGATTCAAGATTCAGTTGATAATTTGACAGCCATCTACTGTTATATCGCCTACTGTTGGACCAAAAGTTTCCGCATAAGCGCGGCAATCTATTCTATAACTCATGTTAACTCCTCACAAATTACGAATTGTAAATTTTTCAAACTTTATCAGGAAGCCATTCCCTTCAGGAGAAGCACACATAACACCAACATTCACTGTTTCCACAGGAGTGAGATACGCCAACCTCAACATCGTGTAATCATCACCATCCAGAGAGTATTGAACTTCTACAGCACTACTGCGTCGAATGACACGCACCCAAATTGCATGAGGGTTTTCTGGGATTGGTAGAATAGACCAATCCGAGTAGTCACGTGTGACTACGGCGCTGACTTGTTGAACACCATTAACAAATTCAATACCACATTTCAACCAAGTGGACTCATTTAAACGCACCATTAGTCCAGCTTGGTCATACAATTGTTGATACTCACCAGTGACTTTCACCTCAACAACAAAGTCACCTTGAATTTGTTCATAAAAAAAGTGACCATTATCTCTAATAAAGCCGTAGTGAGTTTCACGCCAAAAGTCCGTTTTCGATCCAGAAGTCATGTGAATCGTATCACTTTGAACATTCCAAACAGGCGGTTCATTGTACCATTCCATCGCCATTAAATCCTTTGAATCAGTGAACAGTGAACAGTGAACAGTGAACAGTGAACAGTGAAGGAGTCAGGAGTCAGGAGCGGAGCCACCAGCCCTTCGGGTATGACCTGAGCCCTTCGGGCACGGCTTGAGGCCGAACGGTCACGCTGCGCTAACACAGTCGCCTGTTGTCGGGAAACCCTACCAAGAGCGCTGCTTCACCGCAGAGCCTCCGGTCAGAATAAAAGAGTTAATTGATTCTTCTATTCTGAATTCTGGATTCAGCAATACTGAATACTTCTTCAAACTGATACTGCGCTTCCTTGGTAACTGATAACTGATAACTGGTAACTGATAACTGATAACTGGTAACTGATAACTGATAACACTTCATCCTTTAAAAGGTTTGAGTTCATCCCAGTCAGCTATGTGTACTTCGTTGCGGTTGCGAAACATTCGCTTTTTCAGGTGGGGAAAGTCTGCGATTTCAAACTCATGGCGTTCGCCACCCATGATGTAAACTAAGTCTTCATGAAAGGGGTTGCGTAAATGGTGGGCGACAGAGGGAGTGGGGAAACCCATAAAGTCACCTGCTTCCACTTCAAATTCTTCCTCATCAATCTCAGTAATACCACGACCAGAAAGAATATAGATAAATTCCTCTTCAAATTCGTGAGAGTGATAGATGAAAGATTCTTTTCCTGGCGGTATGCGCACTAAATGAAATCCCAGCCTTTGCAAACCAACTTGTTCACCAAGAAATACTCCTCTAATCTCTGAGTTAGGATTCAAAGAATGAGAAAAAGTATGTTCCTGAAGTTTTTTGATCGCATCTGCTTTCAGCAGTGGCTTTGGCTTCTGATTTTTACTCATCATTAAAGTCACCTTTTAAGTATTGAACTTTACTAGGAAGCGCAGAGGAGAGTTTTTTCGGTGTGTCGTTGGTTGATTCTTCTTTTGTAATAAGATTTTGTTTATATAATCAATTTCCAAGGTTGTTGCCTCATCCCCAATTTCTCTTGTACTTTGGATGTATCTACCTGCGGCATATGTAAGTTTACTAATTCTAGAGTTTCACGGATAATATCTTCAAGTTGACGAATGGCAATTCGTCTTTCAGACTGAAACAGACTTTCCATCCGCATTGATAAATTTTCAGGTACAATGTTCATCTTGTCGATAAACATACCCATACGCTTGAACTGAAAAGTTGAGTAATAAAGTTTATTGATTCCGGCTAAAATCGCAAGTATATTCTGTACAGACTCAACTAAGACTTGATGAAACCATACTGTCGTATCTCGTGTTAATAAACGTTCTTGCGATTTCCAAACCGGAAAAAACTGGAGATGCGTTTCTACCATTGCTTGTGCGAGTGCGTCTGGATAATGAGCAATTTTGGCTTGCCATTGTTTAATTAATTCTTCATTATACAAAGGTATACAATTCAATACTCCAGACAACGCTTTTTGCATTGGGGAAGTCACATCTAGTTCTTGTAACACCTTTGCCATTTCTCGTTCCCAAGCAACAATGGTAATGTTACCTATTTGGCATTCTACACCGTTAACATAGTATGCTTCTCCAACCTCTCCTTGAGTGCGTTCGCCAAGTACCCAAATGACTTCCGAACCTTGATTTTGCTGACGCGCGACTTGCAATTCTTCTGGCGACGGGAGTTCATCGTAGTAAATGATCATATCAAGATCAGAGTAGCAGTCAGCCAAACCTTCAGCCGCAGAACCAGTAACCATTGCTGCTTGTGCTTTCGGGTTGCTGATGTAAGGTTCTACATTTCGTTTTGCTAATTTCAAAAGATATTGACTTGCTGCGTTCATAGTTGTCCGTTAACTTTGGCGTTAAAACCATAAACTTGGCGACTTCCAACCAAAGGAACTAATGTGACTTCTTTTTCATCACCTGGTTCAAAACGGACTGCAGTTCCAGCGGGAATATCAAGACGCATTCCTCGTGCCTGTTCTCTGTCAAAATTTAAAGCGACATTGACTTCAAAAAAATGAAAGTGTGAACCAACTTGTATCGGTCTATCTCCTGTATTAGACACTTGCAATTTTACAGTAGAACGACCTGCATTAAGTTCAATGTCCCCTTCTGGCGTGAAAATTTCTCCTGGAACCATGTTCACTTCCTTTTCTTCTAGAATACAAATACAAATTTAAATAATTGATTGATAGTCCATCCGCTGTCGAATTTTTTCTTTAACTTCATTACCCGCAAACTTTTCACAAAGATAAAGTCCTAAATCAATTGATGAAGTCACACCTCTTGCTGTGATCACATCTTTTTCATCAACAACTCTCTGGTTGACTACAGCATCACAATACTTTTCCAATTCCTGAAAATGATTAGGATGGGTTGTCGCCTTTTTACCCTTTAAAAATCCGGCTTCTCCTAAAAGCAGAGAACCCGTACACACAGAAACTTTGAGTTTGGAGGATTCCGAAGTTTTAAGCCATTGAATAAAGTCAGTCGTCTCAATTAAATTGTACACATTAGCAACGACTCCACCAGGCACTATTATTAAGTCATATCCTGAGAGACATTCACTTACTTTTGTTGGTATGAAACCCAATCCTCTATCGTCGCTGACATGAGGAGTGAGTGAACAAATCTCCCATTCTAATTCTGGTAAAAACTGCATTGTCTTAAGTCTAGCTATTGGGTCATAAACACCAATAAAATCTAATGCAGTCATTCCCTCATAAATAATAAAAGCAACTTTCATAATATGTCTTCTAACTAACGAATAGGATTATGCACCGTAACCAACTTCGTTCCATCAGGAAAAGTTGCTTCCACCTGCACCTCATGCACCATTTCTGATACACCTTCCATGACATCATCCCGCCTTAACAGCGTAGTTCCATAACTCATCAATTCTCCTACCGTTTGCCCATCTCTCGCACCTTCCAAAATAGCAGCAGAAATATAAGCCACCGCCTCTGGATAATTCAACTTCAAACCTCTTTCCTTCCGTCTTTGGGCTAATAATGCAGCCGTAAAAATCAACAGCTTATCCTTCTCCTGCGGCGTAAGTTGCATCTCCTACCTCTTTTCTCTCTTCTCTGTGTACTCTGCGCCTCTGCGGTTCATTCCTCTTTCCTTCCGCCTTTGGGCTAACAATGCAGCCGTAAAAATCAACAGCTTATCCTTCTCCTGCGGCGTCAGTTGCATCTTCCACCTCTTCCTTTGCGTCCTTCGCGCCTATGTCCTGCGGACACGCTCCGCTAACGTGGTTCGTTTAAATCTGCCAAACACGCGGTATACAACTAGAACGCGTCAAAAATGATTGACGTAATAGCTGCCAAACACCAATAAACCAGTATCTCACCTCAGACGTCGCACAACCACGATAGCGACACAATAATCCACATGAAAGACGAGTCACACCTGCTTCCCCTTCCCCACACCACAGAGAACGCGCCTTTTCTACCAACTCCGGTGAAACTTCTTGCCCAACATACACCAGACTACCAACCAAAGGCTGTCCTCCCAAACCGTGGGGACTGTGAAAAACCTCTTCACTACCAGGTAACCATTGTCTATCAATCCACAAAGGAACTTTTTGCTGGCAAATTTCGGTGTGCGATCGCCATTCTCCCAAACAAAATTTTTCACCTCTAGCACTACGTCCAAACCTAGTCATTTCCCAGCCAATCCAGCTAGCACCTGTCGCTAATTCTACCCTTAAGTCTTGCTGATAAATCGCACCATCAAAGACAATTGTTTCTTGAGGTAACCACTCCAAAGTTGCACCTGTATCAACTTGTATCTCAATGTTTTGTCTTGCTTTATTACCGTTACTGCGATATATCTTACTTGCGGCAGCTGTGGTGATCAGTGCTTGCGCATCGGGCTGGAGATGAAAATTGTAGATCAGGCGATCGCCTCCCACAACTCCCCCTGCTGTATGTAAAATGACGCTATGACAAACTTTTCGTCCTTCTGGATAAAACGGGCGTTGCACTTTCAGTGGTGCTTGATTTTGGTTGTGAATGAGCGTTGTTGTATTTTGGCGATGAGCGTAAACTAAGTTTAGTTTGCCATGCCAGCCAGCAGGACTTTCTATTTTAGAAAAGTAACTCATTCGTGTGACGGTTCAGCAAGGTATACGCTAGTACGATAAACCATGTAGACAAAACCACGCTCATCAGACAAGCGCTGATACAATTGTTGCAAGTCGGATACCAGTTGCTGCTGTACCACTCCTTCACGCGGGACATAGGAAGCACTCATTGCACGACCAATAAGTCCAGTTAAATCTAACTCTTGCCTATAAACAAACGTATATTCGCAGAGGTTAACAAAATGTTGAGTTGTTAGAAGTGGTTCTACAGACTCCATACGCCCTTCAGCAGGGTGGTTACTGGATGCTGCACGTACTAAGCGGCTATATTCAACAGTTAACTCATCTTTTTCATCGCGGTTATTCCACACTACCGCCAACCGTCCCGATGGTTTGAGAATGCGGCGGAACTCGGATAAGCTGGGTTCAGGATTGAACCAGTGGAAAGCTTGAAAACAAGTTACTAAATCAACAGATGCATGATTTAATTTGGTAACTTCTGCAGTTCCATCACGAAATTCTACCAAAGGATGAGGTTCAGCAGCTTCTCTCATTGCTGCATTTGGTTCAATCGCAATGACATTGACTAAGCGTTGTGCTAACAACCGTGAGGAAATTCCTGTACCCGCACCAATATCTGCTGCTACGAGTTCCAAAGGTGGCGCTAACCCTTGGAGAATAATATCAATTGCTGCTGTTGGGTAGCTTGGTCGGTACTTCACATAATCCCCGACTCTATCGGAAAATCGAGTTAGGGGGTTCATTGTGTGCAGGTGTGTGGGTTCGGAGTTCGTTTCACTCATGGGTGTGTTGCCCAGTCTACTTAATTCTTATGATATTTTTTTATCTATATCATATAGTTGTTTCATTCATTTTTCTGGGACAAATTTTGCGAACTCAGTCGCTACCCGCGTTAATTGCTTTTGGCATTTTGGCTAATTTTATGAAGGATCAAAGGATAGATTAGGACTGTAAGCCGTCATGTACATCGTGGTTGAAACACCATCAACCCCAGGTTTCTCACCTGGGGCTTTATTTTGTTTGTGATTACCGAGTGAATTTGGCAATTTGGCAATAACTTAGATTGAAATGAGTCTATTTTATAAATGAATGCGGTCTTGCACAAAAGACTCAAAGTACACGACAAAACCCCTTTTTCCCCGGTTAACTACCGGGGTTCCTTACAAATTGTGGTCAAGGTTAATGTTTTAGTCAGAGTCGATCCCACATTGGGATTAGTGGTGAGAGTCTACGTCAAAGTTAATGATGAGGTTCTTGTTAAGGTCAGAGTTTTGGTCAATGAAAGGTCAGATTGAAAATTCCACGCTTTCTAAGCGTGGAATTTTTTTCATGGGTCAAGCTATTTCTTAATTTTCTCTACCATTATTTTCTTAGCTGCTTCATAATCGTCATTGATTAAATAAGAAAAATGATAGTAACTGGCTAAATAAAAATTGCAGCCAAATTTTTGATAGCGATCTGCTATTGCTAAGAAACCATACCTGGCACCCCACTCATCTGTAAACCAATCTTTATAATAAGAATCATGAAGGAACAGGGTGAGTGTCTTTTCATCAGAACTTGGTATGATACGGATGAAGCTGATGTCTGGATGATGACTGCGGCTTACTGGTAATAGCACCTCAAAGCCATTAAAATTTAAAAACTCGGCTAAATCCTCTTCGGTTGCTTCATACAAGGAGTTAAGTCTGTTCTGGTAAAGCAAGAAAATGTCGCCAAGCCATCCAAAATTCATGTTTACTGTCAAACCCTGGATCAATGTCTAATCGCCAGCTATCTTCTTGGCAAAGGTCATCAATCACTTGTTTCGGTAAATCAGCCAGTTTCATAACTCAACTAGCCCTCCCAAACCTTAAACTTTCTCTCACTTTACTCTAAAAGAACACAAAATAGTACATTTTTACTATTATTTTGAGTTCGTTGAACCAGAGTTATCCAAAGTTTGCACTGTCAGTACCTGCGGTGGGGTGGCGTCTGGTGGATAAAGTAAGTCTACTTCTACTAATCTTCTTTCACCGGCTTTCATATTTAGGACGACTAATGGTTCTCCTTGTTGTCCTCGTTTTTGTACTAAGTGAAAATATTTAACTCTTGGTAGACCTTGGTCATCTTTATAACGGACTCTGACTGAACCCCGGAAGAACACTTGCGGCGCTGGTGGATTCAAAAAGCGCAATCCCCCTTTGGTTAACTGGTCTTCTTTGATTGGTGTCTGCATTGACACAGTGACTGCTTTGGTTTTTTGTGTATTATTATACAATGGCAATGTCAGGCTGTATTGTAAACTGTAGTTTCCATGAGCGCGATATGCTGTGTCAGGATAGCGCACTAGCATTGGTGCGCTTTGTATTTGACTGGTTCCCAAGGTACCGCGATCTAAGGCACTCAGAATATAGGAAAAGGCTTGTCCGGAACTAGGTATAGTCAGATGTTGGGCTTTTGGTGAATCTATGAGTAAGGCTTTCCATTCTGACCCCTGTGCAACTCCGGCAACGCGACCATATATAATTGGTTTGTTAGTCTCTTCGAGAGGGGTTGGTGTTTTATCGCGTGGTTTGGATAAATCACCATTATTGAGTAGATTTTGCCATTCTTCTAAAGTAGGCGATCGCTCAGAGCCATCAGGATTCTTTGGTGCAAACATTGCTAAACTGGCTGCATACACTGTGTCATTACTCCACAGTCGCATGAATGTAGACCGACCGTTTAAAGGTGGTGTCAGTCCGTTTACAGGAATAGGTGTATTCAGCAGCATCCGGCTTTCACTTGGTGGAATGATTATTTGCGGAGGAAAGGTGTTTTGTCTTTGTCCCCGCAAGACATCATACATGACGCGATCGCCTGGTCCTGCAAAAACTGTACCTAAAATATTCTCACTTTTATATGGCAATTCTGTAAATGGTGCATCTGGTTGACTTAAATAACTCGCTGCTTGCAAGATATTAACTGTCACTGGTTGTTTTCCTGGGTTGTGCAGAATTATCCCTAGATAAAGCGTCCGCAAGTCTTCTGGTGTCGGTGCTTCAGCGACGTGGTGAGCAAACACATCAAATCGTCCTTTAAAAGGAAAGTTCAGATGTGCGGTTGGGACTTTTTTTTCTTCAGGTGGAAAAGTAGAAAGCAATATTCCTTCGTTGAGAACTTTTTCTGGACTATTGCTGTTAAACACCGGGATGTTATCTAAATTCCCAAGTAAAGGACGTAATTGTTGCTGTTGCACAATTTCTTCTGGTGGCGGTACAGGGGAAGGAGTGATTTGAGCAAGTGGAAAAATCAGTAAGAATGGAAACATATATCTACATATGTTTTTCTTCAAACAGACGCAAATAGATTTACCAAAGTGCCAGCCTGTGAATAATCAATAAAAAGTCATCAAGAATTAAAGGGAGATTTTCTTCAGTCAAAATAGGAACGTGGACAAAAATGCAAGGGGTTGTGGGTTTTGAGTGGCGCAGTTCATCTAAAACGGAATAGTAAAGTCCTTCGCAAACAAATTTACCACAGTCGTGACTTATCTCAACTGCCCTAGTGCCCGCCACTAATTGCTCTAAATTAACCGTTGTCTGCAACACACTTTCTCCAAAACTAGCACCTACTTCCACACTTAATAGCGTCCGTCTTTGCGCCATACCACAGCAGATGATGCCATCTGGCTGGAGTTCATGGATTTTTTTTATAACCCGAAAACTGGCAAGCTGTACATCCACGCTTAAGCGTCGCAAGAAGGTTAAATTATAAGGTAACGAGTTAAGTCGGGAAACTTCTGCCAACAAATCATCAGAAGAATTTGATTTTTGCTCGCTTAGCCAAGTGTCAAAAGATGTTAATAAAATGCTTTTCTTCATAAGAAATATTATTTAAAATAGAAATACTCTCCATAATTAAGTTAACAGGGAGCAAATAAATGGCGGTGATTGCAGTCGTTGATTACGACATGGGAAATTTGCACTCAGTTTGTAAAGGCTTGGAAAAAGCTGGGGCAACTCCCAAGATTACTGATTCTCCAAAGGACTTAGATAAGGCAGATGCTGTCGTTTTGCCGGGAGTTGGTGCATTCGATCCAGCAGTGCAACACCTGCGAGCGCGTGGTTTTGAAAAACCAATAAAAGAAGCAATTGCATCCGGCAAACCCTTTTTAGGCATTTGTTTAGGACTACAAATTTTATTTGAGTCAAGTGCAGAAGGCACAGAATCAGGACTTGGAATTATTAAAGGAACAGTCAGGCGATTTCGTCCAGAACCAGGAATTGCTATTCCTCATATGGGTTGGAATCAACTCCAACTGACTCAACCAAAAAGTCATTTGTGGGAGTACCTACCCTCTCAACCTTGGGTTTATTTTGTTCATTCCTATTATGTTGAACCACAAGATTCCCAAGTCTGTGCTGCAACAATCACCCACGGTCATCAAACTATCACAGCGGCGATCGCCCGCGATAACTTAGTGGCTGTCCAGTTTCATCCCGAAAAATCTTCCAACATTGGACTGCAAATTCTGTCTAACTTTGTCTCCCAAGTTTGGACAACAGTTGCTGCCTAAATACAATTGTGGATAAATCCATAGTTTATAGTCTCTAGTTTTTAGTCAAAGGGTTTTGTGAGAATTGATTGTTACACTTTGTAAAGTAAATAGAAATAAGCATCGCCTGCCATTATAGAAAAGTGGTGGGTGATGCTTACTCTATAAAAAAGGTTTCAACTAATGACTAATGAGTTTAAGAATTTACGGTAATCGACCATTAAAAACTTTACCAGGGAAAGAAACTAGACCCACTAGTGCGCGAGTACGGGAGGCAGTGTTCAATATTTGGCAGGGAACAATAGAAGGCTGTCGTTGGCTCGACCTATGCACTGGTACTGGTTCAATGGGCGCAGAGGCTTTGTGCAGAGGGGCCAGTCTAGTTGTAGGGATTGAAAAATCTCATCGCCCTTGTGCTATTATCCAACAAAACTGGCAAAACTTAGCAAAAGCCGAACAAGAATTTAAGGTCATGCGGGGAGACGTTGTACAGCTTTTGCCAAAATTATCAGGACAGCAATTTGACAGAATTTACTTTGACCCGCCTTATGCGAGTGGATTATACCAACCAGTGATAGAGGCGATCGCTCAGTGTGATCTTTTAGCTTTTCATGGTGAAATCGCAGTCGAACATAATCCTCAAGATTGGACACCTCTACTGATTCCGTCTTGGGAAATCTGCCGTGAGAAAGTTTATGGAAACACAGCTTTGACCTTTTACAGTTTTGTGGAGTGAGGGTAAATTTCTAGCAAATGGTCAAGCAGCTAAATCAGGTTTAAACAAATCCTGGAATGACGCTGCTTTTGGGCAGTTTTTCAAAACCCTAGAATACATAGCCAAGCCACTGCGTTGCGCGGGTTCCCCGCGTTGTAGCAAGTGGCGCGCGAAAGCACCGGGTGTGGGTTATCGCAGTGAATCCTGCATACACATCTCAATTACTGGCGTATCGTGACGAGATTGTCTTCACTGACTGCGACATGCGTTCTTATTGGGATGCTGAATATTCGCTTAATGTTGACCGCGACATCAACGCTGGAATCAATATCAAGCGCGTGGGGCTGGGACTGTTCCCCACGTCAAAACGCCGTAAAGGGAATCTAGTAGTTGGTCACTCTACTACCAACAGTACCTTGAAGGAAGTTCTGGCAGTGTTAAAGAATGCGCCGTCAGCCTACACCGTACCTGTACTCAGGTCGGTGTAGGTAGTTCACAGACCGAGTTGGTTACCGCGCTTGTATTGCTCGTAAGCTTTGTAAAACAACCCAGCCAAAGTTACAAAGATTAAACCCAGGACAATGCCATCAAGTAAGGGTTCTACCACGTTAAATCTCCTTTGTGCTATTGTTCAATGATTTTCTTCCCGTCATTGATTCTACCAAATTTGGCTGAACACTCCCAAGCCTCGTGTGGATGTCCGCTGCTTACAGCACGACGCTACGCTAACATTCTCGCAAAAAGCTGAAATGCTTCCTCATCCTCCTCATCCGCCTCCTGAGTTAGCAAAAAAACATTTGTGCTTGCAGACACAATCAAGAACTTTTAAGCTATGTGTATGAAATGAAAACTTTTTGTACACTTGGACTTTAACAGCAAACATTTGGATAACCAGATTACCAAACCTGAAACTTTGATTTGGCGGATCATATTGACGGCACTGACGATTCTGCTCTTCGTCGTTTTGAGCATTTTTACTGTTCGCATAATCAGAACTGCCGATCCATACGTCAAAAGCGTTCTATCGCTCAAAGGGGACCCAGTACTCGGACACGCTATCTTTCAAATCAACTGTGCGGGGTGTCATGGCTGGGAAGCTGATGGGCGCGTCGGTCCTAGCTTACAAGGAGTCTCAAAGCGCAAATCAACCTATGGTCTGATTCACCAAGTTATCAGTGGTGAAACACCACCCATGCCGAAATTCCAACCTAACCCTCAAGAAATGGCAGATTTATTGAGCTATTTAGAAACTTTGTGAAATACCCACCTTGGCTTTGGGCTATTTGACATGGGCTGTTTAACATCCCTTGCGTGCCATAGGTATATACTTTGTGCATGCGCAAGAGCTCTTGCCTCATTGAATGCGAGTGGCGTTTGATGAGTCATTTTTTGGTGAACACAACAAAGTTTAAAAACCATTGCGCATTTCCCCTGGTGAAAAGCCCTTGCTGACTTATCTAAAAAATGCCAAGTAGAAAAATGAAAGTCAATCCACATAAGGCAAGGAAAGAAACAATAATGATGTTGCCTACACTGTGGTCTTGTGCTGTTGCTTGTTGTGGATGTTCAGACATAGCAATCAACCCTGTTTTCAAGAATATACTGAAATTATAAATACCTGGATAGATATTTTTCTTGGTAGAATAAAAGACTTGACTTTAATTCAATTAAGTTTATCTTTGTAGCTCACTAAAAAGTAAGAATATAAACTTTTGTTTCAGCTGTTGAAATCATGAGCACGAGCAAACGACACAGTAGAAAAGGACGTTTGATGACTACCCCCCAATATATTTACCAAGGCAAAAGCTAACCGAAGATCATGTGCTCATAGTCGTCAGAGTCTATTCTTTGAATGAAAGCAGATTTTTCAACAATATCTTTAGGTATTTACACGAAAAAGAGCTTTATAGTAACTTGATTTTAACAACAAAGTTGTAAACGAAAAAATAAAGAGTACGTCTTTAGTGAGAGTGCAAAATACTTAAATATAAGATAACCGTAAAAAGTAGAGAGCTTTAACGGTTAACAGTTATCAGTTTCATCATTTGGGTTTAACTGCCCCACCAATTGAACCCAAAGCGTTGATGGTAAACTAGCACGGCGCAGTTTTTGTTTTCCGCGTCTTGGCTGGTGTAAGCCCTGCGGATACACTTTGTGTTTACAAAGTAGCGTGAGGTGCAAAAGATACCTGTAAAGGCGCTTTTTTATCCCCCACCATGCACATGACAACTGTGTACTGTGTACTGTCTACTCTTTTAAGAATAGTCACAGTAGTAATAATTGCTAATTGCCAATGTGTAGTGGTTCTTTATACCATTACGCATGGGCAGTTGGCTACTAGCTATTGCTCAGTCAAACGTTGAATCCAAAATCTATAATTATCTCACGAGTTGCCATGTCTGAATTACTTCAAGCTGTTCTGGATAGTGAAGAAAAAAGTGATTTACGTTCTTTGATAAGTGAATTACGTCAGCAAGAAAAAAAGTACTTGCTGCGGAATGACATACTGAACTTATACCGTGAATATTG
This sequence comes from Brasilonema sp. UFV-L1, assembly GCF_012912105.1. Taxonomy (GTDB): domain Bacteria; phylum Cyanobacteriota; class Cyanobacteriia; order Cyanobacteriales; family Nostocaceae; genus Brasilonema. The sequence goes on from NZ_QMEA01000009.1 coordinate 76,792, forward strand.
CTCTAAGTACGAAAAACCTGAGGCGTTTTACACCGCGTCTCACTTGGGCAAGCTTATCTACTACACTCAAGAAATCATTCAAGAGGAATCAAGCCTCTGCTTTATCATACGACCAAAAATTGCCAGTCAAGAAGGTTACCGACTGACAGCTGACTTGAGTATAGAGCCGATGACAGTTCAGGAACGGTTGGATTTGCGCGATCGCCTAGTCAACCGATATAACCCCAACGAAGGCGACCTCTTGGAGTTGGATTTTGGTCCATTTTACGACTACACCCCAGTCATTCGCGACCCCAAAAATATTGGCAAAGGGGTGCAGTTTCTCAACCGCTACCTATCCAGCAAGCTATTTGCTGACCCCAAGCAATGGCTAGAAAGCTTGTTTGACTTTTTGCGCTTACACCAATACAACGGCGTTCAACTGCTTATCAACCAGCGGATTCAATCGCATCAGCAACTCTCTGATCAAGTCAAAAAAGCGATCACTTTCGTGAGTTCTCGCCCCAATGAGCAACGCTACGAAGAATTCCGATTTGACCTGCAAGGGATGGGCTTTGAACCAGGTTGGGGACACACAGCTCAACGAGTCCAAGAAACCTTGAGCATTCTGGATGAATTGATTGACTCTCCTGATCCTCAAACGTTGGAAGCCTTTATCTCTCGCATCCCGATGATTTTTAGAATCGTCTTGGTTTCTGCTCACGGTTGGTTTGGACAAGAGGGAGTTTTGGGGCGTCCTGACACTGGCGGTCAAGTTGTTTACGTCCTCGATCAAGCGAAGAACTTGGAAAAGCAACTGCAAGAAGATGTCATGCTGGCTGGCTTAGAAGGATTGAATGTCCAGCCTAAAGTGATTATTCTCACCCGCCTCATCCCCAACAGTGATGGTACCCTTTGTAACCAGCGCTTAGAAAAAGTCCACGATACTGAAAACGCCTGGATTTTGCGAGTACCTTTGCGGGAATTCAATCCCAACATGACACAAAACTGGATTTCGCGGTTTGAATTTTGGCCCTATCTGGAAACCTTCGCCATTGATTCCGAAAAAGAACTGCTGGCAGAGTTTCATGGTAGACCAGATTTAATTGTTGGTAACTATACTGATGGAAATTTGGTAGCGTTTTTGCTAGCACGCAGATTGGGTGTCACACAATGTAACATTGCCCATGCAATCGAAAAGTCCAAATACTTGTTCAGTAACCTCTATTGGCAAGATTTGGAGGACAAATATCATTTTTCGTTACAATTTACAGCCGATTTGTTGGCGGTGAATGCTGCCAACTTTATCATTAGCAGCACCTACCAAGAAATTGTGGGCACGTCAGATAGTGTAGGACAGTACGAGTCGCTCAAATGCTTCACCATGCCAGAACTGTACCACGTTGTAGATGGAATTGAACTGTTTAGTCCCAAGTTTAACGTGGTACCCCCTGGAGTGAACGAGAGTACCTATTTCCCGTATACGCGTACGCAAGACAGAGTTGAGAGCGATCGCGCCAGAATAGAAGAAATGCTCTTCACTCTGGAAGACGACTCCCAAGTTTTTGGTACCCTAAATGATCCAAGTAAGCGTCCACTCTTCTCAATGGCGCGTCTTGACCGAATTAAGAACCTCACAGGTTTAGCTGAATGCTTCGGGCAAAGTCAAAAATTGCAAGAGCAATGCAATCTGATTTTGGTCGCGGGTAAGTTGCGTGTAGAAGAATCAGGCGACAACGAAGAACGCGATGAGATTGTTAAACTTTACCGAATTATGGAGGAGTACAATCTCTATGGTAAGATTCGCTGGTTGGGTGTACGTTTGACCAAATCTGACTCTGGCGAAATTTATCGGGTCATTGCTGACCATCAAGGAATCTTTGTACAACCTGCTTTGTTTGAAGCTTTTGGTTTGACAATTTTAGAAGCGATGATTTCGGGATTACCAACTTTTGCCACACAATTTGGTGGTCCTTTAGAAATCATTCAAGATAAGGTAAATGGCTTTTACATCAACCCAACTAATTTAGAAGAAACAGCCGAAAAAATTCTTGCTTTTCTTCAGAAGTGCGAACAAGATTCCAACTATTGGCATGAGATTTCCAAACAAGCCATTGACCGAGTTTATAGCACTTATACATGGAAAATTCATACTTCCAAGCTTTTATCCTTAGCAAGGATTTATGGCTTCTGGAACTTTATTTCAAAAGAAGATCGGGAGGATTTGCAGCGCTATATCGAAGCTTTGTTCTATTTAATTTACAAGCCAAGAGCACAGCAGCTGTTAGAGCAGCACAAGTATCGTTAAATTCTTGAAAAGAACTTAGTAGTCAGAACTCAGAACGGAGACAGAGCACCTGGTAGCTCCGCTCAGAATGCAATGAGTGGGCGATTGAAACCCTTTTACTCTCCAAGAGCGTTGTACAGAATTCATGCAACCTAACAGCTTAATTCAGCGTTTTTCATTCTGTTTGCGTAACCATCAGTAGGACACATTCTGATCTATGTGTTCTGAGTTCTTTCTTGGTCAATAGTCATTTGTCAAAGTTCACATTTCAAAAATGGGATTCAACCTGTGTGATATTATAATGCCGTACCTTATAAATCTCTTTTTGGGGGAGTGACCAATCAATTGTCAATTATCAGTTATCAGTTATCAGTTATCAAGGAAGCGCAGTATCAGTTTGAAGAAGTATTCAGTATTGCTGAATCCAGAATTCAGAATAGAAGAATCAATTAACTCTTTTATTCTGACCGGAGGCTCTGCGGTGAAGCAGCGCTCTTGGTAGGGTTTCCCGACAACAGGCGACTGTGAACCCGAAGGGCTGGTGGCTCCGCTCCTGACTCCTGACTCCTGACTCCTTCACTGTTCACTGTTTACTGTTCACTGTTCATTGTGTACTGTGTACTGTTCACTGTTAATTGCTCATTGTTCATTGATAACTATTCATTGTTCATTGATTCTTGACTATTTTGTTAATTCATACCAAGTTCTTTGACCAACTATGCCATCTGCTGTTAAATTCTGTTTGTTTTGAAAAGCTTTGACAGCAGCCTCTGTCAAGGCACCAAAAACCCCATCAACTCGAATAGTATAGCCATTAGACGATAACAATTGTTGCAGGACTCTGACAGCAACACCTGAGCTACCAAAACGCAAAGCTGGTAAAGATGGACCAGTATTTATCTGAGAAACCATCTGATAACTACTTTTACCAGTCAACCCTTGCTTTCTTTGACGAAAAACTTCTCTAGGTGAAGTGTCTGAGGCTATTTGGAACTTCATGAAATAAGTAGAAGCAAGCATCATCTTCTTACTTTCTTTGAGCGGACTCTTGTGAAAATTTCGGATAGTGTTTCTCCAGTCTGCTACCAACTGAGGGATAGGATTAAAAGATAAAAGCATTTCTGGCTTTGCACAGACATCAAAGCATCGAGTTTCTTTAATAACATCCTTTGTTGTGTCCTTTCTTGCAATCTGGAAATTCTTAGCTCTACTTATATGAAAAGAGATTTCATAAAGAATATTTTTTTCTGCGAAATTTAGTATACTTTCATTTTTTATAGCTATGACTGATGTAGCAACTTGGGCAGCTATATCAGACTGCACAAACTCAGGTGGTGTAATTTGAGCAGCTGACACTATCTGAGACGGCTGCCTTTGTGTTAACTTCTCCTCGTCATTGTCTGGCTGAACTAGTGGCAGTTGCAGTGCAATGCTTGGAGGTAGTTGTCCTGTTGCTAACACACCCGTCATCAGCAGGGCAAGATCTGTCATTGTATTTCATTTTACTAACACCCATGTTTCCTTTGACAGTAAAAGTTACTGCTATTCCGGAAGAGACAGGACAGAAAAATAAAAAAATCTAATAAATTCTTTTCAAAGAATCGGCGAAATATGATTAAACGTTTTGCATTCATTATATGGAATGTTCATAAAGTCCAAAAGTTCCCTCACTTATATCTTGCACCAGGGTCAAAAACAGGGTTTTTTTGAGAATGACGACGAATGACGACACAAGCCTTAGGGGGGACCACAAAAATAAAATACCAGCCGTCAGACCTAGATCCCTCGACACCAACCCGTTACCGTTAAACACGGCTGGTATTTTATTTCCAGGCAAATGCCTTACTTTAATTTTCTCTTCAGGAACCCGGTTTTTTAGGTTTTGTCGAGAATGCTGAGCCAGCAAGCATGAGCGACTGGCGCTCTTCAAAGCGGGTGTGTACGCAGCGCTCTGCGGAGGTCATTCCCGGAGAGCGCAAGATGTTAGTTTAGATAAACAATTAGTATTAATAATACACAAATATGAATTATGAGTTATCTAAAGTTTCATCATTTATAATCACATAGTATGCTAGTTAAATTTTTGACTAACCTGACAATACAGCCCAAGTTCTTGCACCAACAACTCCGTCTGCCACTAAACCACGCGAACTCTGGAAAGCTTTAACAGCAGACTCTGTGAGCGCACCAAAAACTCCATCAGTTTGAACAAAGTAGCCATTAGATACTAAAAGTCGTTGTAAGGTTCTTACAGAACTACCCGCATCACCAAAGCGTAGAGTCGGTAGACCACCTGAACGGAAAGCAGTTTGCTTCATTATTGATTGTAATTTAAATTGTGATTTAGGTTGTGATTCAGATTGTGCCTTAGGCTGTACTAATGGTTGTTCTTCGGGTTGTCCTTGATTTGTAGATTCTTCCATATAAATGAATTTATAAAACTAATTTTCATGCATTTCAACCGTATCTAGATTGCCAAAGAATTAACTCACCCGATAGAGTTATGTGGAATTTTGTATGAAACTATACCTAGATTAACATTGACACTCCCCATAAGTAGAATACGACAAATTTTTAGTTCAGAGCAGTTTTATTGATAAAGCATTTGGCAATTTATTCGGGACATAAAAATGCTCACTGTGATTATTCCCACGGATGAATCCAGGGTTTTGCAAACTCGTGATCATCGCTCATCAGTAGTTCGGTATTATCCTGTGGATATTCTTCATACTCATGAACATTGTTTCCGCATTTTTTGGAAAGTTTTAAATACTGAGATATGGTTGCATCATATCGAAGAGGGAAAATTGACGGTGACTAGCACCTCTAAACCCATGTGCTGTATAGGATTGACCGAATTATCGTAGAAAAAGTATGTGGTGCAATCCGGAGTATCCCTCGCTTGCCTGATGCTGGGTTTATGACACAATAACTAAAAAGCGAATCGCGTATACACGCGATTCGCCAATTTTTGGTTATCTCCCTAAACTCTTTGTTGGTAAAACACAAAACACTTCGGATGTTGGGCGCAACCGAAGCGATCGCCTATAAACATTGATTCGGTTAATGCACCAGAAGCTCACTTAACTAATTTGTTACATACTTTCCAAATATCTTCTTTTGGAAAACTTGGCACCTCTGATTTTACGTTGTTTGAAGAAAAAGTAACCTATGATGCTTCAAAGCGTTTGTTTTTGAAATTCAAAATGGCAGACAGTAACCTGGGAAACGCAAGACACACTATAACGTTGATCAAGGTTAGGAATAGACCATCCATCAAACTCATAGATAACCCTCTGTTTCTAAAGGTGCTTTTTATATACTCTTTTATTTTGAAGCAAAACTCATTCAAATTGCAAAAAGCAAAATTTGAATTTATTGTGATATCTATAAGTAAGTTTTAATATAGAAATTTTTGAATATAACTATAGATTGAATGATGACTTCCTAAAAAATTAAATTCAGTTATCAGTTAATCGTAAAGATTTATGTATTTTCCATACAAAATAGATACAAATCAGATGTATTGATTTCTGGATGAAGTTAACTGATAAGGCACTTACCAGTAATAAAATGTCCCGCCGTCAAACCTAGATCCTGTATACCCACCCGTTAACTTAATACACGGCGGGACATTTTATTTTTTGGATCTCCCTAACCTGATACTGTTAGCCTGGAGAACACCTCTCACAAAAATTTGGACTGAATTTACAAAATGGTCTTCTTGTCAAGGCATAACTTGTACAAAACGGAAAACTGGTAATTTCAGTTTTGTTCTTTTGTATTTTTGAACTCCTCTGCCATAACTGACTACACTTAGTTTTAGTAGCCATGATGATAGATAAAATTTTAGGAAATGCAAGACAAACAGTAATATTTATGAGCGTTAAGAGTGAAATGTCTATCAAACGCATAGGTGCTCACTTTACTTTTACGAATGAGGTGATTATTGCTTCTATTTAAGAGCAATATTTCTGTAAGAAGTTGAAAGCAAAATTTTGCCTTGCTTTTATCTGAGATAAATGTACTATAACATAAACTTTTGTTAATCAAGAGATGCCTCAAATTGTGAGGGTTGGTATAGACAGAATAAAATGTGTCATTTGAGATTTGCTATTTCAACCACAGATCGGAATATGCTGGAGATATAAGAAATTTTCTATTTCAGGAGATGTGTTATGTCGAAAACATACGATATTTCTTCTATAATCTCTAACGTTTCTGAGCAAGATCGCCGTGAGTTACAACGTTTAGCAGATTACTCCAATTTGAAATCATTGCCAGAAATATGGTCGTTGGTAGCAAAGCGATGTGGCGATACTGTTGTGCTTCGCGACCCTCATGCTAAACCAGAAGTTGTGATTACGTATACGCAACTCTTTCAAAAAATTCAACAATTTGCCGCTGGATTGCAAGCATTTGGGGTGAAACCAACAGAGCGTGTTTCCCTGATTTCAGATAATAGTCCCCGCTGGTTCATTGCAGATCAGGGGATTATGACTGCTGGGGCGGTTGATGCAGTACGTAGTTCCAAGACAGAACGAGAAGAACTTGTCTTTATCTTGGAAAATAGCGGTAGTAAGGCGTTGGTTGTGGAAGATTTGAAAACTTTCAACAAGCTGCGATCGCGTCTTCAGGATTTGCCAATTGAGCTAGTCATCTTACTTTCAGATGAACTATCATCAACAGATGAAACCCTGAAAATAGTAAATTTCACTCAGTTACTTGAAATTGGAGCAAATCATAGTTTGACACCAGTCAAGCAAACTTACGATAGTTTGGCCACACTGATGTACACTTCTGGTACGACAGGCAAACCCAAAGGGGTGATGCTCACTCATGGCAATTTGATGCACCAAGTGCTAGTATTTGGGACGGTATTGCAACCGCAACCAGGAGACATTGTTCTGAGCATCCTCCCAACTTGGCACGTCTACGAACGCAGTTGTGAGTATTTCTTACTTTCTCAAGGTTGTACACAAATTTACACGAATTTGCGCTCTATCAAACAGGATTTGAAAGAATTTAAACCCAATTACGTGGTGTGTGTACCCCGCTTATTGGAATCAATTTATGAAGGAGTGCAAAAGCAGTTCCGCGAACAAAGCGCAAACAAACAACGCTTGATTAACTACTTTCTAGGGGTTAGCGAAAAGTATATCAAAGCGCGGCGAATAGCCCAAGAATTGAGTTTAGAAAATATAAACCCCTCAATGGTCGAGCGATTAGCAGCTAGTATACAAGCATCAGCTTTGTTTCCTCTCCACGCTGTGGGAGAACGACTTGTTTACGCCAAGATACGGGAAGCAACGGGGGGAAAAATCAAGCAGATGATCAGTGGTGGCGGTGCGCTTCCCAAGCATATAGATGATTTTTTTGAAATTATTGGTGTAGAAATTTTGCAGGGCTACGGCTTGACAGAAACTTCTCCTGTGACTCATGTGCGTCGTCCTAAGCACAATTTACGTGGTTCATCTGGGCTACCAATAGCAGGTACAGAATTTAAAATAGTCGAACCTGAAACTCGTAAAACTTTGCCAGTTGGAGAGCGAGGTTTGGTGCTGTTGCGGGGACCACAAATTATGCAAGGCTATTATCAAAATCCTGAAGCAACAGCGAAAGCTATTGACACAAATGGTTGGTTTAATAGCGGTGACTTGGGTTGGGTGACGCCACAAAATGACTTAGTACTGACCGGACGGGCAAAGGATACGATTGTATTAACCAATGGGGAAAATATTGAACCGCAACCGATTGAAGATGCGTGTTTGCGATCGCCCTACATAGATCAGATAATGCTTGTTGGACAAGACCAACGCAATCTCGGTGCATTAATAGTCCCCAATTTAGAAGCCCTACAAAAATGGACGGAAGCAAAAAATCTGCATCTACGTCTACCAAATGAAGCCGCCCAACAAATAAGTACTGAAGATTCTCAAGGCAAGACAGAGGTCAGCTTGGAGAGTAAAATGATTCAGGATTTATTTCGGCAAGAATTGATTCGGTTCGTGCAAAACCGTCCAGGCTATCGACCGGATGACCGCATTGGTCCGTTCAAGTTCATTTTAGAGCCGTTTTCTATGGAAAATGGCTTGATGACACAAACACTGAAAATTAGGCGACACGTCGTGATGGAGCGCTATTGCGATATTATTAACCAAATGTTTGCCTGATGATTCCACCTGCAAATTATAGAGTACACGTGAAACATTTATGGATGCCTCCAAATCTCAACTGCTCTTAAAACGCGTTGTTAACGTCAAAGCGATTGTCACTAACCTTTGGAAAGAGGAAGTGCAACAGCAATTGCAGGCGCAAATCAATCAAATTGACCAGCAACTGCAACAAATCGACATGGAAGGACAGCGGGCAATTTCAGCAGTTCAAAAGCAGAGTCTGCAACCACCAGGTCCTCAAACCCTGCAACAAATTGAGAATATTCAAGTTCAAATTAATCAAAAGAAAAGTGAGCTTTTGGAGCAGAAAAATCAAAGTCTGCAAAACCTTCAGCAAGTTCAGTTTCTAGAGTTGGATCAAGAAGTTAACCAATTCCAAATGGAAGGTTTTTTCCGCGTGGAACCAGGCGATAACTTGATTAGCAAATTACAGGTAGAAGTTGTGCTACGTGATGGTGTTGTAGAAGAAATTCGCGGTGATATTTAAATTTGTCCTTTGTTTTTGGTTGTTGTATGCTGACTGAGACTAAGAACAAATAACTATTGACAGGTTTGGGTTGACTGTGATTTACGAAGGCTACTTCCAGGTATACATTGTACCTGGGAGCCAGCCCAAACAATTTGCCACGCACGAGGAGAACTCACCAAAAGCGATCGCCCAAAGGTTGTTAGTTCAACTCGATGTTTAATTGCTTTGAGAGAGTTTTCGGCTGGCTCTATTTGCGTAATTGTGACTAACGCTTGATTGGGGTAGGGATAATAAACCTCAACCTTGCGAGTTTCTTGCTTTGAGTCCATGTCATCAAAGGCATTGAGCGCAAGCTCAGCAGGATCACTGCCTTGCAGAGGAGAGCTGATACTTTCTAGAGGTACAGGATTATAATTTGCCCGCTCTGGGTTAACAATCTCCTCTTTGATGTGTACATCTGAAAACTGAGGTGGTTGCTCATTGTTCAGATTAGAAACCGCTTCAGATGGCTGGCGCTGGGTGATGTAAACGCCAGTCGCAGCGGTGGCAAAGAGACTTAATACCACAATCAAAAACAATTTCAACTTTGCCGACATAAAACTTAAAAATCAATTCAAACAGGTTAAATATCAATTTTGAATTTTAGATGAAGGTACCGTCCTTCCTCTTCTTGCTTTTGATTGGAATTTAGATTTTATCGAGCCGTGATCACAAATACAAATAAATAGACCATGAGGTCCTAATATAGTTCCTCTGCGCGAAGAGCAATCAGAGGTATCAGGATGTAGAGGTTTGAGATTTTTATTATCTGATAAAAGTTTAATAGCGACTATCTGACATCTTAAGATCTAGGTTTCCGTGAACTACCCCGCCGCATAGGCGGACGGGGCTTCTGTACTCGCGGGGGAATGCCTCAACTTGGACTTTCGCCCAAGCCTTGGTCTTACTTCCCCTCCTACAGCAGAGACGGCTGAACCATCCGCCTTTAGCATTCTGATACCCTCTGATCTAATATTGATAGCTGCATTGCCATCACGATCGTGGTGAGTACCGCAGTGGAGACAAGTCCACTCTCGCACTTCTAACAGCATCTCACTCACTTGATAGAAACAATTAGAACAGAGTTTAGAGCTAGGAAACCATCTATCAATTTCAACCAACTTCGCGCCTTTACGCTCAAGCTTATAGGACAAAAAATTGATAAATGTTCCCCATCCAACATCAGATATTGCTTTTGCCAACTTGTGATTCCGAACCATGCCCTTGACATAAAGGTTCTCTACTATGACAGCTTGGCTATCGCTGACCAACTTGTAACTAAGTTTATGTAGAAAATCTTGCCGCGAATTGCTAACCCGTTCGTATACTTTGGCAACTACTTTTCTATACTTATGTCGTGAGTTACTTCCTTTTTGCTTTCGTGCTAATTTCTGCTGCTTACGCTTTAGGTTCTTTTCATGTTTAGCTAGATGTTTTGGGTTGTCGTATTTAGAAACCTTTTCACCATCGGTAACAACAGCAAAATGCTTCAAACCTAAATCAATGCCATAAATCTTACCTTGTGTAGTGGTAGGAGTTTCCCCCTCTACCTCGGTTAGGATAGATGCAAAATATTTACCAGCAGGCGTTTTGGAAACAGTTACGGTTTTGATAGTACCTTCAATAGGTCGATGTATTTTAGCTTTAACCTCCCCAATATTTCCTGGAAGCTTTACATTCCCATTTACAACTTTCACATATTGAGGGTATTGAATAGACTGTTTCCCGTGTTTAGATTTGAATCTAGGAAACCCTGCACGTTTTTCAAAGAAGTTTTTATATGCGGTAGTTAGATTAAGTGTAGTAGCTTGTAAAACTTGGCTATAACAATCCTTTAACCACTCGGTTTCTTCTGCTTTCTTTAGTGTGGGTAAAAGTGCATTGAGTGCTGAGCGTCCTAAGCCCTTGCCTGTATCCTTATAAGCTTCTATTGACTTATTTAATGCATAATTCCACCACCAACGAGCACATCCGAATGTTTGCGCCAGTTGTATTTGTTGCTTTTTATCGGGGTATAGGCGAACTTGGATAGCTTTATATAACACTCAATATCACCTCCTTAAGCATCTATCTTATCACTATATACATTAGCGATAAAGTGATTTTCGGCTAAATTTGGAAATTGTATGGCGTTCCGCCACGCTCCGCTATCGGACATCCATAAAGGATGTACCTCACATTTTCCGGGGCAACCTCGCCCACCGCATGGCGGACTCTTGAATTCCGCCTAATTAGTTAAACTTCGCACCGAGAAGAGCGAGGTCAAGATACAATTCGATCTGACACAAACTTATTAGTCCATTCATTATCGATTCACCAAACCACCTATATGAGCATTTACGAAGTATTTATGCCGGCGCTCAGTTCCACCATGACCGAAGGTAAAATCGTCTCTTGGGTAAAATCTCCTGGAGATAAAGTGGAAAAAGGCGAAACAGTGGTGGTTGTCGAGTCAGATAAGGCAGATATGGATGTAGAATCCTTCTATGAAGGATATTTTGCTCACATCATCGTGCAAGCTGGTGAAACAGCCTCCGTTGGAAGTGCGATCGCTCTGTTGGCAGAAACTGAAGCTGAAATCAAAACTGCAATTGCTCAAGCGACTTCTGGGAGTACTACTGCTCCCAAAGATGAAGCAAGTGCAGCCACCTCTAGTGGGAAAATACCACAGACAACTACAATCGCAACACCTGCTGCTTCTCAAAACGGAAGCTCGAACCGGACAAATGATCGGCTCGTCGTTTCACCTCGTGCTCGCAAGTTAGCCAAGGAACTGAAAGTTGATTTAAATGGTATCTCTGGTAGTGGTCCTCATGGTCGCATAGTCGCCCAGGATGTAGAAGCAGCAGCTGGAAAATCTACCAAACAACCCGCCACAGTGACTCATGTCGCACCTCCACAACCAGCACCAACCATAACCTCAGTTGCACCTACACCCGCACCTGCACCCGCACCTGCTATCGCACTGGGTCAAGTAGTGCCTTTGACTACCCTGCAAAATGCTGTGGCACGCAACATGGTAGCCAGCCTATCCGTACCAGTCATCCATATAGGATACACCATTATCACTGATGCACTCGACAAGCTTTACAAACAAATTAAGTCTAAAGGGGTGACGATGACAGCCCTTCTGGCAAAAGCAGTAGCGGTAACATTGCAAAAACACCAACTACTTAATGCCAGCTACTCTGAACAAGGAATTGTACACCACTCTAGTATTAATATTGCTGTAGCCGTAGCAATGGATGATGGAGGATTAATTACACCAGTATTACAAAATGCAGACATGGTGGATATATATTCTCTATCACGCAATTGGAAGTCTTTGGTAGAGCGCGCCAGAGCTAAAAAGTTGCAACCAGAGGAGTATAATACCGGTACTTTTACAATATCAAACCTAGGGATGTTCGGTGTAGATAGATTTGATGCTATTTTGCCACCCGGACAAGGTTCTATTTTGGCAATTGGCGCATCTCGTCCGCAAGTTGTCGCAACCGCTGAAGGTTTATTTGGCGTCAAGCAACAGATGCAGGTGAATATGACTTGTGATCACCGCATTATCTACGGTGCTCATGCTGCGTCGTTCTTGCAAGATTTGGCGAAGTTAATTGAGAAAAATCCTGAGTCTTTGATGCTGTAGTTTAAGTGAGATAACAATCAAACCGCCTCGGCTCATCCTTGAACCAAGGCGGTTTACACTCATTAAGTAGTGACATTGACGATTTAGACAAAACTCATCAAATGTCTAGCACCAAAAGACGTTTACTGTTTTCTTTTTGTTAACGGAACATACTACTGACAGAGCTATCTTCGTGAATCCGCCAGATTGTTTCCCCAAGGAGATTAGCCACTGACAACACCACTAACTGTGGAAAGTGACTACTTTCTGGGATTGGAATCGTATTTGTGACAATCACTTCTTCAAATAAACCACTTGATAACCGCTCAATTGCTGGTGGTGAGAACACTGCGTGAGTCGCACAGGCATAAACCTGACGCGCTCCTTCTTCCCGCAGAAGTTTTGCTCCTGCGGCGATAGTTCCGCCAGTGTCTATCATGTCGTCTACCAGTACGACCGTTTTGTCTTTGACGTCACCGATGACATTTAATACTTCGGCAACGTTATGAGCCTGACGACGTTTATCTATAATCGCTAGTGGTGCATCGTTGAGCTTTTTAGCAAATGCCCTTGCTCGTGCGACACCACCGACATCTGGGGAAACTACTACAAGATCAGGCAATTGTTTGCTTGCTAGATAATCAAGCAAAACTGGAGAACCGTAGACATGATCTAGTGGTATGTCGAAATACCCCTGAATCTGAGCTGAGTGCAAATCCATTGCCAGAATACGGTTAGCACCTGCTTCTGTAATGAGATTTGCCACTAGTTTAGCAGTGATGGACTCTCTTCCTGCCGTTTTCCGGTCAGCACGGGCATAACCGTAGTACGGAATAACAGCAGTCACCTGCCGTGCAGAAGCACGCCGACAGGCATCAATGATAATCAGCAATTCCATCAAATTGTCATTCACAGGATGACAACTGGGCTGGATGAGATAAACATCACAGCCCCGGATTGATTCTTGGATTTGAATGTATAATTCTCCATCCGCAAATCGTTTGCGAATCATTGGTCCCAAATCCATGCCCAGGTAACGAGCGACTTCCTGGGATAGCGGTATATTGGCAGAACCAGAGAACAACCGCAGCCGAGTATTATCAGCTAGTCCTGTTGTCATCGGCTGCATTTTTAAAGTTGCAGAACTGAGCACAGCAGATCCTCGATGTGCATTCATGGCAATCTTATCACTAGAGATTAAACAGCTTTAAGCAAAAATAATGAGAAAAAATATATTGTCAGCTTTTTTGAAGATTTTATAAATTTTTTTAACATATCTCTATCAAACCACATTTTGCTAATTTTCTACCACTTGTACTCACAAACAATACAAGTCTTTCAATTAGAGAACCTAAATACCTAATGATACTAGTTTTAAGTGCAAATGAGGAAACTCTTAAGCTTTTTTAGTTTGCCACAAAACACTATTATGTAAGGTCATTGGAATTTAATAAACTGCCATTACGCGTATATTAGCAACAAGACCAGTTGGTCCTAGACCATTCTACAAGTCATACTTGACCTGACAACTTTAGAGTAGACAGGTAAGTTTAAAGATTTGGGAAGTCTGATCAAAGTTAAAACTGACCGAAGACACTCTGCGCTCACCAGACATATAGCGCGTTCCTTACGTGTGTTCGTTAGACGCACGTGACTGGGATAGCTGCAGCATGATAGCTGCCAAAAGAAAGTTCAATATTATGCTGTTTGCTTGGAAACTATCCGTATCATAGTCAAGTCCTCCTCTGTTGCCATTACACTCAATTCATCAACGATGCAACCACCAATTACAGCTGACACTATCTTGCAAAACCGTTACCGGATCACTCGAATTTTAGGTCAGGGTGGATTTGGTAGAACCTATCTGGCTCAAGACCAGAGGCGCTTTAATGAACTTTGTGCAATTAAGGAATTAATCCCAACTGTAATTGGGGGTTATGCTTGGGAAAAAGCAAAAGAACTTTTTCAGCGAGAAGCTGCAATATTGTATCAAATACAACATCAGCAGGTACCTCAATTCCGGGAGAGATTTGAACAAGAGCAGCGCTTGTTTTTAGTGCAAGACTACGTTGCTGGAAAAACGTATCGTACTCTACTGGATGAGCGTCAAGCCACTGGGAGTACATTTACAGAAGAAGAAGTGTTACAATTGATGCGCTCCTTGTTACCAGTCTTAGAGCATCTTCATCATCAAGGAATTATTCATCGAGATATTTCACCGGATAATATTATTCTGCGAGAAACTGATCACCTACCAGTGTTAATTGACTTTGGAGTCGTCAAAGAACTGGCAACGAAATTAAAATCTCCAGAACACACAATGCCAGCAACCACTGTTGGAAAATATGGTTATGCCCCTACTGAGCAAATACAAACAGGTCGAACATATCCTAGCAGTGACTTGTATGCACTAGCAGTGACAGCCATCGTATTGCTGAGTGGAAAAGAACCTCAAGATTTATTTGATGAACATCAACTCACTTGGAATTGGCAACGCTTTGTCACAATCAATTCACAATTCGCTTCTGTGTTGAATCGAATGTTAAGTCAAAAAGTAGGCGATAGCTTCGCTGCTGCGCAAAGCGCAGATCGCTACCCAAATGCTACAGATGTCTTACAAGCATTACAAGCTCCACAACAAGCAAATGTTTCTACCTCTTATGTGTCCAATGTACAAACACTAGCAGTTGGTCGCCGTCCTGAGCAAGCACAACCATCTGCATCCAATAAACCTAATGAACCTAACCCTGCTATTCCACAACAGAGTAGCCGTTCCCTCTTAGATAATCCTTTTGCGGTTTTTGCAATTACGATTGTTGTCATTGTTGTAGCAGGATTTAGCTCTTGGGCGGTGGTGAGAAGCATCCGTAGTCAGTCACAAGTCACAGCACCAAACACAGATCCACAAACTTTCCCTTCACCTGTCATTCCCAATGAAACTGCGCTCACACCTACACCGACATCCACACCTACAACCACATCGACACCAACACCCACACCAACCAACAATGAACCTGTTGTATATAGCAAACGCCTCAATTTTGGAACATCTAACACTGCTGATGTAAATGGTACTATTAAAGCGAATCAAATAGTTCAGTACAAATTTTTTGGTCAACAAGGGCAACAGTTAACTGTATTGCTTACTCAACAAAGCAGTGTATTGCTATCAGTTTTAGGTCCAAATCAAGAACCAGTTGACAATCCTACTAAAGATTCTTCATTCTTTCAACAAAAATTGCCTTTGACTGGTAGATACATCATTCAAGTACGTCCTGTCCTGGGACAATCCGAAAGCAACTACAATCTTAGCCTTGAATTAGAAAACTCAGTCAAACCCACACCGACACCCACAGAAGTATCACCTTCACCCACACCGACACCCACAGAAGTATCACCTTCACCCACACCGACACCCACAGAAGTATCACCTTCACCCATACCTACACCCACAGAAGTATCACCTTCATCTACACCTACACCCACAGAACAGCCGTCCATAGTTCCTCCGGTTGAACAACAAAATAACCCGCCTGCTAGTGAAACACCCAATTCTGCTCCTGATCAAACAGATTTGCCTCCAAGATTGTAGAAGTTGATGCAGAATCTGCATGAAATTTATGCTAATTCTTTATAGAATGGAATTGTCAACAAATTATGATAGTAACTGTGAGAAATTAGTTGTTGGCTATTCATAACTAACGACTAATGACTGATAAGCTGTTAAACACACTGTTGGTGACAGGAACAGATACAGAGGTTGGCAAAACTGTTTTAACGACAGCATTGGCAGCCTATTGGCAAAAATACCAGGCTTCCCGCAGTATGGGAATTATGAAACTCATGCAATCGGGGGAGGGCGACCACGAGTGGTATCAAAAGCTGTTTTCCTTAGACCAATCTCCCGAAGAACTAACACCTTTATATTTTCAAGCACCTCTTGCTCCTCCCATTGCCGCCGCAAGAGAAAATAAAACTATAGATTTAGCAACAGTGTGGCAAGCTTTTACAGCTTTACGTCACCGCCGTGATTTTCTATTTTTAGAAGCATTAGGAGGATTAGGTTCACCAGTAACCAATGAACTGACAGTTGCTGACTTGGCAGGAGAATGGCGGTTACCTACAGTGTTGGTTGTTCCAGTCAAATTGGGTGCCATAGCCCAAGCAGTTGCTAATGTAGCATTAGCACGACAATCACGAGTCAATTTAAAAGGTATTGTTCTCAATTGTGTTCAATCTCGAACAGATACAGAAATTGCTGACTGGACACCAATAGAGTTGATTGAGTCACTCACTCACATTCCAGTTTGTGGCTACTTACCATATCTAGATAACCTAACTAATTTATCTAAAATGGCACAAGTAGCATCAAATTTAGATTTAGAACGATTGCTATATGCTTGAAAAAGTGTGAAGAGTGAGACAACAAATACCTTTTGCAAAAGTTTGAAGCGTAAAAATAAAAAGACTTAGCTGTCATTTGAATTTCAAAAATGTAAAACATGGTTTCTACATTCCCGAATTCCTCTTCTGTTGATTTATCTCGTATCCGACTCTCCATTCGTTCACTGCAACCGCAACTTGTGGAGTGGCGACGACAGTTGCATCAAAAACCAGAATTGGGTTTCCAAGAAAAACTCACCGCCCAGTTTGTCTCGCAGAAATTGCAGGAATGGGGAATTGAGCATCAAACTGGTATTGCTCAAACTGGGATTGTAGCCACCATCAGGGGTAACAATCTCAGTCCTCAAAAAGTGTTAGCAATTCGAGCGGATATGGACGCTTTGCCCATTCAAGAACTGAACGAGGTACCCTACCGCTCGCAACATGATGGGGTGATGCACGCCTGTGGACATGACGGACATACAGCAATTGCCCTAGGAACAGCATACTATCTTCATCAAAATCGAGAGACTTTTGCTGGTACTATCAAAATTATCTTCCAGCCAGCAGAAGAAGGACCAGGAGGCGCGAAGCCGATGATAGAAGCCGGGGTGTTGAAAAACCCTGATGTTGACGCGATTATCGGATTACACCTTTGGAATAATTTGCCTTTGGGGACACTAGGTGTCCGCGCTGGTGCATTGATGGCAGCTGTAGAAACATTCAAATGTACAATTATGGGTAAAGGCGGACACGGTGCTATGCCCCATCAAACTGTTGATTCAGTGGTGGTTGCTGCCCAAATCGTCAATGCCTTACAAACAATTGTCGCTCGTAACGTCAACCCTATTGACTCAGCAGTAGTGACAGTGGGCGAACTCCACGCTGGAACCAGAAATAATGTGATTGCTGATACAGCAAGGATGAGTGGTACCGTAAGGTATTTTAATCCAGCATATGAAGGCTTTTTTAAGCAGCGCATTGAGCAAATTATTGCGGGAATTTGTCAGAGTCATGGTGCTAGTTATGACTTTAATTGCTGGTCACTTTACCCACCAGTTATCAATGATGCTACGATCGCGGACTTGGTGCGCTCAGTTGCTGAAGAAGTGGTAGAAACGCCTCTAGGTGTTGTTCCTGAATGCCAAACAATGGGCGGCGAGGATATGTCTTACTTCTTGCAACAGGTGCCTGGTTGCTATTTCTTCCTTGGTTCCGCAAATCCTGACAAAGGATTGGCTTATCCTCACCATCATCCTCGATTTGATTTTGACGAAACCATCCTAGCGATGGGTGTGGAAATGTTCATTCGCTGCGTGGAAAAATTCTGTAATTGATCAAGGTAGATGGGTATCAATAAATATTGAGTTCGATATCCGAAGATTCATCTCCCATGAAGCCGATGATCATCAACAGCACTGCGGAATTTCTGGCTGTCGCCCAAAAGCACGGTCTTCGACTGAACGCCGAAAACGTAGAACTCAACGCATCAGGAGTCGATTTCCTCGTTGCGTTCGCCACCGACGAAGACGGGATTTCATGGGTATTACGGGCACCCAGGCGGTTCGACGTCATTGAAAGGGCAGCCAGCGAAAACCGAGTGCTGGATCTGCTGCGTAAGCACCTCCCAGTTGCTGTACCGGAATGGCGAGTGAACACAGAAGAGCTGATCGCCTACCCCAGACTTGCCGGTACTCCAGCCGCTACCGTGAATCCGGTAGCCAAGAATTACGATTGGTACATCGACCAGCAGTCGCTCCCCGTCGCCTTTGTTGACTCGTTGGCTGAGGCTATCGCAGCCCTGCACGCCATTGATCACGATGCGGCGTCTGAGGCTGGCGTCCGGGTGCTGCAGCCTGCCGAGGTTCGGCAATCACTTGCTAAGAAGATGGATCAAGCGAAACCCCTGCTGGGAGTCTCGGAGTTGATATGGCAGAGGTGGCAGAATTGGCTCGCCGACGACACGTATTGGCCCAAGCACTCAGCACTGATCCACGGCGACTTGCACCCAGGACACATTTTGGTTGACCAGAACTACCGAGTGACTGGACTGCTGGACTGGACGGAAGCCGAGGTTGCCGATCCAGCAACGGACTTTGCCGCTTACTACGGCATTTTCGGTGAGTCTGCCCTGACTCATCTGCTTCAACGGTACCAGGATGCCGGAGGCCGGGTGTGGCCTCGGATGCAGGATCACATTGTCGAACTGTATTGTGCTTGTCCTGTCGCAGTTGCGATGTTCGTGCTACAAACGGGTGAGGAAGCTTACTTAGAGTTAGCACAGATGATGCTGTCGGCACATGAACAGCAAATGGCTGGTTTGTGATGATTTTTTTCTATTACGCTTGACACCATGCGTCTTTTAGTATGAGCACTGTCGAGCGCTTTTTTGTGCCTTTTTCAACTCTGTCGAACTCACGTTAATATCAAATCCGGTAGCATCTGAATGATTAAAAAACCGCACGAGGCAAGAGAGGAGCCAGTGCTCGGCTAGAGTTTCCCGACTTGTAGACGCCCGGAGGGCGGCTTCCCGGAGGGTAGCACCTGGCGTGACACACCAGAGACAGAGGAAGGAGAAATAATTCCGATACAAACGGATTTAACTTCTTCGCCGTAAGTCCTCCGC